>NZ_JBKJOQ010000076.1:0-8098 GCF_046595475.1 Rhizobacter sp.
CTTCGGTCAACAGCACGCCGGCGTTGTGCACGCCCGTCGGGTGGAACTGCCAGAACTCCATGACTTCGAGAGGCAGGCCCGCGCGCGCGGCCATGCCGAGACCGTCGCCGGTGTTGATGAAAGCATTGGTCGAGGCCTGGAAGATGCGCCCTGCCCCGCCGGTGGCGAGCAGCACGGTCTTGGCCTCCAAGATGAAGATCTCGCCGGTTTCCATCTCGAGCGCGGTCACGCCGACAACGTCGCCGTCGGCATCGCGGATGAGATCAAGCGCCATCCACTCGACGAAGAAGTTCGTGCGCGCCTTGATGTTCTGCTGGTACAGCGTATGCAGCATCGCGTGGCCGGTGCGGTCGGCCGCGGCGCAGGCGCGCTGCACCGGCTTCTCGCCGTAGTTGGCGGTGTGGCCGCCAAAGGGGCGCTGGTAAATCGTGCCGTCGGGGTTGCGGTCGAAGGGCATGCCGAAATGCTCAAGCTCGTAGACGACCTTAGGCGCTTCACGGCACATGAACTCAATGGCATCTTGGTCGCCGAGCCAGTCGGAGCCCTTGACGGTGTCGAAGAAGTGGTAGTGCCAGTTGTCTTCGCTCATGTTGCCAAGCGACGCACCAATGCCCCCTTGCGCCGCCACCGTGTGCGAGCGCGTGGGAAACACTTTGGACAGCACAGCCACATTCAACCCAGCCTGCGCCAGTTGCAGCGACGCGCGCATGCCAGAGCCACCCGCGCCCACGATCACCACGTCGAATCTTCTTCTTGAAATGGTTGCGCTCACGTTCACATTCTCCACAGCACTTGGATGGCCCAGCCCGCACAACCCACCAGCCAGACGATGGTGGCAACCTGAAGCACCAAGCGGGCGGAAACCGGTTGCACGTAATCCATCAGCACGTCACGAATGCCGACCCATACGTGGTACAGCAGCGAGACGATGGTCACGAAGGTCAGCACCCGCATCCACTGCGGGTTGAAGATGCCGGCCCACTTGTCGTAGCCCATCTTGCCGGGCAGCAAGACCTGCACGATCACGATCAAGGTGAAGAGCGCCATCAGCACTGCTGTGACACGCTGGGCCAGCCAGTCACGCAACCCGTAATGCGCGCCGACCACCACGCGCTTGGAACCGTAACTCGGTGTCGTCATGTTTGCCTGCGTTTCAGAAGAACAGCTTGAAGCCGAGCGCCAGCGTGAGCGCAAGGCTCAGGCCCAGCGTGACCAAGGCGGAGATGCGGCCAAATTCTTTGGTGACCGCGTGCGTGGCATCCATCCAAAGGTGGCGTAGGCCCGCGATGAAGTGATGCAGGTAGGCCCAGATCAGCGCCAGCGTCACCAGCTTGATGAACCATGCGGGGATGAAGCCATAGCCACCCACGAACACGCTTGTGAATTGGCTGTAGGTGATCTCGGATGTGAGGCTGGTGTCGAACATCCAGATGATGAACGGCAGCAGCACGAACATCAGGACGCCGCTGGCACGGTGCAGGATGGACACCCAGGCTGCGGGAGGCAACGAGTACTTCGTCGCCTCCATCAGTCGCATCGGTGACCCTGGTCTTTGTCTCTGTTTTACTGTCGTCTCAGCCATACCCCAACCTTGTGTAATCCCGAAGAAACTTTTGCAGTTTATTGCAATGCAGCAGGCAGCGCCCAAAGCCGCCATTTTTCAACTTCGCAGCGCACCCTTAACTCAGCTCATTCCGGTAGTAGTGCGCCTGCGTGTTGTAAAGCCCGCGTCTCAGCTCAACCGGCTTGTCACCATAGGTGCGCGAGAGGCGCTCCACGCTGAGCAGGGGCGCACCGATGGGGAGCTGCAGCAGCTCGGCTGCGGCCGCGTCGGCGCTGACGGCGCGCAGCTGCTCTTCAGCGCGGATCATGCGCACGCCGAACTCGGTTTCGAACAGCCCATACATCGGCCCCTGGTATTCGCTGAGGCGCTCAGTGGTCAGGCCTTTGAAAAGATGAGCGGGCAGCCAGATGTCGTCAAGTACAACCGGGGTGCCCCGAAAGTGCAGCAGGCGACGCACCTGCACAGCCGTGTCACCGCTCTTCAGGTCGAGCGCGCGCGCAATGTCGGCCGGCGCGCGCAAGCGCCGGCAGTCGATGAACCGGCGCTGGGTGCCACCGGCTTCGCCGCTGTCGGGCGTCAGGCGCAAGAACCGGTACTGAATCTTCTCTTCGGCATGGGTCGCCACGAAGGTGCCTTTGCCTTGGCGGCGCACCAGCAGGTTTTCATCGGCCAACGCGTCGATGGCCTTGCGCACCGTGCCTTGGCTGACCTTGTAGCGTGCTGCAAGCTCGATTTCGCTTGGGATCGCCTCGCCCGGCTTCCACTCGCCACCCTGCAAGCTGCGTGTGATCAGCACCTTGATCTGCTGATAAAGCGGGCTGAAAGCCGGGCTGTCGCTCTCCCCGTCCACCGAACGGGCAGCAACAGCGGAAGAAGGGGGCTGGGTTGCCATGCGGGGATTGCAGCACACCGACCGCGTGGCGTCCACGGCACTGCTGAAAGATGTCTTATATAAGACATAAGAGTGTTGACGAGACTCGGGTTCCCACCTAGACTCCCCTACACTTCCCGGCTGGCACAGAAAGCGCGTTCCAGCGCCCTGTTTCGATCCCCTGAACCCCTGCGGAGCCCCCTCATGAGCAAGAAACCCGTTCGCGTTGCCGTCACCGGCGCAGCTGGCCAAATCGGCTATGCCCTGCTGTTCCGTATCGCCTCTGGCGAAATGCTGGGCAAAGACCAGCCGGTCATCCTGCAACTGCTGGAAGTGCCCGCCGAGGTCCCGCAAAAGGCCCTCAAGGGCGTGATGATGGAGCTGCAAGACTGCGCGTTTCCGCTGCTGGTGGGCATGGAGGCACATGCCGACCCCATGACTGCTTTCAAAGACACCGACTACGCCCTGCTCGTGGGCTCGATGCCCCGCAAGGCCGGCATGGAGCGCGCCGAGCTGCTGGCCATCAACGGCCAGATCTTCACCGCACAAGGCAAGGCCCTCAACGCCGTGGCCAGCCGCAACGCCAAGGTGTTGGTGGTCGGCAACCCGGCCAACACCAATGCCTACATCGCCATGAAGAGCGCGCCCGACCTGCCACGCAAAAACTTCACCGCCATGCTTCGCCTGGACCACAACCGCGCCGCCTCGCAAATCGCTGCCAAGACCGGCAAACCGGTGTCGAGCATCGAGAAGCTGGCCGTGTGGGGCAACCACTCGCCTTCGATGTACGCCGACTACCGCTTCGCCACGATCGACGGCCAGTCGGTCAAGGACATGATCAACGACCAGGCGTGGAACAAAGACACCTTCCTGCCCACCGTCGGCAAGCGCGGCGCCGCCATCATTGAAGCGCGGGGCCTGTCTTCTGCTGCTTCGGCCGCCAACGCCGCCATCGACCACATGCGCGACTGGGCCCTGGGCACCAACGGCAAGTGGGTCACCATGGGCATCCCGTCCAACGGCGAATACGGCATTCCGAAAGACGTGATGTTCGGCTACCCGGTCACCACCGAAGGCGGCGAATACAAGATCGTCGAAGGCCTGACGATCGATGCCTTCAGCCAAGAGCGCATCAACCTCACGCTGAAAGAGCTGCAAGACGAGCAAGACGGCGTCAAGCACTTGCTGTAAACAAGGCGCAACCCACAAACGGGCAACCGTGAATCTGCAGCATGTCAAGCGCCGGGCCGCTCCCAAGCCGGCCCGCCTCCCCTCGGGGGATCGGCTGGTGTACCCGCCGGACGAGGGTCTGACATGAGTAGTGACTGGAACCCCGAGCTGTATCGCCAGTTTGAAGACGAACGCACCCGGCCTGCACGCGAGTTGTTGGCCAGGGTTGCGTTGCAAGACCCGAAGCGGGTCTTTGACCTGGGCTGCGGCCCTGGCAACTCCACCGAGTTGCTGGTGGAACGGTTTTCGAGCGCTGAAATCATCGGCACCGACAACTCTGAGCGCATGCTCGTTGAAGCTCGTGCACGCCTCCCGAAGTGCCGCTTCGAGCTGAGCGACATCACCCGCTGGCAGCCCTCACAAGCACCTGATCTCATCTACGCCAACGCCGCCCTGCAATGGGTTGAGAGCCATGACGAGTTGATCCCGCGCCTGTTCGATTCGCTGGCCCCCAACGGCGTGTTGGCGATCCAGATGCCTGACAACCGCGAAGAGCCCACCCACCGCTTGATGCGCGAGCTTGCATCTCTCGCGCCCTGGTCGGGCCTCATCGCCAGCGCGGCCTCGGTTCGCACCAAGATCCTGCCTCTCTATGGCTACTACGACCTGCTCGCCCCTCACGCAGCCGAGGTCGACGTCTGGCGCACGGCCTACCAGCACCCAATGGCGTCGCCCGCCAAGATCGTCGAATGGGTGAGCAGCACCGGGCTTAGGCCGTTCACCGACCCCCTGCCCGAGGCCGAGCGCGCGTCGTACCTTGCCGAATACGAGCGCCTCATTGCCCAGGCCTATCTGCCACGCGCCGATGGCCGGCTGCTGCTTGCCTTTCCACGCATGTTCATCGTCGCCCGCCGCAAGCCATGAGCTCCTTGGTTCATCCTCGTAAAGCCCTCTTCGACAGCGCCGACGCTGCCCCGTCGCTGCCGGTTTGCGACCACTACTGCGGCGTCGAGGCGCGCATGCTCAAGAGCCTGCAATTGCAGGCCGAGCTGGGGCCTGTGTTCGACGTGACCCTCGACTGCGAAGACGGCGCGCCCGTGGGCGGCGAAGCGGAGCATGCCCACCTCGTGGCCGAACTCGCCACGTCTGCACGCAACCTGCACGGCCGCGTCGGCGCCCGCGTGCACCCGGTCGACCACCCTGCTTTTGACGCTGACGTGCAAACGCTGGTCAAGCGCGCAGGCTCGCGATTGGCCTATTTGATGGTGCCCAAGGTCGGCAGCTTTGAGCAGGCGCGCGAGGCCGTCGACGCCATCGACCGCACGTTGCGGGAGCACGGCATTGCCCACGCACTGCCGGTACACGTGCTGATCGAGACCCACGGTGCTTTGCGCGAAGTCGGTCGCATCGCGGCACACCCGCGCATCGAGTCGCTGTCGTTCGGATTGATGGATTTCGTCTCGGCGCACCGCGGCGCCATTCCGCTGGCAGGCATGAGCGCCACGGGCCAGTTCGAGCACCCGCTGGTCGTGCGCGCCAAGCTTGAAATCGCTGCCGCCTGCCACGCACACCTGAAGACACCGTCGCATTGCGTGGTGACCGAGTTCAGACGCCTCGACCTGCTGCGCGAAGCAGCCCAAAAGGCATCGCGCCAGCTGGGGTACCTGCGCATGTGGAGCATCCACCCTGAGCAGATTCGCCCCATCGTCGAAGCCTTCGCGCCCACCGTGGCCGAGACCGACCAGGCCATCGAGATCCTGCTGGCCGCACAAGCCGCCGAGTGGGCGCCCATCAGCCACCGCGACACCCTGCACGACCGCGCCAGCTATCGCTACTTCTGGCATGTGCTTGAGCGTGCGCAGCGCACCGGTCAGGCTTTGCCCATCGAAGTGCGCCAGGCCTTCTTCCCCGCTGCCGCAGGAGCCCCGGCGTGAACTGCTCCACGGCCCGCAGATTCGAGATCGCGAACAAATGTTTCAGCGTCGCGCGCATCGGGGAAGGCCGCGCTAGCACGGCTCATGCGTGGCGAGCGGTTCCGGCGACAGGCATCTTCGTGACTTCGCGCACGCGGGGCTTTGGCACGTGGCGCCCCTGCGCGGCGCTGCAAGCCAAGCCGGGCACGGCGCCCTTGGCTGCCACAGCCAGCCGGTGTTCAATTTGTTGCAATCAGGGAAAGTGCCCTTCAGAAGCGAAGTTAGCGGCCCTTCACAATCCGTGCTTCCCCAACCAAGGAGTGTTCCCATGATTCGTACCGCCGTTCTCGCAGTCGCTTTTGCATTCGCCGGCACATCCGCCCTGGCCCAGACCGCGCCCGCTGCGAAGCCGGCGGCAAAGCATGCCGCGACCAAGCACGCCCCGGCCAAGAAAGCCGCACCCGCCGACGCACCCTTGCCTCCCGCCAACCAGGCCCAACTCGACGCTGCCGAGCGCACCTACTTCGGCGTCTACGAATGCGATTTCAAGCAAACCATCGACGTCGGCATGAACCCCAAGACGCCGGGTTATGTGGACGTGAAGTACGGCAAGAAGATCTACATCATGAAGCCCGTGCTGTCGTCCACCGGCGCCTTGCGCCTGGAAGATGTCAGCGGTGTGGGCCTGCTGATCCAGATCGCCAACAAGTCGATGTTGATGGACACCAAAGCCGGCAAGCGCCTGGTTGACGATTGCGTGCACGAGAAGCAGCGCGCTTTCCGAGACGCTCAGCCCAAGTAAGCATGGCATCTCTCCGAGCACCGTCTGGCACAGGCATTTTCATTTGCTGCGATCCGGCCTCGCGCCGGCTTGCAGGCTTCTTGCTTCCTTTCCTTTTCGCTTAGCACCACTCGGAGAATTTCATGCTTCAAGCCTATCGCCAACATGTCGCTGACCGGGCCGCGCTCGGCATCCCGCCGCTGCCCCTCTCGGCACAGCAAACCGGCGAGCTGATCGAGCTGCTGAAGGCCCCACCTGCGGGCGAAGGCGCCACGCTGGTGCACCTGTTCACCCATCGGGTGCCAGCGGGTGTAGACGACGCGGCCAAGGTCAAGGCTTCGTACCTGGCCGCCGTGGCTCACGGCACCGAAGCCTGCTCGCTTATCTCGCGCGAGCTCGCCACCGAGCTGCTGGGCACCATGCTGGGCGGCTACAACATCAGCCCGCTGATTGATCTGCTCGACGACGCCGCCGTAGCCGCCATCGCGGCCAAGGCGCTCAAGAACACGCTCTTGATGTTCGACCAGTTCCATGACGTGAAAGACAAGGCCGACAAGGGCAACGTCAACGCCAAGTCGGTGCTGCAAAGCTGGGCCGACGCCGAGTGGTTCACCTCGCGCCCCGAAGTGCCGCAAAGCATCACCGTCGGCATCTTCAAGGTGACTGGCGAGACCAACACCGATGACCTGTCGCCCGCGCCCGACGCCTGGAGCCGCCCCGACATCCCGCTGCACGCGCTGGCCATGCTGAAGAACAAGCGCGACGGCATCACCCCAGAAGAAGACGGCAAGCGCGGCCCCATCAAGTTCATCGAAGACCTGCGCGCCAAGGGCAATCTGGTGGCCTACGTGGGTGACGTGGTCGGCACCGGTTCATCGCGCAAGTCGGCCACCAACTCGGTGCTGTGGTTCACCGGCGAAGACATTCCTTTTGTTCCCAACAAGCGCTTTGGTGGCGTGTGCCTGGGCACCAAGATCGCCCCGATCTTCTACAACACCATGGAAGACGCCGGCGCCCTGCCCATCGAGCTCGATGCGAGCCAGATGAACATGGGTGACGTGGTCGAACTGCGCCCCTACGAAGGCCGTGCGCTGAAAGACGGCAAGGTCATTGCCGAATTCAAGGTCAAGAGCGAGGTGCTGTTCGACGAAGTGCGTGCCGGTGGCCGCATTCCGCTGATCATCGGCCGCGGCCTCACCGCCAAGGCGCGTGAAGCGCTGGGCCTGCCGCCCTCCACCCTCTTTCGCCTGCCGCAAAACCCGGCCGACACCAAGAAGGGCTACTCGCTCGCGCAAAAAATGGTCGGCAAGGCCTGCGGCCTGCCGGTCGTCAACGGCGAACAGGTCGGCGTGCGCCCCGGCACCTACTGCGAGCCGCGCATGACCAGCGTGGGGTCACAAGACACCACCGGCCCCATGACGCGCGACGAGCTGAAAGACCTGGCATGCCTAGGCTTCAGCGCCGACATGGTGATGCAGTCGTTCTGCCACACCGCGGCTTACCCCAAGCCGGTCGACGTGAAGATGCACCACGAGTTGCCGGACTTCATCAGCACGCGCGGCGGCATCAGCCTGCGGCCGGGCGACGGCATCATCCACAGCTGGCTCAACCGCATGTTGTTGCCCGACACCGTCGGCACTGGCGGCGACAGCCACACCCGTTTCCCGATAGGTATTAGTTTCCCGGCCGGTTCCGGTCTGGTCGCGTTCGCCGCGGCCACCGGGGTTATGCCGCTGGACATGCCCGAGTCGGTGCTGGTGCGCTTCAAGGGTCAGATGCAGCCCGGTGTCACCTTGCGC
>NZ_JBKJOQ010000011.1:0-43317 GCF_046595475.1 Rhizobacter sp.
GGTGAAGCGCCATCCGAGCTCGCACACCGCCAGGGCGCTGCGCGACTACGACCACGCGCTGGGCTTCGACGGTCATGCGGTGGAAGAAGGCGTGCCGCTGCAGTACGCGCTCAGGCCGGTGCGAGAGCGCGCATTGGCCGACGAGTCGATCCGCATCGTCAACGCCCGCGAGCACAACCTGAAGTCGATGGACGTGAACATCCCGCGCGGCAAGTTCAGTGTGATCACCGGCGTGAGCGGCTCGGGCAAGAGCACGCTCGCCTTCGACATCTTGTTCAACGAAGGCCAGCGCCGTTACCTCGAATCGCTCAACGCCTATGCCCGCAGCATCGTGCAACCCGCAGGCCGGCCCGAGGTGGATGCGGTGTATGGCATCCCGCCCACTGTCGCCATCGAGCAGCGCTTGAGCCGCGGTGGCCGCAAGAGCACGGTGGCCACCACCACCGAGGTGTGGCACTTCCTGCGCCTGCTCTACGTGAAGCTCGGCCTGCAACATTGCGTGAAAGACGGCTCGCCCGTCAAACCCCAAAGCGCCGAGAGCATTGCGGCTCAATTGTTGCGCGACCACAAGGGCGAACACGTGGGCCTGCTCGCGCCGTTGGTGGTCAACCGCAAGGGTGTGTACACCGACCTCGCCAAGTGGGCCAAGGCACGCGGCCACACGCACCTGCGTGTTGATGGTGACTTCTTGCCCGTCGACCCGTGGCCGCGGCTCGACCGTTTTAAGGAGCACACGCTGGAGCTGCCGGTGGGCGACATCGTGGTCAGCGCCGACAACGAAGCTGGCCTGCGCAACCTGCTGGCCAAGGCGCTCGACGTGGGCAAGGGCGTGATGCACCTGCTGGCGCCACTCACCGGCCTGAAGGGCGCCATGATCGCCGGCACGCCCACACGCAAGCTGGGCACGGTGAAGGTGTTTTCGACCAAGCGCGCCTGCCCCACCTGCGGTGACAGCTACGCCGAGCTTGACCCGCGCATGTTCAGCTACAACAGCAAGCACGGCTGGTGCACCCTGTGCGTGGGCACCGGCCTCGCGCTCACCCGCGAGCAACGCAAGGCGTATGACGATTCCATTCGCGATGACGACACCAAAGGCCGCGAGCAGAGCTTCCCGTCTGAAGAGAGGGAGGTCGAAGGTGTGGTCGACGAGCCGTGCCCCGCTTGCAGCGGCACCCGCCTGAACAAGGCCTCACGCGCCGTCACCTTCGAAGACCACGCCATCTCGGCCATCGCACAGTGGTCGGTGGCCGATTGCCGCATCTGGATCGAAGCCTTGAAGCTCAAGGGCCGCGATGCCGAGATCGCGCGCGACGTGATCGTTGAGATCCGCAACCGCCTGGAGTTCCTGGAAGAAGTGGGCCTGGGTTACCTCACGCTCGACCGCGCCGCGCCCACGCTCAGCGGTGGCGAGGCGCAACGCATCCGACTGGCCGCACAACTCGGCAGCAACCTGCAAGGTGTGTGCTACGTGCTCGACGAGCCCACCATCGGCCTGCACCCGCGCGACAACAAGGTACTGCTCAACGCGCTGCAAGGCTTGAGCGACAAGGGCAACACGCTGGTGGTGGTGGAGCACGACGAAGACACCATTCGCCGTGCCGACCACATCATCGACATCGGCCCCAGCGCCGGCAAACGTGGCGGCCGCCTGGTGGCGCAAGGCACGGTGGCCGAGGTGTCGGCGCAGGCCGAGTCGGTGACCGGCCGTTTCCTCGCGCACCCGCTCAAGCACCCGCTGCAAGCGCGGCGTGTGATCTCTGACGAGGTGTTCACCAAAGACCGCGAAAAAAAGGGCCCGCTGACGATCAGATGCGCTTCGCTCCACAACCTGCAGCAGGTGACGGTCGACGTGCCACTGCGCCGGCTGGTGGCAGTCACGGGTGTCAGCGGCAGCGGCAAGAGCACGCTTGCACGCGACGTGTTGCTGGCCAACCTGCTGTTCATCAACAGCAAGGGCGGCAAGCCCAAGTGGCAGGGCTGCGACAGCATCGAAGGCTGGGGTTTCATTGACCGGGTGCTCGAAGTTGACCAGACGCCCATCGGCAAGACACCGCGCTCGTGCCCCGCCACCTACATCGGTTTCTGGGACGTGATCCGCAAGCTCTTTGCCGAGACGCTGGAGTCAAGAGCGCGCGGCTACGCGCCCAACCGCTTCAGCTTCAACACCGGCGAGGGCCGTTGTGCGGGCTGCGAAGGGCAGGGCATGCGCACCATCGAGATGAGCTTCCTGCCCGACGTGAAGCTGCTGTGCGATGTGTGCCACGGCCAGCGTTTTAACGCCGAGACGCTGGCGGTCACGTGGCGTGGCAAGAGCATTGGCGACGTGCTGCAAATGGAGATCGACGAAGCGGTGGAGTTCTTTGCCAGCATGCCGCACATTGCGCACCCGTTGCAGTTGATGAAAGACGTGGGCCTGGGCTACCTCACGCTCGGCCAGCCGTCACCCACGCTGAGCGGCGGCGAAGCGCAACGTATCAAGCTCGTCACCGAGCTGACCAAGGTGCGCGACGACGTGGGCCGTCGCGGCAACAAGGCGCCGCACACTTTGTATGTGCTCGATGAACCCACGGTGGGCCTGCACATGGCCGACGTCGAGAAGCTCATTCGCGTGCTGCACCGCCTGGTGGACGGCGGGCACAGCGTGGTGGTGATCGAGCACGACCTCGATGTGATCGCCGAGGCCGATTGGGTGATCGACATGGGGCCGGAGGGCGGGGCGGCTGGGGGGAAGGTTGTGGCGGCCACTGATCCGAACTCACTGGTGAAGGTGAAAGCGAGCCACACGGGGGCGGCGTTGAGGCCGGTTTTGACCAGGGCCTGACGAACCAATAGCTATCCATGTAAAATTCATCGAATTATTCACATGGAATTCTTGTGGACCGTCAATCCCCCTTCACTCGCGATGGCTTGGGCCGTGCGATAGAGCTTGCGCTATCAGCTGGGCCGAAGGCGGCTTCGCAGTTGACCGCTGCACTCGGGATCAGCCAACCCACGCTGTCACGAACTATTCAGGCCATGTCGAAAACCGTGACCAGTTTCAGGGTCACAGGGCAACGAACGCCGCTGTACGCGCTGCTGCGGCAGCTGCCGATGGGCCTGCATCCGCGGCAACACATCCACCGCTATCTCGGCCAGGGCCATATCCGGCCGTTCGCAGACGTCGAGTTCCTGGCCGGCGGCGCCACGCTGGAACGGGTGGGCAAGGTCACTACGCTCTACGAAGGTTTGCCGCCCTACATGGCCTTTGCTGCGCCCTCCGGCTTTCTGGGGCGGCAGCTGGCGCAAGCGGCGGCTCAGTCGCAGCCCTTCCCCGTCAGCCTCAAGGACTGGGGTGACGAGCACCGGGTCGCCTATCTCTTCACGCAGGGCTTGAACCTGCCGGGCAATCTGGTGTTCGGCGATGTCTCGCTGCACAAGGAGATGGAGCTTCGCGCTGCGGCGCCGATTCCTCTTGCCGAGAAACTCGCGCACTACGTGGCCATGGCGTCGGCGCTCAAGGCTGCGGCGTATGGATCGAGCGCGGGCGGCGAGCAGCCCAAGTTCTTGGGCCTGACCGAAGACACGGGCCATGTCATTGTGAAGTTCGCCAAGCGTGGCAGCCGGATGGCGGCGCTGCTGCCGCTAGAGCACCTGGCCCTGCGTGCGTTGCAAGAGGTGGGTGTGCCCTCGGCGCAGACGCAGTTGCTGGTGGCTGGCGACTTTGTTTTTCTGGAAGTTGTGCGCTTCGACCGGGTAGGGCTGACCGGTCGGGTGGGCATGCTCTCGGCCGGCTCGGTCGACGATGAGTTCTTCGGAATGCGCGACTCATGGTCGGAGTTCGCGGCGCGTTGCGAGCAGGCGAAGTACCTGACGCCTGAAGACGCCAGGCACGTCGACACCATGGCGGCCTTCAGCGAACTCATCGGCAACACCGACCGGCACTTCGAAAACATCTCGCTGCTGATCGACGAGAACGGTGAGTACCAGGGCATCGCGCCGGCCTACGACATCCTGCCCATGCGCTACGCGTCCATCGGCGGCGGGGTGGACCCTGACCTCACGCCCATTGAACCGAAGATCGGCACCATCGGCCCGCAGCCAGAAGTCTGGGAACGAGCCGCCCTGGCTGCTGAGCGCTTCTGGCGGTCTGTACAGACGGAAAAACTCAGTGCCCCGGTGTCACCCGAGATCAGGCGATTGGCTGCGCATAATCTGAATGTCGCCAAGGCGTTTGCTGTGCCTCTCTTGTCGATGTGATCAGGCTGGGCGAGCTGCGATGGCAATCTAGGATGCGTGGTGGTGCAGGCAAAAGGCAACACCCCTTGGGCCGCACCGAGACTCAAGCGCACATTGAGCCTGCGGTTTCCCATTCGATCCGACTGCGCGAGATCCCTAGTGCGATGGCAATCAAGGATGCGTGGTGCAGGCAAAGGCAAGCCTGACCCCAGTGGGTTTTGACTCCAATGCGTTTGCAATTCATTGGATGAGGCGCCGTGCGAGGCCGGGCGATGGCCACTGCGGTTGCAGCAAGGTGTTTGGCGTTGGAGGGCGACTAGAGTCGTTGCTGACAAGCAGACTGAAAGCAATAGACAAGACCTGACGTTACCTTCGCGTGGGTGCTTCGTGAGGGTGCAATGACCGGAGACCTCAAGCAGCGATTTTGAGTCGCAAGATTATTGGAGCCGCAATGACAAGACAGATCGTTGACCGCCTGCGCTCTGCTGCAAAAGGCATCGCCTGGCTGAAGGGCAGCGTATGGACCGTCTTCGTTTTTGGATCGATCCTCCTTGCCTACTTGGTACTTCTTCCTTGGATGCCACCGTGGGTTAAGAGCCTGATTCCCGCCCAAGAGACGCAAGACCGTACAGGCAACTTGAATCATGCGGGTCTTCCGACGCCTGAGAGCGCGCAGCAATGTGCCTCTAGGCGCTCCCCTTCTCCTGCGCGAACCTTGCGTGTCATCTTCGGAAGCAATATTTGGCTTCTAACTAAACCGGGGCGAGTGAAGCTCTTAGGGTTCGCTCTTGTTGCTCGGGCCGCAGGTCCACCTGTCGCCGATTCTGACGTCCGTCCGCCGATGTCTGGCTTCTTTGAAAACGAGAATGGCGTCGGATATGAGCCTTTCAGGCGCGTTGCTCCCATTCGCATGGTCTTGGAGGCAGACTGGGGGCCGAAGGGCTTCCTTGATGTCTACGCGAACATCTACAACGAGCGGGGGGTTCTCGTTGCACGGCTTGACAAGGGCAATAACTACTCAATTGATGCGCAACATAGCCCTGTTCGCAAGCGAGACAACTCCTTGCTGATGGTGAAGGGCAAAGATGGTTCCAATTTGCTCTGGGTGCATTTCCTAAATGAAGAAACCGTAGAGATAAGGGGAACCTTCTACGACCCGAGTGGTTCTCGGGCGATCCGGGTCGAACAAGGTCGGGTCGACTCTGGTGCTGGATACGTTTCTAAGCTGAACTGCAGTGAGGACAGTTCAGGCTATCTCGCTTGGCTGGATTCAACTCCTGAGCGGTTCGAGCGCTACACGAACCCGAATTAATGCACTCGCAAGTCGGGGTCGGGTCTGGTCGGGTCTTGCCTTTTGCCTGGAAGTGTCGTCGCTTCAGTCAACTCACAAACGGATTGATCACCGGCACCTTGAACCGCTTGAAGTCCCGCACATTGCGCGTCACCACCGTGAGGTGGTGCACCCGAGCCGTCGCCGCGATCATGGCGTCTTCGTAAACCGTGTCGGTCTGCTTGTGCATGAGCTTGGCCCACACACGAAAGACGGCTGCGTCCATGGGCAGCACGCCGTAGGTCGCTTCGACCTGATCGGCCCAGGCCTCGATCTCTGCGGCTTTGGTGGCGTCTTGTTCGCGCGTCAACTCGATGCCTGCTTGTATCTCGCCCAGCGTCACCGCAGACAAGCGAAGGTCGGCGTCGGGCACGCTTTGCAGCCAGGCGAGCACGCCGCCATGCGGGCGCGGCTTGCGAAGCTCCGAGACGATGTTGGTGTCAAGAAGGTACATGGCTGCCCTCAAAGACCTGCTGGTGCGCGCCGCCGGGCCCGCCCGCGAGGCGGCAGCTCCAGGCCCGTGCGGCCGGCATCTGATAACAGCAAGGCCTTGAGCGTCGGCCGCGCAGACTCACGCACGCGGTTCCACTCTGCGATGGGCACGAGAACGGCAGTCTCCGTGCCGCGCCGGGTCACCACCTGCGGCCCTTCGCTCACACAAGCGTCGAGCAGTTCGCTGAAGCGCGCCTTTGCATCCTGTACTGGCCAGTAGTTCATGTTCGCACCTCAAATGACTAGTTGAATGACTAGTTTAATGAGGAGCGTCTTCAGGTGCAAGGGCGCCGCGCATGGTTGGCCGCGCTGTGGGCAGATCCCGGGCTGCGGTAGGCACTGGTGACGAGTACGGCCAATCGAGCCCCAAGCCTCCTTCTGCGTGCGGTCTGATCGCCTGACGGCATGGGGGTCGCGTGCGAAACTGCCGTGCAGTTGATCCGCGACCACCGACTCCCTTCCATGCATCGCAAAATCATCGCCCGGTTTCTCGCCGCGGCGCGCAAGCGCAACGCTCCCCCGGCAGCGGCCCGAAGGAACGGCCAGCAGTCGCCGGACACCCGAAGGCGGGGCCCCTGCCGGTCGCTGATCGCGAAGCTGGAAGCCATCGCGCCAAGCCGCCTGCCCACGCAACTGGCCCTCTGCGCGCTGCTGCTGCTGATCTGCGGTGCCTTCTTCCTCGCGCCTCACGCATGGCCATTCCTGGACGCCCCGCTCGGGCTTTCCGCGGCGGGTGCGTTGGTGGCCTACATCGGCCGGCGGCGGCTGGGTGACGCCATCGCCCTGGCCCTCCCGCCGCTCTTCGGTCGCTGGGTCGATGCCGAAGTCGGCTCGCACGCCTTGTTGGTGGCGTGCCTGGTGGTGTACCTCCTCACCATGCGGCCGCGCTTCGCTGCCGTGGCAGGCAGCATGGCGGCCGCGCTGCTGCTCGCAGGCATCCGCCTCAAGCAGCAGTTCGCTGGCACGCCGCTGACGTGGCAAGACCTTCGGTTTTTCTTTCGGCAGTTCGCAGACAACGTTGGCGTGCTGGCGACCCAGCCGACGCTTGTCTGGTACGCGGCGGCGGCCGTAGGCCTTGCGATCGGGGGCTGCATCCTGGCCTGGCGATGGAACCCACCGGGCCGCCGCGTGGGCTGGCCGGCGCCGGTCACGGCCGCGGCGCTGGCCGCGCTTCTCGTCGCGCACAGCGGAGGCCTCTTTGCGAAAGAGGTGGCCAGGCTGAGCACCTCAGGTGCATGGTTTGTCGTTGAGGGCCTGCTCCAACGGCCGGCTGTTGCCTTCTTTGCAACGGCGTCTCTGGAACCTCGCTGGGACGTTGAATACACCGACACCACGGCCTTCCGGCAAGACAGCCTGAAGCTTGTTTCCGCCGGGGGCAAAACCGGGCCCGCCGACATCGTCGTTTTTCTCCAGGAGAGTCAATTCAACCCAGCGACCCTTGCAGGCTGCCCCGCCACGCTTTGCAAACTGGATGCATTCGGCGCCAGCACCCGCACGGTCGCGCACGGGCCGCTGCAAGTGCACGTCTTCGGCGGCGGCACTTGGTCGTCTGAGTTCGCGTTCGCGACTGGTGTTCCGCACGACGTGTTCGGCCCGGCGGGCGAGTTCGCGCCGTTCAGCATTGCGCCTCACGTCAACCGTTCCTTCGTGCGGTCGCTGAAGGCAGCCGGCTACCGCACGGTCGCTTTGTACCCGACACGTGGCGACATGATGAATGGCCGCAACGCGTATGCCGGATACGGCTTCGACGAATTTCTCGACGCTTCGCAACTGGGCCTGCCTGAGGACTGGGGCACTCCCGATGGGCTGGTGCATGAAGCCGCGCGACGCGTTCTGGCGCTCGAGCGCAAGCGCGATCAGCCGATATTTCTGTTTGCTCTCACCATCTTCAACCATGCAGAGCATGGCGTGAGGATGGAACGGGTACCGGCCGAACTCGTCGCCGAAGTGTCCAGGGCGTTCACTGCCGCAGACGAAGCCCGCAGCGTCGCCGACTACCTGTGGCGCAGCCGGGAGTTCGAGCGCGAACTGAAACTCACCCGCGCGGCAGTTCTCGGGACGCCAAGGCCCGCGGTGCTCGCGTGGTTCGGCGATCACCAACCCCCGTTCGCCAACGCGATCAGCCTGAGAGAACGCATGCGGTCGCTGCCGACGCAGACCGGCACGGTGCCAGCCCGGTACCAGACCTGGTACGAGGTGTCGAGCAACCGGCCCGAACGGGCGCCGGCAGAGGTGCGGCCAGAGGTGCGGCCAGAGGTGCGGCCAGAGACGCCGCGTGCCTTGGATCTCGTCTTCCTGCCCGGCCTGCTCGCGCAAGCCGCCGGCGCGCCCATCGACGATTGGTTGGCCGCCAACATATGGGCAAGAAGGCAGTGCGTCGGCTTGTTGGAGGCGTGCCGCATGCCCAAGGGTCGAGAGGCCTATCTCTCCTACCTTTGGGCAGACCTCACGGCGTTCACGCTCCCCTGAGTCAAGATTCAGTGTGCCGCCGTTGGCGTGGTTGCCTTCAAGAACCATGCCCATACGGCACCCTGGCATGGGGAATGCGTGTTGAATGGCGCCATGCAAACACTCGATGAAATGTTGAAGCTGAAGCTGCTCTCCACCCACCAGCATGCCGAGATCAGCGCCTGGGTGTCGCAAGCTCGCACGCCTGAGGCCATCCTGGAGATGCCACCGGCGCTGTGGCGCAGCCTGGAGCTGGCCAGCGTGCTGATGGAGTTCGACGCCGATCTGCTGGAGTAGAGGCGCTGCGGTGCTCAACAGGGGCTCTCAAACCCCGTAGGCATGCGCCTACCCCTGCTCGCGCCAACTCCCTATTCCGGTCAGCCTGCTCCGTTGATATTTTTTGGCTTCCCGCAATCAACCAGGAGCCTCCCATGCTGCTGCGCAAGCTGATCGTCTTTGCCATCACCTCGGGCCTCGCCAAAAAGGCCTACGACCATTACCGCGCCAGCAAAGGGCCGGCGATAGTGGCCCAAAAAGTACCGAGGCCCCCGACGCACCGCCGTGCGACCACCGTGCCCGCCGCACCGGACGCTTGATCAGAGGGCCGCGCGCTGCTGCAGGCCTTTCAGCGGAATGATCAGATGAAGGTGCCGCGCGGGGAGGCTGGGCAGGGGCTGCTCGGCAGTTGCGATACTCCAGGGTTTTTCAACCCGACCGAGTACCTCTCCATGCGAACCCTCAAATCCGGCCTCCTTCTGGCCAGCGCCGTTTCCCTGTTGGCACTCAGTGCTTGCAATGGGGGCAAAGAAGACAAGCCGGCGGCTGCCGGCGCCAGCACCCCGGCCGAGGCAACCGTCAACGGCACCGTCATCTCGCAAGGGGCAGTCGACATGGTCATCAAGCAGCGCAGCGGTGGCCAGCCGGTGTCGCCCGAGGCGCGCAAGGCCTTGGTCGACAGCCTCGTGCTGCAAACGGTGGTGGCACAAGAGGCTGCCAAGCAAGGCCTGGACAAGTCGCCCGAGTTTGTGGAGCAGATGACCACGATCAGGCAGTCGGCGCTGGCCAACGCCTATATCGAAGACTATGTGAAGAAGAACCCGATCACCGACGACATGCTGAAGGCCGAGTACGAGCGCATGAAGGCAACGACGGCTGGTACCGAGTACAAGGCGCGGCACATCTTGGTCGAGAAAGAAGCCGATGCCAAGGCCATCATCGCCACGCTCAAGAAGACGCCGGCTGCGTTTGAGAAGCTGGCAAAAGAGAAGACCAAAGACGCTGGCTCCAAGGCCAGCGGCGGCGACCTGGGCTGGTTTGACGCGCAAAGAATGGTGCCCGAGTTTGGCGCTGCGCTGAGCAAGCTGGAGAAGGGCAAGTTCACCGAAGAACCGGTGAAGACGCAGTTTGGCTACCACGTGATCCTGCTGGAAGACAAGCGCGCGACCGAAGCCCCCCCTCTGGAAGCTGTCAAGGCGCAGATGAGCCAGCAGCTGCTGCAGCAAAACGTGAAGAAGCAGATTGATGCGTTGAAGGCCGCGGCCAAGATAGAGCTCGCCGCCGCGCCAGCTGTTGCCGCACCTGCGGCTTCTGCCGCTGCATCTGCAGCATCTGCTGCGAAGTAAGAGGCACGAGGGCTCTCTACGTTGAGAGCCGCCTGCGGCGCTGAGCGCCGCGTGCCATCAGGGCATCATGTCGTCCGACCTTTGGTACTCGGCATCGGCCGCAATGGCGAGTAGCAGTTCAACCGCAGCGCCCTTGGGAAAGGGCCCTGCCTCGGTTTCGAACAGGCCTTCGATCTGGTCCGCGCGCGACATGCTGTCCAGCAGGTGCATAGACCAGTTTTCAAACTGGCGCGGCACGCCTTCCAGTCGCTGCAGCACCTTCATCTCGGTATGCCGCGAGTCGGCGGCGATGCTGCGCAGCAGCTCATCGACCTCGGTGGCGCTGCCTTCCACCACCTGCGCAAAATGGCGGCCGCTGTAGGCGAGCAGGCCCGTCAACTGGCGCCTGCGGTTGCGCAGCTGTGAGCTGCCTACGATGCGTCTAACGTCAGTGGGCGTCACCGCTGGGGCGCAGCGGCTGATGTAGAAGACTTGAACAACGGGCATGGGGACCGCCAGGGTTGCAATGGATGACCATATGGCGTGCTATCGGCCGTTGCGACGCACCCTGTAGCGTGAAGTGCCGCGGTATGTGCACTTCTCGGCAGGCTGGGTGCTTGTTGGCAATGCAAGCCCGAGCGCGCTCACCCCAAGGCCGCGTACCTTTCCAAATGGTGATCCACATCGCCGAAGCGCTGCGTCGCCATGGTCAAGCGCCGGAAGGTGTGCGACACCTTCAGCTCTTCGGTCATGCCCATGCCGCCGTGCAGCTGCACAGACTCTTGGCTGACCCGCTGCGCGGCGTCGGCGATCTTCACCTTGGCAGATGACACGGCCCGCGCACGCTCGCTGGCGCTGAGGGTCGCGTCGTCCATCTTGGCGGCCGCCAGGATGGCCATCGAGCGCGCCTCTTCGGTGGCGATCACCATGTCGACCATGCGGTGCTGCAACGCCTGGAATGAGCCTATGGGCACACCGAATTGCTTGCGCGTTTTCAGGTACTCAAGTGTGGCGTCGCAGGCGCTCTGCATGGCGCCCACAGCGTCGGCGCAGAGCAAGGCGGTGGCGAAGTCGGTGGCGTCTTCTATCAGCGGCAGGGCCTCGCCCAATGTGCCGAGCAGCGCGTCAGCGCCCAGCTTCACGTGGCTGAAGCTTATGTCTGCCGCGCGCAGCCCATCGACCGTGCGGTAGGCCTTGAGCGAGACACCCGCTGCCTTCGGATCGACCAGGAAGAGGCTGGCGCCGTTGCCGTTGCTGGCCGACACGATGAGCCGCGTGGCTGAAGGCGCGCCGATGACCATGCTCTTCTCGCCGTTCAAGACCCAGCCGTCTGTGTTGCTGGTAACGGTGGTGGCGTGCGGATCAAGCTCGTAGCGGCGCCCCGGCTCCAGGCTCGCGAAGGCGAGCTGCACCGTGCCATCGGCCAGCCCCGGCAGCCAGGCGCCGCGCTGGGCCTCGTTGCCAGCGCGTGCCAGCAAACGGCCAGCCAGGCCCACGTTGTCGAGCAGCGGCTCGACCACCAGCGCTTCACCACAGGCCTGCATCACGGCCATCAAGTCGGTGGCGCCACCGCCGAAGCCGCCGTCGGCCTCGGGCAATGTCATGGCGGTCAGGCCAAGCTCGGCGAAGGCGGCCCACACATTGGCGCCAAGGCCAGTGGCCGATTGAAGAATGGCCTTGCGGGCCTCGAAACCATAGGCGTTGCCTAGGTACTTGCGCACCGAGTCGGCCAGTTGTTGTTGCTCGTCTGTGAGGTCGAAATTCATGTCGTGCTCCGTGGGGCTGCAGGCTCAAAGGCCCAGCGTGGCTTTGGCGATGATGTTGCGCTGAACTTCGTTGGAGCCGGCGTAAATGCTCGCCTTGCGGTAGTTCAGGTAGCGCGGTGTCACGCTGGTGAGCGTGGGGTCGAGTTCTTCGCCGTCGATGGCGCGAAAGGGTTGCGCCGTGGGCCCCAGGGCCTGCACGGTCAGCTCGGTGATCGCCTGCAAGATCTCGGTGCCGCGGATCTTCAGGATTGACACATCGGCCCCCGGCGGCTGGCCGCTGCGGCGCATCTTGTCGAGAAAGCGCATGGAGGTGAGCTCCAGCGCATCAAGGTCGATCTCGATGCGGCTCAGCTTGTCGCGAAAGCGCTGATCTTCAATGATCGGCTTGCCGCTCTTGTGCTCGCGCGTGGCGATCTGCTTCAGCTCGGCCAGCAAGCGCTTGCTGCCGCCCACGTTGCCCGAGCCCATGCGTTCGTGACCCAGCAGGTACTTGGCCACCGTCCAGCCCTTGTTTTCTTCGAAGACGAGGTTCTCGACCGGCACCTTCACGTCGTCGAAGAAGATTTCGTTCACCTCGTGGCCGCCGTCCATCAGGATCAGCGGGCGCACCGTGATGCCGGGTGTGGCCATGTCGATCAGCAAGAAGCTGATGCCTTCTTGCCGGCGCGCAGAGGTGGAATCTGTGCGCCCCAGGCAGAAGATCCAGTCGCCGTAGTGGCCCAGCGTGGTCCAGATTTTCTGGCCGTTGACGAGGTAGTGGTCACCGCGGCGCTCTGCGCGTGTTTTTACCGCCGCCAGGTCGGAGCCAGCGCCGGGCTCAGAGTAGCCCTGCACCCAGAAGTCGACCCCGTCGCGCATGCGTGGCAAGAAGCGCGCTTTCTGCTCTGGCGTGCCGAAGTGCATGAGCACCGAGGCGCACATGCTGGGCCCGAAGGGGGGCAGCCCGGGCGCGCCCGAGAGGCCAAACTGTTCTTGGTAAAGGTAGCGCTGGGTGATGTTCCAGCCCGTGCCGCCCAATTCTTCGGGCCAGTGCGGCACCGACCAGCCTTTGGCGGCCAGAATCTTGTGCCAACGCATGATGTCGGCCTTGCTCAGCTCACGGTGCTGCTGCATCTTGTGGGCGATGTCGGCGGGCAGGTTGGTGTCTAGCCAGGCGCGAACCTCGTCGCGGAAAGCGAGTTCTTCGGGGGAGTAGCTCAGGTCCATGTTTGTCTCCTATTCGGGCTCTACTGAAAGTCGTATGACGTAGCGGTTTGTCAGCGCACGAAGCTCTTGCCTTCGGCGGCCAGCTTTTCAAGCAGTGGCGAGATCGTGAAGTTGGCGCCCATGCGGTCGCCATAGTCCTTCAGCTTGGCCACCACGGTGGCCAGGCCCACGGTGTCGGCATAGAACATCGGGCCCCCGCGGTATACCGGCCAGCCATAGCCGTTGAGCCACACCACGTCGATGTCTGATGCGCGTATCGCAATGCCTTCTTCAAGAATCTTGGCGCCCTCATTGACCATGGCATAGGTGCAGCGCTCAAGAATCTCTTGCGCGCTCACCTCACGCGCCGTACGGCCTTCCTTCGCCATGAAGTCGAGGATGATCTTGCGCGTGACCTCACTCGGCTTGGCGTTGCGTGCCTCGTCGTAGTCGTAATAGCCTGCGCTGGTCTTCTGGCCGCGGCGATCCATCTCGCAGAGCACCTCGCGGATGGTGGGGCCATGGCTGGTCTCGCGGCTCCAGCCCAGGTCCAGGCCGGCGAGGTCGCTCATCTGGTAGGGGCCCATCGGCATGCCGAAGTCGTAGAGCACTTTGTCGATGTCCCAGGGCATTGCGCCTTCCATCATCATTGCGGCCGCTTGTGCGCCACGCGCTGCGAGGATGCGGTTGCCGATGAAGCCCGGGCACACGCCCGACAACGCGGCGACCTTGCCGATCTTCTTGCCCAATTGCATGGCGGTGGCCAGCGCGGTGTTCGAGGTCTTCGCGCCTCGCACCACTTCCAGCAGCTTCATCACGTTGGCCGGCGAGAAAAAGTGCAGGCCGACCACGGCTTCGGGCCGTGACGACGCGGCCGTGGCGATCTCGTCGAGGTTCAGCGCCGAAGTGTTTGACGCGAGCACGGCACCTTGCTTCACGATGCGGTCGAGTTTGCCGAAAATGTCTTTCTTGACCGGCATGTTTTCGAACACGGCTTCGATCACCAGGTCGCAGTCGGCCAATGATTCCATGTCGAGCGAGCCGGTCAGAAGCGCCATGCGTTTCTCCACCTCTTCGGTGGTGAAGCGGCCGCGCTTGGCCGAGTTTTCGTAGTTGCGGCGCACGACCCCGAGGCCACGATCGAGCGCGGCTTGTGCCGTCTCCACCAGCGTGACCGGTATGCCGACGTTGGCGAAGTTCATCGCGATGCCCCCGCCCATGGTGCCTGCGCCGATGATGCCTACCTTTTTCACCTCGACGATGGGTGTGTCAGGCGGAATGCCAGGGATCTTGGCGGCCTCGCGCTGCGCAAAGAAGGCATAGCGCTGCGCAATCGAGGGCACGCCCGCGACCAGCTCGGCGAACAAGCGGCGCTCGGTGTCCAGGCCGTCGTCGAAGCTGCCGTTGACCGCGGCTTGCACGCACTGGATGCAGGCCTCGGGTGCGGGCAGGCCGCGAAACTTCTTCGCGTTGGTCTTGCGCACATTGGCAAAGATCTCGGGCTTGCCGCGGGCGGCGATCAGCTTGTCGTCGTTGTCGCGCACCTTGCGCAGCGGGCGTTTCTCGGCGATGACCTTGCGGGCAAACGCAATGGCGCCGGCCCGCAGCTCGCCTTCAGGCACCAGCTCATCCACAAGACCCATCGCCAGGCATTCGGGCGCGGGCACATGCGTGCCGTTGACGATCATGTCCAGCCCCTTTTCCACCCCCACGAGGCGCGGCAGGCGCTGGGTACCACCGGCGCCGGGCAGCACACCGATCAGCACTTCGGGCAGGCCGCACTTGGCGCTGGGCACGGCCACGCGGTAGTGGCAGCACATGGCCACTTCCAGCCCGCCGCCCAGGGCGGTGCCATGGATGGCCGCGATGACAGGCTTGGCGCAGTTCTCGATCAGGTCTTGCACCTCGCGCAGGCCGGGGGCCTTGGGCGGCTTGCCGAACTCGGTGATGTCGGCACCGGCCAGAAAGGTGCGGCCGGCGCAGATGAACACCACTGCCTTGACGGCCGCGTTGGCGTTGGCCGCCTGCATGCCTTCGACGATGCCCTGTCGCGTGGCTTGCGACAGGGCATTGACCGGTGGGTAGTCGATGGTGAGGATGCCGATGTCGCCTTCGACGGTGAAGGTGCCGGCGCTGCTGGATGTGGTCATGGTGTTTGTCTCCTGTTTTTTCTAAAAATCACGGCCCTTCGATACCTCGGGGTGAGTGGCCGCTGCAATGACTACAGCACTTCGAACAGCCCCGCGCCTCCCATGCCGCCGCCTATGCACATCGACACCACCACGTGCTTGGCGCCGCGGCGTTTGCCTTCGAGCAGGGCGTGGCCGGTGAGGCGTGCGCCGGTCATGCCGAAGGGGTGGCCGATCGAGATCGAACCCCCGTTGACGTTGTAGATGTCGGGGTTGATGCCCAGCTTGTCGCGTGAGTACAGGCACTGGCTGGCAAAGGCTTCGTTCAGCTCCCAGAGATCGATGTCGTCGATCTTCAGGCCGTGGCGTTCGAGCAGGCGCGGAATGGCGTACACCGGGCCTATGCCCATCTCGTCGGGCTCGCAGCCGGCCACAGCCCAGCCCTTGAAGAGGCCCAGAGGCTGGAGGCCGCGGCGCTCGGCCTCTTTTGCTTCCATCATCACCACGGCCGCCGCACCATCAGACAGCTGGCTGGCATTGCCGGCGGTGACGAACTTGCCCGCGCCGCGCACCGGCTCCAGCTTGGCCAGGCCTTCCAGCGTGGTGTCGGGTCGGTTGCACTCGTCGCGGTCAACGGTCACGTCAACGAACGACTCGGCCTTGGTGACCTTGTCGACCAGCTTCATGCGGGTTTTCACTGAAATGATTTCGTCGGCAAACTTGCCGGCCTTTTGCGCCGCCGCCATCAGCTGCTGCGAGCGCAGCGAGTATTCGTCTTGGTACTCGCGGCTCAAACCGTAGCGCTGCGCCACGATGTCGGCGGTGTCGATCATTGGCATCCAGATCGCGGGGTGCGTGTCGGTCAGGCTTGCGTCGGTGCCACCACCCCCGCCACCTTGGTAGCTGATGGAATCAACGCCACAGCCGACCATGACGTTGGCGCCGCCTTCAACGATGTGGTGCGCTGCAATCGCGATGGCGTTCAGCCCCGACGAGCAGGCGCGGTTGAGTGTCATGCCTGCCGTGGTCACAGGCAGGCCGGCCAGCAGCCCGCCTGAGCGCGCCACGTTGCCCGAGGCGGCCACGCAACCGGCGATCACGTCTTCAACCTCGGCCGGGTCAACCTTGGATCGCGCCACCGCGTGCTTGATGGCGTGGCCCAGCATGGTCATGCTCGGCGTGTTGTTGAAGCCGCCTCGGCCGGCTTTGGCCAAGCCGGTGCGGGCATAGGAAACGATGACGGCCTGACGGTTCGAAGATGTCATGAGTGTTGCCTCTTGCAGAACGGTTGATGAAGATCGCAGACCATCATGGCCGCAAAGCGAAAATACTGCTGTCGCGCACTGAACACCCGGCGGCGCCGCGAGCCCACCGGGCGGCGGGCGGCAAGAGCAAGGCCTGCCGCGTGCTATACCGCCATCCACGAATTACAGGGTGGGGGAGTGACGAGGGATGTCGAGCCTGACGCCGTCAGAAATCGCGTTCTTGATGTTGGCGATGGTGCAGGCCGTGGCTGCGGTCATGTGGGCCCTGGGCGCATGGTGGATACCCGAGACCCGTACCGCCGCCGCGCACTGGGCGGGCTACTCCGCCTGCAGTGCCGCTGCATTTTTGTACCTGGGAACCAGCCTCAGCTCGTTGCCGATGGCCGCCGTGCTGTTCGCGATCACCGGGTTGATGCTGTTGCAGCACGGGGTCTGGCACTTCACGGGGCAGCCGCGCCGCTACACCTTGCACGCGGCCATGCTGGTGGCGGCGGCACTCGCGTCGTGGATAGGTGCCGACCCGGCGTGGCGCCAGGAGCAGGCCGTTTTGCACTACCTGATCATGGCCGCGCTGTACCTCTGGGCTGCATGGGACTTGTATCGCTATGCCCGCGGCACGCTGGCCCTGCGCTTCCCCTGGTTGCTGGCCGTGCCGCTGTTGCTCGCGGGGTTGAATTCGGCCGGGCGTGCCGCGCGCACGGCACTGAAGCCCGATGCACTGGTCACCGAGATCGCGTCCAACAGCTCGCTCAACGTGGGCACGGCGATGGCCGTTGTGGCCGTGATCGCGATGCTGCACGCCATGCTGATGGCGATGGTGGTGGCGCGCCTGATCCAGCAGCTGCGCTGGCGCGCGCGGCACGATGGGTTGACGGGCCTGCTGAACCGCCGCGCCATGCAAGAGGCCATCGACCTGCAGCTCAGCCGCAGCATGCGCACCGGCCTCACCTTTGCGGTGGTGATGCTGGACATTGATCACTTCAAGGCCATCAACGACCGCCACGGCCACGCCGCGGGCGACCAGGCGCTGAAGCACACCGCCGTCTTGCTGCAGTCCTGCGTGCGTGAGACCGACCATGTGGGCCGCTTCGGCGGTGAGGAGTTCATCGTGCTGCTGCCGGGGGTGGGCTTGTCGCAAGCAGCGCAGACCGCCGAGACATTGCGCGCGCGCCTCGCTGCGCAGCAGGTGCAGCGCGAGGGCGAGCCGCTGTGGATGTCGGCCAGCTTCGGCGTGGCCGAGTGGAAGGGCCCGAGAGAGGAGCCCTCGCGCCTGCTGATGCGCGCCGACCAAGCCCTCTACCGCGCCAAGCGCGCTGGCCGCAACCAAGTGCAGGCCATCACCGATGAGGCCGGTGGTGAGCCGGGTGCACCGATCCCGGTGTGAGCCTTCGGGGCCTAGCGCCTTGGCTCTTATCTGAGCTGTGCACCCATGGAGGGGCTGCGCAACCAGTTGACGATCATCTCGGCGGTGCTGTCGCTCAGTGAATCGACCGACCTGCAGGTGGTGAGGCCCCGGCCAGATGAGGTGTATGAGTCGAAGCTGGCGACCAGGGTCTTGCCGTCGTATAGCTCACCGGTCAGGCTCATCCATTTCGGGCCGCTCAAGCCGCCGCCGCCCACCGCGTGCACTTCTTTCACGCGAAGCAACAGGCGGCGGCCCGGGTACTTGCCGATGTCAATGGCGCGAGCCTCCAGCTTGGCGCGCGGGGGTGGCTCGTCGTTTTCGTTGAAAGCCGCGACCAGGCGCTTCACCATTGCAGTAGGCCAGGCGCATTCGTCGCGCACCGTGTCGTTGAGGGATTCGGGGCCGGTTGCGGGTATTTCGGCGCCGGTGACGATGACTTCATCGGGGTGTATGCCCACGCAGTCGTCGCCGCAGGGCATGAGCGATGTCTTGGTGGCCCAGTCAGAGACGTTCTGGCCGAACGAGGTGCTTATCTCCAGCAAGGCAGGGCAGGAAGGCCGCTCGTTCTTGTAAGACTCGTTGCCCTGGAAGTCTCGGCTGGCGAGCAGCTTGCCGTTGCGAACGATGTTGGCTCTGATGACCACCAGGTAATCGCTTTTGCTGGTCTTGTGGATGAGGCCCAGGCTGACAACTGCCAAAGAAAGGCGGGTGTCTGCCGGCATTGCTGGTTTGTCGCCCCGCACGATGGCGCCTCTGGCGCTCGCGAGGGTGGCGGACACCATGTTGGCCTCCCATGCACACTCTTTGTCGCTGGGCTGCGCACCTTGTAAATAGGTGACGCTGTCTTGCAGCTCGATCGCGCCCCAGGCCGGCAACCCGGCCATGGCGCAAGCGGCCGCCATCAGCAGGCTGCGCAGGGATTTCATCGTTGTCTTGTCTTGCATGAGATGTTTACCAGAAGCGCGATGGCGGTTGCTCATCGCATGCCAGGGATTGGTTTGAGTTCAGCGGTACGGGCGGCGGTGCCGTCAGTGATCCGGGCGGATCTTAGAGGCCGCAGGGCTGGCCTTACTTCCACGCAAACACCGGTTGCTCGAAATGCGACACGCGCGTGTGTCGGCCCTCGATGCAAACCTCACGGAACTGGTAGAGCAGGGCCGCAGTGGGTGCGGCGATCCAGGCGTGGCCGACGGGCATGCGCAGCACGGCATGCTCACTTTGCGCGATGTGCTCCAGCATCGGCGCGTCTGCGCGCAAGAACTCGGCAATGGGGATGCGGTGAACGCTGGCCACTTCATTCGGGTTGGGTGAGATGCTGCGCGCCGCTCCCGCCCATAAAACGACTGGCGTGATCACAAACCCCGAGCGTGTCACGTAGTCATCGAGCCGGCCCATGATGGCGCTCGCATCGAGAGACAGGTTGACCTCTTCATTGATCTCGCGCAGCGCCGCCTGCTCGGCGGTCTCGCCCGTGTCGATGCGCCCGCCGGGCAGTGCCCACTGGCCGGCATGCTTGCGCAATTGCAGTGAGCGCATGGTCAGCAGCAGGGCGGCCTGCGTGCTCCACTCCGCGTGCTGCGCAAAGCCCGGCAGCTCTGCGCCATGGCCTTCGTCAATGATGGCGATGGCCACCGCAGCGGTGTGAAGAGGGCTTGCACCGGGGTTGACCACGGCGCTCTGCAGCTCAAACGCCTGCAGATGGCGCTGAACCAGCGCTTTGAGCTGCTCGTCGCGTGGCAGGTTGCGCGGGCTGGATGTCGGGGTGCTGTTCATGTTTCGCCGCAGAGCTGAGTGAATATAGGCCCCCGGCCGATACGATCGAGGGCCTTGCTGACTTGCCCTGTGCCTCTCTGTGCATTACCTCACCTTCGATCTCAGCGACAACGCAGAAGGCGTCACCACGTTGGAGGCTCTGGCCTCTACCTCTGCCGAGCAACACGCGGCGGTGATGGCCGAGGCGCAGCAGGTGCTGAGCTGGGCGTGGCAGCATTTTCCCCATACGCATGGCCCGGCAGACGAGGGCATGGACTGGGATCACGACCTGCAGGTGCAGGTGGAAGATGGCGGCTGGCACGCGGTCACGCTGACCTTGACTGCATCACCGCATTTTGTTGAAGAATTCCTCACGGCCTTTGGCTCGCAGGATTGAACAAGTGCGCAAGCGGGAATGACGGCCGTGCAATCGAAAAACAAGCAACCCTTTACCAGATGAGCGACGTACCTCAGCCCGAACGTTGGTGGGGCAGGGTAGCTCAGCTTGGTCACCAATCAGGACCCTTTATGGACATCACCGACCTCTTTGCATTGGGCAGCCGTGTAGGCGACAAGCTGGTCGCGCGAGGCGAGACTGTCGCTGTTGCCGAGTCATCCACGGGCGGGCTGATCTCTGCCGCCTTGCTGTCACGCGCCGGCGCCTCGGCGTATTACTTTGGCGGTGCCGTGCTGTACACGCGCCGTGCCTTCCGGCTGCTGACAGCGCTCACCGCCGACGACACCAGCGGCATGCGTTCGTCGAGCCCGCCCTATGCGCAACTGCTGGCGCAGCACCAGCGGGCACGGTTTCGGGCGAGCTGGGGTGTGGCCGAAACGGGCGCTGCCGGGCCCGATGGCAACCCATATGGCGACCCGGCCGGCCACACGTGTCTGGCGGTCGATGGCCCGGTGAACCGCGAGCGCGTGCTGCGCACCGGCCAAGATGATCGGGCAGGCAACATGATTGCTTTCGCGATGGCTGCGCTGCAGCTACTGGAGGGCGCTATCGATGCGGCTCAGGGCGCCGAGCCACTAGCAGAAACAAGCCATGAAGGCTGACCTCACCACTGCCACGCTGGCGCACTACAACGACAGCGCCGACAGCTTCTGGCAGGGCACGCGCGACCACGACGTCAGCCAGAACATCGCTGCCTTGCTGCGCCACTTGGAGGGCGAGGCGCCGCAGACCGTTCTTGACCTCGGCTGCGGCCCCGGGCGAGATCTCCAGACCTTCACCAAACTCGGCCACACGGCCATCGGCGTGGACGGTGCACCTCGCTTTGTGGCCATGGCCCGCGCCCACAGCGGCTGCGAGGTGTGGCAGCAAAACTTGTTGTCCCTGGATCTGCCCCGCGCCCGCTTTGACGGCGTGTTTGCCAACGCGGTGTTGTTTCATGTGCCCAGCGCGGCACTGCCGGGTGTGCTGCTTGCCTTGCATTCCACGCTCAAGCCACGCGGCGTGTTGTTCAGCTCGAACCCGCGCGGCCAGGGGCAAGAAGGCTGGCAGGGCGATCGCTATGGGGTCTATCACGACCTCGTCTCGTGGCGGCGCTACCTCACAGCGGCCGGGTTCGACGAGTTGGAGCACTACTACCGCCCCGCCGGGCTGCCACTGGAGCAGCAGCCGTGGCTGGCCAGCGTGTGGCGCAAGGCCGACGAGGTGGGCTGCGAGTGACGCCTGAAGTAGAGTCGCTCGCACCATCCTTCCGCTCTCTTCACCGCCATGAACCGACTGCAGTCCGAGTTGCGTCGCCTCTACCTTCCGCACGCGGCAGACGGGCTGGGCACCGACCCTGCGGTCTCCCGCCTGATCGATGCCGAGGGCAGGGTGCGAGCCATGGTGTTGGAGCTGGCTCGGCCGGCAAATTGGGAGCTGCTCTCCAAAGTTTGGCGCGCGGTTCAGACCGAACTCGAATTGCCTGCGCCCGCCATCGCCGTCTCGGGTACCGACGGCTTGCAGCTCTGGTTCTCGCTCGCTGAGCCGGTCTCTGTGGCGCAAGCCTCGGCGTTTCTTGAGCTTCTGCGCTTGCGCTTTTTGCCGGAGGTGGCGCTCCAGCGCTTGGACCTGATGCCGAGGGAGGATGCCTTGGCGCCGGCGCAAGCGCGCCACGCCACCTGGGTGCCTGCTCCACAGGGGCAATCCGGCAATTGGTCTGCGTTTGTGGCCGCAGACCTCGCCCCCGTCTTCGCCGATACCCCCTGGCTTGACACCCAGCCCAGCAACGAAGGCCAGGCCGATTTGTTGAGTCGCCTCGCGAGCATCAAGCAGCCCGCGTTTGAAACGGCCTTGGCGCGGCTCAGGCCGGCCAAGGCTCAACCCACCGCCCCGGCTCCGGCCGCGGAGACGGCGTCCTCGGGTGCCAAGCGCTTTTTGCTGAAAGTGATGAACGATGACACCGTGGCGCTGGCGCTTCGTATTGAAGCGGCCAAGGCGCTCCTCTCGCACCAAGGCAACTGACGCTGCGCCGTGCCTCAGGCCCTGCCGGTGCCCGGGCTGGCAAGCGCTAGGGCAGCGCAGCCCGGGGCACGAAGCTCACGCCGCACAAATCCACCGAACCGCCGCGAACCGTCAGCCCGAGTGAGTGCCCGCGCTGCAGCAGCGCAGCGGGGTCGTCGACCTCAACCTCCAGGCCACTCAGATGCTCGGCCGCTCCGGCGGGGGCTTGCTTGAACCGCACGGCGCCGAGCTCGAAGCGCAGCACCGGGTGGCCTTCCTGATGCTGCAGCGGCTGGTCGATGATGCGCGCCCAGTGCGCGGCAAGGCCGGGCGCATCCGGGCTTGTGACCTCGATCCAGGGCACGCCGCTCACGCGCTCCAGCTGCTGGCCGGCCTGCCAGTGCGGGCCGGCGGGCCAGTAGGCGCCGTCGATCTGCTCGTTGCCGATGGAGCGGTCGAACTCCAGCATGGTGGCCCGGCAGTCGCGTGGGTGCAGCTGTATGCCCCAGAAGTGGCCCGGGTGGTCCATCACGTGTGCGATGCGTATCCCCAAGGACTCGACATGCGCGCGGCGGCGCTCGGGGTCGTGCGTGTCGAAGATCGCCATGTAGCCACCCCGCCCGCCCGAGCGCTGCAAGAAGCGCCCGACCGCCGTGGAGTCGTCGACCTGCCCCGACGCGGGCGCGACGATCTCAACAAACTGGTGGCCGAACACAAACAGCGCGTTGACCAGCCCATAGGCGCCGACCGCCGGGTCGTGGTGGCAAGGCGCCAGCCCGAAGAGCTGCTGCATCGCCTGCACTGCAGGGTCGAGCTGGGGAGCCACGAGGCAGATCTGGCGCAGGCGGAAGGTCATGTTCTGTTTCCTGAGGTGGGGCTGCCACGCATTAAAACGCCTTTGCGCGGGAGCTGCCTTAGAGTTCGCACACCCCAGCCCGGAGCACCGCATGGCCACCACCTTCACCGAACACCACGTCAACGGCATCCGCATGCGCGTGGCCGAGCAGGGCAGCGGGCCGCTGGTGCTCTTGTGCCACGGCTGGCCCGAGTCTTGGTATTCGTGGAGACATCAGATCGAGGCGGTGGCGGCCGCGGGCTTTCGTGTGGCGGCACCCGACATGCGCGGCTACGGCGGCACCGAGGCACCGCAAGACGCCACTCAATACACCATGCTCCATCTGGTGGGCGACATGGTCGAGCTGGTGCACGCCCTGGGTGAAAAGCAGGCCGTGATCGTTGGGCACGACTGGGGCGCACCGGTGGCCTGGCACTCGGCCTTGCTGCGGCCCGACGTGTTCCCTGCCGTGGTGGGCATGAGCGTGCCCTATGCGCCGCCTGGCCGGGTGGACATGCTCACCTCGCTAGAAAAGGCGGGCATCTCCACCTCGTACCTGCAGTACTTTCAGACCCCGGGTGTCGCCGAGGCCGAGCTGCAGGGCGACGTGCGCGACTCGCTGCGCCGCATCTACTACAGCGCCTCGGGCGATGCACCTGAAGGCGTGGGCTTCAGCATGCTGCTGCCCGGCCACGGCCTGCTGCACCGCGCGCCCAACCCCGACACCCTGCCCGAGTGGCTGAGCGAGCAAGACCTGGACTATTACGTGGGCGAGTTCGAACGCGCAGGCTTTCGCGGTGGGCTCAACTGGTACCGCAACCTGCGCCGCAACTGGGAGCTGACCACCCCCTGGCGCGGCCGCCCCATCCAGCAGCCCTCGCTGTTCTTGGCGGGTGAACGTGACGGCGTGCTGCGCTCGCCGACGGCCAAGGCCCAGCTTGCCGCCTTTGCGCAGACGCTGCCTGGCCTGCGCGGCTGCCACCTCTTGCCCGGCGCCGGACACTGGGTGCAGCGTGAGCGCGCGCCGCAGGTCAACGAGTTGCTGGTGGGGTTCTTGCGCGGCTTATGAGCTGAGGCGTCCCGGCGGCGACACCGTTTGCCGGGGGAAATGGTCAACACTTTCCTCTCGTCAAAAGAATCACGGAGACCAAGACCCATGAAGCTCTACAGCGAAAACAACCCCGCACCCAACCCACGCCGCGTGCGCATCTTTCTGGCCGAGAAGGGCGTCTCGATCCCGATCGAGAACGTGTCCATGCGTGCTCGGGCGCACAAGTCTCCAGAGTTCAAGGAGAAGAACTCGCTGGGCCAATTGCCCGTACTGGAGCTAGACGATGGCACCTGTCTGAGCGAGAGCGTTTCCATCTGCCGCTTCCTCGAAGACAGCCACCCGACCCCCGCCCTGTTCGGCAGCTGCGCGCTGACGCGTGCGCAAGTCGACATGTGGATACGGCGCATCGAGTTCACGCTCATGAACCCGATTGCTGCCGTGTGGGTGCACACGCACCCCTACACAGCCCCTCTGGGCAAGCAGTACACCGATTACGGCGAGTCCAGCCGGGAGCGGGTGGCCAAGGCCATGCTGTGGCTGGACCGCGAGATGGCAGAGAAAGAGTTCATTGCCGGCAGCCAGTTCAGCATGGCCGACATCATTGCGCTCACGACCATCGACTTCGCCAAGTTCGTCGGCATGGAGATGCCCGAGGAGGCCGGGCACCTGCGGGCTTGGCATGCGCGCGTGTCGGCGCGCGAGAGCGCCGCGGCGTAGCGGGCGCTGCCTCAGGCTGTCGCGCGTCGCCGGCTGACCACGATGCCGATGAAGCCCAGTCCCGAGAGAAACAGAATCGCGGCGGGCGGCAGTGGCACCGGTGAAACTTCGGTGTAGGTGCCATTGAAGTGGTACGCGGCCGCGATGCCGTTGACTGTCAGGCCCGACATCAGTGCCAGAAAGTTGCTGTCGCTGGTCACGTCGCCCTGGAAGCGAATGGCGTAGCCGGTGGTCGCCGCCATGATGTAGTCGAACAGGTTGAGCGACTTGCCGCTCGCGATGCTGCCCACCCCGCCGAAGGTGAGCGAGGAGCCCCCCAGGTCGATGGCCGAGTTGTCGGCCAATAGAAGGCTTGAGAAGGTCTGGCCTTCGGCCGCGGCGGCATTGGCGATGGCCAGGGTGCCGCCGTTCAACAGCAGCGCGCTCGACGACGAAAGCCGGTTGGCGCCGTCCAGTACCAGCGTGCCGCCGTTGAGGAGGGTGGTGCCGGTGTAGGTGCTGATGCCCGACAGGGTGACCATGCCGCTCTGCACTGCGACCGAGTTGAAGTTCGACAGCGTGCCGCCATAGCTGAAGGCATTGCCCGCACCCGGGTGGATGACCACAGTGTTGATGCCACCTGTGCCTCCGTTGATGCTGCCGAGCACGTTGGCCTGGCCGCCGGCGATCGTCAGCGTGTTGTTGCCGCCACCCATGTCGATGGCGTGGCCGCTGCTGGAGCCGTCGATCAGCCCGCGGTTGGTGATGCTGTCATTGTCAAAGCCGGTGCGTATGGCGGCCGCGGTCGCGCTGCCGCCTCGTATCGTGGCACCGGCGTTGTTGGTGATGCTGACGGTGTAGCCGCTGGCGGGCCCGACGACCACGATGGCCGAATCGTTTTGGCCGCGGATCAGGCCACCGCTGTTGTTGGTGATGGCGGCCGGGCCGTAGATCGCTTCTCGCGTGCCCGCGAGTGGCCCGCTGGGGATGTCGTTGCCGGCAAGCGTGATGCCCCGGCCCAAAGCGTTGGTGTTGCCCGCGCTGACCAGGCCTTCGATCGTGCCCGAGTTGATGATCGTGCCGCCGCCTACGCTGATGCCTTCGCTGTAGGCCACGCCAGCCGCCACGGCGCTGAAGGAGTTGACCGAACGAATGACGCCGCTGTTGTTGATGCTGACGAGGCCGTCCACGTCGACACCGTCGCCATCACCCGTGATGCCGGTGCCACTGATGATGCCGCTGTTGACGACGGTGACCAGCTGGTTGCTGTTGAAGCCGTCGAAGTTGAGGCCGGAGCCATTGCTGCCGAGGATGCTGCCGCCTGCCATGTTGGTGAGGCCTGCGGCAAAGCTCGTCGTGCTGTTGAGTGCGCCCCCGGTGATGCCGTGCCGGCCACCCTGGATCACGCCCGTGCCGTAGTTGGTGATCTGCGCGCCCGAGTTGCTTTGCATGTCGACGCCGTCGCTGCTGCTGCCGGCAGTGGTCACCGACAAGATGCTGCCCCAGTTGTTGACCACACCGTTGACGCCCAGGCGCACGGCATCGGCCTCTGACGCGCGCAGCAGGCCGCCAGCGTAGTTGTTGAGGGTGTTGGCGCCGGTGGTGATGGCGGTGAAGTCGATGGCCTGCGCCCCGCCGGCTGAGGCATTCAACGAGGACATCGTGCCGTAGTTGTGAAGGATGACGCTGCCATTGAAGACGTTCATCTGGAATACGTCGGCGTCGGCTGTTTGCATCAGGGCGGCCGAGTTGGTGAGGCTGCCGTTGGTCACGACCAAACCCGAGACACCGGTGTTGTCGCGGATCGCACGGCCCGTGCCGGTCTGCCTAATCGTGCCCAGGTTGGTGAGGCTTGCGTTGGCGCCGCTGATGGTCACCGCCGTGGTGCTTCCACTCACCGTCAGAGTGCCTGTCGCGGTGACGGTGCCGGTCTGGCCAGCGCCTGTGCCCAGCGTCTGCCCCGTCGTCGTGGGGCTGTTGATGGTGAAGCTGGCGGCCGATGCATTCGGCAGCGCCAGCGCCACCGCAAGCGCGGCCGCAACAGGGGCGAGCAGTAAGCGTCGGTTGGGTGGGTGGTGAGGCAGGAGCGTTGCGTTGAGCGAGCAGGTCGGCATGGGAGTCATTTCAGTTTCATGGATCGGTAGCGAGGACGGGCACGAAGGGGTGCCGGCAGTTCACATCGCTGTGCTCCGTTGCCTGCTCTCGTCGCATTGTTGCGATTACGCGTCTTGAGCGTGACGCTGGCGTGACCTTGCGAATAGTCCGTTGGCCTGGCCTTGTTGGCCGTGTCTGCACCGGGGTCGTGCACCCCGCACCGCGAGCCTGTGGCGGTGGCCATGGGTCACGTTTTTCGCCTGCGTGTGAGGCCAGGCATCTGACACCAAGCGAGTGCTGCGTTAGGCCGGCTCGTCGGGCCGGTACACCAGCAGGTCGCCGGGCTGGCAGCCCAGGTACTCGCAGATTTTCTCGACCGTGTCGAAGCGCACGCCCCTCACCTTGCCCTGCTTGAGCAGCGACAGGTTGGCCTCGGTGATGCCGATGTGCCGGGCCAGGTCTTTCGACTTCACCTTGCGCTCGGCGAGCAGCACATCGAGCTTCACGACGATGGGCATGTGGTGTTTCCTTCAAATGAACTGGGCGTTTTCTTCGGCGAGCGCCATGCCACGCGCAAACGCCGAAGCCACCTTCCACACCACCGCGCCGAACACCAGGATCAGCAGCTGCCCCGAGCTCACCTCGACCGACAGCCGGTGGCCGCCGCTGGCCAAGAGGCCGATCAGTGGCGCCACGAACAAGCCGCTGATGCCGGCTGCAAACATCGCGCGGGCGCAAGCCCGCAAGCCACCGATGGTGGCGAGCGTGAAGTGCTGACCCTGCGAGAAGGCGGCGAAACACCCGCGTGCAAACCACAGGCTTGCCGACACGCACAGCACCGGCAGCATAGCCAGCAGCGCGATCGCCACGCTTGCAGCGGCGGTGAGTTCGAGCGCCGCGGGTTGCCCCAGCCGCTGCATCCACTGCTGCGGTGTCGACACCAGCAACCAGCCGGCCACCAGCGTGGGAAGGGCCAGCGCCAGCACCAGGAGCAGGTGGGCTAGCCATCGGCTGGAGGGGTCGTCGACGGGAGGGCGTGAACTCATCAGATGCTCCTTGCGTGTGGTGCGTGATTCGCAGTATATTTCTGTAAAACAATAATTAATTATTGAATAGCAGTTTAACCGGAGCACACGAATGCCCAGCTTTTTTTCCACACTGGCGCTGCTTGCAGCGCCGCTTCTGGCCCTGAGCGGCTGCGCTGACACCCACTGGGAGCGCGCCTTCTACGACGGCATGCGGGCCAGCCCGCAGCCCTGTGCCCGCGACACCGCCGACCACCGCACAGCGTGCCCGCCATTGCCGCCTTACGACGACTATGAGCGCGCACGCGACAAGGCGCGAGGTGCGACGCCATGAAACGGCGCGACGGCTTGCTGGCGGCCGCCGCGCTGCTGAGCGGCTGCGGCGGCGGGTCAGAGACGCACGCGCGCGACTGCGCCCGGCCTGCGGTCTACGAGGGCGTTCGTTCCGATGGCCCCACCGCGCTGCCCGTGGCCGACACGGCGACTCAAGCGATGGAGGCGGCGAGGGCAGCTTGCTTCGACGAGCTGTTGCAAGAACTCATCGCCTCGACCGGCATGCCCGCGGTGTCTGCGGCGCTGGCCTGCGACCTGGGCAGGTGGCAGGCGTCGGCCGGGCTCGCCTGCACCCGTCCAGAGTCGCCGGTCAACACACAAACAGTCTTCTACTGGGGCAGCGTGGCCAAGGCCGCCACCGCCGTGCTGGTGTTGCAGCTGGTCGAAGCAGGCCGGCTGCGCATGGGCGACACGCTGAGCCGCTGGTTTCCGCAGTTTGCTGAGGCTTCGCGCATCACGATTGCCCAGCTGCTCACCCACACGAGCGGCCTGGCGACCAACACCGGCCTGCCCCCGCTCGGCGCCACCTACGAGCCGCCCGAGCTGCTGATCGCGGCAGCGGCCAAGGTGTCGAGCCCGTACTGCCCTGGGGCAGGCTTCAACTACTCCAACGTCGGCTACCTGCTGCTTGGCCTGATTGCCGAGCGAGAGGGTGGTGACGCGTACCACCGGCTGGTGCAACAGCGCATCGCCGGGCCGCTGGGCCTGCAGACCCTGCGCGCGGCGCGCCCGGCTGAGGTGCTCGACGACATGGCCGTGCCGCATCTGGGCCGCGACCCCCGGCCCGACCCCGGCGTTTCGAGCCGGCTTGGCATGGGCAACATCGTTGCGCGTGCCGAAGACATGCTCGGCTTCTGGCGCGCGCTGATGACGGGCCGGCTGTTGAGCGCGCAGACCATGCGGCAGCAATGGGCCACGCTGTCGGGTGTGGCCGGCGCGCCATCGCTCGCCTTCGGCCAAGGCGTGATGCAGATCGAATGGACGGACTGGGCAGGGCGGCCCCGCACTTGGTGGGGCCACCTCGGCGGCACCGAGCACGCAAACGCTTTGGTGGCCTTCGACCCCTTTGAGCGGGCCTTTCTGGCGGTGGCCGTCAACAGCCAGGTGTCATCGGCGGCAGTCGCGCATCGGCTGTTGAAGATGGTGGCTCTGACGCGGGACGCGGCGGCGGCGCGTGCGTCGGGGTGAGGCGCGCGCGGCGATGACCATCTGCAAGCCCAATGAAGCGACGTGCCTATCGGCAAGGCGGGCCTCAGCGGGCCACGACCTCGAACGATCTGCCATCAACGGCAGAGGTGGAGTCTTGGCCTTGCACGGTGAGCGTGGTGAACACGCGAACCACCGTGGTGCTGGGCACCGTGAAGTCGGCTTCCAGCGTGGCCGTGCCGCTGCCCTTGGCGATCATCTTCACCTCACGGGCCACGACGGCGCTGTCGGCCGCCAACACGAGAAGCGTGAGGGTGCCCGAGTCTGCGCTCAGGGCATAGCTGATGCCAACGCGGAGCTTGGTTTGTGCCCCTACGCGCAGCACCTGCGTGGTGTCGGGCGAGATGGCGCTGATCTGCGCCAACGAGCCGAAAGGCGCCGGCTTCTCGCTGTAGGGCGAGATTTGGCAGCCGAGCAAAAAGGTGGAAGCGAGCAGCGAGACGAGCAGCGAGGGCAAAGATCTGGCAGACATCATCAAGTCCTGACGTGGGTGAGAGAAGTGGGTCAACGCCATGGGGCGGCTGCAGTGCCGCGCTTGCAGCGCAGGGGCGTGTTCATTCGGAACAGTGCACAGCGTACAGCGGACACTGAGGCAGCGTGCCACTGAACGAGCTGGCTTCAGGGTTGTCTGCTTCAACAGGTTTGCAAGCGGCGCGCGCCACGGGGTGCATCAAGCGCTTGGCGCTGAGGCCGTCGGCGTTGGCACTGTCATTGAACGCCCTGCGCCCTCAGCCGATCGAGCTTGGCCGCGTACAGCGCCTGGTGTTTGCGTGTGGTGCTGGTGTCGAGCGCCAATGACAGCTGCGTCTTTGCCTCCACCACGTCTCCCAGCTGTGCTTCAGCCACGGCCAACCAGAAATGGAACTCGTGGTGATACGGGGCCCGCCGTACTTCTTTCTGGAACCAGTTGCGTGCTGCCACGTAGTCTGCTCGATGCATGGCGTCCTGGCCCAGGTCGAAGAAGTGAAATGGCGGCTCGGGGTCGATGCGGTTCAGTGTGCGCATCAGGGCGGCGGACTCTTCGACGCGCCCTTGCGCCGTCAATACGTGTGCCATGTTGGCCAGACCCGTCGTGCTTGTGGGTTCTTGCTGCAGCACGTGCGCCAGCGCAAGCTCGGCCGCTGCGGTGTGGCCGCTTCTCAGGTACACGACACCCAGCGTGTTGTAGGCGCTCAGGAAGCGCGGCGCTTGCAGCACGGCTGCGCGCGCCCAGCCGTAGGCGGCACTCAGGTCTGCGCCGGCCAGCGACTCGGCGGCGCGGTTGTTCATGTACATCGCGACGACGGTGTCTTCGTCGATCTCTCGCGAGTAGTGGCCGCGCACGTCCTCTGAGGGCAGGAAGTCGATGGTCCAGTTGGGGCCATTGCTGCCCCGCGTGAGCTGATCGATCGTGCGCTGCCCAAGCACGATGTTGACGTGGCCGCTTGCGAAGTAGGTGTCTTTGTTGCGCGTCCAGGTTTCGTCGGTGTAGACGCTCTGGTAGCTCACCTGCAAGCCCAGGTGCTTGGCCAGCGCGGCGGTCATCAGCACCAGCGAGAGGCAGTTGCCAGCGCGTGCCTCGAACGCTTCAGCGGCATTGCGGGTGCGCTCGGCGTCGTACTCGAGCTTCAGCTGGCGCTTGTTGTAGAGCGCATCGAGCAGGCCTTTTTGCAGCCCATGCCTGCGCAGCTGAGCGGTCAGCTCGTGGTCGACGTAGTGCTTCATCTCGTCGCTGGCAGCGAGCACGTCTTTGGCGTTGACCGTGAGGTGCGCGTCGGGAAAGAGGTCATCGCGCAGCACCTGTGCGGGGGGCACCGCGGGCGGCCCGCTCACGCAGGCGCACAGCAGCAGGCAACTGAGGAGGAGGATCCAGTGCTTCATGGCGACACCGGCCGCGGAAATGCCTGGGCCGGTGCCACATGCTATGCCTGTTGGCGTCTGTGCGCACCCCGGGTTGCCGCGCAGATGCCCTGTCCGGTCCTTGCCACTCCCCGCCTGAAGATGACAGGCAATCGCACACAATTCGCATCGTTCGGCGCAACTCGCCGTGCTCTCGACTCCTGAACGAGGAAGGCTCCATGTCTGCCGTCAACCCACCCATGCCACCCCCCAGCCCCGGCGAAGCGCGCCGCCGCCAGGTGATGGGCGACACCTTTGTCGACCGCGCCCTCAGCAGCGCCGGCGCATTTACCGCCCCCTTGCAAGACCATGTGAGCAACCACGCTTGGGGCTCCACCTGGCTGCGCGAGGGGCTGGAGCTGAAGCAGCGCAGCCTGTGCACCGTGGCCATGCTGGCAGCGCTCGGCCACACACAAGAACTGAAGGGGCACCTGCGGGGGGCACTGAACAACGGTGCCAGCCTGATCGAGCTGCGCGAGGTGCTGCTGCACGTGGCACCGTATGCCGGCTTTCCGGCAGCAGGTGCCGCGTTTCGGGCCGCCACCGAGTGGCTGACAGCAGAAGGGTTGAGCTTCGATTCAGCCAGCGATTGAGCCCTCTCTGTCGTAAGCTTGCAGCTCCACCCCAAGGAGCGAGCGATGGGCTTGAGCTTTGCGCGCAGTGCATTTGTGATCGTGGTGTTGGCGGCGATCGGTGCGACGGTGCTTCGCGTGTCCACCGCACCCGAACGGGTGAAGGAACGGCGTAACACCGCACGCTCGGTGTGCGTTGGCTTGGGCGGCGAGTGGGTTCGCATCGGCCGCGACGAGATCTGCCAGAAGAACGAGCCCGGCGGCGTGCTGGCGAAATAGATCTGACCCCAGCCGGGAACTGGAGACCCCTCACACGATGAGTTCGATTTCGCGTTTCGTCTTGTTGCCCACCCGTGGCTTCACCGCCGACGAGCCCCACAACTCCACCGCCACTGAAACGTTTCTCAGCACCATGGCGGCGCCTGGTGCGCGGCGAGCGCCTTCCGCGCTGGCCCGCTTCACGGTGCTCGATTCGATCCAGTCAAACGGCGCCAAGCTGGTGTCGATGAGCGACGTGGCGATGATGAAGCTCAAGCGCGAGCAGCCTGGTTTGCGCGTGGTGCCTGAGTTGTTTTACCCGGCAGCGCGCGCCCCGCGCCCGCCCATCCTCACCGGCTTGCAGGCCTTCTCTGCGCGCGCCACGCTGGCGCAGACGGTCATCAAGGTGGTGCTGCAAGGCAGTGGCAAGCCGCTGCGTGATGTCGACGTGATCGCCTTCAGCGACTTCAAGGCCGGCAAGGGTGCGCAAGGCCGCACCAATGCGCGCGGCGAAGCCACCCTGGCGCTGCCGCGCTCGGTGCGCGTGCTGCAACGGGTGTACGTCTACCCGTCGCACGGCGCCTGGCCGGTGTTGCTGAGCGACTGGTCACTGCAGGGCGGCGTCATTGAGCTGCCGCCCATAGACCTGGCCTTCACCGACTCGCGCGCCAAGGCCTACCCCAAGCGCGCGCTCACCGACGGGGCTGGCGTGACGGTGGGGGTGATCGACACCGGCATCGGCCCGCACGCGGCGCTCAGCGTGGCCGGCGGCATGAACGCCGTGACAGGCGAAGACCCGGCCGATTGGTCTGACAGCGACATACACGGCACGCACGTGGCCGGCATCATCGCGGGCCGTGGCGACGGCTTTCTCGGCGTGGCGCCGGGGGTGGCGTTGCGGGCTTACCGCGTGTTCGGCAAGAACGCCGAGGGCGCATCGAGTTTTGCCATTGCCAAGGCCATCGACCGCGCGGTGTCTGATGGCTGCGACCTGCTCAACTTGAGCCTGGGCGGTGGGCCCGACGATCCCACGACCAGCGAGGCCATCAAGGCCGCTCGCGCCAAGGGCGTGGTGTGCGTGATCGCGGCGGGCAACGATGGCGGGCCGGTCGCGTGGCCTGCGCGGCACCCGCTGGCCTTGTCGGTCTCTGCGCTTGGCTTCGAGGGTTTGTGGCCCGCGGGCGCGATGCAAGTGCAAACCATCAAGCCGCCCCTGGGCAAGGAGCGGAGCTACGTCGCCGACTTTTCCAACACCGGCCCCGAGATCGACGTGGCCGGGCCGGGTGTGGGCGTGATCTCGTCCATTCCCCACGACCGCTTCGGCGTGATGGATGGCACCTCGATGGCCTGCCCCGGCGTGACCGGCGCTCTGGCGCGCCGCCTGGCGGCCGATGCCAAGACGCTGGCCATGCCACGTGACGGCGACCGTGCCGACGCCATCGTGAAGCTGGCGATGGTCGCTGCGCGAGACATGGGCTTGCCACCTTTCGCACAGGGTGCAGGCCTCGCGCAATGAGGCGCAGGTTTATCATCAACACACCATGAGTCGTTACGTCTTGCGCTACGCCGGCAGCCTGCCCCACCACGGTGGGGAGTCGGGCGTGGACACCGCTGAGGTGGTGGTGCGCGCAGGCGCCAAGGTCATTGACGACGCGCCCGGCATGCTGCTGGTGGAAGCCACGGCGCCGGTGGCGCGCTCACTGCCTCACTTGCTGCCGCAATGGCAGGTCAGCCCTGAGGCCAGCATGCCCCTGCCCCGCGTGCCGCGACCGCTGGTGCGCGGTGTGGCGCGCGCCCGTCGCAGCCGCTGAGATTCGCGCCGCTTCGCTGGCTTCGGCTACTTCTTGAGCCGCCGCGCTAGACGCCAGCCGAGCAGCAGCGCAATCACCGCGGCATAGACCGCGACCTCGGCGAAGTTGTTCTTTGCCGCGCGCATCCAGAAGAAATGCAGCAGGCCCAGCAGCACCACGGCATAGACCAGCTTGTGCAATATCTGCCAGCGCCGGGTACCCAATGCCTTGATGGCACGGTTGAACGACGTGGCAGCCAGCGGCATCATCAGCACGAACGCCAGGAAGCCCACCAACGCGAACGGGCGCTTGGGGATGTCTTTGACGATCGCTTCGAGCTCAAAGCCCATGTCGAGCCACGAATACGACAAAAAGTGCAGCACCACATAGAAGAAGGCGAAGAGGCCCAGCATGCGCCGAAAGCGCGCCAACGCGGGCTGGCCGGCCATCACCCGCAGCGGTGTCACGGCCAGGGTGATGCAGAGGAAGCGCAGTGTCCAGTCGCCCGTCGAGCGAATGAGCGCTTCGGCCGGGTTGGCGCCCAGCGTGTCAGCAAGCGCACCGTAGAGCAGCCAGGCAAACGGCAACAGGCATAGCACGAACAGCAGCGGCTTGGCTGCGGGGTGCAGCAGCAGCGGCTTGCGGTGGATGGCGGCTTTTGGCGCAGGGGGAGACAGCACGGCAGACATGGTCAGAAGTACTTTTGCAGGTCCATGCCGGCGTACAGCTGGCCCACCTGGGGCTCGTAGCCGTTGAACATCAGCGTGGGCCGCTTTTTGGCAAACACGCCGTCTTGGCCGATGCGCCGCTCGGTGGCCTGGCTCCAGCGCGGGTGGTCGACCTTCGGGTTGACGTTGGAGTAGAAGCCGTATTCGCGCGCAGCAGCGAGGTTCCATGAGGTGCTGGGCTGCTTCTCGGTGAAGCGGATCTTGACGATGGACTTGCCGCTCTTGAAGCCGTATTTCCAGGGCACGGCCAAACGCACCGGCGCGCCGCTTTGATTGGGCAGCACTTCACCATACAGGCCGAAGGTGAGCAGGGCGAGCGGGTTCATGGCTTCGTCCATGCGCAGGCCTTCGACATAGGGCCATGAGAGCACGTTGGAGCCGAGAAAAGGCATCTGCTTCGGGTCGGCCAAGGTGGTGAACTCGACGAACTTGGCGTTGCTGGTGGGCTCCACTCGCTTGATGAGCTCGGCCAGCGAGTAGCCCACCCAGGGGATCACCATCGACCAGCCTTCGACGCAGCGCAGGCGGTAGATGCGCTCTTCCATTGGGCTCAGCTTGAGCAGCTCGTCGATGTCGTAGACCTTGGGTTTTTTCACTTCGCCTTCGATCGCCACGGTCCAGGGGCGGGTCTTGAGCGGGCCCGCGTTGCGGGCCGGGTCGGCCTTGTCGGTGCCGAACTCGTAGTAGTTGTTGTAGCTCGTGATGTCTGCGTACGAGGTGGGCTTGTCCAGGGTGATGCCGCCGGCGATAGCGCTGCGAATACCGGGTAGGGGGCTCAGCTTGCCGGGCCGTACTGTCTGTGCGCTTGCATCGCGCGCAGCCCAGCCGGCCAAGGCCACGCCGCTGCCGGCCAGGGCCATCAGCTTGAGCAGGTTGCGGCGGTGCTCGTAGACCTCGCGCGGCGTAATTTCTGAGGCGACAGCGTGATCAAAACCACGGTCTTTGCGGTAATGCATGAAAGCTCCTGGAGCGTGTTGACACCCTTGGCATTGGGTCGCCGTTGGAGCGGGCAACCTTACAAAGGGTTCAGCTCAGCTCGCCGAAATTGGTGTCGTCGATCACGGCGCCGAATTGCGTGTCTGAGAAAAGCTTGAGCGAGTTGCGTGCCACGCGCTCGCGGAAGCTCTTGCGCGCAAACAGCTTGGCCTGCGCTTCCCCGGGGAGGTCGGTGATGTTGATGACGTTCTTGACGATCAGCGTGTCGATCACGTCTTCGATGACGCGCACGAAGTCGGCATCGAGGCGGCCGAACTCGCCTGGGCTGGGCGCGGTGTGGCCGATGAAGGCCATCAGGTCTTTGTGGCCCTCGGGCAGGAACTCCATGCCACCGGTGTCGTAGCGGTGCATGCTTTCGATCGAACCATCGGAGCCGCGGTGGATGTAGGGCATGGCACTGCAAAGAGTGGGCTTGGCGACACTATAGGGCGGGCCTTCGGGCCGCGCCATGAAAAAAGGCCGGTCTCGAACCGGCCTTTTTGCAACCAAGCGGGCTGAATCAGCGCATGCCGGCGATGTAATCGGCCACGGCCTTGATTTCTTTGTCGTTCAGCTTGGCGACCACGCCCGACATTTGGGTGCTGTTTTTGCGCCCGCCATCGCGGAAGGCCGTGAGCTGGGCGTCGGTGTAGTCGGCGTGCTGGCCGCGCAGGCGAGGGTATTGCGACGGAATGCCAGCCCCGGTGGGCCCGTGGCAGCCCGCACAGGCCGGCACGCTGCGGTCGGCCAAGCCACCGCGGTAGATCTTCTCGCCCAGGCTGACGGTGTCTTTGCTCTTGGCAAAGCCGGGCTTGGCTTGCTTGGAGGCATAGAACGCGGCCACGTTCTTCATGTCTTCATCACTCAGCGAAGCGGCCATGCCTTGCATGATGGGGTTGGCGCGCTTGCCGGACTTGAACTCGACCAGCTGCTTGACCAGGTACTCTGGGTGCTGGCCCTGGAGGATGGGGTTGGCGGGTGCGCCGCGCGAGCCATCGGCGGTGTGGCAGGCGCCGCACACATTGGTGGAAAGCGTTTGGCCTTTGGCCAGATCGGGCTTGGCCGCGGCGGCGTGTTCGGCGGCAAAGGCCGGTGCGATCGCTGCAACAACTAGCATCAGGCTCGACAACAGGGGGGCAAAGGACTTCATGGGCTCAGGTCTTTTTTGGTGCAAAACCCAGCGATTTTACAATGCCAGCTTTGGGCGTCTGAATGACCGAGCAAAACAATTCCAATCTTCCGGTCACGACAGGCGCTGACCCCGAGAAAATCGCTCTCTCATGGACGCACACCGCACGCTTCCTCACCACGGCCAGCCAGCTCGACCAGCTGCCCCAGACCGAGCTGCCCGAGATTGCATTCGTGGGCCGCTCGAATGCGGGTAAATCCACCGCCATCAACACGCTCACACAGCAAAAGCGTCTGGCGTTTGCGTCAAAGACACCCGGGCGCACCCAGCACATCAACCTCTTCGAGCTGGGCCCGAAGCTGACCGCCAACGCCTTGTTTGCCGATCTGCCGGGCTATGGCTATGCCGCGGTGGCCAAGGGCGCGAAGCTGCGCTGGCAGAAGGTGATGGCCGATTACCTTGAGGTGCGACGCGGCCTGACGGGGGTGGTGCTGATGGTCGATTCACGGCTGGGCTTCACCGACCTCGACCGCCGGCTGCTTGATTTCGTGTCGCCACGGGTAGGCAACGGCGCGGTGAAGCTGCTGGTGCTGTTGACCAAGTCAGACAAGCTCAACCGCAGCGAAGCTGCCGAGGCGCTGGCCACCGCCCAAGGCGTGCTCGGCGAAGTCTCGACCGACGAGGCCGATGTGAGCATCACCTTGTTTTCTGCCTTGAAGAAGTCGGGCGTGGGTGACGCTGCCTGCGTTTTGCATGAGTGGGTGCACGCCGCATGATTGAAACCTTCTTTGCCGAGCTGCCGCACGGCATCAGGCTGCACTGCCACGCGGCGGGGCCTGAGAACGCGCCGGTGCTGTTGTTCCTGCACGGCTTTCCGGAAGCCGCCTTCGTCTGGGATGAGGTGATGGCGCAACTGGGCCAGCGCTATCGCTGCATCGCGCCCAACATGCGCGGTTACGAGCAATCGTCGGCGCCGGTTGCGGTCGAGGCCTACCGTGCCAAGCACCTGATGGCCGACCTGCTGGCCTTGATCGCACAGCAAGGCAGCGGGCCGCTTGAGGCGCTGGTGGCGCATGACTGGGGCGGTGCGGTGGCCTGGGGCCTTGCGGCCCAGCACCCAAAGGTGCTCAAGCGCCTGGTCATCATCAACTCGCCTCACCCGGCGACCTTTCTTCGCGGGCTGCAGACCAGCCCGGCCCAGCAAGAGGCCAGCGCCTACATGAACTTCCTCTGTAGCCCGGAGGCCGAAGCCCAGCTCAGCGAGAATGACTACGCGCGCATGTGGCCGTTCCTCGAAGCCATGGGCGCTACCGACACGGGCCACCCCGGCGGCGGCTGGCTGACCGAGGTCGTGAAGGCGCAGTACCGCGCAGTGTGGCGGGCGGGCCTCACAGGAGCGCTGAACTACTACCGCGCGTCGCCCCTGCGCCCGCCCACCGCCCCCGACTCACCGGTGATGGCCATTCGCTTCCCGCCCGAATTTGTGACGGTGCAGGTGCCGACACACGTGATCTGGGCCGAAGCCGATCTGGCGCTGCCCGCCGGTTTGCTCGATGGCCTGGAAGCCTTCGTGCCCCGCATGACGCTGACACGCGTGCCCGGTGCAACGCACTGGATCGTGCACGAGCGGCCACAGCTGATCGTGAGCGAGATCGAGTCAGCGCTCTCCCGCTGAGCCGTGCTCGCGTTGGGGCTCGCGCGCTCGCTCAGCCGGAACGCGCGAGGTTGCGCAGCATGCCGTCGACGGCCCGCTGAATCAGCGAGTGGGCATGCAAGGGGCCGAGTAGCTCGGCTTCGCGCAGGCGCTCCAGCGCACGCAGGCTGACCGAATGCGTGCTTTGCGGTGTTTCACCGGCGAACAGGAAGAAATGCCCTTGCGCGCTGCACCAGAGCAACTGCGCCTGCGTCCAGGCACCGTGCAGAAAAACGCGATAGCGCTCGCCGATGGCCATCTGCCTGACCCACTCTTTGGGGTCGTCGCCGGTCTGCGGATTTTCGGCGTTCATCAGCTCGGCAGGCACAGTTTCCATCGACGCGAGATCAATCAGCGAATCGCTGAAGCCTGAGCCATCCAGCGGTTCAGGCTCGACGGCCACTTCTTCGCGCATGCGCCTGACGATCTCTTCTGGCGACAGCGTTTCTTCCGCTGGGGCGGCAGACGCTGCACGGGGCCCCGGCCGCAGGGCTTCAGAGTGCACCTTCATCAGCTCGTCGAGCACGGCTTGCTGCTCGTCGGAGGGCACTTCGGTCAGCGCCATGCCGTCGCGCAAGCGTTGCAGCAGGCTTGGCAGCACGCTCACCAGACGCTGGCGGCTTTGCGGGTGGCTGGGCAGCTTCAGGCTCCAGAGCAGCTCGTCCACGGCTTTCAGGTAGCCCGCCGTCTGCGCGCTCTGGTCTCCAAAGCGCAGCACCGATTCGGTTAACACGCGGGCCCAGGTGGCGGTGACAAAGCGGCGGATCACCGGGCTGGTCTGGATGGTCACCATCTGCTCGACCAGCCGCGCCGAGAGGTTGCGCTGCAGTTGCTCGGCCTCTTCGGCGCGGGTGAGGGCTTCGACGGTCGGCTGCGAGGCGTGCTGCTGTTGCCTCAGCTGCTCCGCCAAGAAGGCTTCGAGGCGGGCGAGGCTGCGCCGGTACAGGGCACTGTCTTGCGCCGGCTCGGCCACCATGTCGCTCACCAAGCTCTGGCAGAACTGCAGCAGTGCTGCCAGGCGAGGGTCGCCTTCGTGCGGGTAGGTGGTGGTGGCATTGACGATGCGGTCCATCAGCACCCACACCGGGTGGTCATAGGCATCGAGCATGCTCGGGTCGAGCAAGGCGATGCGCAGCGCCGACACCTGCAGGCGTGCGATCACCGCATGCAAGCCCGAGGGCAGGGCGCGGTCGGACAAGATGGTCTCGAACAGGCGCGAGAGCAGCTCGATGATCTGGCGGTCTACCGTCTCGCCTGTGGTGGCCATCAGCGCGGCGCGGTGCTGGGCGAGTTGCGGGGCTTCGTTGAAAGCGCCTGCTGCAGCGGGCATGCGGCGCAGCAGCTCTTCCACGCGGAGCAGGGCTTGCTCCAGTGCTGGTGTGGCGGTGGGCAGCGCGCGGCGCTTGCCTTCTGGGGCAACGCCTCGCGCGAGGCTATCGCCGCCAGGCATGCTGCGCATCAGCCCATCGAGTGCGCCGGGGCGGGTGACGTCCATCTCGGGCGGCTCTTCACGCCCGCCCGTGCCGTGCGCGATCACCATCGTGCGGTAGATGCCGGGCGTGACGCCCTGCGATTCAAGCCGCGTGCAGGCGGCCGCAAACGACATACGAAGGAAGCCAGCCATCACCGTGGCCGACACGCGCACCAGAATGCCATGCTGCACCGGCGCGGCGGGCAGGGCCATGGCGGCCTGCCACAGGGCCTTGGCGTATGACTGGGGGCGCAGCGGGTTGGACTCGGCCGTCACATGGTCTTGGCCCCGCAGCGTGGACGTGAAGGTCTGCAGCTCGCGCAGCTCCCACTCGGCGCCGGTGTCGATCTGCTGAATGGCGCGCGAGATCTCGATGTCGGACTCGACCCGCGTTTCGTCCATCAGCTGCAGGCCGCCCAGCGTCAGTGGGCCGCCGTCGGGCTGGTTGGTGGCTTGCGGGTTCAGGTCGGCCAGCACGAGTTTTCGCAGGGCGTCGACGAAGCTGCGCTGGTACAGCGCCTGGTGCTGCTGCAGCGTCTGCACCAGGTCGAAATAGTGTTTCTTTTCGCCGGCGGTGAGCAGGTGGTCGCGGGGCTGGCGCAGCTGCTCCAGCGTGCTGGCCAAGGTGCGAGAGATGAGGTCGGTCGAGCGGTTCAGCTCGTCGTCGACAAAGCGCTGCAGGAGCGAAGCGATCGGCATGCGCTATTTTGCGGCCCGACGGGTTCTTGTCAAACCCGCCCGCCCGGACGCTCTTTCAGAACCTTTCAGGTCGCTCAAGGACGCCCAGAGGTGCCACGTCGAACACTGCAACGGCAGGGGGCCTGGCTTTGTCATCGTGTGTTGCCGCCCCAGGCTTCTTCAGGAGGATCCAACATGTCCATCACCATGCAAGGCAGCTGGACGCTGCGAGTGAAGACCCACGAATCGGCTTTCGCGCAGCGTTTCGTCGTGAGCGGCGCCACCACCGGCAACGGCATCTACGACGGCATGGTGGGCAATACGGTCTTCGTGACCGGGGCGCAGTGGTCGCTCACGGTTCAGCACCGCCCGACCCGCCAGGCTTGGCTCGATTCGGCCCAACGCATAGGGCTGCCCAACCTTGAAGCCGGGCTGCTTCGCTTCGAAATTGCGGCGAACGACGGCGGGTTGGACGACGACTACGACGATCTGGTGCTGGCCTGCTCTCTGCCCGCCAGCCAGTCGGATTACGTGCTGTACGGCGCCGTGACGAGCCATGAGGCGCAGGGGCCCTTCAACCCACGCCGAGACGATTACATCGTCATCGACCGCCCGCGCGACCTGGGCTCTGTCTGCACGCGCTACCCTCAGCTGACCGAGCTGCTGCGCAAGCTCTATCCCGAGCAGCCACTGGCCGCTGCTTTGGGCCACGATGTCACGCCGCTTGTCATCCCGACCGGCTTGCCGAATGTGGCGGTGGGCCTGGTGTTCCTGTCACGCATGGTGCCGGGCGCTGAGTTCGATGGGGCTGAGGCTGATGTGGTCGAGGCCTTGCGAACCACCGTGCGGCGGGTGCCGTTCAAGGCTGCAGCGTTGAAGGCCGGGGTCAGCCGCCTGAGCTTGCGTGACCTGGAGTCGATCGCCCGCCTGCGCGACGAGGCGCTGCGCCACGGTTGCGACGCGACACCGGCCCCTGGCGTGGCGCTGAGATTTCAGAGATACAACCGCACGGCCGCCGAGCTGCTGGACGGCCCGTACTCCGGCCGCGGCTTGCGAGAAGAGCTGGGGCTGGCGGTGACGGATGAGCAAGGGCACTACATCTTCCGCTGCCGTCAGGAACCGGCGGCCGCTTTGCGCCCCGATGTGATCGTGCAGGTGATGGGCACGGCGGGCGAGCCCAGTTTCGAGACGGCGCCTTACGACAACGTGGCCAACCTGCGGCGAATCGACATGTGCATACCGGCTCTGCAAGCGCAGGCCTGCCCTGCGGGCTTGAGCCGGAGCAAGCTACCGGCGTTGAGAGGCGTGGTCATGCCTTCAGCGCAGGCCTTGTCTAATGAGCACTCAAAGTTGATCGGCCAGCCTCACTTGCGGGTGCAGCTGGCGGCCTGAGCTGCTCCAACCGGGCGTGAAACTCAGCCATGAAAAAGGGCTGCCGAAGCAGCCCTTTCGCGGTTGGCCGGTCTTTCGACCGAGGCCGTGGACTTACATGTCCATGCCCATGCCGCCCATGCCACCCATACCGCCCATGCCACCGCCGCCTGCGGGTGCGTCGTCCTTGGGGGACTCAGCAACCATGGCTTCGGTCGTCAGCATCAGCGAAGCGACCGAGGCTGCGTTTTGCAGCGCGGTGCGGGTCACCTTGGTCGGGTCCAGGATGCCCATTTCGATCATGTCGCCATAGGTGTCGTTGGCTGCATTGAAGCCGTAGTTGCCCTTGCCGTTCAACACAGCATTGACGACCACACTGGCTTCGCCGCCTGCGTTGTAGACGATCTCGCGCAGCGGCGCTTCGATGGCGCGCAGCACCAGCTTGATGCCGGCGTCTTGATCGGCGTTGTCGCCCTTGATCGTGCCTGCCGCTTGCTTGGCGCGCAGCAGTGCCACGCCACCACCGGCCACGATGCCTTCTTCGACGGCAGCGCGGGTTGCGTGCAGGGCGTCTTCAACGCGGGCCTTCTTTTCCTTCATCTCGACTTCAGTGGCAGCACCGACCTTGATGACGGCAACACCGCCGGCCAGCTTGGCCACGCGCTCTTGCAGCTTTTCGCGGTCGTAGTCAGAGGTGGCTTCTTCGATCTGCACACGCACTTGCTTGACGCGCGATTCGATGTCAGCAGCGGCACCCGCGCCGTCGATGATGATGGTGTTTTCCTTGCCCACTTCAACGCGCTTGGCTTGGCCCAGATCGGCCAGCGTGACCTTCTCGAGCGTCAGGCCGACTTCTTCAGCGATGACCTTGCCGCCGGTCAGGATGGCGATGTCTTCGAGCATGGCCTTGCGGCGGTCGCCGAAGCCAGGCGCCTTGACGGCCACAACCTTCAGGATGCCGCGGATGGTGTTGACCACCAGCGTAGCCAGTGCTTCGCCTTCAACTTCTTCGGCAACGATCAACAGCGGACGGCCCGACTTCGCCACTTGCTCAAGCGTAGGCAGCAGGTCGCGGATGTTGCTGATCTTCTTGTCGTAGAGCAGCACGAACGGGTTGTCCAGAATCGCCGATTGCTTTTCCGGGTTGTTGATGAAGTAAGGCGACAGGTAGCCGCGGTCGAATTGCATGCCCTCGACGACTTCGAGTTCGGAATCAAGCGACTTGCCGTCTTCGACGGTGATGACGCCTTCCTTGCCGACCTTGTCCATGGCATCGGCAATGATCTTGCCGATGGTTTCGTCGCTGTTGGCCGAGATGGAGCCGACTTGCGCGATTTCCTTGGAGGTGGTGGTGGCCTTGGAGGCCTTCTTCAGCTCGGCGACCAGGGCCGTGACGGCCTTGTCGATGCCGCGCTTCAGGTCCATCGGGTTCATGCCGGCGGCCACGTACTTCATGCCTTCGCGCACGATGGCTTGTGCGAGAACGGTGGCGGTGGTGGTGCCGTCGCC
>NZ_JBKJOQ010000050.1:0-66569 GCF_046595475.1 Rhizobacter sp.
TGCTCGATGTGTACAACCAGTACCACATGGGCATCACCGCCGAAAACGTGGCCAAGAAGTACAGCATCAGCCGCGAAGCGCAAGACGCGCTGGCCCTGGGCTCGCAGCAGAAGGCCGTGGCCGCGCAAGATGCCGGCAAGTTCAAAGACGAGATCGTGCCGTTTAGCATTGCTCAGAAAAAAGGCGACCCCATCGTCTTCTCGGCCGACGAATACCTCAACCGCAAGACCAACGCCGAAGCCCTGGCCGGCCTGCGCCCCGCCTTCGACAAGGCTGGTGGCGTGACGGCAGGCAACGCCTCGGGCCTGAACGACGGCGCAGCCGGGGTGGTGGTCATGACGGCCAAGATGGCCGACCAACTGGGCCTGACGCCGCTGGCGCGCATCAAGAGCTACGCCACCACCGCCATCGACCCGGCCTACATGGGCATGGGCCCGGTCACGGCTTCGCAGAAAGCGTTGCAACGCGCCGGCTGGAAGGCGGCCGACCTCGACCTGCTCGAAATCAACGAGGCGTTTGCTGCACAGGCTTGCGCCGTCAACAACGAAATGGGCTGGGACACGAGCAAGGTCAACGTCAACGGGGGTGCCATTGCCATCGGGCACCCCATCGGTGCATCGGGCTGCCGCATTCTGGTGACGCTGCTGCACGAAATGCAGAAGCGCAACGCCAAGAAGGGCATTGCCAGCCTGTGCATCGGCGGGGGCATGGGCGTTGCACTGACGGTCGAGCGTTAATCATCGTTGCGCGGTGTTGGTGGGAACCCGGTTGACCGGCCTCACCCGCAGCGCGACGCTAGGGAATCACCAACCGAAGGAGAAGAACAATGAGCCAGAAAATCGCATACGTCACCGGTGGCATGGGTGGCATCGGAACCACCATGTGCCAGCGCCTGCACAAAGACGGTTTCGTCGTCATCGCTGGCTGCGGGCCTAGCCGCGATTTCAAGAAGTGGCTTGATGAGCAGAAGGCGCTGGGCTACAACTTTCACGCCTCGGTGGGCAACGTGGGCGACTGGGATTCGACCGTCGCCGCCTTCCAGAAGACCAAGTCTGAGCTGGGCCCGATCGACGTGCTGGTCAACAACGCCGGCATCACCCGCGACGGCATGTTCCGCAAGATGAGCCGCGCCGATTGGGACGCTGTGATCGAGACCAACCTCACCAGCCTGTTCAACGTGACCAAGCAGGTCATCGAAGACATGCTCGACAAGGGCTGGGGCCGCATCATCAACATCTCGTCGGTCAACGGCGAGAAAGGCCAGTTCGGCCAAACCAACTACTCGGCGGCCAAGGCCGGCATGCACGGCTTCACGATGGCGCTGGCGCAGGAAGTGGCCAACAAGGGCGTGACGGTCAACACCGTGAGCCCCGGATACATCGCAACCGACATGGTCAAGGCCATACGCCAAGACGTGCTCGACAAGATCGTGGCCGGCATCCCTGTCAAGCGCCTGGGCACGCCGGACGACATTGCGTCCATCGTGTCGTGGGTGGCGTCTGATGAATCTGGGTTTGCAACCGGCGCTGATTTCTCGGTCAACGGTGGCTTGCACATGGGTTAGCAAGCGGAGCGAAGGGCGAGGGCCCCCGCTTGCGGGGATCGACCAGCGCAGCGCAGCGGCGAGTGAGCCGGGCTCAATGCCCGGCTTGCGAGAGGTGGAGCGTCAACGAGCTTTCCCGTCTTGCGACAATCTCGCCTTCCCATGCCAACCCTCTTCCACATCTCGTTCTACAAATTCACCGCACTGCATGAGCCTCATGCCGTCGCGGTGCATGTGCGTGCGCTCGCCGAAAGCCTGCTGGGCAGTGTGCTGGTGGCAGAGGAGGGCATCAATGGCGTGCTCTGCGGTACGGCACCTGAGCTCAACGCGTTCGAGCAAGCGCTGCTCGCCGACCGGCGCTTCGCCGGCATGGCCTTCAAGCGCAGCAGCTGTCGCACGCCGCCGTTTGCAAAGCTGAAGGTTCATGTCAAACCTGAGATCGTGGCGGTGGGTGTGCCGGCTGGTACGCCTTCGTCATCCAAACGGCTCACCCCTGCGGCCTGGCGCGAGCTGATGGCGCAAGACGACGTGGTGCTGCTCGACAACCGCAATGCCTTCGAATACCGCCTCGGCCATTTCAAACATGCCGTCGACCCTGGGGTGACGAACTTCCGCGACTTCCCGAAGTACGTTGAAGCGCACGCCGCCGACTGGAAGGCCCGCGGCCAGCGTGTCGCCATGTACTGCACCGGCGGCATTCGTTGCGAGAAGACCATTGCCTGGATAGAAGGCCTGGGCCTCACGGTCTACGAGCTCGAAGGCGGCATCTTGAACTTCTTTCAAGCCCTGCCCGACGCCGAGCGAGACTGGCAAGGTGAGTGCTTCGTGTTCGACAACCGCATTGCACTCGACACGCGGCTGCAGGAAACCGACACCACGCTGGAGCAGGTGTACGCCGATGAGCCTGATGGCGAATGGCGCTTGCAGCGCGCACGGCGGCTCGATGCTGCCGTTTGAAGCCGTGGTGCCGCCGTCTCGAAACGGTGTGGGGCCAAGCTGCACGGTCTTGCCCGAAGGGCCGTGGCCCACGATCCGCGAGTTTCTGCTCGAGCGCTTTGCCAAAGTGGCAGCTGCTGAATGGCAGTTGCGCCTGCAACGCGGTGATGTGATCAGTGCTCGCGGCCAGCCCGTGCGCGCCGATACCGCCTATGAGCCGCACCTCAAGGTCTACTATTTCCGCGACCCGCCGCCCGAGCCGGTGATCCCGTTCGAGGAGTCGGTGCTGTTTCAGGACGACCTGATCGTCGTCGCCGACAAGCCCCACTTTCTGCCCGTCATCCCGTCAGGCCGCTACTTGCAGCAGACCTTGCTCGTGCGCCTGAAGCGCCGCCTGGGCATCGACACGCTGGCGCCAGTGCACCGCATCGACCGCGACACGGCGGGCCTGGTGTTGTTCACGGTGCGGCCCGAAACCCGCGGGCGTTACCAGGGGCTGTTTCGCGAGCGCGAGGCACGCAAGCACTACGAGGCCATCGCTGCTCTCAACCCTGCGTTGCCGCTGCCCATGAACCACCGCAGCCGCCTGGTTGAGGGCGATTCGTTCATGACCATGCGAGAGATCGAGGGCGAAGCCAACACCGAGACCCTGATCGAACTCATCGAATCGCGGGCGGGCCTGGGCCGTTACGGTTTGCAGCCCTTGAGCGGCAAGCGCCATCAGCTGCGCGCCCACATGTCGGCGCTCGGCATGCCCATCGTCAACGACGGCATCTACCCAGCGCTGACGGCTGAGCGCGCGGTGCCCGACTACACACTGCCCTTGCAGCTGCTGGCGCGCTCGCTGAGCTTCACCGACCCGATATCGGGCGAGGTGCGCTTGTTTGAAAGCCGTTACCGGCTCACGCTGCCCGGGTAGGCGCCCATGGCCTCGCCCAGGCGCACGGCACCGCCCGGTGCCCAGGCGGGGTTGAACTGCAGAGCGCTACGGGGGAAGAGCATCACCACCGTGGAGCCCAGCATGAAGCGGCCCATCTCGGCGCCTTGCTTGAGCTGCACCGGCTTGTTTTCATAGCGCCAGTCGCGCACGTTCTTCACCCGAGGCGGGTTGACCACGCCGTGCCACACCGTCGCCATGCTGCCCACGATGGTCGCGCCCACCAGCACCAAGGCGAAGGGGCCGTGAGCGGTGTTGAAGACACACACCACGCGCTCGTTGCGAGCAAACAGGCCCGGCACGCCGCGCGCCGTGGTCGGGTTGACCGAGAACAGCTCACCCGGCACGTGGATCATGCGGGTCAGCGCGCCGTCACAGGGCATGTGGATGCGGTGGTAGTCGCGCGGGCTGAGGTACAGCGTGGCGAAGTGGCCGTCGTCAAACTGCGTGGCGAGGCTTGCATCGCCGCCCACCAGCGCCGTGGTGGTGTAGCGGTGGCCCTTGGCCTGGAAGATCAGGTCGCGCTCGATGGAGCCGAACTGGCTGATGGCGCCGTCTACCGGGCAGATCAGGTCGGCCTGGGCGAGCGGGCGTGCGCCGGGCTTGAGGGCGCGGGTGAAGAACTCGTTGAAGCTTGGGTAGCTGGCGATGTCGGGGTTGGCCGCCTCGCTCATGTCGACCTTGTAGCGGCGCACGAACCACTCCACGAATTGTGTGGTCAGCTTGCCTGCGCGTGCCGAGGCGCCCACGCCGGCCAGGCGGGTTAGCGCCTGCTTGGGCATTACGTACTGTGGCAATACATCTGTTCGATCGGACACGGCGGCACCTGCAAGAGAGAGGGCGCGATTCTATCGACCGGCCCGTGCCAGGCGTCAGGCTGAGATCGCGTCGAGCAGCTCGGTCTCGATCTCGATCTGCATCTTGTTCTGCTGCAAGGCAGAGCCGTCGATGAGGAAGGTGTCTTCCACCCGCTCGCCCAGCGTGGTGATCTTGGCGAGTTGCAGGTTGATGTGGTGCTGCGCGAGCACACGCGCTATGGCATAGAGCAAGCCCGAGCGGTCACTGGCGGACACGCCCAGCAGCCAGCGCTGGCCACGCTCGTCGGGCCGCAGCGTGACGCGCGGCGTGATGGGGAACGACTTCACCCGACGCGACAAGCGCCCGCGCGAAGGCACCGGCAGCGGCCCCTCGGCCTTGAGCGCCAGCGTGGCCTGCGTTTCCACCAGCGAGATGAGGTCGCGGTAGTGTTGGTCGATCTGCGGGCTGATCACCTGGAAGGTGTCTAGCGCATAGCCGGCGCGCGTGGTGTGGATCTTGGCGTCAAGAATGTTGAAGCCGGCGCTGTCAAAGTAGCCGCAGATGCGGGCGAAAAGGTCGGGCCTGTCGGGTGCGTACACCAGCACCTGCAGGCCTTCACCGAGCGACGACAGCCGCGCGTTGACCACCGGTTGGGTGCTTTCGACATGACGGAACAGCGAGCGCGCATGCCAGGCGATGTCGCCGGCATCGTGTCGCACGAAGTAGCTGAGCTCCAGCGTCTTCCACAGTGGCACTTCAGTGCCGGGCAGCAGCGAGTAGAGGTTGAGCGTGTGCCGGGCTTCTTGCTTGCGGGCTTCGATCTCGGCGTCCATGTTGGGCCGGGCACCGCCCAGCGCCCGCAGCGTGAGCCGATACAGGTCTTCAAGCAGCTTGCCCTTCCAGGCGTTCCAGACCTTGGGGCTGGTGCCGCGAATGTCGGCCACGGTGAGCAGGTACAGCGCCGTCAGCCGCCGCTCGGTACCCACCAGCTTGGCAAAGGCTTCGATCACGTCGGGGTCACTCAGGTCTTCTTTCTGGGCGATGCGCGACATGGTCAGGTGGCCCTTGACCAAAAACTCGATCAGCGAGGTGTCTTCGCGGCCGATGCCGTGGTCGCGGCAGAAGCGGCGCACTTCCACCGCGCCCAGGTCAGAGTGGTCGCCGCCGCGGCCTTTGGCCACGTCATGGAAGAGGGCGGCCACGCAGAGGATCCACGGGTCGTCAAAGGTAGAGGCGAGCTGCGAGCAGAAGGGGTATTCGTGGGCATGTTCAGCGATGAAGAAGCGGCGCACGTTGCGCAGCACCATCAGGATGTGCTGGTCGACGGTGTACACGTGGAACAGGTCGTGCTGCATCTGGCCCACGATGCGGCGAAACACCCACAGGTAGCGGCCCAGCACGCTGGCCTGGTTCATCAAGCGCAAGGCATGCGTCTGGCCCTCGGGCGCCTGCAAGATCTGCATGAAGGTGGCGCGGTTGACCGGGTCGCGGCGAAACTCGCCGTCCATCACCTCGCGGGCGTTGTACAGCGCGCGCAGCGTGCGCGCCGACAGGCCTTCGATGCCGTGCGACTGCTGGAAGACGAGAAAGGTCTCCAAGATGGCGTGCGGCTCGCGCTCGTACAGGTCGTCGCTGGCGACTTCGAGCATGCCGGCGCGGTCGAAAAAGCGCTCGTTGACGGGGCGCATGGGTGCGTCTTGTGAGCCGTTGACGCGCTCTTCAATGTTGAGCACCAGAATCTGGTTGAGCTGCGCCACCGCCTTGGCGGCCCAGTAGTAGCGGCGCATCAGCACTTCAGACACGCGCTGGCCCTTGGTGGCTTGGTAGCCGAAGCTTTCAGCCACGGCGGTCTGCAGGTCGAACACCAGGCGGTCTTCGCGCCGGCCGGCCACCATGTGCAGGCGCGCACGTATCAGGCGCAGCAGGCCTTCGTTGCGCTGCAACTGTTTCACCTCGAAGGGCGTGATCAGGCCCTTGGCGGCCAGCTCGTTCCAGCTCTTGCCCAGGCCGGCGGCGCGTGCCACCCAGATCACCATCTGCAGGTCGCGCAGGCCGCCGGGGCTTTCCTTGCAGTTGGGCTCCAGCGAGTAAGGCGTGTCTTCGTACTTCTGGTGGCGCTGGCGCATCTCTAGCGTCTTGGCGACGAGAAAGGCCTTGGCGTCCATCGCCGCGGCGTTGGCGAGGCGGAAAGAGTTGAACACCCGCTTGGAGCCGCAGAGGTAGCGCGATTCGAGCAGCGCGGTCTGCACCGTCACGTCGCTTTCGCTTTCGGCGATGCACTCGTCGACAGTGCGCACGCTGGAACCGATCTCGAGGCCGATGTCCCAGCAAGCGGTGATGAAGCCTTCGACCGATGACTTGAGCGCGTCATTCGATGAACCGGCCAGCCGCGCATTGGCGAGCAGCTCGCCCGGCGGCAGCAGCACCAGCACGTCCACGTCGGAGTGTGGGTACAGCTCGGCACGGCCATAGCCACCCACGGCCACCAGGGCGGCGCCCGGCGGCATGAGCGCGTGCTCCCAAAGCTCCAACAGGGTTTGGTCGACGTGGCGGGCCAATGCACGCACCAACCGTGTGGCGGCCGGCGCGGTGGGGCGCGACGCGCGGAAGTGATCGAGCAGCGCCCCCTTGCCTTCGCGAAACTGGGCGCGCTGCTCGCTGATGCTGCGGGGGGCGCCGATGGGCGCCCGAGTGGTTTCAGCCACGACCGCCATGGGCGGCTCCTTGTCTGGCGAGTTCAGGCGGTTGCAGTCGCGGGGGCGGTCACGAAGGCCGGCGGTGGCGGGCTGCCGGCCGACACGGTCAACACCTCGTAACCCGTTTCGGTGACGAGCACGGTGTGCTCCCATTGGGCTGAGAGCGAGCGGTCGCGGGTGACGATGGTCCAGCCGTCACCGGCTTCGCGTATGTCGCGCCGGCCGGCGTTGATCATGGGTTCGATGGTGAACACCATGCCGGGCACCAGCTCGTCGAGCGTGCCGGGGCGGCCGTAGTGCAGCACCTGCGGCTCTTCGTGAAATTTCTGGCCTATGCCGTGGCCGCAAAACTCGCGCACGATGGTGAAGCCGGCGTTTTCGCCGAAGGTTTGAATGGAGTGGCCGATGTCGCCCAGGCGCGCACCGGGCTTCACCTTCACGATGCCTTTCCACATGGCCTCGTAGGTGAACGAGCAAAGGCGCTTGGCGGCAATCGACCCTTCACCCACGATGAACATGCGGCTGGTGTCGCCATGCCAGCCGTCTTTGATGACGGTGACGTCGATGTTGACGATGTCGCCGTTCTTCAGCGGCCGGTTGTTCGGGATGCCGTGGCACACCTGGTGGTTGATCGAGGTGCAGATAGATTTGGGGTAGGGCGTGTAGCCCGGCGGCTGGTAGTGCAGCGGCGCGGGGATGGCCTGTTGCACCTTCACGATGTGCTCGTGGGCCAGGCGGTCGAGCTCTTCGGTGCTGATGCCGGGCTTGACGTGCGGGGTGAGCATGTCCAGCACTTCGGATGCGAGGCGGCCGGCGATGCGCATGGCCTCGACATCGGCGGCGGTTTTGATCGTGATCGTCATAGCCCTGAATTATGTCACCCGACCCGTAAAATGCCGGGTTTCCGCCATCCAAGGCCCGATGCCCGACCCGGTCTCCCCTGAACCGTTAGGGCTGAGCCCGTCGAAGCCCAGCGCAATGCACAAGGGCCCTTCGGCAGGCTCAGGGCGAACGGTGGTGTTCGATGAACTTTCCTCGCACTGAGCCCGAGCGTGACTTCCACTCCCAAGCATCTGCTGCACTTCGAGGGCGGCAACGCCTTGTCTGCCTTCCGCGCCCAGGCCTTGCTGCCTCGGCTGCAGGCGGTGAGCCCCCGCATCGCCGGCGTCCATGCCCGGCATGTGCATTGGGTGTGGAGCGAGGCGCCGCTGGACGCAGCGGCTACCGACAAGGTGCAGGCCCTGCTGCGCTACGGCGACGCTTACACGGGCCCGGCTGACGGCACGCTGATCGTCGTGGTGCCGCGCCTGGGCACGGTGTCACCCTGGGCATCGAAGGCCACCGACATCGCACACAACTGCGGGCTCGCCATCAAACGGGTGGAGCGCGTGACCGAGTTCCGCCTGGTGCTCAAGAGTGGCCTGCTGGGCGGCACCAAGCCCTTGAGCGCTGACGAGTTGCAGGCTGTTGCCGCCCTGCTGCACGACCGCATGACCGAGAGTGTGCTGCTGGCCCGCGAAGGCGCTGCCCACCTGTTCGACGCGCAGGCCAGCCAGCCCATGGCGCATGTGGATGTGCTGGGCCGCGGCCGCGCTGCACTCGATTCGGCCAACACCGAGTTCGGCCTCGCGTTGAGCGACGACGAGATCGACTACCTGGTCAACGCCTTCACCGCGCTGAAGCGCAACCCGACCGACGTGGAGCTGATGATGTTTGCGCAGGCCAACAGCGAGCACTGCCGGCACAAGATCTTCAACGCGCAGTTCACCATCGACGGCGTGGCACAAGAAAAGTCCATGTTCGGGATGATCCGCAACACGCATGCGTTGGCGCCGCAGCACACCGTCATCGCCTACAGCGACAACGCTTCGGTGATGGAAGGCGGCGCTACCGAGCGCTGGCTGCCGCAGGGTTACACCAACGCACCGCAGTACGCGGCGCGGCAAGAGCTGGTGCATGTGCTGATGAAGGTGGAGACGCACAACCACCCGACCGCCATTTCACCGTTCCCAGGTGCTTCCACCGGCGCAGGCGGTGAGATTCGAGACGAAGGCGCCACCGGCCGCGGCTCCAAACCCAAGGCGGGCTTGACGGGCTTCACGGTGTCCAACCTGCACTTGCCGGGCACCAGCGAGCCTTGGGAGCAAACGCCCTATGGCAAGCCGGAGCAGATCGCAAGCCCCTTGCAGATCATGACCGAGGGCCCGCTGGGCGGCGCGGCGTTCAACAACGAGTTCGGCCGGCCCAACCTGGGGGGCTACTTTCGGGTCTACGAGCAGACGGTGGGCGAGCAACGGCGCGGCTATCACAAGCCCATCATGATTGCTGGCGGGCTGGGGTCGATCTCTGACTCCCAAACGCAGAAAATCAAGTTCCCCGCCGGCACGCTGCTCATCCAGCTGGGCGGCCCGGGCATGCGCATCGGCATGGGCGGCAGCGCCGCCAGCTCAATGGCGGCCGGTGCCAACGCGGCTCAGCTCGACTTCGATTCGGTGCAGCGCGGCAACCCCGAGATTCAGCGTCGCGCGCAAGAGGTCATCAACCACTGTTGGGCGCTGGGTGAGGTGAACCCCATCCTCGCCATCCACGATGTGGGTGCGGGTGGTATTTCCAATGCTTTCCCCGAGCTGGTGGACGGCGCCGGCCGCGGTGCGCGCTTCGACCTGCGCCAAGTGCCACTCGAAGAAACCGGCCTCGCACCCAAGGAAATCTGGTGCAACGAAAGCCAGGAGCGCTACGTGATGGCGGTGTCGCCCGAGGCGCTGCCGCTCTTCAAGGCCATGTGCGAGCGCGAGCGCTGCCCGTTTGCCGTTGTCGGCGTCACCACCGCCGAGCAGGCGCTGGTGCTGGAAGACGGCCCGCAAGGCGAGCAGGCCATACACATGCCCATGGAAGTGCTGCTGGGCAAGCCGCCCAAGATGCACCGCGACGTGAAGCGCATCGAGCGCAAATTTTCCCCGCTGAACCTGAACGACGTGTCGCTAGACAAGGTCGCCTTCGACGTGCTGCGCCACCCCACGGTGGCCAGCAAGCGCTTCCTCATCACCATTGGTGACCGCACCGTGGGCGGCTTGAACAGCCGCGACCAGATGGTGGGCCCGTGGCAGGTGCCGGTGGCCGATGTGGCTGTGACGCTGGCCGACTACAGCGGCTTTCGCGGTGAGGCCATGAGCATGGGTGAACGCACGCCGCTTGCGTCATTGGATGCACCCGCTTCCGGCCGCATGGCGGTGGGTGAGGCCATCACCAATCTGCTGGCCGCGCCCATTGAGCTGCCGCGCGTGAAGCTCAGCTGCAACTGGATGGCCGCTTGCGGCGAGCCAGGTGAAGACGCCGCTCTGTACGACACCGTGAAGGCGGTCGGCATGGAGCTGTGCCCCACATTGGGCATCAGCGTGCCGGTGGGCAAGGACAGCCTGTCGATGCGCACGCGTTGGAACGAAGGCACTGGTGACGCAAAAGCGGCGAAGCAAGTTACCGCCCCCGTGAGCCTGATCGTCACCGCGTTCGCCACGCTGGCCGACGTGCGGCCTACGCTCACGCCACAGCTGCAAGCGGGTGACACGACGCTGATCCTGATTGACCTGGGCAATGGCAAGAACCGCATGGCCGGCTCGATGCTGGCCCAGGTGCTCAACCAGTTCGGCGACGAAGTACCCGATCTCGACCAACCCGATCAGTTGAAGGCGCTCGTCAACGCGATCAACCAGCTGCGCACCGAAGGCAAGCTGCTCGCGTACCACGACCGCAGCGACGGCGGCCTGTGGGCGGCTGTGAGCGAAATGGCCTTCGCCGGCCACCTGGGCGTGAGCCTCAACATCGACATGCTGGTCACCGAAGGCGACGGCATCACCGACAGCCGCGCCGACTTCGGCGACTCCAAGAACTGGGCCGGCCAGGTGGGCGCACGCCGCACCGAGCTGAGCCTGCGCGCGCTGTTCAGCGAAGAGCTGGGGGCGGTGATTCAGGTGCCCACAGCGGTGCGCAACGAGGTGATGCAGGTCTTGCGCGAGCATGGCCTCTCCAAGCACAGCCATTTCATCGGCAAGCCCAACGACAAGGGTGTGGTCGAGGTGTGGCGCGACGCCAAGGCGATCTTCAGCACGCCGCTGCGCGACTTGCACCAAGCATGGGACGACGTGAGCTGGCGCATTGCGCAGCTGCGCGACAACCCCGTGTGCGCCGATGCCGAGCACGCGGCCGCCGGCCGTGCCGATGACCCGGGCCTGCACGTGCACCTGTCGTTCACGCCTGAAGCGCCTGCCATCAAGCTGACCCGCCCCAAGCTCGCCATCCTGCGCGAGCAGGGCGTCAACAGCCACGTCGAGATGAGCTACTCGATGGACCAGGCCGGCTTCGACACTTTCGACGTGCACATGAGCGACCTGCAGACCGGCCGCGCGCGCCTCGATCAGTTCCAGGGCTTCGTGGCCTGCGGCGGCTTCAGCTACGGCGACACGCTGGGCGCCGGTGAGGGTTGGGCCCGCTCGGTGATGTTCAACCCGGTGCTGGCCGAGCAGTTCGCCGCCTTTTTCCAGCGACTAGACACCTTCGCGCTGGGCGTGTGCAACGGCTGCCAGATGATGGCCGCGCTGTCGCCCATCATTCCTGGCGCGCAGGCCTGGCCCAAGTTCGTGCGCAACAAGAGCGAGCAGTTCGAGGCGCGCCTGAGCTTGGTCGAAGTGCTCGACAGCCCGTCGATCTTCTTCAAAGGCATGGCCGGCAGCCGCCTCCCCATCGCGGTGGCGCACGGCGAGGGCTTTGCTGATTTCTCTCAACGCGGTGACGCCAAAGCCGTGCACCGCGCCATGCGCTTCGTCGACCACAGCGGCGCCGCCACCGAGGCCTACCCCTTCAACCCGAATGGCAGCCCCGAGGGCCTCACCTCGGTCACCACACCCGATGGCCGCTTCACCGTGTTGATGCCGCACCCTGAGCGCGTGTTCCGCAACGTGCTGATGAGCTGGACTTCGGGCGACAAGAGCGAGCACAGCCCGTGGATGCGCATGTTCCAGAACGCACGCGCCTGGGTTGACTGAACTCTCGGCGCGCACTGATTTGCCGAACAAGACGGCCCCTCCGGTCTGCACCGGCGGGGCCGTCGGCCTGAGGGGTTTCGCTCAGCGGTTGGCGCAGAACCCGAACGCTGTCTTGCCACCCGGTGCCAGGCTGGCGTTCCAGTCGACGCCGCGGGCGCTGAGCTGGGTGCCGGTTTGGCTCCACACGGTGTTCCAGGCCTGCGTCACCTGGCCTTCGATCCTCAGGGTCACCCTCCAGACCACGGCGGTGCCGCCGGTGTTGGCCACGTCCACGTTGGCGCAGTAGCCGGCGGTCCAGTCACTGGATTTCGTCAGGGTCGTTGTCACGCCGGGAGGCGGAGGCGGAGGCGGAGGCGGAGGCGGTGGGTTGCTGGAGCCCTGCCAGAACGCCTGCAACAGCGCCACCTTGCCGGCGTTCACGGTGATCCAGTCGTCGTTCAAGATGCCACCGGTATCGCCGCTGTTGGGGTTCCACGACCAATAGAACACGTCTCGGATGTCTTTGGCTTTCAGGTAGGTGAAGAGCCTGTCTTGAAACGCCTTGTCGCGCGGGTCGCCGCTGCCGTATCGGCCGCCGGTTTCGCCGATGACGACGGCATAACCCTGGGCGCGGGCGTTGCCGAAGTGGGCGTCCCAGATGGCGGGCAGGTTGTTCGGGAAGCCGGCTTCGCCAAAGTAGGGCTGCGGGAACACATCTGGGCCATAAACGTGCGGCGAGAGCACCAGCCTGTTGGCCGGGATATTGAGTGGCTTGCACAGCTGGCCGGCCACGCTGCCACCCCACCAGGCGTTGGCTTGCAGGCCGGTGCAGTAGGTGCCGTCGCTTGTGCCCTCGACGAAGATCAGGGCCTGGGGGGCGACGCCCAGCACGGCCGCACTGGCCTTCTCGGCCGCGGTGTTCCAGTCAACGGCCGGGTTGCCGCTGCCCCAGCGGGCTGCGCCGTGCGGCTCGTTCTTCAAGTCCATGCCCAGGAAGTGCGGCCTGTTCTTGTAGCGAGCGGCGATGGTGGTGAGGTCGGCTATCCACTGCTGCTCGGTGTAGCCGTTGACGTACCACAGCTCAGAGATGGCCGAGCAATCGGGCCGGTGGTGGTCGAGCAGGAAATACATGCCGCGCTTTTCCATCTCTTGCACGAACACGTCGAGCACCTGCAGGCTGTTCAGGCCCTGCAGCGCCGGGTTCTTGGCGTAGTCGATGGAGTTGGGTACGCCGCCGTGCAAGGTGGAAGGGCAGAAAGGCACGCGGATGGCGTTGAAGCCGATGCGCTGCATCTGGTCGAGCGTGTCGGTCATGCTGCGTGACCACAGGCCGTGCAACACGTTGTTGGCGGTCTCGAAGCCGAACCAGTTCACGCCTTTGAGCGTGATGCGGTTGCCGGCATCGTCATGGACACGACCGCCCGAAACATAGAAAGCCTGGGTGCTGACGCTCAAGCACAGCGCAGCAGCAGCGAACAGCGTTCGCGAGAAGGGGATTTTCATGTTGTCTCCTTGTAGTGGTTGCGCATCAGCGCGTGGTGATGATGTCGACCGTGCAGTTTTGGCCCTGCACGGCGGCACCCGTGGGAAGCGGCTTGCCGCCGCTGTAGGCCAGCTGCCAGCCGAGGTCAGCCGAGCTGTTGGGCAGGATGGTGGCGTTCCAACTTGTTGGCCTGACGGTCACCACACGCCCGCTGGTGGTGAACACACCGCTCCAGCTGTTGGAGAGTGTGAAGTCGTTCGACTCCGTCCACGAGAGTTGCCAGTTGGTGATGGGCGCGAGGCCGCTGTTGGTGAGGCGGATGGACATCACCTGGCCGGTGCCCCAGTCGTTGCTGATGTCGAGCGTGAGCCTGCAGCCGGCGGTGCTCACCGCCCTGGGCGTGGCGTTGATGGCGGCCGAGGCGGTCTGCCCTGCTGCGTTGGTGGCCAGCACGCGGTACCAGTAGGTGCTGCCGTTGACCACGGCGGTGTCGAGATAGCTCGTGGTGCTGGCCGGCACACTGCCCAAGGTGCTGAACGGGCCGGCCGCTGCGCCGCCGCGTTGTACCGTGTAGCCGGTGGCGCGATCGGCAGCGCTCCAGCTGAGGCTCACTCGGGCGTTGCCTGCGGTGCCGGTGAGGGTGGTGCTTGCGGGCAGCGTGGTCCCGGTCGCCGTGGCGGCCGATGCAACGTTGCTGGCCCGGCCCTCGCCGTCTGCATTGCTGGCGGTTACCAGGTAGAAGTATCTGGTGTTGGCCGGCAGGCTCATGTCGGTGTAGTTGTTGACGGTGGGGCTGGCAATGGCCACGAAGCTGCCAGCCGCGCCGCTGCTGGAGCGCTTCAAGCTGTAGCGGGTGGTGTTGGCGGTGGCCGTCCACGACAAGGCAATGCTGCCGCTGCCGCCTGTGGCCGTGAGGCCTTGTGGTGCAGCGGGCAAGACGGGTGGTGTGCCGCCGCACGCGCTAGGTTCATTGCCGAAGATCAGCCTGCCGGCGGAGTACACCGGTATGGCCTTGGTCTTCACCGCCGCCGAGGCGCTCAGGCCGGCATACGACGGGTCGTTGATCGGGTTCCAGTAAGTGGTGCCAGCAGGTGCGGCGAAACGGAACTGAATCTCCTTGCGGTGGGCTGATTGGCCGCCCGGGTAGATGTTGGTGCCAGTGAAGTCCGCAACGGCGTAGTAGATGCTGCTGGAGCCACAGCGAAACAGCCCCGTGGCGGCGCCGCCCTGCGTGTAGTTGGTGTTCAGACTGACCGCGCTGGCGGGCTGGCCGGCGACGGCCACTTCGCTCAAGTCGACGAAGTAGCGCAGCGAGAGTTTGTCGCCTTGGCGCGCGGGCCAGCCCGAGTTGTTGTTCAGCAGAGCCTTGATCTCGGTGTAGTTTCCGCCCGAGCTGTTGATGCTGGCTTCGACAAAGATTTCGTCTTCGGTGGCCACCTCGCGCACCGGGAAGTTGGCCAGCGGCACGCTGCCCGGGGCCAGCTCGTTGACCGCGGCCAGCACGCCGGTGAACGAGGCGTTGTAGTCGGTCGCGACTTCGTTGGTCACGTAGTTGCCGATCTCGTCGACATAGCTGTCGTCGGCGCCGGGGCCGCCCACCAGGGCGCCATACAGCGTGTGGCGGTGCTGCGCCGGGGTGGTCTGGCTGTCCAGCCACGAGCCGTGCGAGGTGCGGTGGTGCGGGTGCTGCGGCGGGTTGTTGCCGAAGCCGATGACGTAGCTGCTGCGGCGCGGGTTGTCGCCCAGCACGTAGTGCAGCTGGCGCAGTGCGAAATCACGGTAGCGTTGTTGTTTGCTGCTGTCGGCCACGGTGTCTGCGTAGACGAGTGCGAGAAACGATTCATTCATCGCATAGCGCAGCGACCCCCATTGCTCCAGCCAGGCCAGGCCGCCGGGGGTGTAGGTCACGCGCTCGCCGTTGCTGGTGCCACTGGTCCAGTAGTCGAGGTTGCGTTCGATGGCGTTGCGGTAGACGGCCTTGCCGGTGGCCTCGGCCAGCATCACATACACGCCGTAGTGCTTGCTGTCCCAGCCGTGCGTCCACTTGTAGGGCAGGTAGCTGCTCTGGCCTTCAGTGCCGAAGCCGCTGCTGCTGGTGTTGACCCAAGATTCGGCCTTTTGCAGGTAGGCCGCTTCGCCGGTGGCGCGGTGCAGCCAGGCGGCACCCCAGGCCAGCTCGTCGGCGTAGCCCGACCACGATTTGTAGAAGTTTGCGGCGTCGGTCACGCAGTCGGAGTACTTGGCCCGCACCGTGTCGGCGAATGTGTAGAGCTGCCGGGCGTGCGTAAGCAACTGGGCGGCGTAGTTGGGGTCGCTGGGCCTGAAGACCATCGAGGCGGCTGCCAGTGCAGCCGCCGTTTCCGCGGCCACATCGGAGCCGCCGCAGCTCGCGGTGATCTTGTAGCTGGGAGCGGCCAGGGGGTAGACCTCGACCGGGCCCCACCAAGTGTGGTCAGTGCCGCCATTGCCCACTTGCACATACAGCTCATTGGGCGCGGTGTGGGCGCGCATGAAGTAGTCGTTGACGAAGCGCAGGTTGTTGAGCATGGCGTCGTATTGGCCAGCGGCCCGGTAGCCAGCCTCGAAGCGCAGCGCGCCCCAGGCCAGCTGGGTGGCGGTCGCCGCCATCGGGAAGCCGAACTTCACGTGGTCGCCTGCGTCGTACCAACCGCCGCTCAGGTCATGGCCGACGTCGGCGCCGTCGTTCAGGCGCGAGTCACCGCGCCAGCTCACCCGGTTCCAGCTGGGCAGGCGGCCCGATTGTTGGGCCTCGTAGAAGAAGATGGATTTTTGCAGCGCCTCGGCATAGTTGAATCTGGGCGCCAGGGCCTGGGCGGTCTCGCGCTGGCTGCTGCTGCTCTGGGCCTGTGAAGGTGTGGTGGGGTCGCCGCTGCCGCCGCATGCCGCCGCCACGCAGGCGACGGCGCAAACGGCCAAGCGCCACGCGCCGCGTGCCGGCCTGAGCCAAGAGGGGATGTATTGGGTGAGGTTCATGCGCAACTCCTTTTTCACAGTGACGTGTCGGGTCACGGCGCGTGGGGGCGCGACGCGTTGGGAATTGGTTCGGCGCTGGTCCAATGCCAGGCGCAAACCGTGGGGGCAATTGCAAGGAAATGTGAAAACGTTTTCATACGTGAGTAAAAAAATTTGGCGTAGCGGCCGTCGCCATGACTGCTCGAATCCATAGGAGCTGAGCTTGGCAAGGTCGATGGTTTCCGACAGTTGAGGCTGAAAGTACGCATGAAATCGTTTCCAAGAAAGCCACAGTATCGAATTGAGGGCGCTCGTGAAACAGTGATAGCTATTACATCCGGGTAAACGCTGATGATCTTGCCCGGCCGCAGGCAGGCGAGGTGCTAGCCTGAGCTTCGATTCCCAAAGCTTGTATGCACAGCAAACCGGTGAAATATGTGGTGCTCATCGAATCAGGCGGCGTGATCACGGCCCGGCTGTTCGACGCCGAGCGGACTCAGGTCGGCTTCATTGACGGCTCGTCGGGGGAGGTGGCTTCCATGACGAATGGCGTGAGCCCTCTGGTAATCGAGATCAACGACCCCCTCTGGCGCGAGCCCTTGGCGGCGCACAGCTCGAGCGAGCGACGCACTGCCCGCCTGTTTGTGCTGAATCCCTGATTTGCACCACCCTGACCAACGGTGCATGCACGACCTGACGGGGGGGGCGGGGCAGCCCGTTCTCCCTGCCGAAGCGCGCTCGGTGGGTCCGGGTGTCCTGGGAGGCCTTTGCGTTGTGGGTGCGCAGCGGCACACCGACAACGAGATGGGGTTGCGTGCTCCGCGTGGTTTTCATGGGCTGCTCCCAGCTGAAAGAAGAGCAGCCGTCTCGTGCCGGGTCTTTTTGACAAGTCTTGCGGACTTGGCGGCTATCGGTTGCCGTCGACCACCGCTCGCACGAACAAGGCGGTGGTGTCGGCCAGCGAAGTGAGTTCGCCGATGCGGTCCTGCTCGATCATCTCCAGCACCAGCTCGTTGATGCCGCCCACGATGGTGACGGCCAGTGCCTGCGGCAGTGGCGAGTGCGTGGCTGACGGCTGGTTCACCAGTTCCAGGATCAGCTCGGCCAGGTGTTGGTTGACCCGCCGCCGCGCGGCCAGCCCCACCGTGCCCAGGCCGAGGATTGCGACGAACAGCGTCTTCAGCAGCGGCGGGTTGCTCGCCAGGCAGGCGAAGTAGGCTCGCAACGCCTGCTCGGCCTGCATCAGCGGGTCGTGTGCAGGGTCGATCGCTTTGCGAAGCACCGACAAGGCCTGCCCGCTGGCCGCTTCATAGAGCGCAATCAGGCACTCTTCCTTGCTGCTGAAGTGCTCGTAGAAGGTGCGGCGCGACACCCGCCCGCGTGCCGCCAGGTCGGCGATGGTGGTGTCGGCGTAACCCTTGTGCGCCACCGCATCGGCCATGGCATCAAGCAGGCGGTGGCGGTGGTCGTTGCGGCTGTCGGTGGCGGCAGGCATGGGCAGAAGCAAGCGAATTGGTACTTGACAGTACCACATCGACTTGGCACATTGGCTGCGTTGGTACTGATGAGTACCGATCCTTTTCTTCCGGAGAAACTCATGGCCGACCTCGTCGTGCGCCGCCTGCTCATCGACCTCGAAACGGCCATCCCGCGCCGCTGGGCGGGTGGCGATGCTTTTCGCACCGCCTTGTTCAACGCCTTGTCGATGAGCTTCCCCGTGGGCGAGCAGTTTTTCATCGACTCGTTGCGTGCCGGTTTGAAGCAACTGCCTGAAGACAAGCGCGCCGCGCTGGCCACCGAAGTGCAGGGGTTCATTGGCCAGGAGGCCACGCACCGGCGCATTCATGCGCTGTTCAACGGTCACCTCGATCGGCATGGCTACAAAAACACCTGGGAAGCGCGCATCGCCAAGCGCACGCCCATGTTCGACCAGGTCGACGCGCGCCATGTGGTGGCCGTGACGGCCGCGACCGAGCACTTCACCGCCATCCTGGCGGAATGGATGCTGGGCCACACGCAGGCGCTGGCCGGCGCGGAGCCGCGTTTGCGCACCATGTGGATGTGGCACGCGGCAGAAGAGTCAGAGCACCGCAGCACCGCCTTCGACATGTACCAGGCGCTGGGCGGCAGCCACGAGTGGCGTGTGAAGTGGTTCCGCAGGGTCACGATTCTTTTCCTGACCGACGTGCTGCGCCAGACCACGCGCAACCTGTGGCATGACGGTGACTTGTTCCGCTTCGCCACCTGGGCCAGCGCGGTGCGCTATCTGTTTGGCCAGCATGGCCTGGTGCGCTGCACCTTCAAGCCGTGGCGTGCGTATTTCAAGCGCGACTTCCACCCGCGCCAGCAAGACGACTCGCTTTCACGCGATTGGCTGCGCAGCAACGCGGCGCAGTTTTCGGAAGTGGGGAGATAGTTTCCGTTCGCCCTGAGCTTGTCGAAGGGCCCTTCGGCAAGCTCAGGGCGAACGGAGAAGCGCGATGGCCTTTAGCCGATCGCGCTCAACTGCACCGCCACACCACCCAGCACGGCGTTGCCCGAGATCGGGTCGCGCAGGTTCTCATCGAGCACGCTGTTGAGGTTGCTGCCCGGTCGCTCCGAAGCCAGTCCGAGCTGAGCCCCTGGCAGGTTGTGACCCCAGCCATGCGGCAGGCTGACCACGCCTTGCATGATGGTGTCGCTGACTTCCACCTGCGCTTCGATGGCGTTGCCCGCATGACCGGCAATGCGCGCCATCGCACCATCCACCAAACCCAAGCGCTGCGCATCGGCAGGGTGAACCAGTGCCGTGCAGCGGAACGGTCCCTTGGCCAGCAGCGGCAGGTTGTGCATCCAGCTGTTGTTCGAACGCACGTGGCGGCGGCCCACGATCACCATGTCGGGCGCCGGTTGGTCCAGGTCGGCTGCGGCGCGGGCCACGTCGGCAATCAAGAGCGCTGGGGCCAGCTCGATCTTGCCACTGGGCGTGCGCAAGACCTCGGGCACGCGCGGCTTCAGCGGGCCCAGGTCGATGCCGCCGGTGGCGGCGATCACCTTGTCGAGCGTCAAGCCTGCGGGGTTGCGGCCGAAGCCGTCGCCATAGGGGCCACTGCGCAGCGAGAGGTCGAGGCGGCGCTCCGGGCCGGTGTGCTTGGAGATGGCGGCCATCACCGTGTCGGCCTGCTCGCCGTGGCTGCGTTGCAGCTCGGCGTAGATCAGCTCGTCGTCGATCTGCTGCGCATCGGCTTGCGCGCCACGGCCTTGCAGCAGGCCGATCAGCTTCACCATCATCTGCCAGTCGCGCAGGTGGCCTTCAGGGCCAGGCAGTGCCGGCGAGCTGTAGCGCACATGGTTGCGGTAAGCGAACTGCGGCAGCGCCACATCAAAGTGCGCGTCTTCCAGCGGCGAAAGGCCGGGCAGGATGACATCGGCATGGCGCGTGGTTTCGTTGAGGTAGATGTCGATGCTCAGCATGAAGTCGAGCCCGTCCAGCGCCTTGGCCAGCCGCGCACCATTCGGCGCCGAGAGCACCGGGTTGCTGGCGAAGGTGATCAGCGCCTTCACCTGGCCAGGCCCCGCTGTTTCGATCTCTTCGACCAGGCAGCCCATGGGCAGCTCGCCGAAGACTTCGGGCGCGCCGCTCACCCGCGAGCGGTGGCGGCCGGTGCTGATGCCTTTGCCTGTGCCCGGCGTGCTTTCGGTGTTGGCCGAGAAGGCCGCGGCTTTGGCAAACATGGCGCAGCCGGGTTCGTCGAGGTGGCCGGTCAGCACGTTGAGCACGTCGATCAACCAGCTGGCAAGTGAGCCGTAAGCCTGGGTGCAAGTGCCCAGACGACCGTAGACGGCGGCGCGCTCGGCCTGGGCGAACTGGCGCGTGAGATCGCGGATGTTGTCGGCTGCGATGCCGCAGCGCGCGGCCACGGCGTCGGGGGAAAAGGGTGCCACGGCCGTTTGCACTGAGTCGACTCCGGTGATGTGCTCCGCCAGGCGACCCACGTGCACCAGGCCTTCATCGAAAAGCGTGTGCACCATGGCGAGCAGCAAAAACGCATCGCCTCCGGGGCGTACGGGCAGGTGGCGGCTGGCGATGTCGGCCGTCTCGGTGCGGCGCGGGTCGACTACCACCAACTGCCCACCACGCTCGCGCAGCGCTTTGGCTTTGCCACGGAAGTCGGGCACCGTCCACAGGCTGCCGTTGCTGGCCATCGGGTTGGCACCCAGCATCAGCAGGAAATCGCAGCGCTCGATGTCGGGGATCGGAATGGACAGCCAGCTGCCGAACATCAGCCCGCTCGAGAGCTGCTTGGGCATCTGGTCGAGCGTGGAGGCGGAGTACACGTTGCGCGAGCCCAGGGTCTTGAGCAGGCGGCCGAAGTACAGCATCAGCCCGAACTTGTGGCCCGCGGGGTTGCCCACTGACGCCGCCACGGCGTCGTTGCCGTGCTCAGCGCGCACCGGCAGCAGGCGGCGCTCGATCTCATCGAAGGCTTCGTCCCAACTCGCTTCCACGAAGCGACCGTCGCGCTTGATCAGCGGCGAGCGCAGGCGGTCGGGGTCTTCTTGCAGGTCTTTCAAGGCCACGCCCTTGGGGCAGAGGTAGCCCTTGCTGAAGCCGTCGGACTCCTGGCCGCGAATGGCGATCACCTTGCCGTCGTTGATGTGCACGTCGAGGCCGCAGGTGGCTTCACAGACGGGGCAGATGTGGTGCGCAATGGTCGTCATTTCTCGTTTCCTCCCCCGCGGGTTATGCAGGATTTGCCGCCACCAGTCCGTCACTCATGCGACGCAGCGCTTGCGCGGTGGCTGCGTCGGCGGGGAAGAAGGTTTCCAGCGCCAGCTCCGACAGGGTGATGTCGACCGGTGTGCCGAACACGGTGGTGGTGCTGATGAACGACAGCACGCCGGCCGCCGTGCGCAGCTGCAGTGGCACGGCCACGGAATTGGGGTCGATCGCCTCGTGGGTGCCGTCATCGGGAGGGGCGGGGTAGGCCATCAGTTCTTCCAGCAAAGCGGCGAGCACCGGATCGGCACTGGCGGCAATCTGCTGGCGCAGGCGTGCAAACAGGTGCGTGCGCCAGGCCGCGAGGTTGACGATCTTCGGTGCCAGGCCTTGGGGGTGCAGGCTCAGCCGCAGCACGTTGATTGGCTGCTGCAGCATCTCGGGCGCAATACCGTCGAGCAGCAGCAGCACCGGCCGGTTGTGCGAGAGCATGTTCCAGTGCCGGTCGACCGCCAGCGCCGGGTTGGGCGAGTGGGCATGCAGCACCAACTGCACCGCATCGTGGGCGGCTTGTAGGGCAGGGTGGTCGAGCGTGCGTTCGAGGTAGAGGGGCGCATAGCCGGCGGCGGTGAGCAGAGAGTTGCGCTCGCGCAGGGGCACCTCTAGCTGCTCGGCCAAGTGCAGCACCATGGCGCGGCTGGGCGTGGCGCGCCCGGTTTCCACATAGCTCAGGTGGCGGGTGGAGATGCTCGCATCGAGCGCGAGATCGAGCTGGCTCAGGCGGCGGCGCTGCCGCCACTCACGCAGCAAAGTGCCCACCGGAGCGGGCGATGAAGCGGTGGTGCTGTGCATGAACGTGACCATAGCGCAGCGGCAGCCGGCGCTCCATGACCTGGCAGGTCATGGACGCTGCACCACCCCCCAGTGACCATGCGTGCCATGTCGTCGCCAGTGGGGCGGCGGCTCAACACAAGGAGTTCGCCATGTCTCAGGTTCTCGTGTCTCGATTTGTGCGCAACGTGCTGCTGGCCGATGCCGCCGTGAGCGCCGCCGCCGGTGCGGTGATGGCGCTGGGAGGGGCGGCGCTGCAGGCTTTGCTGGGCCTGCCCGGCTCGCTGCTGGTGCCGGCGGGGCTGCTGCTTTTCCCATACGCCGCCGTGCTGGTGTGGCTGTCTCGCCGCGAGCGCCTGCCGCGCGCCGCGCTTTGGGTGCTGGTGGTCGGCAACCTGCTGTGGGCCATGGAGTGCGTGGTGATCGCGCTGGGCCACGGCTACGCGCCCAGCGTACTCGGGCAAGTCTTCCTGGCCCTGCAGGCGATCGCGGTGGGGGTGTTCGCCGAGTTGCAGTTCATCTGCCTGCGCCGGCCTCAGCAGCACGCCATGGCTTGAGATCAGACCACCGTGTCCCAGGGTGCAGACAGACGCACCGCGCCGTTGATCACGCCCACCATCGAATAGGTTTGCGGGAAGTTGCCCCAGAGCTCGCCGGTGCTGGTGTGCAGGTCTTCCGACAGCAGGCCGAGGTGGTTGCGGCTGGCCAGCAAGGCTTCGAATATCTCGCGCGCCTGCGCCGTGCGGCCAATGCGGGCCAGCGCATCGATGCGCCAGAACGAGCAGACGTTGAAGGCTGTTTCGGGCAGGCCGAAATCATCGGGTGCTTCGTAGCGGCGCATGAAGGGGCCATCACAAAGCGAGGCTTCGAGCGCTTCCACTGTGCTGATGAAGCGCGCATCGCGCGGGTCGATGAAGCCCACCTCGGCCATCAGCAGCACGCTGGCGTCGAGGTCTTTGCCACCGAAGCTTTCGACGAAGGAGTTGCGCGTGTCGCTCCACGCCTTGGCGAGGATGGTGTCGCGGATGATGGTGGCGCGCTCGCCCCAGAAGGCGGCGCGATCCGCGGCGCCCATCACGCGTGCGATCTTGGCCAGCCGGTCGCAAGCCGCCCAGCACATGAGCGATGACGAGGTGTGCACGCGTGAGCGTGTGCGCAGCTCCCACATGCCGGCGTCGGGTTGGTCATGCAGTTTCCAGGCTTGCTCGCCCATGCTTTCGAGCAGGGCGAAGTCGTTGGCGTCGGCGCGCTTGAACAGGCGGTGGTCGTGGAAGGCCTGCGCTGCGCCCAGCACGACGTTGCCGTAAACGTCGTGCTGAAAGTGTTCGGCGGCCTGGTTGCCCACACGCACCGGCCCCATGCCGCGGTAGCCCGACAGGTGGTCGAGCATGCTTTCGGGCAGCTCCTTCTCAAGACCCACGCCGTACAGCGGCTGCACATGGCCACCGGCGGCACCGCGCATCACGTCGTTGAGCCAGCGCAGGTACTCTTCCATCGTGCCCACTTCAGACAGGCTGTTGAGTGCGCGCACCACGAAGAAGGCATCACGCAGCCAGCAGTAGCGGTAATCCCAGTTGCGCTGGCTGTTCGGCGCCTCGGGGATGCTCGTGGTCATGGCCGCGATGATGGCGCCGGTGTCTTCGAACTGGCACAGCTTGAGCGTGATGGCGGCGCGGATCACCGCGTCTTGCCACTCAAGTGGCAGCGCGAGACGGCGCGTCCAGGTGCGCCAGTAGAGCGAGGTCTGCTCCTCGAAGTCGCGCGCGGTCTCTTCAATCCCACCGGCCAAGGTTTCATCGGGGCCGAACAGCAGACTCACGGGGACGTGCAGCGCGAACCAGCTCTCTTTGTTGATGTAGGTGAGCGGCGCGTTGGTGGTGAGGCGCAGTGTCTGGTCAGGCCCGACGAAGCGGATGTGGTGGCTGCCTTGCGTGGTCACGGGCGTCACGGTGCCCCAGCGCGCCAGCGGATGCACCACGATGCGAATGCGCGGGTGGCCCTGCAGCACCCGCACGCGGCGCACCAATTGGGCTGGGCGAAAGACGCGGTCCCGATTAAAGAAACGGGGTGCGAAGTCGGTGATCTCGACGGCGCTGCCGCTGGTGTCGAAAAGGCGTGTACGCAAGATGGCCGTGCAGGGCTCGTAGGCCTGCTCGCTGCGCTCGAAGTTCTCGATCTCGACGGCATAGCTGCCGTGATCGGGCAGGCCGTCGGCCGAGTTCAGCAGCGAGTTGAAGACAGGGTCGCCATCGAAGCGTGGCAAGCAGCACCAGGCGATGCGGCCGCGTGGGTCGACCAGAGCACTGATGGCGCAGTTGCCGATGACGCCGAGTTCTAACGAAGCATGGTGTTTCATGGGAATGAGAATTGCGTTAAGGTCATAGGTTCCCTCCCAGGCAAATCGAAAGAGAGCATCCGCTGCACGATTTATTCTCATTGAAAACGCTGCGCTTGCAGTTGAGATTTTTGGTGCCCCTGGTACTGACACTCACAGCCGCCGCCTATATTGCGCTGCCCCTCATGGACCGGCTGACCTTGCGCTGGTTCGCGCGTGACCTCGACATGCGTGGCGCTCTGGTGGCCAGTGCACTGTCCGAGTCGATCGAGGACGCGTTGCAGCAAGGCCGGGATGGGCGTGTGCAATCTTTACTGAACCGTGCCGTTCAAGACGAGCGTCTGATTGCCGTCGGCCTGTGCGGAGACGACGGCCAGCTGCTCCAGCGCACCGCTGGCTACCCGACCACCCTGAGTTGCAGCGCCGCCGAGCAGACTGCCGGCCAGCGCGAGCCTCTGCTGCGGGTGTCAGGTGGGGCGATGCAGGTGGGGCAATACCCGGTAGAGAGCCAGGGGCGGCGCATCGGCAACCTCATCTTGCTGCACGACCTGAGCTTCATTGATCGGCGCAGCCAAGACACGCGCCAGTACCTCATCATTTTGATCGTGGTGCTTGGCGCGGTCATGGCGCTTATCACCATGGTGGTGGCCCAACTGAGCTGGCACGGCTGGGTGAAGGGCATGCGGGCCATCTTGCGTGGCGAGGGCCTGCTGCGCCCGATGGAGCGCGGCGCCGCGCCGCCCGAGCTGGCGCCCCTCGCGGCCGACTTGCGCGCGCGCCTGCGCGATCTCGAAGATCAGTACCGCCGAGGTCTGGGGCCCGAAGAAGAATGGAATCCTGACCGGTTGCGGGCATTGCTGCAGTCGCAATTGCGTGGCGATCAGGTTTTGGTCGTGTCTAACCGTGAGCCTTACATCCACGTCAACACGCCCGACGGTGTGGTGGTGGAGCGACCGGCGAGCGGCGTGGTCACGGCGGTGGAACCCGTGATGCGCGCTTGCTCGGGCACCTGGATCGCCCACGGCAGCGGCAGCGCCGACAGGTCGGTGGTCGATGCGCACGATCGCGTTGCTGTGCCGCCCGGGCTCGAGGAGTACCAGCTTCGGCGCATCTGGCTCACACCGGAGGAGGAGCAGGGCTACTACTACGGCTTTGCCAACGAAGGCCTGTGGCCGTTGTGCCATGTGGCCCATGTGCGGCCGGTGTTCCGCGAATCCGACTGGAAGAAGTACCGCGAGGTCAACCAGCGCTTTGCCGACGCGGTGGTGGCCGAAGCGCGGGGCGAAGACCCCATCGTGCTGGTGCAGGATTACCACTTCGCGCTGCTGCCGGCCATGGTGCGCGCCAAGCTGCCGCGGGCGACCATCATCACCTTCTGGCATATCCCCTGGCCCAACCCCGAGTCGTTCAGCATCTGCCCATGGCGGCAAGAGCTGCTGCAGGGTTTGCTGGGCAGCAACATCCTCGGCTTTCACACGCGCTTTCATTGCAAGAACTTCATCGAAACGGTGGATCGCAACCTGGAAGCCCGCATCGAGCACGAGCACTCGACCATCTCTTACCAGGCCGACGAGACCTTGATCGAGAGCTACCCGATCTCGATCGCGTGGCCCAGCCCTGAAGAAATGCAGACCATGCCGTCGGTGGAGGCGTGCCGCGAACGGGTGTTTGCGCGCATGGGGTTTCCGCCCAAGCTGAAGCTGGCTTTGGGGGTGGATCGCTTCGACTACACCAAGGGCATTCTGGAGCGGCTGCATGCGGTGGAGCACATGCTGAGCAAGCACCCCGAGTGTGTGGGCCAGTTCAGCTTCGTGCAGGTGGCGGCGCCCACGCGTTCGTCGCTCGACGAGTACCGCGTGTTCCAGGAGCGCATACACCAGGTCACGCAGCGCATCAACGACCGCTTCGGCAGGCCGGGTTACCAGCCGGTGCATCTGCTCGCCAAGCATCACGGCCATGAGGCGTTGATTGAGCTGTACCGAGCAGCCGACGTGTGCGTGGTGACCAGCCTGCACGACGGCATGAACCTGGTGTGCAAGGAGTTTGTCGCGGCTCGCGACGACGAGCAGGGTGTGCTGTTGCTGAGCCGCTTTGCGGGTGCGGCACGTGAGCTGGGTGAAGCGCTGATCGTCAACCCGTACCACGTCGAAGAAACCGCCGATGCGCTCTATCGAGGCCTCAACATGCCGAGCGAAGAGCAACGCGAGCGCATGGCCAGCATGCGCGCCACCGTGCGCGAGTTCAACGTGTTCCGCTGGGCTGGGCGCATGCTCACACGTGCGGCCCGCTTGCGGCTGCGCAGCCGCGTGGAGGCACGCGTACAACTTCACCAGTCCGACTGACATGCAGCCACTTTTCTCGCCCGAGGGCGAAAGCGCGCTCGCCTCGGTGATGCAACGCCGCCCGCTCCTGGCGTTTGATTTCGACGGGACGCTCGCGCCCATCGTCGATCGCCCCGAAGAGGCGCGTCTGCCGGCTGCGTGGGCCGTTTTGTTTGCGGAGCTGAAGACCTTGCTGCCGGTGGCCATCGTGACCGGGCGTTCGGTGGTGGACGTGGCGCCGCGCTTGTCGTTCGAGCCCCACTACATATTGGGCAACCATGGCGCCGAAGACCCCCACGGCACCATGCAAGCGGGCTCGGTTGAGCGGCTCGATGCCTTGCGTCACGAGTTGGCCCTCAGCAAACCCCGCTGGTCGGCGCTGGGCATAGAGCTCGAAGACAAGCACTACTCGCTGGCCTTGCACTACCGGCTGGCGGCCGACCAGGAGGCCGCGCGAATCTGCATCGAAGAGCTGGTGGCCGGCAAGCCGCCAGGCCTGCATTTCTTTCACGGCAAGTGCGTGATGAACGTCGCCCCCGACGATGCCGACGACAAGGCCGATGCCGTGATGTCGCTGGTGGAGAGGGTGGGTGCGGGCGCCGCCTTGTTTGCGGGCGACGACATCAACGACGAGCCGGTGTTTGAGCGGGTGCCCGCCGACTGGCTGACGGTGAAGGTGGGCCATGAAGGCCCGCCCAGCCGCGCACGCTTCGGCTTGAGCGAGCAAGCCGACATGGGCCAATTGCTGCGGCGTTTGCTGCAACTGGCCCGGGCTCTGCCTCAGTCTTCGTAAGCGGCCAGGGGAACGCAACTGCAGAAGAGGTTGCGGTCGCCGTAGACGTTGTCGACCCGGCCCACCGGCGACCAATACTTCTGCTGGCGCAGGCTCTTGACCGGGAAGGCCGCTTCTTCGCGTGAGTAGGCGTGGGGCCAGTCGGCCTTGAGCAGCGCGGCCGTGGTGTGCGGCGCGGCCTTCAGCGGGTTGTCTTCGCGCGGCCAGCCGCCTTGCTCCACTTTGCGTATCTCTTCGCGTATGGCGATCATGGCGTGGCAGAAGCGATCCAGCTCGACCAGCGGCTCGCTCTCGGTGGGTTCAACCATCAGCGTGCCTGCGACCGGGAAGCTCAGCGTGGGCGCGTGGAAGCCGTAGTCGATGAGGCGCTTGGCCACGTCTTCGGCGCTGATGCCCGAGCTGTCTTTCAGTGGCCGCAGGTCGAGGATGCATTCGTGCGCCACGCCCCCGCCCTTCACGCCGGCGATGTTGCCGCTGTAGTGGATGTCGTAATGGTCGGCCAGTCGTGCGGCAATGTAGTTGGCGCTCAAGATGGCGGTTTCGGTGGCCAGCTTCAGTCCGTCGGCGCCCATCATGCGCACGTACATCCAGCTGATGGGCAGCACGGCGGCGTTGCCCAGCGGGGCTGCGCTCACCGCACCCACTTGGGTGTCAGTGCCAATGCCCGCCGCACGATGTGCTGGCAGGTAAGGCACGAGATCGGCCACCACGCACACCGGGCCAACACCGGGGCCGCCGCCGCCGTGCGGAATGCAGAAGGTCTTATGCAAATTGAGGTGGCTCACGTCGCCACCGAATTGGCCCGGTGCGGCAATGCCCACCAACGCGTTCATGTTGGCGCCGTCCACATAAACACGCCCGCCATGCTGGTGCACCAGGGCGCACAGCTCCTTCACCCGCGTCTCGAACACGCCGTAGGTGCTGGGGTAGGTGATCATCACGCATGACAAGTTGGCGCTGTGCTGCTCGCACTTGGCTTTCAGGTCGGCGAGGTCGACGTTGCCATCGGCATCGCACTTGGTCACCACCACTTGCATGCCGGCCATCTGGGCGCTGGCCGGGTTGGTGCCGTGGGCCGACTCGGGGATCAGGCAGATGTTGCGCTGCCCTTGGCCCTGGGCCTCGTGACAGGCCTTGATGATCAGCAGGCCAGCATATTCACCTTGCGAGCCGGCATTGGGCTGCAGGCTGATGCCGGCGTAGCCGGTGGCCTGGCACAGCCAGTCGCGCAGCTGCTGGTCGAGCTCGGTGTAGCCCTGCAGCTGGTCTTGCGGCGCAAACGGGTGCACGTTGGCGAATTCGCTCCAGGTGATGGGGATCATCTCGCTGGTGGCGTTGAGCTTCATGGTGCATGAGCCCAGTGGGATCATGCTGCGGTCTAGCGCCAGGTCTTTGTCTGACAGGCTGCGGATGTAGCGCAGCATCTCGGTCTCAGAGTGATGGGTGTTGAAGACAGGGTGCGTGAGGAAAGGGCTGCTGCGCAGCAGCTCTGGCGGAATGCGCGGGGCGATGCCCTTTTCATACTTCTCGAACGACGAGCCGGCGCGACCGAAGAGTGTCCAGAGTGCGCGTATGTCATCGCGCGTGGTTGTCTCGTCGAGCGTCACGCCCACTGAGCTGGCTGACGCGCGCCGCAGGTTGAAGCCCGCTGCGCGCGCGCCCTTCAGCACCTGCTCGGTCTTGTCGCCGCTGATGATCTCCAGCGTGTCAAAGCTCGCGCCCTGCGCCAGCGGCGCACCCAGCTCTTCAAGCCCTGCCGCCAGAATGGCGGTGTAGCTCGCCACGCGCTGGGCAATGCGCTTCAAGCCCTCGGGCCCGTGGTACACGGCGTACATGCTGGCGATGACGGCCGGCAGCACTTGCGCCGTGCAGATGTTGGAGGTGGCCTTCTCTCGGCGTATGTGTTGCTCGCGCGTTTGCAACGCGAGGCGATAAGCCGGGTTGCCGTGGGTGTCGACGCTCACGCCGACCAAACGGCCAGGCATGGAGCGCTTGAATTCGTCTTTGGTTGCCATGTAGGCGGCGTGCGGGCCGCCATTGCCCATGGGCATGCCGAAGCGTTGGGTGTTGCCTACCGCAATGTCGGCACCCATCTCGCCGGGCGAAGTGATCAGGGTGAGTGCGAGCAGGTCGGCGGCGACGATGGCCAGACCGCCTGCGGCGTGTACCGCCTCGATCACGGGCTTGAGGTTACGCACCACGCCGTTGACGCCGGGGTACTGGAACAGCGCGGCGAAAGCCTGCGCGCGGGCGGCATCGATGGCGGGGCCGGTAAGCACGGTGATGCCGAGCGGGCGCGCCCGTGTCTGCACCACTTCCAGCGTTTGAGGCAGCACGTCGTCGGCCACGAAGAAGGTGGTGGACTTGCTCTTGCCCACGCGCATGGCGAGCGTCATGGCTTCGGCCGCGGCGGTGGCCTCGTCGAGCATGGACGAACCGGCGATGGCCAGGCCGGTAAGGTCGCACACCATGGTCTGGAAGTTGACCAGCGCTTCCATGCGTCCTTGCGAAATCTCGGCCTGGTAAGGCGTGTACGCGGTGTACCAAGCCGGGTTCTCAAGGATGTTGCGCAAGATCACGCCTGGCGTGTGCGTGCCGTGGTAACCCTGGCCTATGAAGCTCTTAAGCACCTGGTTCTTGTCGGCGATGCCCTTCAGCTCGGCCAGGGCCTGCGCTTCGGTCAGCGGCGCCGGCAGCGACATGGGCAGCGGCCGTGCGATGGTGCGCGGCACGATGGCGTCGATCAGCGCACGGCGCGAAGCCGCACCGATCACCGACAGCATGTGCGCTTCGTCACCGGCCTCGATACCGATGTGGCGGGCCACGAATTCAGAAACGTTTTCAAGCTCACCGAGGGGCTTGTGGGCGGGCATCAGCATGTTGGTTCCAGCAAGGGCGTGGTGGCAGAGAGAAGGTTCAGGCGTTCTTCACGAGCTCGTCATAGGCGGGCGCGTCCATCAGTTGCTCGAACTCGGCCATGTCGGCCACGCGCACCTTGAAGAACCAGCCGGTGCCCAAGGGGTCGGTGTTGGCCAGGGCCGGGTCGGCACGCAGGGTCTCATTCACTTCGACGATCTCGCCGCTGATGGGCATGTACAAATCGGCAGCCGCCTTGACCGACTCAACGACACCGGCCACGTCGCCTTTCTTGAAGGTGCGGCCCACCTCGGGCAAGTCAACGAACACCACATCGCCTAGCGCGTCTTGCGCATGCAGGGTGATGCCGACGGTGGCGGCTTCGTGGTCTTCGATGTTGATCCACTCGTGATCGGGGGTGTACATGGTGGTCATGGGATGGCTCCTGTGGGGTGAGGCGTTGAATTTGAAGAGGGGTTTGTTGCTCGACTTGCTACGTTCGGGCTGAGCTTGTCGAAGCCGGCGCGATTCTCTGAACAGCACTTCGACAGGCTCAGTGCGAACGGGCGGCAGTTTCAACCGCGGAAGTACCTGTGCGGCGTAAACGGCATGGCGGTCACGCGCATGGGCTGGCGCTTGCCACGCACCTCGGCATACACCTCGTGGTGCGGCAAGGCGTGGTTGCTGGCGAGATAGGCCATGGCGATGGGCTGGTTGACGCTGGGCGACAGCGTGCCGCTGGTCACGTGACCCAGCTTGTGGCCCTGGGCGTCGACGATGGATGCGCCTTCGCGCACGGGCACGCGCTCGAGCCCGAGCAGGCCCACGCGCTTGTTGCTGGCACCGTGCGCGAGCTGTGACTCGATGACGTTGGCACCCGGGTAGCCGCCCGCGCGCGCACCACCGGGGCGGCGTACCTTCTGGATGGCCCAGGTGAGGCCGGCTTCGACGGGTGAGGTGGTGTCGTTGATGTCGTGGCCGTAGAGGCACATGCCGGCTTCCAGGCGCAGCGTGTCGCGTGCCCCCAGGCCGGCAGGCTTCACTTCGGGCAGGGCGAGCAAAGCGCGAGCCAGCGCTTCGGCTTTGTCGGCAGGCACCGAGATCTCGAAGCCGTCTTCGCCGGTGTAGCCCGAGCGGGTGACGAAGCAGTCGGCACCGACGATGTGGGCATGCATGCCGGTCATGAAGGTGAGGCTGGCCACTTCGGGGTTGAGGCGGCGCAGAGCGGTCACGGCTTTCGGGCCTTGCAGCGCCAGTAGGGCGCGCTCGGGCAGGGGCTGCACGGTGCAGCGGTGGCCGATGTGGGTGACGAGGTGAAGGGTGTCGGCGTCTTTGCAGGCGGCGTTGACGATGACGAAGAGATCACCTTCTCGGCGCGTGATCATCAGGTCGTCGAGGATGCCGCCGCTGGCGTTGGTGAAGAGCGCGTAGCGCTGTTTGCCGAGTGCGAGATCGACCACGTCGACCGGAACCAGCGATTCGAGGGCCTTGGCGGCATCAGGCCCTACCAAGCGCAGCTGGCCCATGTGCGACACGTCGAACAATGAGACCGAGTCGCGGCAGTGCTTGTGCTCGGCAATGATGCCGCCGGGGTAATTGACCGGCATGTCGTAGCCGGCAAAGGGCACCATCTTGGCGCCCAGCTCCAAATGCAGGGCGTGCAGCGGTGTTTTAGAAAGGGTGGCAGACATGGCAGTGCTCCGAGGGCATTCTTATGAGACAAGTATTCGCCACCGAGGTGATGAATGCCTGCAATGCCCTCACTGTCCGCTTTACCTGAGAGATTGACGCGGGCCGGTCAACGGCCACGCGCTTGCCCCTTCGGTGGGCCCACTCAGGGTGGGCCTCTCTCCAGCGAGGAACGCCTCTTTTCAGAGGCGCTTGCCAGTCCTTTTGCCTGAGCGTTTGAGCGTCACATTTCTGTTCGGCCCTGCGCCTTCGGCGGCTTCCGTGGAAGCTCTCTCCTAGCGTCGGGGAGTGTAGCTCCCCAGGTGGTTCACATGCCCGAATAATTCGGCCCGCCGCCGCCCTCGGGCGTAACCCACACGATGTTTTGCGTCGGGTCTTTGATGTCGCAGGTCTTGCAGTGCACGCAGTTCTGCGCGTTGATCTGCAGGCGGTCGGTGTTGTCTTCGTTTTTCACGAATTCGTACACGCCGGCTGGGCAGTAACGGGCTTCGGGGCCGGCGTATTTGGCGAGGTTGATCTGCACCGGCACGCTGTTGTCTTTGAGCGTGAGGTGAGCCGGCTGGTGCTCTTCGTGGTTGGTGTTGCTGACGAAGACGCTGCCCAGGCGGTCGAAGGTGATCTTGCCATCGGGCTTGGGGTACACGATCTGCTCGCATTCGGCTGCCGGCTTGAGGTACAGGTGGTCGGCCTTGTGGCGGTGGAACGACCACGGCGGCGCCTTGAAGCCCAGGCGCGGCAGCACCCAGTGCTCAATGCCCACCATCAACCCACCGATGAGGTTGCCGAACTTGAACCAGCTCTTGAAGTTGCGCGAGGTTTCCAGCTCGGCGCGCAGCCAGCTCTTGTCGAATGCGGCCGGGTACTCGGCCAGCTCATCGTGCTGGCGGCCGGCTTGCACGGCGTTGAATGCGGCGTCGGCGCAGAGCATGCCGCTCTTGATTGCGGCATGGCTGCCCTTGATGCGCGCGCCGTTGAGGTAACCGGCATCGCAGCCCACCAGCGCGCCGCCTGGGAACACCGTCTTGGGCAAGCTCATGATGCCGCCGGTGGTGATGGCGCGTGCGCCGTAGCTGATGCGCTTGCCACCCTCTAGGTAGGCCTTGATGCGCGGGTGTGTCTTCCAGCGCTGCATCTCTTCGAACGGGCTCAGGTAGGGGTTGCTGTAGTTGAGGCCGGTCACCAGGCCCAGCGTCACCTTGTTGTCTTCGAGGTGGTACATGAAGCCGCCGCCGTAGGTGTCGTCCTTCATGGGCCAGAAGGCGGTGTGGATGACGAGGCCGGCCTTGTGTTTTGCGGGGTCGATTTCCCACAGCTCTTTCACGCCCAACGCGTAGGCCTGCGGGTCTTTTCCTGCGTCGAGCTTGTACTTGGCGATGAGCTGGCGGCCCAGGTGGCCACGTGCGCCTTCGGCGAATACCGTGTACTTGCCGTGCAGCTCCATGCCGAGCTGGAAGCTGCTGTTCGGCTGGCCGTCTTTGCCGACGCCGAGGTTGCCGGTGGCAATGCCTTTGACGCTGCCGTCATCGTTGTAGAGCACCTCGGCGGCTGCGAAGCCGGGGAATATTTCGACGCCCAGCGCCTCGGCCTGTTGGCCCAGCCAGCGCACCACATTGCCCAAGCCGACGATGTAGTTGCCTTCGTTGTGGAAGCAATTTGGGATGAAGAACTTCGGCGTGCTGAACGAGCCCTTTTCGGTGAGTACCAGCAGCTCGTCGCCGGTGACGGGCTGGTTGAGCGGGGCCCCATCGGCCTTCCAGTTGGGCAGCAGCTCGGTCAGGGCCTTCGGGTCCATCACCGCGCCGCTCAGGGTGTGCGCGCCGGGCTCTGAGCCTTTCTCAAGCACCACCACCGAGATTTCCTTGCTCTGCGCCGCCGCCAACTGCTTCAGGCGAATGGCGGTGGCCATGCCGGCCGGGCCGCCGCCGACGACGACCACGTCGTATTCCATGGCTTCGCGGGGTCCGTACTGGGCGAGGATTTCGGCGGGGGTCATGCGGGCTCCTTCATTGAACAATTGCCGCGCATTCTAATGGCGCGAAGACTGAAAAGAACGGTCGTTCGTTTTCGTTTCGCTCTGCAGTTCCTGGCGAGTCGAATGTGCCCGAGGCGCGTGCTATCTTCATCGCCACTTTGTGATGACGTCGAGGAGAAGAACATGGGCTACACCATCGATCTGTCGGGCCGCGTGGCCTTGGTTACCGGAGCCTCCAGCGGCTTGGGCACGCAGTTCGCCAAGACGCTTGCCGGCGCGGGCGCAGCGGTGGTGCTGGCAGGCCGCCGTGTCGAGCGACTGAAGGCCTTGCGCGCGGAGATTGAAGCCTCGGGCGGCGTTGCGCACGTGGTCACACTCGACGTGACCGACCACGACAGCATCAAGGCCGCCGTGGCGCACGCCGAGACCGAGATGGGCAGCATCGACATCCTGGTCAACAACTCGGGCGTGAGCACCACGCAGAAGCTCACCGATGTGTCGCCGGAAGACTACGACTACATCATGGACACCAACACCAAGGGCGCCTTCTTCGTGGCGCAAGAGGTGGGCAAGCGCATGCTGGCGCGTGCCAAGGGTTCGGCGCCAGGCACCTTCACCGGCGGGCGCATTGTCAACATCGCGTCGATGGCAGGCCTGAAAGTGTTGGGCCAGATCGGCGTGTACTGCATGAGCAAGGCCGCCGTGGTGCACATGACCCGCGCGATGGCGCTGGAATGGGGCCGCTACGGCATCAACGTCAACGCGATCTGCCCCGGCTACATCGACACCGAGATCAACCACCACCACTGGAGCACCGACCAGGGCCAGAAGCTCATCAGCATGCTGCCGCGCAAGCGCGTGGGCCAGCCGCAAGACCTGGACGTGGTGCTGATGATGCTGTGCTCGAACGAGAGCCATTTCGTCAACGGGGCGGTGATCCAGGCGGACGACGGCTTTTCAGTCTGACTGTGCGTCCACTCTCGCTGCTGGAAGCACGCGTTCTTGGCGTGCTGGTCGAAAAGGCCCACACGGTGCCCGACAGCTACCCGCTGTCGCTCAACTCGCTGATGTCGGGCTGCAACCAGAAGACGACACGAGACCCGGTGATGGGCGCCACCGAAGCCAAAGTGCAGATGGCGGCTGACGCGCTCAAGGCCTTGCACCTGGTGTTCGAGTCGAGCGGCTCGCGGGTCACACGCTACGAACACAACATGGGCCGCGTGATGGCCTTGCCCTCACAGTCGGTCGCGCTGCTCGCCACGCTGATGCTGCGTGGGCCGCAGACCAGCGCCGAGCTGCGCGGCAACTGCGATCGTTTGCATCGTTTTGCCGATGTGTCGTCGGTCGAAGGCTTTCTGGATGAGCTGGCCACGCGGTCAGACGACAAGGGTGGCCCGCTGGCCGTGAAGCTGCCGCGCGCACCCGGCGCTCGCGAAGCGCGCTGGGCGCATTTGATGAGTGGTGCGATCGACATTTCGGCGATGCCGGTGGCGGCGCAGTCTGAAGACTTTGTAGCGGCCAGCGAGCTTGCGTCGCTCAAGTCGCAGCAGCTCACCATGCAGCGCGAAATCGACGATCTGCGTGCGCTGGTCGACAAGCTGTATGCGGAGCTGGGTGTGACCAAGCCCTGAGGGAGGTGCGATGCGCATTGAGATACCGCGTGAGAAGCGCCTGGTTCACGAGATGCAAATCCCCATACGATGGGGCGACATGGACGCCATGGGCCATGTCAACAACGTCAGCTACTTCCGCTATCTAGAAACTGCTCGCATCGAATGGCTGAACGGCGCGGGCTTCCAGCCCGACCCGAGCGGCGAAGGTTTTGTAATCATCAATGCCTTCTGCAACTTCCTGGTCCAGCTCGAATACCCGGGCACGGTGCTCGCGAGGACCTACGCCGCCAACCTCGGGCGCAGCAGCTTCGACAGCTTCACCACGCTGGAGCGCACCGACCAAGCTGGCGTGATCAGTGCGGCAGGTGGCGCGACGATCGTGTGGGTGGACTTCCCCTTGCAGAAATCTACGCCGTTGCCTGAGCGGCTGCGCGAGCTGCTGGCCTGAGGCCCAAGGGGATCAGGCCCCGGTAGAGCGCTGGCACTCCAACCACGTACCGATCTCGTAGCTGAAAACCTGGCCCATGACCATGGGATCGGTTTGAACCACCGCTTTGACGATGTCAGCGTCGGCAGAGTTATAGATCAGCACCGCCTTGCCGGTGGGTGCTCCGCCTGCGACCAAGGGGCCGGCATATTGAATGTTGCCCTGAGACATTTGCGATTTCAGGAAGGCCAAATGCTCGGGCATCAGTTCGTTGGCCCGGGCGACGCGCGCCCCAGGCGCGTAGAACACGATGGTCTTTGGTGCCCCCGACATGCCGGGGCCGCAAGGTGAACCCTCAGTGGCCCATATGGCAGCGGGCGACAGCAGGCATGCAAGCAGTGCGACCCGCGAGCACGCCGGGGTGCGAAGGGTGAGGTATCGATTCTTCATGAGGCTGTCCTTGGGGAGTTGCAGGGTGTGCGCCGCTCGGGTCGACCGCGCGCCGTGAAAATGTAGGCAGCCCTGGGTCTTGCCACCAGCCAGCGCGGCGATACTTCAGTTTCACCAAGGTGATGAAAATGGCCGCATTCGACAAAATTGATGAGTTGCGTACGCTGGTGCTCGTCGTCGATGGGGGCAGCTTGTCTGCAGCAGCGCGCAGCTTGCGTGTGAGCCCCAATGCTGTCAGCCGGCGGGTCATGCGCCTCGAGCGTCAACTCGGGGTCAAGCTCTTTCACCGCTCCACGCGAGCACTGAGCGTCACGCACGAAGGTCTGCTGCTGTACACGAGGGCGCGCCGCGCTCTTCTGGAACTGGACGCGGCGCACGACGAGATCAGCGAGTCAAAAGCCGCGCTCAGTGGTTTGGTGCGCGTGGCCATTCCCGGCGGGGCCAGCCACCCGCTGGTGCTGGGGCAGCTGACGCAGTTACTCGACGCCAACCCGCTGCTCCAGCTTCAGCTCAGTCTTGCCAATGAGCCCGTCGACCCCCGGGCCCAAGCCTTCGACATCGTGGTCCAGGTCGGGCCGGTGGCCGACACCCGCCTGGTTGCGCGCAAACTCACTGTGAGTTCGTGGGCTCTCGCGGCCACCCCGGCCTATCTGGCGCGTGCAGCGCCGGTGCGCACTCCGCACGATCTGCGGCATCACCGATGTCTGCGATTTGCTTCGCAGCAACCGCAAGCCGACTGGCCGCTGGTGGACGCGAAGGGCCGCACGATCAAGGCGCCGGTGGGCGGTGGGTTCGAGGCGGATGACACGCGTGTCCTGGGCGACGCCTGCTACGCCGGTTTGGGCATCGGCGTGCGTCCCATGGCCGAATTGCGGGCGGCTGAGCGTGAGGGCCGGTTGGTGCAGGTGCTGCCTGAATGGCGTTTTGCGGCATTGGATGTGCATGCGCTGCTCCCTCAGGGTTCGTTGCGCGTGCCTCGTGTGGCCGCCGTGCTCGCCGTGCTGCAAGATGCTTTCGCTCGCTTGGCTTAAATGGCTCGCCTGGGGCATCGTGACGGCGAATCTCGGCACTCTTGAAGGTCCACGGTGCGCATGGCGAAGGATCGACCTTTGTCGCGGTACGTGCCGCTCAAAGTCGCCAGCTGTTGAGCGTTAAACGCTGAGCAGCTTGTGCACCAAGTCGGGCGTGGTGGAGGCCGCGTACTTGCGCATCAGCCGCGCGCGGTAGACGTCGACCGTGCGCGGGCTGATACCCAGGCGTTTGCCGATCAGCTTGCTGGTCAGGCCGTCGATCAAGAGCGCCGCAATTTCGCGCTCGCGGGCGGTGAGCTCGGCCTTGAGCTGGCGGCGTGACGACAGGTCTTCGAAAGACCAGATGCCGGCGGCGTGCGCTTGGTTTGGGTCGAGCGCGCGACCCGACACGTGGCACCAAAACAGCTCGCCGCGCTGCGGGCCGTCTACCCGCTTCATCACGCGCTCGTCGGCGTACCAGCCGCTGGCGTTGAGGCTGGCCACGATGCGCTGGCCGGTGCGCTCGAACTCGTCGTGTGTGGGATAGAGCACTTCGAACGACTGGCCCAGCAGCTGCTCTTTGGCGGCGCCAAACATGTCGAGCAGCTGCTGGTTGCAGTCCAACATCAGCCGGTTGCGTGACAACACCATGCCGATGGGGGCCAGGTCGAAGGCGGTGCGGTAGTCGTCTGCGCTGAGGGCCATCGTGGGGTCCGGGGTGTGAGGCGAAAAGGTGTGCAGGAAGGTGCGCGGGTATGTCGGTAATCAATTCTACGTAACGACTACGTAATGGGTTACGTAGTACGCTCCCGGATTGCAATTCATCCCCGCAGGAGACAGCAAATGAACAAGGTGTACGCCAGTGCCGCCGAGGCACTGAAGGGCATCGTCAAAGACGGCCAGCTGATGGCCGTGGGCGGCTTCGGTTTATGCGGCATCCCTGAAGCGCTGATCGCCGCACTGCGCGACACCGGCGTCAAGAATCTTTCGGTGATTTCCAACAACGCGGGTGTTGACGGCTTCGGCCTCGGCCAATTGCTCGAGACGCGACAGATCAAGAAAATGATCTCCAGCTATGTCGGCGAGAACAAAGAGTTCGAGCGCCAGTACCTGGCCGGCGAGCTGGAGCTTGAGTTCACGCCGCAAGGCACGCTGGCCGAGAAGCTGCGCGCCGGTGGTGCTGGCATCCCGGCTTTCTTCACCAAGACCGGCGTGGGCACGCTGGTGGCCGAGGGCAAGGAAACGCGTGAATTCGACGGCCAGGTCTATGTGATGGAGCGCGCGTTGCTGCCCGAGGTGAGCCTGGTCAAGGCGCACAAGGCCGACAAGAGCGGCAACCTGATCTTTCGCCGCACGGCGCGCAACTTCAACCCCGCCGCGGCCATGGCCGGCAAGATCACGGTGGTGGAAGTTGAAGAGATCGTCGAGACCGGAACCTTCGACCCCGACGCCGTTCATCTGCCGGGCATCTATGTGCATCGCATCGTGTTGAATGCGACACCCGAGAAGCGCATCGAGAAGAGAACCATCACTGAAAAAGCGGGAGCCTGACCATGGCCTGGACACACGATCAAATGGCCGCCAAGGCCGCCGCCGAGCTGCAAGACGGCTTCTATGTGAACCTGGGCATAGGCTTGCCTACGCTGGTGGCCAACCACGTGCGCGCCGACACCGAGGTGTGGCTGCAAAGCGAGAACGGCATGCTGGGCATAGGCCCGTTCCCGACCGAAGACGAGGTCGATGCCGACCTCATCAACGCGGGCAAACAAACCGTGACCACCATCCCCGGCTCCAGCATCTTCGGCTCGCACGACAGCTTCGCGATGATCCGCGGCGGCAAGATCAACCTGAGCATCCTCGGCGCCATGCAGGTGAGCGAGAAAGGCGACCTTGCCAACTGGATGATCCCCGGCAAGATGGTCAAGGGCATGGGCGGCGCGATGGATCTGGTGGCCGGTGTCGGTCGCGTGCTGGTGCTGATGGAGCACGTGGCGAAGAAAAAAGACGGCGGCATCGATCTCAAGATATTGCCGACCTGCACGCTGCCGCTCACAGGTGTGGGCGTGGTCAACCGCATCATCACCGACCTCGCGGTGATGGACGTCACACCGCAAGGCCTGAAGGTGGTGGAGCTTGCAACCGGCGTGAGCCGCGAAGAACTTCAGGCCAAGACGGGCGTGCCGCTGCGCTGAGGTTTCAGCCGCGTTTCCCCGACGCTTTCAAGGCGCGCGCGGCCTCGGTCACGAGCCCTGGGCCTTTGTAGATGAAGCCGGTGTAGAGCTGCACCACGTCGGCGCCCGCGGCGAGCTTGGACTGCGCATCGGCCCCGCTCATCACGCCACCCGCGCCGATGATGGGAAAGCCTTGGCCCAGCGCGGCGCGCAGCTCGGCGATCACGCGGTTGCTCGCGGCGAATACCGGCGCGCCCGACAGGCCGCCGGCTTCTTCACCGTGAGGCAGCTTCTTTACTGCGTCGCGCGCGATGGTGGTGTTGGTGGCGACCACGCCGTCGATGCCGTTCTTTCGGATGGCGGCGGCGATCATCTGCACCTGGGCTTCGTCTAGGTCGGGCGCGATCTTCACGAAGATGGGCACTGGGCGGCCATGCTGTTGTGCGAGCTGTGTCTTGCGCGTTTGCACAGCTGAGAGCAAGGCATCGAGCGCTTCGTCGCTTTGCAGCTCGCGCAGGTTCTTGGTGTTGGGCGACGAGATGTTGACCACCACGTAGTCGGCATGCGGGTACACGCCGTCCAGGCAGATCAGGTAGTCGTCGACCGCGCGCTCGATGGGTGTGGCGGCGTTCTTGCCGATGTTGAGCCCTAGGATTCCACCCTGATCGCGGAACCGGCTGCGCTTCACGTTGGCGATGAAGACGGAGAGCCCCTCGTTGTTGAAGCCCAGGCGGTTGATGAGCGCTTGTGCGTCGGGCAGGCGAAACATGCGCGGCTTGGGGTTGCCGGCTTGCGCGAGCGGCGTGACCGTGCCCACTTCCACCGAGCCGAAACCCATGGCACCGAAAGCGTCGATGCAGCGGCCGTTCTTGTCGAGGCCGGCGGCCAGACCCACGCGGTTGGGAAAGCGCAGCCCGGCCAGGGTAAGAGGGTCGTTGATGCGCGTCTGAGACACCGCGCAAACCAGCGGTGTGTGCTGAATGCGGGCCAGGGCCCCCAAGGTCAGGTCGTGGGCCTGCTCAGGGTCGAGCCCGAACAGAAAGGGGCGGGTGAGGGCGTAGGGAACGAGGGGCATGAGTGGCGTCTTGGATAATCCAGCATTGTCTCAAACGCTTACGCATAGACGCCATGACGCAAGACGAACTGAAAGTGTTGGTGGGGCAGGCTGCGCTGGCCTATGTGGTGCCGGGGGCGGTGATCGGTGTGGGCACCGGGTCGACGGTGAACTGCTTCATCGACGCGCTGGCCGGCATGAAAGATCGCATTGCCGGTGCCGTGTCCAGCAGTGAAAAGAGCAGCGAGCGGCTGCGTGCGCACGGCATTGCGGTGCTCGACAGCAACACCGTGCCTAGCATTCCGGTCTACATCGATGGCGCCGACGAAATCGACCATGGCGGCCACATGATCAAGGGCGGTGGCGCGGCGCTCACGCGCGAGAAGATCGTGGCCGACACGGCCGAGCGCTTCATCTGCATCGCCGACGAGTCGAAGCTCGTGCAGACCTTGGGGCATTTCCCGTTGCCCGTGGAAGTGATCCCCATGGCTGCCGCCCAAGTGGCTCGTCGCCTGCGCGCGCTGGGTGGCGAGGCCCAGCTGCGAGCCGGTGTGGTGACCGACAACGGCTGCCACATTCTCGACGTGCGCGGCCTCTCGATCAGCGACCCGACGGCAATGGAGCGCGACATCAACCAGTGGCCCGGCGTGGTGACCGTGGGCATCTTTGCGCGCAACAAGGCCAGCGTGTGCCTGCTGGGCACTTCACAGGGCGTGAAGACACTCACTTTCTGACAATCGCCCTGCCAGCGCCGGGCGAAAAGCGCGTACCCTCGCGTTTGTTGCATCGCGTTTGTTGCACCGCGTTCAAGCAGCCCACAGGAAGGACGGCCCATGGCCAAACCAAACTACTCGTTCGAAAAGCGCCAGCGTGAAATGACCAAGAAAAAGAAGAAGGAAGAAAAACTGAAAGAGAAGGCTGACCGCAAATCGAGCGGCGAGCCGAGCCAAGACGACGGCCAGCCTCCCGAGCAAGACGCTTCGGCCACCCCGCCAAGCGAGAGTTGACCGACAGCAGCCAAGGCGTCGCCCCCACCATGCCCAAGCGCCGCAAGCCTGAAGACCCCAGCATCGCCCCTCCGACCATCGGGCCTGCGAGCTACGCACCGGTCTTCAAGGCAGGCCTGCAGGCCACCACCACGCGGGTGCAAGAAATGCACAACGCGATCTCCGGAAAGACCTTCGACGCCTTGCAAAAAGTGCCAGGCCTTTCGGTGCCGGCGCGCCTCGTACAAGGCGCCCATGACGCCATCACCACCGGTGTGTACGCCGCTGTGCGGCACGGCACCGGCGCCTTGATGTCGCTGGCCGGCGATGCCGAACGGTTTCTCATGGACCCCTCTCGCCAGCCCTCAGGCCGCGAGCTTGCCTTTCGCAGCGCACTCAATGCTGCTGCAGGCGATGCGCTGGAGCAGGCGGGTAGCCCGCTGGCCGTGCAAATGGGTTTTCATGCGCAGGGCCAGCCGCTGACGCTTACCCGCGCCGGGTTGGCAGGCTTGAACGAGCGCGTATGCATCTTCATCCACGGCCTGGCCTGCGACGAACAAAGCTGGTCGCTGTTTTCCGAGGCCTGGCGCGGTTCAGGCAGAGACGCTGATGGCGCAAGCTACGGCGCGCTGCTGCAGGCCGAGCTTGGCATCAGCCCCATTTACTTGCGCTACAACACCGGCCTTGCGATCGATGACAACGCGAGCGACCTGGCGGTGCAACTGGCTCAGCTGAGCGAGTTTGCGCCGCAGGTGCGCGAGATCGTGCTGGTGGGCCACAGCATGGGGGGCCTGGTGGCGCGGCGTGCCTGCGAGCAGCCCGATCAGGCCGATGCCGCATGGCGCCACAGCGTGCACACCGTGATCTGCCTGGGCTCGCCGCACCAGGGTGCGCGACTGGAGAAGCTGGGCCACTTTGTCGCTGCAGCGCTGAGCTTGTCGAGCGTGACGCAACCGCTGGGCAGCATCGCCAACGCCCGCAGTCAGGGCATCAAAGATCTGCGCACAGGATTGCGCGGCAAGAAGCGACGCCCCGAAGGCCTGGCGCTGCGCCTGGTGGCGGGCAGCCTGGCCGACGAGGCCGACATGATGATGGGCCCGATGGTGGGCTCGGTGCTGGGCGATGGGCTGGTGACGACGACCAGTGCGTCAGACCCCAGCCTGACGGGCGACGTGCAACGCGTCGAGCTCGCCGGCCTCGGTCATATGGCCCTGCTCAACCACCCGCGGGTGTATGCCCTGATACGCGGCTGGCTAGCCGCACCGCCCGGCTGACGAAGCGGGCCGGGTCGATTGCATCCAGCAGGCTGCTCTCCAGCGGCACCGGCCCACCGGTGATCAACGCGGCCAGAGTTTGCGCACCCAGCGCCGACCACGTGATGCCCCGTGAACCGAGTGCGGTGAACACATAAAGCCCTGGCATGCGTGGCACGAAGCGCGGTTGATCGAGTGGGCGATCAATGGCGCCTTGTCGCGTATCGGGCACGGCCCCGATCACCGGCAGCTTGTCTTGCGCGACCCAGCGCCAGCCGGTGCGGCCTTGCAGCGCCGAAGGGTCCAGGTCGACAGATGTGCCGAGCAGCCGCGACAGTTGCGCGAGGTTGTGTTGGTGGTCTGCAAGCCGCACGCTCGCGTCCATGTCACCCGGCTGCGTGCTGGCACCGAAGAGGGCTTGCCCATGGCTTTCGGGCAGCAGGTAGCCGGCGCCTGCAACGGGCAGGCGCGGCAGCGCGAACGGTGCGGCGGGCGAGCAGCCCATCGAGCTGATTTGACCGCGCACTGCCTCGACCGGCCAGGCGGGTGCATCGAGCAAGCGCAGTGCATCGCCCGCATTGGCGAGCACCAGCACCTCAGCTTCGTCGATCGAGTGGCCGTGTTCATCGAGCAACTGCCACATGGCATCGACCCGTTGTATTCGAGCGACCTGCACCCCGCCATGAAAGGTGGACAGCGGGGAGGCTTGTGCCAACCATGCTCGGGCCAGCTGGGCGGGGTGAACCCAGCCGCCGCCCGGGTAGAACCAGGCCGATTGGGTGAGCGCCAAGCCGCACAGGCTGCTGGCCTCTTCGGGGCCGACCGCGCGCACGTAGTCGCTGGGGAGGCCGAGCTGCGCAAGCACCGCTTGCAGCCTGGGCGCAGCGGCATCGTCAAGGCGAAGCAAGCCTTGCACATCGCCGGTCACGCCTTGCGCGCTGACGGCATGCGCGATCACCCGCTGTGCGTGCAAAGCCGCGGCCCGATTGAAGCGTGCATGTGTGCCGTCTTGCGCGTTGACGATGCCGTGAAACAGGCCGCCGGGGTTGCCCGATGTCTCTTGCGCGGGCAGGGCGTGGCGATCGAACACCGTGCTGCACCAGCCTTGCGCGGCCAGTGCCCAGGCCGTGGCACAACCGGCGAGCCCCGCCCCCACGATCAGTGCGCGGCCTGGGCCTGCCGTGGTGTTCATTAGCCGAGACGGCGAGCGCCGCGGCGAGAAAGCGGGCGCGTAGCGAGCCAGGGTGACGTCGCGCCTGTCGCCCATGCCCGGCGCATTGCGCGCTTCGAAACCGGCGGTGCGCAGGCCTTGTTGCACGGCACTGCCAGCCGTCCAGGTGGCCAGCGTGGCGTCGGGCACGGCCAGGCGGGCCAGAGCCTTGAACAGGCGCGCTTGCCACATCTGAGGGTTGCGCGCCGGTGCAAAGCCATCGAGATAGATGGCATCAACGCGAGCCACGATCTCGGGCAGCCAGTCGCTCACGTCGCCCAAGGCGAGCATCAGCTCGACGTGGCCGTTCTCGAAGCTCAGCGTGTGCATGTTGTGCGTGAGCGGCGGCCACGCCTTGACCAGCTGCGCAGCCAGCGCTGGGGCAGGCGATTGAGCATGTGCGTGGCGCAAGTCGCTGGCGGTGAACGGGTGCTGTTCGATCGAGATGAAGACAAGGCGCTCGCAGCGCTTGGGGTCTTGTCGCCAGGCCTGCCAGGTGGCAAGGAAGTTGTTGCCCAGGCCGAAACCCGTTTCGAGGATCACGAAACGCTGGCGTTGCTGCCAGCGTGTGGGCAAGTCGTTGCCCGCCAGGAAGACATGCTGCGCTTGCGGGAACGGGCCGGCGTTCGGGTGGTAGATGTCTTGGTAGGTCGCCGACCAGGGCAGGCCATCTTCATTGAATGCCAGCGTGGCTGCGACGAGGGGTCGGGTGTTCATGCGCTGGCTTGGGTCGCCAGCCATGCCAGCAGGCGATCGCGCGCGTCGGCGAGGCCGCGGTAGGCCAGCACGGCCGGGCTCATGGTGGCGAGCGCGTCATGCACTTGCCGGGCGTGGGCCGGGCTGGGCAAGGCCAGGGTAAGCGGCTGCAGGTCGACATGGATGGTGAAGACTGCCAGTCGCAGCTCGGGTTGCGGAATGAAGGTCTGGTGCTCGGTGCGGAAGAAAGCGCACTGCACCAACTGTTCGGGTGTGGCGGCGGCTGGCCAGGGGGCTGGGTCTTGTCGCGCCGGGTGGGCGTGCAGGCGCGGGTGGCGGGTGATGGTCCAGACGAAGCGCTCCCAGCGATCGCTGCCCGTCACCAGTCGGGCCAAATGGTCGCTGGCCGTCACCAGCAGCTGGTTGTCGGCCACGGGTGCATGCACCTGCGCGAAATGGCGGCCGACCTTTTCTTCGGGCGCCCAGCCCGAGGGCAGGCACACCGCCAGCCAGGGGATGTGCGCGGTGGCGCCGTCAATGATGGCGAAGTCTTCAGCGAAAGCCAGGCTCAGCAAGGCAGCCAGGCGCCAGGCAGGCGGCAAGGCCTGCAGGCAGGCGCCGACCTCGGGCTGGGCACCGTGCTGCGGGTGCAGCTCGCCCTTCGTCAACGACCAACCGAGCCAGCCGGCGTGTACGTCATCGGGAGCGTGGTGGGCCCAGGCCTGGGGGTGTTCGCGTGCGGCCTGCTCGCTCAGGGCCTGCAGCGGCAGGCTGGCGTCGAAGCCGGGCGTGTCGAGCAGCGCTTGTGATGAAAACGCGTTCAGCACCGCGAGTTTTTCTCGCAGGTGACGGCTGCCTGGCGTGTTGGGGGTGAGCTGCTGCGTGCCGGCGGCCAGCCGCCGCAGGCCGGGCTGCATGCGAAAGGGGGCGGTGACGCTGGTGAAGTCGAAAGGCATGGCCGAATGATGCTCACAAAAGAGAAGGGCCCGCAATGCGGGCCCGCCTTCCTGTTTGCCGACTGGCGCTACCGATAGGGTGCTATACGCGCCTGCGGTACTCGTGCGTGCGGGTGTCGATTTCGATCTTGTCGCCGGTTTCCACAAACAGCGGCACCGCCACTTCGAAGCCCGTGGCCAGCTTGGCGGGCTTGAGCACCTTGCCTGAAGTGTCGCCCTTGACGGCGGGCTCGGTGTAGGTCACTTCGCGCACGAGGCTCGTGGGCAGCTCAACGGAGATGGCCTTGCCGTCGTAGAACACCACTTCGACGGGCATCGCGTCTTCGAGGTACTGGATGGCGTCGCCCATGTTCTCGGCCTCGACTTCGAACTGGTTGAAATCGGCGTCCATGAAGGCGTACATCGGGTCGGCGAAGTAGGAGTAGGTGCACTCCTTCTTGTCGAGGATGACCTGGTCCATCTTGTCGTCGGCCTTGAAGACGACTTCGGTGCCCGAGCTGCCCACCAGGCTCTTGAGCTTCATGCGAACGGTGGCAGAGTTGCGGCCACCGCGGCTGTATTCGGTGCGCAGGACAACCATGGGGTCCTTGCCGTGCATGATCACATTGCCGGCGCGAATTTCTTGAGCGATCTTCATAGCGATTTCCGTGTGCGGTGCATCGGTTGATGCGAGATGAGCGCGTCGGAAATGCACAGAGGCATGCACCAGAACGCGCAAAGCCTCGAATTTTAGCGTGATTCGGCCACGAAGCCCATTAGCTGGGTGGCCAAGTCGGCTTGGGTCAGCAACTGTTCACGCCAGGATTTGCACGCGTCTTGCCACAGCGCCAAGGGCGGCCACGGGGTGGGGAAGGCGCCCAGGCCATTCCAGCCTCGCCACAATTCGCGCAGGCCCGGCACTGCGGGGAAGCGGTCGAGAAAGGCTTCCAGCTTGTGTGCGTGCGCCTGGTCATGCTGTGGATAGATTTGCCAGACAAATGGTTGGCCCGCCCATTGGGCCCGCACGAATGAGTCTTCGCCGCGCACGAAGTTGAGGTCGCAGGCCCACAGCAATCGGTCGTACTGCTTTTGCGTGAGAGGGGGCAGCCGCTGCGTGCGTACGCCCGCGGGAAGTGGGCCAGGCTCGGCGACACCAGGCGTGAGCAGCAGCAGGGTGGGCACATCGGCCAGCGCCTGAATGAGCGCCCCTTGTGAAGGGTTGTCATAACTGAACAGGCTGACCAGGCGCTCGCCGTCACGCAGTGCGATGGCTTGCCCTCGCAACCAGGCGTTGCGATCGAAGGCCCGCTGACTCTGCACAAGCCCTGTTTCGCGGATCAGGCCGCCTGTGGCGCGCGTGAAGCCGGGGTAGAAGAAGTGCTTGGTGAGGCCTCGGCCCGGGCCGCTGAGCTGGGGCGATGTGAGGCGGTGGTTGCGTTCCACATAGCGTTCGGCACTCAGGTATTCGAGGTTGATCCAGACCGGTGTACTGGCCGCCATGCGTTCGATGAAAGACCTGGGCAGCTCGCATCCAAAGGCTTCGATCACCACATTGCTTGGAATCGCGGCCTCGGCATCAGCCCACCGCAGCACGGTCACACCAGGGTGACCGGTGGGCGCCATCCAGGCGAGTGCTGAGGCGTCATCGACCCACAGACGTACCAATTCCCCGCGCGCAGCCATGTCAGCGGCGAGCCGCCAGCACACACCGATGTCGCCAAAGTTGTCGACCACGCGACAGAACAGGTCCCACTGCATGGGTGGATTATCGAGGCGGCACAATTCGCCTCCAATGAGCGAAACCACCCCACACGACGAAGCGACCGATCCTGCACTTGAGCAGCTGCTGGCCGACGTGGCTGCGCTGCCTGGGCTGCCCGGCGTGTACCGCTACTTCGACGCGCAAAACGCCGTGCTCTACGTCGGCAAGGCGCGTGATTTAAAGAAGCGCGTGGCCAGCTACTTCCAGAAGAACCATGGCGGCACCCGCATTGGCCACATGGTGAGCAAGATCGTGCGCATGGAGACGACGGTCGTGCGCTCTGAGGCCGAGGCGCTGCTGCTCGAAAACAACCTCATCAAGACGCTCAACCCGCGCTACAACATCCTGTTCCGCGATGACAAGAGCTACCCCTACCTGAAGATCGCATCGCACGCCTACCCACGCATGGCCTATTACCGCGGCTCGGTGGATCGCAAGCACCGCTACTTCGGCCCTTACCCAAGCGCCTGGGCGGTGAAGGAGTCGATTCAGATGCTGCAAAAGGTGTTTCGCTTGCGCACGTGTGAAGACACCGTCTTCAACAACCGCACGCGGCCTTGCCTGCTGTACCAGATCAAGCGCTGCTCGGGGCCGTGCGTGCAGTACATCGGTGCGGACGACTACGCACGTGATGTGACCAACGCTGAGCGCTTCCTGTTGGGCGAGCAGCAAGAGGTGATGGACACGCTGCAGTCGCAGATGATGGCCCGTGCCGACGCGCTCGAGTTCGAGCAGGCCGCTGAGATCCGCAACCAGCTGGGCGCGCTGTCCAAGGTCTTGCACCAGCAGTCGGTGGAAGACAACACCGGTGTGACGACTAAAGACGCTGACATCCTGGCAGTGAAGGTAAAAGGCGGCCGCGCTTGCGTGAACCTGGCCATGGTGCGCGGCGGGCGGCACCTGGGCGACCGGCCGTATTTCCCGGCACATGTGGACGACGGCACCGCGGTTGCGCTGGAAGAACAGGAAGAGCGCTCGTCACCCGAAGTGCAGGTACTGCAGGCGTTCATCGCCCAGCACTACCTGGAAAGCGCCGTACCCCCGTTGCTGGTGCTGAGCCACGCGGTTGACAAGGCGCTGATCGAAGCGCTGAGCCTGCACAGCGGCATCAAGGTGACGGTGCAGCACCAGCCACGCGAGCCGCGCCGCGCGTGGCTCGACATGTGCATTCAGGGGGCCGACATCAAGCTCACCCGGCTGCTGTCAGAAGAAGGCTCGCAGCAGGCGCGCACGCGCGCACTGGTAGAGGCGCTCGACCTCGCGGTCGAAAACATCGACACCTTTCGCATTGAGTGTTTCGATATCAGCCATACCGCGGGCGAGTCGACCCAGGCATCCTGCGTGGTGTTTGAAGCGCACAAGATGCAGAGCTCTCAGTACCGCCGCTACAACATCGAAGGCATCACCGGGGGTGACGACTACGCCGCCATGCGCCAGGTGTTGACGCGCCGCTACAGCAAGCTGGCCGCTGCCGCGCAGGCCAGAGAAGGGCGCCTGCCCGATCTGGTGCTGGTCGATGGCGGCAAAGGCCAGGTGAGCGTGGCGCGCCAGGTGTTCGAAGAGTTGGGCCTCGACCTGGGCCTGATCGTCGGCGTGGAAAAGGGCGAAGGCCGCAAAGTGGGGCTGGAAGAGTTGGTGTTCGCCGATGGCCGCGACAAGGTCTCGCTCGGGCATGACTCGGCGGCGCTGATGCTGGTGGCGCAGATTCGCGACGAAGCGCATCGCTTCGCGATCACGGGTATGCGCGCAAAGCGTGCAAGTGTGCGCACCGGCGGCAGTTTGCTCGAAGAGATAGCGGGCATCGGCCCGAAGAAGCGTGCGAAACTTTTGCAGCGCTTCGGGGGTGCTCGCGGCGTGGGCCACGCCAGTGTGGAAGACCTGGCCAGTGTGGACGGCATCTCGAAAGAACTCGCAGAGGAAATCTATCGTGCATTGCATTGACCTGAATTCGACGTCGCGCGGTTCGAGCGCCCGGTGGGCTTTGATGAGCAGCTTCGCGCTGGCCATGGGTTTGACCGGATGCGGCAGCACGTCGCCAACGTCGGCAGTGGCACCAGCCCCCGCGCCCGCCCGCGCTGCGGAGCCGGTGGCGCCACCGTCAGCGCTCGGGTCTATCAGGCTACCGGCGCCGACTGCGTCGAAGAACTGGAACGAGTTCAAGCTGCAAGCGGCCAAGCGCATGGTCGCGGCCACCCCCAATGGCAGCTACACAGGCAAGCCGCAGCAGATGCTGCTGGCCATTCCGGTGCTCGAGATGGAGCTCAACGCCGATGGCAGCCTCAAGAACATCGACATCATGCGTCGCCCGAGCCAGGCGCCCGAGACCACGCAAATGGCGATCGACGCAGTGAAGCGTGCAGCGCCTTTTGGCGATGTGTCGAGGCTGCCCAAGCCCTGGAAGTTTGCCGAAGCCTTCCTCTTCAACGACGACAAGCGCTTCAAGCCGCGCACGCTCGACGCGCAATGATTCAGCGCGGATCGGTGTAATACCGGTCCGCCGCAAAGAAGTTCGGCACAATGCCCGAATGTTTTTTAATCTGCCCACCCTGCTAACTTGGGCGCGCATCGTCGCGATCCCGCTCATCGTCGGCGTGTTCTATCTCGATGGAAACATCGCCACCAAGAATTTGGTGGCGACTGCGCTCTTCATCGTGGTGGCCCTGACCGACTGGGCCGACGGCTACCTGGCGCGCAAGCTCAACCAGACCTCGTCGTTCGGCGCTTTTCTCGACCCGGTTGCTGACAAGTTCCTGGTGTGCGCCTCGCTGCTCATCCTCGTTCAGCTTGATCGCGTCGGTGCGCTGGTAGCCTTCGTGATCATCGGGCGCGAGATCGCCATCTCGGCCCTGCGCGAATGGATGGCGCAGATCGGTGCCTCCCGCAGTGTGGCCGTGCACATGCTTGGCAAGCTCAAGACCACGGTGCAGATGGTGGCCATTCCCTTCCTTCTGTACAACGGCACGCTCTTCGGCCTGATCGACACCCACCTGTGGGGCACGGTCCTCATCTACATTGCGGCCGTCCTCACCATCTGGTCGATGGTGTATTACCTGCAGAAAGCGCTCCCCGAGATTCGAGCCAAGGCTCGATGACTTGCGCGTGACCTCGTCTGAGCGAGGCGCGCTGTTGCGCGCCATGCCCGCTGTGTTCGTGCTCATCTGGAGCACCGGCTTCATCGTTGCGCGCTATGGCATGCCGCATGCACCGCCCATCACATTTCTGACGATCCGCTATGCGTTGTCGGTGCTGTGCTTTGGCGTGTGGCTTGCGCTGGCGCGTGCCGAGTGGCCAAGGTCGGGCACGCAGTATCTACATTTGTGTGTATGCGGCGTGCTGATGCACGCGGGTTACCTCGGCGGTGTGTGGACGGCGGTGAAAGCCGGCATGGGCGCAGGCACGATTGCACTGCTGGTCGGGCTGCAGCCTGTGCTGACCGCGGTGTGGCTGAGCAGCATGGCCGGCACGCGCGTGTCACGGCAGCAATGGCTGGGGCTGGTGCTGGGTCTGGGCGGCTTGCTTCTTGTGGTGTGGCGCAAGCTCGGTGGTGGCGAGGTGACGCCCTGGAATCTCTCGCTTGCCACGCTCGCCTTGCTGGCGATCACCGTTGGCACGCTCTACCAGAAGCGTTTCGTGGCGGCTTGCGACGTGCGTACGGCCAACACGATACAGCTGCTGGCCGCGCTCGTGGTCAGCCTGCCGCTGGCAATGCTTGAGCACGAGCCGGTCGTGCTGCACCCGCACTTCATTGGTGCCATGGCGTGGTCGGTCGTGGGCCTGACACTCGGGGGCAGCTCGCTGTTCTACATCCTCATACAGCGTGGGGCTGCAACACAGGTAACGAGCCTGCTTTACCTGGTGCCACCAACGACTGCATTGATGGCATGGTTTCTGTTTCAGGAGCTTTTGACGCCTGTCATGTTGATTGGGATGGCGCTCACGGCCATGGGTGTGTCGATGGTGGTGCGGCCTGAGGGAAAGTCCGAAGCCTTGGCGGCATGAGGCCCCTGAGTAGGCGCGCCACCTGGGCTTGTCAAGCGTGGAAGCACGCGGCCTAGCGGGGCGATGATGCAGTTGATTACGCATAGAATCCGCTTCCGCGCTTGACACTGGGTGTGCGTGCGGCTGTAATCAAATGAGCCGTTACGCCACTTGAAACGCGGCCCAGATCATTCACCCTGATTCTTTCGAGACACCTTTTTTGAGGGGATACCTTCGTGAACAAATCCGAATTGATTGAACACATCGCCAAACAGGCTGACATTTCCAAAGCCGCTGCTGCGCGCGCTCTGGAAGCCCTGATCGGCGGCGTGAAATCAACGCTCAAGAAGAACAACAGCGTTTCGCTGGTGGGCTTCGGTACCTTCAGCGTGAGCAAGCGTGCTGCACGTGCTGGTCGCAACCCGCGCACGGGTGCCGCCATCAAGATCAAGGCCGCCAAGGTGCCGAAGTTCCGTCCGGGCAAGGCCCTGAAGGATGCAGTTAACTGATTGAGTTTCTCGGGTGCTTAGCTCAGTTGGTAGAGCGGCGCCCTTACAAGGCGTAGGTCGGGGGTTCGAGCCCCTCAGCACCCACCAACGAGACGCCGCGCAAGCCCAGTAGGCGCCCGGCCATCAGCTAAAATCCGCACCGTCCACCCCTCAAAGGCGAACCTTGGTTCGCCTTTGTCGCATCTGGGCTTAGTCCCTGTTTTCCTGCTCTGCGATCCACCGATCGAGGTCATTGATGTTTGAATTTGTCCGCAAGCACACGCGCATCCTGCAATTCGTTCTGGCGATTCTGATCGTCCCGTCTTTCGTGCTCTTCGGGATTCAAGGCTACAGCCGATTTGCCGATGGCACCAATTCGACGGTCGCGAAAGTGGGTGGCCAGAACATCACGCAGACCGAGCTCGATGCAGCACACCGGCGCCAGATCGACATGTTGCGCAACCAGATGCCCAACATCGACGTCAAGCTCTTCGACTCGCCGCAAATGAAGCGCAACACGCTCGACAGCCTGGTGCGCGAGAAAGTGTTGTTGACGGCAGGTGAGAAGGCTGGCTACGTCACTACCGACGATCGTCTGCTGCGCGAGTACATGACCGATCGCCAGTTCGACACCTTCCGCCGACCTGATGGCAGCCTCAATGTAGTCGCGCTGGAGCAGGCACTGGCGGCGCAAGGGCTCAGCAAGCAAGGCTTCGACAGGCTGAAGCGCGAAGAACTGGTGATGCGCCAGGTGCAAATGGGAATTGCGGCCACCGCTATCGCGCCTGCCACATCGGCGTCGGCGGCCATTGATGCAATGTTTCAGCAGCGCGAAGTGCAGCTGCAGCGGTTCGACACCAAGGACTATCTGTCGAAGGTGAACCCGAGCGCGGCTGACATCGAGGCGTACTACAAAAGCCCAGCGCATGCTACGGAGTTTCAGACGCAGGAAAAGGCCGACATTGAGTATGTGGTGCTCGATCTCGACTCCATCATGAAAGGCATCAAGGTGCCTGAAGAGGAGCTCAAAAAGTTCTACAGCGAAAACGAGAAGAGCTACACCGTGGCAGAAGAGCGCCGCGCTAGCCACATCCTGATCAAGGCGCCGAAAGACATGCCGACTGAAGAGCGCACCAAGGCACGCGCCAAAGCCGATGCTTTGCAGGCCGAGCTGGTGAAGACGCCGACTGCGTTTGCAGATCTGGCGCGCAAGAATTCGCAGGAATCCGCGTCAGCAGAGAAGGGCGGTGAGGTCGACCTGTTCATCGCTCGTGGTGACACCGACAAAGCGTATGAAGACGCATTGTTTGCGATGAAGAAGCCTGGCGACGTGAGCCCGGTTGCCGAAACCAAGGAAGGCTTCTACATCCTGCAGCTCAAGGCCGCACGTGGCGGCGACAAGCGCAGCTACGAAAGCGTGCGCCCAGAGATTGAGCAACTGCGCAAGAAGCAGCTGGCGCAAGTTGAATACGCAAAGGCGGCTACTGAGTTCACCAACCTGGTCTACGAGCAATCCGACAGCCTCAAACCCGCGGTCGACAAACTGAAGCTCGAGCTGCACACCGCGAAGGGCGTGACGCGTTCGCCTGTGCCCGACGCTCGTGGGCCGCTGGCCTCGGCCAAATTGCTTGAGGCCTTGTTCAGCGCCGAAGCCTTGCGCAACAAGCGCAATACCGAGGCAGTAGAGACCGGCGCCAACACGTTGGTGTCGGCCCGCATCACCCAGTACAGCCCCGCGGCCACGCCGCCCTTGGCAGAGGTGACGGCGCGGGTGCGCGAGAAGGTGGTGGCTATCCAGGCAGCTGCGCTGGCTCGCAAGGAAGGTGAAACGCGCCTGGCTGCCCTGCGCCTGGCGCCGAACACCGACCTCGGCACGCCTGCAATTACCGTGTCGCGCGCGCAAGCTAAAGACGCGCCCCGGCCAGTGATCGATGCCGTGCTCAGGGCGCCTGCGGCCACGTTGCCAGTCGTGACGGGTGTCGAGCTGGGCGACGATGGTTTCGTCGTGGCCCGCATTCTGAAGGTACTTGGCCGCGACCCTGTGGCCGCCGACACGGCGCGCGCATCGGCCCAGTACGCCCAGACCTGGGGTGCCGCCGAGGCTCAGGCCTACTACTCGGCGCTGAAGACTCGCTTCAAGGTAGAAGTGAACATGCCTTCGACGGTCGAGGCCGGCGCAGGGAAGTGATTGAACGGCGGCTTCGTCCGCTATAATCCGCGGCTCTGCGGTGGCTGTAGCTCAGTTGGTAGAGTCCAGGATTGTGATTCCTGTTGTCGTGGGTTCGAGCCCCATCAGCCACCCCAAAAAATTGAAAAGGCCTCCGAGTGATCGGGGGCCTTTTGCATTTCGGGCTTCAGTTTTTCTCTGACAGCTGCCGTATGCACACGCGGCAGCAAATGCCGCCCGCGGGCAATTCGCGCCAGTCGACCTCGCCACCCAACTGCTTTACCCGCTTGCGCACCCCGCCCAAGCCCAGGCCATGGGCCCAAGCCTGCGGATTGCGCCCTACGCCGTTGTCGCTCACGCTCAGGTCCAGGCGGTCGCCTTCCAGCACGAACTCGATATCGATACGCCTAGCCTGCGAGTGGGCTATGACATTGCTGACCAGCTCGCGCATCACGCGGGTGAGAGCCGACCACTGCACCACGGTCAGCGAGATGTCGACATCGGTGCTGAAGCTCCAGCCGAGTGACACGTGCGCGGCCGTGAGACGCTGCGTCAGGTCGGCCTTCCATTCGGCGGCCGCGTGCGACAGCGGGTGGTTCGGCGCGGCAAGCCCGCGCGTCAGCGTCTTCAGGTCTTGCAGCGTGTGGCGAACGTAGTCTTCCATCTCGGGCGACTGCGCTTTGTACATGAGCGTGAGCAGGCGGGCACCGATGTCGTCATGCAGGTCTTGCGCGAGACGCAAGCGCTCCTCGCTGCGGCCTTGCTCGACGGCCTTGTCGAAGGCGACCGCCCGGCGCAGCTGCTCCACCACTCGCTCGGTCAGGCGAGCGTCTTCCGAGGTGAATAACCTGCGCCCATGGTGGGCGAAACGAATCACGATCGACGTCGCCTCGGCCGTTTCGCTGCCGGTCAGCTCCGGCACCGGGATGAGCAAGGTCGAGCCGCCGCCGGTCACTCGCGTGGCCGGGCTGCGCCGTTCGATCACCACGGCCTCCATGGGCTCGAACAGCTCGCGCAACAGCTGCGTCAGAAGCGCTGACGTGCGCTCGGGGTGGGCCTCGACCTCGCGGGCGATGCGGTACAGCTTCTCGAACATGCGCTCGGTGGTGAGCACGTTGTGGCTGCGCAGCTGGTTGAGCAGCCATTGGCGCGCACCGGCGTACAGGCCTAGAGACAGGAACAGCGCAAGCGTGAGCGAGGCAAACTGGCCGAGCGAGAAGGCCGCCACGAACAGCAGGTCGAGCGAGGTGGCGATGGTGCTGATGGCTGCGAGCAGCGAGAACTCGCGCATCACCTGCTGCGACTTCGATAGAAACGGCAGCAGCAGCAGCAAAGATGCGAGGAGCACGTACCAGATCGTCGGCCCTACCGAGGCGATCTGTTGCTGAATGAACGGCGCGCCAGAGGCCGCTGTCAATGACACCGTCAACAGCACCCAGGTGCTCAGCGCCAAGACGCCGAAGCGGCGCATGACGATGGCGAACGGGTGGGGCTCAATGCGATACGACCAGCTCTGCAAAGCGATGGCCAGCAGACACAGCGCGGCCACGCTGCCTTGCAGCCACCACCAGACGCCCGCCAGCTGCCCACTTCCCATCAGCACCATGAGCGTGGCCACACCGGCCCAGCTCAACCATGCAAACACTGTTGCATGCGGGATGCGCCGCGGGTGGAGCGCGGAAGCATGCACCACCGCCGCCGCCGTCAGCAGGTCGAGGCTCATGCGTACCGGCATGTTCCAGCGCGGCAGGGGGAGTGGCAGCGCGAGCTCCATCGTCGACTCGATGGCAATGAAGACGAGGTTGCCGGCCTGGCACAGCGCTGCCAGCGCGTACAGCAGGTTGCGTGCCGTGGGTCGCGCCAGCAGCACGACCATGGCCACGAGGTACAGCACCAGGGCCATGCCCGACAGCAGCCAGAACATCACGCCCAGTGAGCCCAGGCCGCGCGGCATCATTGGCTTTTCGATCATCTCTCCTTCGGAGAAGAAGAGCTTGGCCTTGCCTTGCGACAAGGCGGTAGACAGTTGCTCGTGCATGGCGCGGTGGCGCTCGCGCTCGATGTCGCTCACCAGCCAGCGCGACGAGCGCCGCAGCGTGAGGGCGTCGACCACGGCAACGCTGCTGTCGCCGCCGATGATGCCGATCAAAGCGCGCCCTTCTTGAGGCTTCAGCAGGGGGTCTGGGGAAGAGGTCAACTCCAGCTGGCCTTGTGCCCCGGCCTTCCAGCTTGCGTCGACGTGTGGCGCTTCGGCCAACCAGCGCGCCAGCAGCAGCATGGCCACGCAACCCAGCAAGGCCGCCACTACCAGCAAGCGCAGCCGCCAGCCCATCCACCGCGACAAGGGCTCAGACCCGCCGAAGCTGCGGTCTATCAGGCTTGAATCGAAAGCGGAAGACGTGCCGTCACTGCTGCCGAAACCGCTGGGCTCACCTCCGCTGGCCAATGACCCGGGCAGGACACTGGAAGAGGCCGCACCACGCAAGCGCATGTCCATGGTGGCGTACGCGGCGGCGCCAACGGGGGGTTAGACCAGGCCTTGCTTGCTGGCCAGCACCGCGGCCTCAGCACGGCTGGACACGTTCAGCTTCTTGTAGATCGACTTAATGTGGTCGTTGACGGTGAACCACTTGATGCCCATCAGGTTGGCGATTTCCTTAATGGTGAAACCCTTGCTGAGGTAGGTCAGCACCTCGCTCTCGCGTGGCGTGAGTCGCTCGTGGTCGAGCGGGGCGCCGCGTCCCAGCGGCATGGGGCGGCTGCTCTGGAAGCCGGACGTACCGGCCAAGCCTGGCTCCGACAGGCCGCCCATGCCACCCGGACCCTGGCGAAAGTGACTGAGCAGGCGCCGTGCGATGGCCGGCGACAGCGGGGGCTGGCCGCGCACGATCTTTTGCAGCTCTTCCACCAGCACTTCGAAACGGTCTTCCTTCAGCAGATAGCCGTCGGCGCCACACTGCAAGGCGGGGAAGAGATGGTCGTCGTCGGAATAGAGGGTGGTGACGATCTTGGTGGCCGGGTAGTGGGCCAACTCGGCCAGCAGCTCCATGCCGTTGCCGTCCGGCAATTCCAGGTCGACCAGCACCAGTTTGAACGGCTCGGCAGGAGGCTCGGCACTGCGTTGCGTGTCGAGCGGCCCCACTTGGCGGCGGGCGGTCTCAAGATCGCCAACCTCGGTGATGACGATGGTGTCGCTGAAACTCTCACGCACCACCCGGCAGAGAAAACTGCGGGCGACGGGGTTGTCCTCAACGATCAGAACCTTGATAGCCATGCCGTGGGGATGCTCTCAGGAGGGGGATTGCATCGTAGCGCACTCGATCTGCGCACTTGTATCCCGCAGATGCGCCATCAGGGGCGCACGCCGCTCGAATTGGCCTGCAGAGCACGCACCAGCCGCACATAGCGGTCACGCAGGTCGAGCAGGCGTTCATTCTTCTGCGCTTCGCTCAGGCGTGCGTCGAGCAACACTTCAGAGCGGAGCTTGAAGTCTTCGATCTCAAGCACAAACTTGAGCTGCTGGTTAGTCGACTCCTTGAACCCGGCCAGATCGAACATTTGCTTCAGGCGTGCTTTCTGCTCCGGTGTTTTTCCATACGAGAACAGAAAGCTCGACAGGCGAGTGCGCTGCGAGAGTGGCAGGTCAGTGCGCCAGAGCAGTGGGTCCTTGGGGATCAGCGCCGACTCCCATAGCACGCGCAGCTGGGCGGCCTGGGCTGGCTGGCGCACCTTCAGGCGCTCCAGCTCTTCGGTGTTGTAGGTGCCGGCCTGCACCTTGCCTGCCAGCACGGCATCGACGGTCTGCGCATGGGTGCCGCGCAGCAAGGGGCTGAACTGTTCTTCGGGGTGGATGTTGCGCGGCACGAAGAGCGCGTACGAGGGCATCAGGTGCCCGCTGGTCGAGATGTCTTCACCCAATGCGAAGCCATAGGCTTTGGGCCGCGCCAGCAGTTGCTCGATCGAGCTGACACCCGAGTCACGCCGGGTGACCACCAGGGCCCGATAACCAAGCGAGCCGTGCGAGTCGACAAGCTGCCCAAACACTTCGACATTGGCGCGTTCGATGCACTCGAGTGCGGCCTTGCTTGACACCCAGGCGAGCTGCACTTTGTTGGTGACCAGGGCGTCGGCGGCATCGAGGTAGCTTTGCGCGTACCAGCCCTGAATGGGCAAGCCGGTGCCGGCTCGCATGTCAGCGAAGAAGGGCTCCCAAGCCTTGCGAGCGTCTTCTACCGTGGTGGTGGTGATGACGCCGAAACGCAGCCCTTCTGGCCGGCCTTGCGCACCGGCGGAAAAAGGCCAGGCGGCCAGCAGAGGCAGTTTGAGCAGCAGTCGGCGCACCGGGGGAGTCCTCTGCGAGATCCGCTCGCAAGGCGGAATTATCGGCGGTGCGCCGAAGCGGGGCTCAGTCGCTGATCAGTGGCCGATCTCAGTCGTTCACGAGCACTAGCTTGCCGCGCACTTGGCGGCTGCCCATGCGGGTGAACGCTTCTTTCAGAGAGGTCATAGGCAGGCGGGTGTCGATCACCGGCTTGATCTTGCCCTGCGCGTACCAGCTGGCCAGCTCTGCAAGGGCGGCGGCATGGTTCTTCGGCTCGCGGCGAGCGAACTCGCCCCAGAAAACGCCGACGATGGACGCGCCCTTGAGCAGCGCCAGGTTCAGCGGCAACGCAGGGATGCCGCCTTGTGCGAAGCCGATCACCAGGTAGCGCCCGCGCCATGCAATGGAGCGGAAGGCCGGCTCAGCCAGGTCACCACCCACCGGGTCGTAAATGATGTCGGGGCCTTTGCCGTCGGTCAGCGCCTTGAGCTCGTCACGCAGGGTGCCCTTGCTGTAATTGATGGTGGCATCTGCACCCAGTTCTTTGCAAAACGCGCATTTCTCGTCGGTCGAGGCTGCTGCAATCACCTTGGCGCCTGCTGCCTTGGCGATCTGGATGGCGGCGGTGCCCACACCACCGGCAGCGCCCAGCACCAGCACGGTTTCACCGGCTTTGAGCATGCCGCGGTCGATCAGGGCGTGGTGGGTCGTGCCGTAGGTGCACAGGAAGGCCGCTGCATCGTCGAACGCAAAACCTTTGGGCAGTGGCATCAATAGCGTGGACTTGGCGCACATGTGGGTGCCGAAGCCGCCTCCGCCGCCGAAGACCGCGACACCGTCGCCAACCTTCACATTGGTGACGCCTTCACCCAGCGCCTCGACCACGCCCGCGTACTCGGAGCCCGGCACGAAGGGCAGGGGCGGCTTGACCTGGTACTTGCCCTGCACGATGAGCAGGTCGGGGAAGTTGAGGCTGGCTGCCTTGATGGCGATTCGCACTTCGCCCGCTTTCGGTTCAGGCATGGGCAGCTCTTTCCACTCGAGCGCCTCAGGGCCAATCGGGTTCTCGCAAAGCCATGCCTTCATGATCGTCTCCATCGTGTTTTGTGCGGTCTGGATCATAAACAGCGCGGCGCTGGCAAAGGCGTCACGCAGGTGACGAGTCCTTACAATCGCGGCCATGCGCATTCTGATCGCCAACGATGATGGGTACCTCGCGCCTGGCTTGGCAGCGCTCGTCAAGGCCTGTGCAGGGCTCGGCGACATTGACGTGGTGGCGCCTGAGCAAAACGCGAGTGGCACGTCAAACTCGCTGACGTTGAACCGGCCGCTGTCGGCGTACACCGCAGCCAACGGCTTTCGCTACTTCAACGGCACGCCGTCCGACTGCGTGCACGTGGCCCTCACGGGGCTCTTGCCGCATCGGCCCGACCTGGTGCTCTCGGGCATCAACAACGGCGCCAACATGGGCGACGACACGCTGTACTCGGGCACCGTGGCCGCGGCGATGGAAGGCTTTCTCTTCGGCATTCCGGCCATCGCGTTTTCACAGGTCGAAAAGGGCTGGGAGCATGTGGACGAGGCGGCGGCCGTGGCGCGCGCCATCGTTGAGCACGTGTTGGCCACGCCTCCAGCACCTGGGCCTTGGCTGCTCAACGTCAACATCCCCAACCGCGCTGATGCGGTTTCGCTGCCACGCGAGGTCACGCGCCTGGGCCGGCGCCATGCGAGCCAACCAGTGATCCGCCAGACCAACCCCCGCGGCGAGCCCATCTATTGGATAGGCCCTGCCGGTGATGCACGCGACGCCGCCGATGGCACCGACTTTCACGCGACCGCAAATGGCCGGGTGTCGATCACGCCTTTGCAGGTCGACCTGACCGACCATGCGCGGCTGCCAGGCTGGCGCCAGTGGGTGGCACGATGAGCACACCGGAGCGGCCTCGGCCCAAGTTTCCTTTGCGGCTCGACGGCCTGGGGCCAGCGTCGAAGAAGCCGCTGATGCTGCGCCCGCAACAGCCTTTGCAACAAGCCGCGAGCGACTCTGCGCGCGCGGTCAGGCCTTCGGGGCTAGGGCTCGACTCAGCCGATGTGCGCCGGCGCATGGTCACGAAGCTGCAGGCGCTGGGCCTGCGAGACGAGCTCGTGATGGCTGCGCTTGCCAAAGTGCCGCGCCATCTCTTCGTCGACACCGCCTTGGCCACGCAGGCCTATGAAGACACCAGCTTGCCCATAGGCCTGGGGCAGACCATCTCCAAGCCTTCGGTGGTGGCGCGAATGATCGAGCTGCTCATGGCAGGCGCCAATGCGCGTAGCCGCCGCGCGCTTGGCCACACGCTCGAAATCGGCACGGGTTGTGGCTACCAAGCTGCGGTGCTTGCTCAACTGTCGAGGCAAGTGATGAGCATCGAGCGCCTCAAGCCGCTGCACGACAAGGCCCGAGAGCTGCTGGTGCCGTTGCGCTTGACGAACATCCGGCTGGTGTATGGTGACGGCATGCGAGGGCACCCCCCCAATGCCCCCTATGACAGCATCATCTCCGCCGCAGGCGGTGAGTCCCTGCCTGACGCGTGGCTCGCACAGCTAGCGGTGGGAGGCAGGCTGGTTGCCCCCGTACACGACGCGAGCGGCCGGCGGCAAGTGCTGGTGGTGGTAGACCGAACAGAGGAAGCTTACGAGCGCTCAGTGCATGAGGCTGTGAACTTCGTCCCCTTAAAATCAGGAACGGATTGATGACATTGGCCATGATGGGACAGACACCGAGCAACGCGCGCGACGCGCATACCACGGGCTTCGCGCGGCTGGTCTTCGGTGCGCTGACGGTGCTCGTGCTGGCCGGCTGCGCCTCACCCAAATACCGTGCACCGGTGGAAGACCGCTCGGTGCTCAACCGGCCTGCAGTGGTGGCGGTTGCGTCGGCCGCCGCTTCGGCACCGACGGTGGCGGACTTGCCTGCGGAGCCGGGCAAGGTGCTGCCTGGCGCAGAGAATGCCGGCAAAGCCGGCTTCTACACAGTCAAGCCTAGCGACACTTTGATCCGCGTCGGCCTAGAAACCGGGCAGAACTGGAAAGACATCCTCAAGTGGAACAACCTCGACAACCCCAATGTCATCGAGGTCGGGCAAGTCTTGCGGGTGGTGGCACCGGGGGCCGACCCCAACGCCGTGGCCACGCGCCCTGTGAGCATTGCCAAGCTGGAGACACGACCTCTGGATGCGCCCCGGGGGCAGACTGCCGCGGCCTCGGGGGTTGCCCCGGTGACCCCGCCGCCTGCACTGCCGACGCCGCCTGCGGCTCGCGATGGCGACGACGAGATCAATTGGCAGTGGCCTGCCGCCGGTCCGGTCGTGGGAGGATTCGATGAAACTCGCACCAAGGGGCTCTCCATCGCCGGCAAGGCCGGTGACCCGGTGGTAGCTGCTGCTGAAGGCAAGGTCGTGTATGCGGGGTCGGGCCTGCGTGGCTACGGTAACTTGGTGATCATCAAGCACAACAACACCTACCTCACAGCCTACGCGCACAACCAGGCTTTGCTGGTGAAGGAAGAGCAGTCGGTGAAGCGCGGCCAGAAGATCGCCGAGATGGGCGCCACCGATGCAGAGCGCGTGCAGTTGCACTTCGAGATTCGCAAGCAAGGCAAGCCGATCGATCCCGCCAAGCTTCTGCCGCCGCGCTGAGCGACGGACTCGCCTGCACCGAACGGCCCCGCGCAACACCATGAGCAAGAAGCGCAGCACGGGGAACGGTCATGCGCTGGAGAGCGCAGGCAAGACGGTTGCGCCTATGTTCTCGCCGCCGAGCTTGCAGTCGGTGCTGCAAGGGGTGGCCGACCCTGCCATCGAGGCGGCCGAGTCGCAAAATGAAGACGCGCCTGCGAGTGTCGAAATTGCAGCTGGCGATGGCGAGGTGGGCAACACCTTGCAGACCTACCTGCGCGAGATACGGCGCGCACCCTTGCTCACACCGCAGGAAGAGTTCGACACGGCCACGCGTGCGAGAGCCGGTGATTTTTCCGCTCGCCAGGCGATGATCGAGCGCAACTTGCGGTTGGTGGTGAGCATTGCCAAGAACTACCTTGGCCGCGGCTTGCCCATGACCGATCTTATTGAAGAGGGCAATCTCGGGCTCATGCATGCCATCGGCAAATTCGAGCCGGAGCGTGGTTTTCGCTTCTCAACGTATTCATCGTGGTGGATACGGCAAAGCATTGAGCGCGCGATCATGCATCAGGCGCGTTTGGTACGGCTGCCTGTGCACGTGGTGCGTGAACTCAACCATGTGCTCAGAGCAAGACGGGCCCTGGAAGCCGAAGCCACGCACGTTGATGGCGATCACCCTGTGCGCGTGGAAGACATAGCCGCACGTGTCGGGCGGCCGGTGCAAGAGGTGAGTGAGTTGCTGAAATTTTCGGAATCCCCAGCCTCGCTGGATGCGCCGCTAGACCGCAGCGATGGCGCTGAGTCCATGCTTGACAGCGTGGCTGACGATGGCGCCAGCGACCCCGTCAACCTGACGCTCAACAACGAAGTTGGCGTGCTGCTGCAGCACGGGTTGGACGAGCTAAACGAACGCGAACGCGAGGTGCTGGCGGGCCGCTACGGCCTGCGTGACCGCGAACCCGAGACACTGGAGGTGTTGGCCGAGCGCCTGGGTCTCACGCGTGAGCGCATCCGGCAAATTCAGCAAGAAGCGCTGATTAAACTCAAGCGACGCATGGCGCGCAGTGGCATCAGCCGCGACTCGCTCTTTTAGCCCCCGCGAGGCTGAGACAATCAGCCCATGACAGCAGCAGATGAATGGCTCAAGGTCGAGTCCCTCGACTTGGAAGCGCAGGGCGTGGCGCACAACGCCGAAGGCAAAGTTGTCTTCATTGAGGGTGCTCTGCCCGGCGAAGAAGTACGGGTCAGTGTCCAACGCAAGAAAAACAACTGGGAGCAGGCAACGCTCACCGAGTTGCGGCTCGAGAGCTCGCAACGCGTGACGCCGGGCTGCCGCCATTTCGGCACCTGCGGTGGCTGCAAGATGCAGCACTTTCACGTGGGTGCCCAGGTGGCCACAAAGCAGCGCGCGCTTGAAGACGCGCTGTGGCACCTGGGCAAGGTGAAGGCGGAGTGCATGCTGCGCCCGATCGAAGGGCCGGCCTGGGGCTACCGCTTTCGGGCCCGCCTGTCGGTGCGCTACGTGATCAAGAAAGAACGCGTGCTGGTCGGCTTTCACGAGCGCAAGTCGAGCTATGTGGCTGACATGGACAGCTGCGAAGTCTTGCCTCCCCACCTGAGCGCTATGTTGGTGCCGCTGCGCGAGCTGGTTACTGGCATGGACCAACGTGATCGCTTGCCGCAGATCGAAGTGGCGGTGGGCGATGAGGTCACTGCGCTGGTGCTGCGCCACCTGGAGCCGATGAGTGCGGCCGACTTGCAGCGCTTGCGCGATTTTGCTGCCACACATGGCGTGCAATGGTGGCTCCAGCCCAAGGGGCCAGAGACCGTGCACCTGCTCGACGAGGGCGGCCCTCAGCTGGCTTACAGCTTGCCCGAGTTCGGCATCGCCATGCCGTTCAAGCCGACCGATTTCACCCAGGTCAACTCCCAGATCAACCGCGTGCTCGTGAGCCGTGCGCTGCGCCTGCTCGATGCACGCCCGAACGAGCGCGTGATCGACTGGTTTTGTGGCCTGGGCAATTTCACGCTTCCGCTGGCCACGCAGGCGGGCCAGGTGCTGGGCATCGAGGGAAGCGGAGCGCTGGTGGCGCGCTCCCGCGAGAACGCGGCGCTGAACGGTCTGGCGGCCAAGACGAGCTTCGTCGCGCGCAACTTGTTTGAGATCACACCTGAAGAACTGGCCAGCTACGGTGCGGCCGACAAATGGCTGATCGATCCACCGCGGGAAGGGGCGTTTGCCCTGGCCAAGGCGCTCGCCGATCAGGCCTCCAACCCCACGAGCTACCAACCGCCCAAACGCATCGTCTACGTCAGCTGCAACCCGGCGACGCTGGCGCGCGATGCGGGCTTGCTGGTTCACGAGGCGGGCTATCGCTGCGTGTCGGCGGGCGCCATCAACATGTTCCCGCACACAGCGCACGTGGAGAGCATGGCCGTCTTCGAAAAGGCTTGAGACACAAATGAGAAGGGGCCCCAAAAGGGCCCCTGGCTTTACGTCGCACCGACAAGTACTAGTCGCGCTCGCCGCCAAAGATGCCCAGAATGCTGAGCAGGTGTACGAAGACGTTGTACACGTCCAGGTAGATCGCCAGGGTTGCCGAGATGTAGTTGGTTTCACCGCCGTCGATCACACGCTTCAGGTCATAAACCATGTAGGCCGAGAAGATCACGATGGCCAAAACCGACACCGTCAGCATCAGAGCAGGCAGCTGCAGCCATATATTGGCCACGCTGGCAACGATGATCCCGATCAGCCCGACGAAGAGCCACTTGCCCATGCCCGAGATGTCGCGTTTGATGGTGCTGGCTACGGTGGCCATGCCGAAGAACACCAGCGCCGTGCCGCCGAAGGCCATGGTGATGAGCTGGCTGCCATTGCGATAGTTGCCCAGAACACTGCCGATCAGGCGCGAAAGCATCAGCCCCATGAAGAACGTGAACGCCAGCAGTAGCACAACGCCAAGGCCCGAGTTCTTGGTCTTCTCAATGGCGAAGAAGAAGCCGAAAGCCACACCCATGAAGACCATGAAACCGATAAATGGATTCTTCGTGAACCAGCTGAAGCCCATTTGCATGCCGACCCACGAGCCAAGCACGGTAGGCACCAGCGACAGCGCCAGCAGCCAGTAGGTGTTGCGAAGCACGCGGTTGCGTTGATCAGCCGTGGTGACCGATCCGGTCAGGCCGTATGCGGTCTGCAAGTTGTCGCTCATGAAACCTCCTTGGTAAAAGCTATCGGGGCTGAGACCCCTTCAGTAGCATTCTAGTTCCCGACTGGGCTGGTATGGCATTCATGGGAACCTCTGTCTCCTTGCATGGGACATGCAGCTCGTTTTCCCGGCCAACAAGGGGCCGGCACATGAAAACCAAGTCAAGGCTCAGTCTGGACGATGTCAAACGTATCGCAGCTCCTGCCGAAGCAGAGGCGACAAGCCACATCTCTGACCGCGTCGCTCAGGCGGCGATTGGAACGAGGGCGAATGTTGCGAGGTGAGGGCGGTTGCCCAACAAGCGTGCCGACTCGAACACGTCGCGCGCGCAGTCGGTACAGCTTCCACAGCAAGACGCCACGCCGCTGTCCATTTGCAACTCGTCAAAACTTGCGCAGCCGTTGCGCGCATGGCGCTCAATGTCGCGGTCAGAGATTCGGTGGCAAACGCAAACAATCATTCGGATCGCTCCAGGCCCGAAATCAGGCCTCGGATGCGATCATAAATAAGAATGATTCGTAATTCAAGATCCCGCTGCACAACCACATGCGCGGGCGGGATTTTTTGACGTTCAAGCTTCGATGTCGCCCATTTGCGTCTGCAGATAGTTCTGCAGACCCACCTTGGTAACAAGCTCGAGCTGGGTTTCCAGGAAGTCGATGTGCTCTTCGGTGTCGTCGAGGATGCCTTGGAGCAGGTCGCGAGACACATAGTCGCGCACAGCTTCGGCGTGCGCGATGCCGTCTTTGATGGTGGCCTGGGCGCCTTGCTCAGACTTCAGATCGCAATTCAAGATCTCGACCGTGTCTTCGCCGATCAGCAGCTTGCCGAGGTCTTGCAGGTTGGGCAGGCCGTCGAGCGTGAAGATGCGATCCATCAGCTTGTCAGCGTGTTTCATCTCGCCGATCGACTCGGCGTATTCCTTGGCGGCCAGCTTGTCCAGACCCCAGTGCTTGAGCATGCGGTAGTGCAAGAAGTACTGGTTGATGGCGGTGAGCTCGTTTTTCAGCTGCGCGTTAAGCAATTCGATGACCTTGGGGTCGCCCTTCATTTTTTCTCCTCATTTTGCCGATGTGCAGGCCGCAATTATGTGAGTGCGTATTGCACATGGGGTGCTTTCTTGTGACGGATGCAGGGCTCTGGAAGCGACAAGCGTTCCTACTCGTATGAGGGGGGAGGAAGGCTCATCGCTCGGGTACAATACGAAGGTTTACCCGCAACCCCACCGCCCAGCGACTCCTCTCGCTGTTTCCTGCCGAAAACTCCCTCAGTTTTCTCAACCGGTCTCGTGCTCGAA
>NZ_JBKJOQ010000078.1:0-87433 GCF_046595475.1 Rhizobacter sp.
GAGCAGTCGGCCCTAGGCCGACCGGTGACGAGGGTCGCCTTTTCTTTGGTGACTTTCTTTTGGCGAAGCAAAAGAAAGTTACTGCCCTGTCGGGGGCACATCCCGACGCGGCCTCACTCAGTGAACAAGACCTGCAAGGTAAAGCTCGAGCGCGCCTTCGATACTTCTGGCTGAGCGGTCTGTAACGCGCGGCCCCGCGGTGATGCACGAGCACCCAACCAGGTAACCCCATGGACATCGACTTCTCCACCCTCACCGAATACCAGCGCTACAAGCTGATGGCCAGCCTGATCGTCCCGAGGCCCATTGCCCTCGTCACCACCCTCAGCGAAACCGGCGTCGTCAACGCCGCCCCCTTCAGCATGTTCAACATGCTCGGTGAAGAGCCGCCCATCGTGATGATCAGCATCAACCGCCTCACCGACGGCAGCCTCAAAGACACCGCCGCCAACATCGCGCGAGACAAAGAGTTCGTCGTTCACATCAGCGACGAAGCCATGGCCGAGAAGATGCACCGCTGCGGCGAGCGCCTGCCTGCTGACGTGAGCGAGCTGGACCATGTGGGCCTGACCGCGTTGCCCTCCAGCGCCGTGAAGCCGCCCCGCATCGCCGAAGCGCCGGTCGCCTTCGAATGCACGCTGTGGGAAACACTGGAAACCACCAGCCGCCAGATCTTCATCGGCCAGGTGCGCTGGCTGCATGCGCGTGAAGGCCTGATCGACACCGAGCTCTGGCGGGTGCGCCTGCAAGAGTACTTTCCGGTGGCGCGCTTCGGGGCCAGCTACTACGTCAACACCCGCGAGCGCTTCTCGCTGGACAGCAAGACGCCCCAGGACAACCCCATCGACGAGATGTGAGCGGGTGCCATGGGCTTGCACGCCGCCGAGTCACCTATAAGAAAAATTTCGCCCGGGCCAAGGTAAATACGATTTCCCTGATTGATGGCGCGCCGCTACCGTCCAGCCTTCACTCTGAGGGAGCAATTGCAATGAGGGCAGGTCAGGTGGTCAAGCGGGTGGGGGTGGCGGTGGCGGCGCTGCTGGTGGCGGGTGTGGCGTTCCTGGCGTGGCAAGACCGGCCGCTGGACGCCGCCATGGCCGGGCTGGCCGACATCCCTGCCGAATGGCCAACGGCCCGGCCGCCCCAGGGCCTGGCCTTCTCCGTGCTGCGCACAGGTGAGTCGGCTGGCACGGTCGAGGCGCTGGTGGTGGCGGGGGGCCGCTGGTTCACGCCTCGCCGGCCGGTGCACTCGGCCGTGCTCGTGCGCCACCCTCAGGGCACGCTGCTGTTCGACACCGGCCTGGGCCGCGACGTGGAGCGCCAGTTTTCTGTCAATGGCGTCATCGACCGGGAGTTCTTCGGCTACCGCGCCGAGGAGCCCGCGCAGGCGCAACTGGCGCGCCACGGCGTGGCGCCCGCCAGCCTGATGGCCATCATTCCCTCGCACATGCACTGGGACCATGTGAGCGGGTTGGCCGACTTTCCCGACACCGACGTGTGGGTGCAGACAACAGAGCGCGAGCATGCGGCGCAAGGCCACGCGCCTGCGTTCCTGCAAAGCCAGTTCAGCGGCGTGAAGCGCTGGCGCGAGCTGAGCTTTGCGCCGGTGCCTTACCTGTGCTTTGCTGCGCAGCGCGACGTGTTCGGCGACGGTTCTGTGGTGCTGGTGCCGCTGGCCGGCCACACCGCCGGCCATGTGGGCATGTTTCTCAACCTTCCCTCGGGCCGCCGCTACTTCTTCACCGGCGACGTCACCTGGACGCTCGAAGGCCTGCAGCGCCACACCGACAGGCCGTGGATCACACGCACCGCCGTCAAGCTCGACTACGACAGCACCAGCAACCGCCGCGCCATTGTGCAGATACACCGCTTGATGCAGCGGTACCCGCAGCTCGTGGTCGTGCCGGCCCACGACGAATTCGTGGCGAAGACCTTGCCCCGCTTCCCGCAGTTTCAGGAGTGAGCTGACCATGCTGAGCCTGCGCAACCTGCGCTACTTCTGCGCCGCCTTCGAGGAGCGCAGCACGGTGGCGGCTGCGCGGCTGTGCTTCGTCACCCAACCCGCCATCTCCAGTGCCATCGGCCAGATCGAAGAGGAGCTGTCGGTGCGGCTCTTTTTGCGCCAGCACCGCGGCTTGGTCCCCACGCCAGCGGCGCAGCGGCTCTACCGGCTTGCGCGCAAGCTGCTGGCCGACACCGACGCCATCAGTGCAAGCTTTCGCCAGGGCGAGAGCCTGCCGTTTGCGTTGCGCGTGCTGCCTTCGCTGAGCCTGGCGCAGACCGAGCGCTTGTTGCGCCAGCTGCGGCGCGACATTCCCTTGCTGGCCTTGAGCCTGCCTGAAGATGAATCGCCGGCCGACGCCGAGCTCACCGCGGCCACTTGCGCTGATGAAGGCAGCGAGTTTGTCACCTTGTGGGAAGAGCCCTATGTGCTGCTAGTCCCTGAAGACCACCCGCTGGCCGTGAAAGAAACGCTGCAGCTGGCCGACCTGCACCAGCAGCCTTTCGTGGAGCGCAGCCATTGCGAAATGAGTGACTCCTGGCAAGCGGCTCTGGGGCGCGACACTGTGCTGCCCGAGGTGCGAGCGCGTGTTCACAGCGAAGAGTGGGCCCTGGGCCTGGTGGCCGCGGGGGTGGGCGTGACGATTGCGCCCCTGCATGCCGCCCAGGCGCGGCCCGGTGTCGTGGTGCGCGACGACTGTGCCGAGTTGACTGGCTTTCGCCGCAGCGTCGGCCTTGCGTTTCATGCGCCGGCCACTGGCACGCTGGCGCAGGTGGTGGCGGCCAGTCAGCGCTGGGCGCTGTCGCTCAAGCCTGCCTGAACGGGCAACGCGAATCAGGCCACCGAGAAACGGTGCACGCCGTCGCTGTCTACGCGACGCACCAGCTTGCCGGCATGCCACAGCGCGTTCAGGTGGGCAATTGATTCGCCCATGGCAAAGGTGGTTTGGTGCATGTCGAGCTTGCGCTTGAAGAGCACGTTCAACAGATCGGCAGCACTCTGCGGTGACCCCGCGCAGGCCTGCATCACATCGGCAAAGCGGTCGTCGTGATGCGACTTCAACTGGTCGATGCGGGTGTGCAGCCCGCGGAAGGGCTTGCCGTGCGAGGGCAGCACCAGCGTGTCGGCCGGCACCACGCGCATGCGCTCCACCGAGTCGAGGTAGCGCAGCAGCGGGTTGCCCTCGGGCTCGTTCTCGTGCACGCCCACGTTGGTGGAGATGCGCGGCAGCACCATGTCGCCCGAGATCAGCACGCCCAGGTCGGCGCAGTGCAGCGACATGTGCTCGGGCGCGTGGCCGTAGCCGACGTGGCAGCGCCAGTCGTGTCCGCCGATGCGGATCAGGTCACCGTCGATGATGCGGCGAAAGCGCTCAGGCACCTTGGGCACCATGGTCGAGTATTGGCCGCCGCGGGTCTTGATGAGATTCAACATCTCAGGGTCGGTGATGCCGTGGCTGGCCGCAAAGGCCGGCGTGATGACGCTGGCACTGGTGGCCGGGTTGCTGGCCATGCGCGCACCGTTGTAGTCGGTGCCGCTGATCCACATGCGGCACTCATGCTCAGGTGTAGACCAGCGCTCGCACAGCCAGTGCGACAGGCCGATGTGATCGGGGTGCAGATGGGTCACGATCAAACGCAGCACCGGCAGGCCTTGCAGCTCGTGGGCAAAGACCTGCTCCCAGGCGGCACGCGTGGCGTCATTGCTGATGCCGCAGTCGACGATGGTCCAACCTTGCTGGCCGTCGATCTCATCGCGCAGCAGCCACAGGTTGATGTGGTCCAGCGCAAAGGGCAAGGACATGCGCACCCAACGCACACCGGGGGCCACCTCGATGGTGGTGCCGGCCTCGGGCAAGGTGTCGCCCAAGGGGTAGCTCAGTTCATGTTCGAGGGCATTCATGCGCGGTGGGGTAGGTTCGCTACACTTTACGTATACGTCAATTGAGCGCCATTGTAGGGAGCCATGTCCGTCGCTGCTGTCACCCAGGTTTCACCCGCCGCCGGCCCGACCTACACCATCGGTGAGTTGGCGCGCGAGTTCGACCTCACCACCCGCGCCATCCGTTTTTATGAAGACTGCGGGTTGCTGCTGCCGCAGCGCAAGGGGCGCAACCGCGTCTACTCCCCGCGTGACCGCACGCGGCTCAAGCTCACGCTGCGTGGCAAGCGCCTCGGGCTCACCTTGTCCGAGGTGAAGGAGCTGGTCGACATGTACGAGTCGCCGCGCGACACGCAGCCGCAGCTGAAGAAGTTCCTGAGCGTGCTGGCCCTGCACCGCGCGCAGCTTGAGCAGCAGATGGCCGACCTGCACGTCACGCTCGACGAAGTGCGCACGCACGAGAAAGAAGCCAAGCGCCTGTTGGCCGAAGCCGAAACGAAAACCGCCTGATTGGAGACACGAACATGAACCTGCCCGGCCTCGACTTTCAGCTCGGTGAAGACATCGACGCGCTGCGCGACACGGTGCGCGAGTTTGCGCAAACCGAGATCGCCCCGCGCGCCGCCGAGATCGACAAGAGCGACCAGTTCCCCATGGACCTGTGGCGCAAGATGGGCGCCCTGGGCGTGCTGGGCGTGACGGTGGGCGAAGAGTACGGCGGTGCCGGCATGGGCTACTTGGCCCACATGATCGCGATGGAAGAAATCAGCCGTGCCTCGGCCAGCGTGGGCCTCAGCTACGGCGCACACAGCAACCTGTGCGTGAACCAGATCAAGCGCAACGGCAACGAAGCACAGCGCAAGAAGTACCTGCCCAAGCTGATCAGCGGCGAGCACGTGGGTGCGTTGGCCATGAGCGAGCACAACGCCGGCTCCGACGTCATCAGCATGAAGCTCAAGGCCGAAGAGCGTGATGGCGTGTACGTGCTCAACGGCACGAAGTTCTGGATCACCAACGGCCCCGATGCCGACACGCTCGTCGTCTACGCCAAGACCGAGCCCGAGCTGGGCGCGCGCGGCGTAACCGCCTTCCTCATCGAGAAGGGTATGAAGGGTTTTTCCATCGCGCAAAAGCTCGACAAGCTCGGCATGCGGGGCAGCCACACGGGCGAGCTGGTGTTTCACAACGTGGAGGTGCCGGCTGAGAACGTGCTGGGCACCTTGAACGGCGGTGCGCGCGTGCTGATGAGCGGCCTCGACTACGAGCGCGCCGTGCTGGCGGCCGGGCCGGTGGGCATCATGCAGTCGGTGATGGACAACGTGGTGCCCTACATCCATGACCGCAAGCAGTTCGGCCAGAGCATTGGCGAGTTTCAGCTGATCCAGGGCAAGGTGGCCGACATGTACACCGTGCTGCAGGCGGCGCGTGCGTACTGCTACACCGTCGGCAAGAACCTCGATGCCCTGGGAACCGAGCACGTGCGCCAGGTGCGCAAAGATTGCGCGAGCGTGATCCTCTGGTGCGCCGAGAAGGCCACCTGGATGGCGGGCGAAGGCATACAGATCTTCGGTGGCAACGGCTACATCAACGAATACCCGCTGGGCCGGCTTTGGCGCGACGCCAAGCTGTACGAAATCGGCGCCGGCACCAGCGAGATCCGCCGCATGCTGATCGGCCGCGAGTTGTTTGCCGAGACCATGTAAGAGGCTGTCTGCTCCAATCACGCCATGACCACCGAACTCAAAGAACTCTTCGAAAGCAACCTCAGCTGGGCGCGCGACACCGAGGCGCGCAGCCCCGGCTTCTTCACCAGCCTGCTCAAGCAGCAGGCGCCGCAGTACCTGTGGATAGGCTGCGCCGACAGCCGTGTGCCCGCCAACGACCTGGTGGGCCTGCTGCCGGGCGAGCTGTTCGTGCACCGCAACGTGGCCAATGTGGTGGTGCACTCTGACCTCAACTGCCTGTCGGTGATCCAGTTCGCCACTGACATGCTCAAGGTCAAGCACATCATCATCGTCGGCCACTCGGGCTGTGGGGGCGTGGCCGCTGCGCTGCACGACCGCCGCATCGGCCTGGCCGACAACTGGATACGCCACGTGCAAGACGTGCGCAACCGCCACCAGGCCTGGCTTGAGATGGTTGACGAGAACCAGCGTGTGAATGCGTTGTGCGAACTCAACGTGGTGGAGCAGGCGCTCAACGCCTGCCAGACCACCATCGTGCAAGACGCCTGGCAGCGCAACCAGGAGTTGGTGGTGCACGGCTGGGTCTACGGCTTGCACAACGGCCAGCTGCAAGACCTGCGCATGACGGTGGCCAGTGCTGAAGAGACGATGGCTGCGTACGACGAAGCCATCAACTTCATACGCATTCGCTACACGCCCGATTTAGTTCCCAGCGAGGCCGACTGATGCGCATGGCCGTCTTTCCCCAGGAGCTGACCGACCTGCGTGCTTTCGACATCGCCAACGCGATGCTCGACGGCTTCGACCGCCACTACACGCTCTTTCGGGAGGCCAGCGCCGAGGCCAAGACGCGCTTCGAGGCGGCCGACTGGCACGGCCAGCAGCGCGCCCAGCGCGAGCGCATCGAGTTCTATGACAAGCGCGTGGAAGAAGCGGCCGAGCGCCTGCAGACCGAGTTCAAGGCCAGCACGCTGTCGATGAACGTGTGGCAGCAGATCAAGCTGCACTACATCGGCCTGCTCACCAACCACCACCAGCCCGAGCTGGCCGAGACCTTTTTCAATTCGGTCACGACCAAGATCCTGCACCGCAGCTACTTCCACAACGATTTCATTTTCCTGCGCCCGGCGGTGTCCACCGAGTACATCGAGAACGAAGAGCCGGCGGCGATGCCGACCTACCGTGCCTACTACCCCACCAAGGAAACGCTGCGCGACAACTGGCTGCGACTGATCAACAACTTTCAGCTGCAGCGCGAATTTGAAGACCTGGGCCGCGACATCGATCACGTGCTCAACGCCGTGGCCCGCGAGCTGGGCGACTTTCGCCCGCGTGCCAACTTCCAGATCCAGGTCTTGAGCTCGCTCTTCTTCCGCAACAAGGGCGCCTATGTGGTGGGCAAGATCATCAACGGCTTCAAGGAGACGCCGTTTGCGCTGCCGATCTTGCACACGCCGCACAGCGGCATGCTGCTCATCGACACCGCACTCTTCGGCGAAGACGAGTTGCAGATGCTGTTCAGCTTCGCACGCGCCTACTTTCTTGTGAACATGGAGATTCCGTCGGCGTACGTGCAGTTTTTGCGCTCGCTGATGCCGCGCAAGCCGCGCTCGGAGATCTACAACGCGCTGGGCCTGCAAAAGCAGGGCAAGAACCTTTTCTACCGCGACTTCCTGGCGCACTTGCGTCATTCATCAGACAAGTTTCGCATCGCACCCGGCATCAAGGGCATGGTGATGCTGGTATTCGACCTGCCGTCGTTTCCTTTTGTGTTCAAGGTCATCAAAGACTTTTACCCACCACAAAAAGACACCACGCGCGAAATCATCCAGAGCAAGTACCTGCTGGTGAAGACCCACGACCGCGTGGGCCGCATGGCCGACACGCTCGAGTACAGCAACGTGGCCTTCCCGCGGGTGCGTTTCGAAGAAGAGCTGATCGCCGAGCTGAAGCATTTCTGCCCCAGCCTGCTTGAAGAAGACGGCGACGAGCTGGTAATACGCCACGTGTACATCGAGCGGCGCATGATCCCGCTCAACATCTATCTGCAAGAGGCCAACCGTCAGCAGATCGAGCAGGCGGTGATCGAGTACGGCAACGCCATCAAAGACCTGGTGGCCGCCAACATCTTCCCCGGCGACATGCTGTGGAAGAACTTCGGCATCACCCGCAATGGCAAGGTCGTGTTCTACGACTACGACGAGATCGAATACCTGACCGACTGTCAATTCCGCAAGGTGCCCGAGCCGCGCAACGAAGAAGAAGAGATGTCCGGCGAAATCTGGTACCGCGTGGGGCCGCGCGATGTGTTCCCCGAGACCTTCGAGCCGTTCTTGCTGGGCAACACGGCGGTGCGCGAGGTGTTCATGAAGCACCACGCCGACCTGCTCGACGCCGCCTTCTGGCAGGGCCACAAGGAGCGCATCCTGGCCGGTCATGTGCACGATGTGTTTCCGTATGAGTCGGCCAAGCGCTTCAAGAGCCAGCGCCGCCTGCGCGACGGTGCGGCGCCTGCCGGCTTGGAGCGGCGCGCGGCGCATGCACCCGACAGCACCTCGTCGCTAGACAACAGCCTGGCCTAGAAAGGCCGGGCGCCCATTTCTCGTCATTTCCTGAAAGACAGGTTTGCAAAGGAGCAACACCATGGCCGATTCCATCGTCATCGTTTCTGCAGCCCGCACGCCCATTGGCGGCATGCTGGGCGACTTCAGCAACCTCGCCGCGCACCAGCTGGGCGCCGTGGCCATCAAGGCTGCGGTCGCCCGCGCGGGCGTCCCCGGTGATGCGGTGAACGAGGTGCTGATGGGCAACTGCCTGATGGCCGGCCAGGGCCAGGCGCCGGCCCGCCAGGCGGCCCTGGGCGCTGGCCTGCCGCAGGCCACGGGTGCGGTCACGCTCTCGAAGATGTGCGGCTCGGGAATGCGCGCCATGATGTTTGCGCATGACATGCTCAGGGCCGAGAGCGCCGATGTGGTGGTGGCGGGCGGCATGGAGAGCATGACCAACGCGCCGCATTTGATGTTCGCGCGCAAGGGTGTGCGCTATGGCGCGGCGCAGATGTTCGACCACATGGCCATCGACGGCCTGGAAGACGCGTATGACAAGGGCCGCGCGATGGGCGTGTTTGCCGAAGAGTGTGTGGCCAAGTACCAGTTCACCCGCGAGGCGCAGGACGCGTTTGCGATTGCGTCTACCCAGCGCAGCAAGCGCGCCAATGAAGACGGCAGCTTCGATTGGGAGATGGCGCCGGTCACTCTGAGTGGGAAAGCGGGTGACACCGTCGTGAAGTTCGACGAGCAGCCCTTCAAGGCCAGGCTCGACAAGGTTTCCGGCTTGAAGCCTGCCTTCAGACCCGACGGCACCATCACTGCGGCCAACGCATCGAGCATCTCAGACGGTGCCGCGGCGCTGGTGCTCATGCGCGAGTCCACTGCCGTCAAGCTCGGCCTCACGCCGCTCGCGCGCATCCACGGTCATGCGGTGCATGCGCAGGCACCGGCCTGGTTCAGCACCGCACCGGTGGGCGCAATCGAGAAGCTGCTGAAGAAGACAGGCTGGTCAGCGAAGGATGTGGATTTGTGGGAAGTGAACGAGGCGTTCGCCGCGGTGACGATGGCGGCCATGCATGAGTTCAAGCTGCCACACGAGATCGTTAACGTGCATGGCGGCGCGTGTGCGCTCGGCCACCCCATTGGCGCGAGTGGGGCGCGGATTGTGGTCACGCTGTTGGGGGCCTTGCGCAAGTACGGCAAGAAGCGCGGCGTGGCGGCGCTGTGTATTGGCGGAGGTGAGGCGACGGCGTTGGCGGTGGAGTTGGTGTAATGTCGGGCGACGCATGTGCGGGCCTTCGATACCTCAGGCTGAGCGGTTGGAGCATGTTCGCCGGCCCTCGCATGCCCCCCGACCGCTCAGCCTGAGGTATCGAAGGCCCACTCCGAACGCGCATGAGCTTCCACACCTACATGCTCCTTTGCGCGGACGGTTCCTACTACGTCGGCCACACCGACAACGTGGAGCAGCGCATCGCCCAACATCACGCCGGCGAGTACCCCGGCTACACCCGTCGCCGCAGGCCCGTCACTCTGGTTTGGTCACAAGACTTCGCCACCCGCGACGAAGCCTTCGCCGCCGAACGCCAAATCAAAGGCTGGGCCCGTGACAAGAAAGAAGCCCTGACCCGCAGCGACTGGAAGACCATCCAGCAGCATGCCTGGGGCACCCGCCACCCCTTGCCATCTTCACTCGCATGAGCGCCTTCTGGAGCGACACCGTCCACCAACTCACCCCCTACGTGCCGGGTGAGCAGCCGCAGGTCACGGGCCTGATCAAGCTCAACACCAACGAGAACCCTTACCCACCCAGCCCGCGTGTGCTGGAGGCGATACGGGCTGAAGTGGGTGAAGGGCTGCGGCTCTACCCCGAGCCCACGGGTCGTGCGCTGCGCACGGCCATCGCCAAGCAAATGGGCTTGACCGCCGAGCACGTCTTCGTGGGCAACAGCTCCGACGAGGTGCTGGCCCATGTGTTCATGGCGCTGCTCAACCACGGCGCGCTGCGCCCCTTGCTCTTCCCCGACATCACCTATGCCTTCTATCCGGTGTACTGCGGCCTCTATGGCATCACGCACCGCACGGTGCCACTTGATGCGCAGCTGCGCCTGAACATCGACGACTATCTGCAGCCCGAGGCGGGCGCCATCATTTTTGCCAACCCCAATGCGCCCACTGGCGGTGCGCTCCCGCGCGCCGAGATCGAGCGCCTGCTCCAGGCGCGTCCCGACACCCTGGTCGTGGTCGACGAGGCTTATGTCGACTTCGGCGCCGAGTCGACGGTGCCGCTGATCGCTGAATACCCCAACCTGCTGGTGGTGCAGACGCTGTCGAAGTCGCGGTCGCTCGCCGGCTTGCGTGTCGGGTATGCGATGGGCCAGGCGCCGCTGATCGAAGGCATCACGCGGGTGAAAGACAGCTTCAACTCCTACCCGCTCGACCGCTTGGCCACCGCCGGTGCCATCGCTGCGATGGACGACGCGCCTTACTTCGAGCGCACCCGGCGCGCCGTGATCGACAGCCGCGAGCGCCTGGCCGAGGCGCTGCGCGCCTTGCAATTTGAGGTGCTGCCCTCGCAGGCCAACTTCCTCTTCGTGCGTCACCCGTCGCACAGTGGCGCTGCGCTGGCCGCGGCCCTGCGCGAGCGCAGCATCCTTGTGCGCCGCTTCGACCAGCCGGCGCGCATTGCCGACTTTCTGCGCATCACCATTGGCACCGACACGCAGTGCGACACGCTGCTGCTGGCGCTCTCTGATCTGGAAGCGAGCTGACCCATGCTGCTGTCTGAAGACCACCGTGCTGTTCAAGACGCCGTGCGCGTCTATGTGCAAGACCGCATCGCGCCGCAGGCGGCGCAGTGGGACAAGACCGCGCACTTCCCCGCCGCCGAGCTGAAGGGCTTGGCCGCTCTCGGCTGTTATGGCGTGGCCGTGCCCACCGAGTGGGGCGGTGCAGGGCTCGATTACCTGAGCTTGTCGCTGATCCTGGAAGAGATTGCCGCCGGTGACGGCGCCACGTCCACCATCGTGAGCGTCAACAACTGCCCGGTGTGTTCCATCTTGATGGCCTGGGGCAACGACGCGCAGAAAGAGCAGTGGCTGAAGCCCCTCGCGCGCGGCGACATGCTCGGTGCCTTCTGCCTGACCGAGCCGCACGTGGGCTCGCAGGCTGACGGCCTGAAAACCACGGCCGCTCTTGTCAAGGGCGAAGAAGGCGACCACTACGTGCTCAACGGCGTGAAGCAATTCATCACCAGCGGCAAGACCGGTGACGTGGCCATCGTGATGGCCGTCACCGACAAAGCAGCAGGCAAGAAAGGCATCAGCGCTTTCATCGTGCCAACCAAGACGCCCGGCTACACCGTCGCGCGTCTCGAAGACAAGATGGGCCAACACGCGAGCGACACCGCGCAAATCTTGTTCGAAAACTGTCTTGTGCCGGCTGCCAACCTGCTGGGCGACGCAGGCCAGGGCCTGAAGATTGCGTTGTCGGGCCTGGAAGGCGGGCGCATAGGCATCGCCTCACAAGCAGTCGGCATGGCGCGCGCGGCCTTCGATGCGGCACTGCGTTATGCCAAGGAGCGCGTGGCGTTCGGCAAGCCCATTTTCGAGCACCAGGCGGTGCAGTTTCGCCTGGGCGAAATGGCCACGCAGATCGAAGCGGCTCGCCAGCTCATCCACCACGCAGCCAGCCTGAAAGATGCGGGCCAGCCGTGTTTGAAGGAGGCCGCCATGGCCAAGCTTTTCGCGAGCGAAATGGCCGAGCGCGTGTGCTCCGCCGCCATCCAGATCCACGGCGGCTACGGCTACGTGAGCGACTTCCCGGTGGAGCGCATCTACCGCGACGTGCGCGTGTGCCAGATCTACGAAGGCACGAGCGACGTGCAGAAAATTTTGATCGGGCGCGCGCTGGCCTGAGCCTGTTGCAAAGCACCACGATTGAGGTCTCAAGCTGGGCGCGCGAAGGTCGAAGACACGGTACCGCGGCTTCTGCGGGTCACCCGAGGAGTCTCCGATGCACACCCCCCGTCGCGCCAGCCGCGCCGCCATCCTTGTCGCAACGCCGGTTGCCATGGCGGTGGCAGTCGTCGTGTTGACAGCCTGCGGCGGCAGCCCGTCGTCGTCGGGCGCTGTGATCGATGCGCCTGCCACCGTTTCGGCTGGCGGCACCTTTCCCACCGGCTTGTCGGTGGGCACACCCACCGCCCTCAGTGCGCCTGGCACGGTGGCGAGTGCCGCCCCGGCCGATGGCTTGCGCTACGCGTTCGATTTCGGCCGTGCCACCTGGGCTGCGTTGTCGCGCGGCGACGGCCGCGCACTCGGCCGCCTGGCCACAGTGCTGGTGCCCGCGGGGCAGGCCCATGCGGCGACAGCCGTTGAGCCTGATCTCAAGGCCGACTCTGCCGTCATCGACAAACTGGTCAGCGGCGACGCGAGCGTGGCATTGGGCACGGCGCTCAACCTCAACGCCTTGTTCAACGGCAGCAACAACGCCAATTGCTACGGCCCGAGCGTTGCCTACATCAGCCACCAGGATTTCACCTCCGGCATGCCGGCTGCAGCGGGCACCTTGCCCGGCGGTGACCTGGGCATGTGGACCGCCACCGAAGGCAGCACACAACCCTGCGTGGCTGCCGAGCTGAATGCGCGCGTGGCTGGCGTGAAAGGCCGTGTGAAACAAGGCCTGCGCCTGATGGCGGTGATGCGTGTCACGGTCGGCAAGAGCAGCCTGAGCATGCCGGCCGCTGGCGCCAGCCTGGACATCAAGACCTACCTTCAGACCGCGCTCGCCGCCGTGCCTGCACTGTCGGCTGTGACGGTTGACGCCGCCACCATCGCGCTCGACGCGGGTGCGGCGATGTACACCTATCGCCTGGTGGTGAGCATGGGCAGCGGCGTCAACGCCACCAGTGGTGAAGTGATCCTCAAGCACACGCCCGGGGGCAGCCACTCTGTTTACAGCGGAGTGATGCAGGTGGCGGGCTTCCAGCTGTCGACCGACCCGGCGTTCGCGTGTACCGACGAAGTCGATAGCGGCACTGGCCGCTACAAGGTGGCGCAGGTCAGCACCGTCAAATACAGCCGCAACGGCTCAGCCATCGAGTTTGGCAGCCGTGACGGCCAGTACTGTGGCCACCCGAGCAGCGGCAGCGTCAACTACGCGGCTGAAGTGGCGAGCTTCAGTGTCGACGGCCAGATCGACCCGGCCGCAAAGATCAGCGGCAACACGCGTGCTGGCAGCACTGGCTGGCGCGCCGGCTTCACGCGCTTTGCCGGCAGCTTCGACAAGGACACCGTGGCGGGTGACTTTCTCTTCGCCTGGCAAGCCGGCACGGGCGACGGCAAGTCGCGCTCGCTGGCGGCGCATGCCGCCTTCAACACTGTCACCGAGGTGCGCACGCTCGACGGCTATTTCGCCTTTGCCGACGACGTGGCCACCAGCGACGGTGCACTGCAAGGCATGGTGTGCAACTGGGCCGGGCCGGGCAACAGCCACACGCCGGTCGCCACGTTTCAGTCGCAAACTGCCACTCTCGGCGCCAGCGCCACCGAGTACACGCTCGGCGCCAGCAAGATCACCTATGCACCTACCACCAGCTGCAGCTCGACCACCACTGCATTCGATGTGAACGTGAGTGGCGGCATCGTCGGCAGCGAAGGCGTGGGAACGCTCGCGGATCTTGATGCGCCCAGCGGCGCCAACACCGTGCAGCAAGAGATAGACGCACGCGGGTTTGCCAAGCCCAGCTTGTTCTGACGCCGGCGCCCACGAGCCCCTCTGTCCAGGGGCTCATCGGCTCATGACGCGAGCCGGTGGCCGCTTTCAGCACCTGCGTTGACGGTCGGGTCGATACCGCACCACGCGGCGCGCCGGGGGCCGCTCGAGTGGCCCGTCGGGTCGACCCCGCACCACGCTGCGGCCACCGTGTCGGTGCGGCTCTGCGGCATGGCCTCACCGAACTCGCGCTCATACAGCGTTTGCATGGCTTCGAAGGCAGCTTGCAAAGCCTGGGCGTCTTCTGCGCCACGCAGCCCGAGGTAGGGAAAGTGGTGCACGAAGTGGCCGAAGGCTTCTTCGCAGTCGGCCGCGTACTTGCGCGTGTCGAGGATGTGCATGTGCCAGAAGCGGTCTATGTCTTGGTCAGGCGCCAGGGTCAAGCCCGGGTACTTGGCATGCAGCATGAGGTAGCGCTTGTAGGCCTGCTCCATCTTGTCGGCATAGGTGGCTGACCAGCCGTAGCCGTCTTCTCGCCGCGTGGCCTTGAACTTGATCAAGTCCAGGTTCAGGGCTTCGATGGCTGCCAGGGTGTGCTCCAAGTTCTTCATGTGTCCTCCGTTCGGTGGTTGAAGTGGAATGGCCTCACCGGGCTTGCCTGCAAGGCGAATCGATCATGCGCGCCGGCTGCGCGGGAACGGCGATGCCGGGGTTGTCAAAACGGTCTACCGCGCCACACCAAACAGCGCTAAGGTCGGCAGTGCTAGGAGGCACTGCCATGAAGAAAACTGCGAAGGCACTGGTCGATGAAGCCATGGGCCGCGTCACCACCTACACCGTGGCGCAAGCGCGCGAGATGCACGGCCAGCCGGGCGTGCAGTTTGTCGATGTGCGCGACGTGCGAGAGCTGGAGCAAGAAGGCGCGATCCCCGGCGCCTTTCATGTGCCGCGCGGCATGCTCGAGTTTGGGCCGACCCCGAGTCGCCCGACCACCGGCCCGAGCTCTCGCAGGACAAGGAGTACGTGCTCTTTTGCGGGCTGGGCTGGCAGTCGGCGCTGGCCACGCAAACGTTGATGGACATGGGGGTGGCTCACGTCGCCCACATCGACGGCGGCTTCGAAGCCTGGAAGCAATCGGGCGGCCCCTTGCAAGAAAAAGCCCGGAAATAGCGCCCGCGGCGCACGCCCCTAGAATTGACGTATACGTCAACTAGAAGGCCCGGCCAGGGCCAGCCGGAGACCGCATGCCCGCCCTCACGTCCAAGCTCAGCCCGCGCTCGGAAGACTTCAAGGCCAACGCAGCGGCCATGCGCGCCTTGGTTGACGACCTCAACGCCCAGTTGGCCCAGGTGGCATTGGGTGGCGGTGTGGCACCTAGGGTCAAGCATGTGGCGCGCGGCAAGCTGCTGCCGCGTGACCGCGTCGAGATGCTGCTCGACCCCGGCACCCCATTTCTCGAAATCGCGCCGATGGCCGCGCACGGCCTGTACAACGGCGACGCACCCGGCGCAGGCCTCATCGCCGGCATCGGCCGCGTCTCGGGTGTCGACTGCATGGTGGTCTGCAACGACGCCACCGTGAAGGGCGGCACCTACTACCCCCTCACGGTGAAGAAGCACCTGCGCGCGCAAGAGATCGCGCAGGCCAACCGGCTGCCGTGCATCTACCTGGTCGACAGCGGTGGCGCCAACCTGCCGAATCAAGACGAGGTGTTTCCTGACCGCGACCACTTCGGCCGCATCTTCTTCAACCAGGCGCAGATGAGCGCCGCAGGCATACCGCAGATCGCGGTGGTGATGGGCTCGTGCACCGCGGGCGGCGCCTACATGCCGGCCATGAGCGACGAGTCGATCATCGTCAAGAACCAGGGCACCATCTTTCTCGCCGGCCCGCCGCTGGTGAAGGCCGCCATCGGCGAGGTGGTGAGTGCCGAAGACTTGGGCGGTGGTGATGTGCACACGCGCTTGAGCGGCGTGGCCGACCACCTGGCGCAGAACGACACGCATGCATTGGCGATTGCGCGCACGGCGGTGTCGCACCTCAACTGGCGCAAGGACGTGCAATTGAGCTGCATCGCGCCGCGAGCACCCTTGTTCGACGCGGCGGAGCTGCACGGTGTGATCCCAACCGACACGCGCAAACCCTTCGACGTGCGGGAGATCATTGCGCGCATCGTCGACGGCTCAGACTTCGAAGAATTCAAGGCGCGCTACGGTGCCACGCTGGTCACCGGCTTTGCGCACATCGAGGGCATGCCGGTGGGCATCGTCGCCAACAACGGCGTGCTGTTTTCAGAGTCAGCGCAAAAGGGCGCGCACTTCATCGAGCTGTGCTGCCAGCGCAAGATCCCGCTCGTGTTCTTGCAGAACATCACCGGCTTCATGGTGGGCAAGAAGTACGAGAACGAAGGCATTGCCAAGCATGGCGCCAAGATGGTGACGGCGGTGTCGACTGCCCGTGTTCCGAAGTTCACCGTCATCATCGGCGGCAGTTTCGGCGCCGGCAACTACGGCATGTGCGGCCGCGCCTTCGACCCGCGCTTCTTGTGGATGTGGCCCAACGCGCGCATCTCGGTGATGGGCGGCGAGCAGGCCGCGAGCGTGCTGGCCACCGTGCGGCGTGATGGCATTGAAGCCAAGGGCGGCAGCTGGAGCGCAGAAGAAGAGGCCGCCTTCAAGCAGCCGGTGCGCGAGCAGTTCGAGCAACAGGCCCACCCGTACTACGCGACAGCGCGGCTGTGGGACGACGGCCTGATCGACCCGGCCGATACGCGGCGGGTGTTGGCGCTGGGGTTGAGCGCGAGTTTGAATGCACCGATCGCCGACACCAAGTTCGGCGTGTTTCGCATGTGATGTCGAGTGACCATGAAAGCAAACGAGAGGGATTTTTGTCTATGCGTTTCTTTGCAAAAAATTTTCTGGTCTTGCTGGTGGGCCTGCTGGTGCTGGCGGGCTGTGTCTCTACCCGGGTGTCGGGTGAGCGCACGAGTGTCTTGAGTGAACGCATCACGCGCTTGGGGGTGTGCTTCAAGAGAACGTTCTATGCAAAAGGCAACGCGGCATCGACACTTGGTAACGAGCTGAGCGACGCCATGTCGCGCCACCTCGTGGCGCGTGTGCCGGTTGTGTTTGCCGACAACGGCATCGAGAGCCAGGCCGCTGTTTGTGCACAAGAAGGCACGGCCGTGGCACCCGAGTTGAGCGGCTTTGCGCAAATCCTCAAGATCACGCCCAGAGCAGCGCAGGTGGGGGGCTTTCTGGGTACACGCTTAGAAGTGGATGCCGAGATTTTTCAGAAACCCTCGGGCCAGATGCTGTGGCGTGGTGAGATCACCCTCCGCCCGAAGTTTGCAGGCAAGTTCGACGCGGAGCTTGCCGATGAGCTGGCTGGGAAGCTGCTCACGCAGCTCTACAGCGACAGGGTCATCAACCCGCCGCGCGCGGTGCTGGGCCTGCAAGCGCCAGCGGCCGTGGTGGCAGCCTCTGCACCCGCGCTGGTACCCATGCCGGCACCCGCAGTTGCCCCGTTGACCCACCGCACCCCGGTGCCCGAGGCAAGTGGCTTTGCAGCTGTCACCGATGTGGAGGCGGTGCCAGTGAGTGAGCGGGGCAAGCAGATCTATCGCCAATACCTGGCATCGCCAACGCCCAAGGCATTTGTCGTCTATGAAGACGGTGGTTCGCGGCGCATTTGGGGTGATCGTGACGCCATGACCAAGCCGCTGGAGCAATGCACAAGCGAGGGTCGGCGCTGCTGGCTGTATGCGGTTGATGACCGCGTAGTGTGGAGCGCCGACGTGGCCAAGCGCATCGGGAGCGTGGCGCCGCTCGCGCCAGCAAAGGCAACGCTGCGCGCACCGGCACCGGTATCCGCCGCTGCGAGCGAGACTCCCTTGTCGCACCGCCTGCCTGTGCCTGGGGCCACCTCGTTCGCAGCCATAGAAGACGCCAATGCGGTGCCCCTGCGCTCCGAAGGCCAGGACGGCTACCGCCGCTACCTCACCGTGAAGCCCCCCAAAGCCTTCGTGATTTACGAAGATGGAGGCTGGATTTTTGTGTCCCACAAAGCCGAAGCCATGACCCTCGCCCTGGATCAATGCGCGCGCAAGGGAAAGCGTTGCTGGCTGTATGCGGTGGACGACCAGGTGGTGTGGAGCGCCGACGTTGGCAAACGCGTCGGCACGAGTGCCCAGCTGCGGGCCAAATAAGGCGGACACATGAGCACGCTCGACATCCAGCGCCAGGGCCCGGTGGCCCAGGTCTTCCTCAACCGCCCCGACGTGCGCAATGCTTTCAACGATGAGGTGATCGCCGAGTTGAGCGCTGCGTTCACCAAGCTAGGCGCCGACGCCTCGTTGCGGGCCATCGTGCTCGGCGGCCACGGCAAGGCCTTCTGCGCGGGCGCCGACTTGTCGTGGATGCGCGCCATGGCCAACTACAGCTGGGAACAGAACCGCGCCGACGCGCAGGCGCTGGCCGACATGCTGTGGGCCATCTACAGCTGCCCGGTGCCGGTGGTGGGGCGCATCCACGGCGATTGCTACGCCGGTGGCGTGGGCCTGGCCGCGGTGTGCGACGTGTTGGTGGCCTCCGACGTCGCCACGTTCTGCCTGAGCGAGGCCAAGCTCGGCTTGCTGCCGGGCACGATCAGCCCCTACGTGATTCGTGCGCTCGGTGAGCAGGCCTCGCGGCGCTACTTCGTGACGGCCGAGCGCTTCAGTGCAGCGCGCGCGCAGGCGCTGGGCTTTGTGCACGAGGTGTGCAGCGTGGAGACGCTCGACGCCAAGGTCGACGAGATCGTCGCGTCGCTGGTCGACAACGGGCCCATGGCCACGCGTGCTTGCAAGCGGCTGGTGCAAGACGTGGCGGGTGTGCCCATCACCGACACCCTGCGAGCCGAGAGTGCGAGACGCATCGCCGACATACGCGCGAGCGACGAAGGCCGCGAAGGCGTGCAAGCCTTCTTGAACAAGCGCAAGCCTTCTTGGCTGGTGGACAAGTGAATCTCGACACCACGCAGCTGATGGCGATCGCGGCGGGCCTGGGCTGGGCCAGCGGGTTGCGTCTCTATGCGGTGGTGTTCCTGACAGGTCTGGCAGGCTTCATGGGCTGGGTGGCGCTGCCTTCGGGCCTGCTGCTGTTGCAACACCCGCTGATGCTGGGTGCGAGCGGCGTGATGCTCTTCGTCGAGTTCTTCGCCGACAAGATCCCGGGTGTAGACACCGTGTGGGATGTGCTGCACACGCTGGTGCGCATCCCGGCGGGTGCGGCGCTGGCGGCTGGCGTGTTTGGCGCTGACCATGCGACGGCTGCAAGCGTCGCCGCGCTGCTCGGCGGTGCGTTGGCTGCGACCAGCCACGTGGCCAAGGCCACCACCCGTGCGGCAGCCAACACCTCGCCCGAGCCGTTCTCCAACCTCGGCTTGTCGCTTGCGGGCGATGGGGCAGTGCCGGTGATGCTGTGGTTGTCATGGGCCCACCCGCTGGTGTTCTTTGGTGTGCTGGCCTGCATGCTGTTGCTGATGGCGTCGCTGATCTGGATATTCGCCAAGTTCTTGCGGCTGTTGGCGCGCCGCCTCTTCGTCAGGCAGGGGCGCTCCCAGCCGTCAACCTGAGCCGCATATGTTCAAGAAAATCCTGATAGCCAACCGCGGTGAGATTGCCTGCCGTGTGGCGGCGACCGCGCGCAAGCTCGGCGTTCAAACCGTGGCCGTCTACTCCGATGCCGATGCGCAGGCCAAGCACGTGATGGCGTGCGACGAGGCGGTGCACATCGGGGCTTCCGCGCCCAAGGAAAGCTATCTGCGCAGCGACCGCATCATCGCGGCGGCGCTGGCCACCGGCGCGCAGGCCATACACCCCGGCTATGGCTTCCTGAGCGAGAACGAAGACTTCGCTCAGGCCTGCGCCGATGCCGGGCTGGTGTTCATTGGCCCGCCCGCATCGGCCATCAAAGCCATGGGCCTCAAGGCCGAGAGCAAGCGCCTGATGGCACAGGCTGGCGTGCCGCTGGTGCCGGGCTACCACGGTGCCGATCAAGACCCCGCGCTGCTGCAACGCGAGGCCGATGCAATTGGCTACCCGGTGATCATCAAGGCCAGCGCGGGCGGCGGTGGCAAGGGCATGCGGGTGGTGAACGCGACGGGCGAGTTCGCTGCGGCGCTGGCCTCGTGCAAGCGCGAGGCCAGCAACAGCTTCGGTGACGATGCGGTGTTGATCGAGCGCTACGTCACGCGGCCGCGCCACATCGAGATCCAGGTGTTCGGCGACGCGCAAGGCGAGTGCCTGTACCTCTTCGAGCGCGATTGCTCGGTGCAGCGGCGTCACCAGAAGGTGCTGGAGGAAGCACCTGCGCCAGGCATGAGCGCCGAGCGCCGCCAGCAGATGGGTGAGGCGGCGGTGGCTGCGGCCAAGGCCGTGGGCTATGTGGGTGCGGGCACGGTCGAGTTCATCGTCGAGCCTGTTGAGGGCACAAGCGACCTGCGCTTCTACTTCATGGAGATGAACACGCGGCTGCAAGTGGAACACCCGGTGACGGAGGCGATCACCGGCCTCGACCTGGTGGAGTGGCAGCTGCGTGTGGCGAGCGGCGAGCCGCTGCCGTTGAAACAAGAAGAGCTGCGCATTCACGGCCATGCCATCGAAGCACGCATCTGCGCCGAAAACCCCGACAAGCAATTTATGCCCGCCACCGGCACGCTGCAGGTCTACCGCACGCCCGAGGCTGCGAGCTTCGAGCGATCGAACGTGCGCTTCGATGCCGGCGTGCGCGAGGGCGATGCGATCTCGCCGTACTACGACTCGATGATTGCCAAGCTCATCGTCTGGGGCGCCGACCGCGCACAGGCGCTGGCGCGGCTCGACGCTGCGCTCGCGCAAACGCACATCGTGGGCCTGCACACCAACGTGGCATTTTTGCGTCGCGTGGTGGCCAGCCGCTCGTTCGCCGAGGCTGATCTCGATACGGCGCTGATCGAGCGCGAGCGCGCGGCGCTCTTCAATGCCGCGCCGCTGCCCCCAGAGATCGCCGCGGCAGGCGTGGTGGCGCATGCCTTGGCACAAGAGCAAGCGCAGCAGACCGACGACCCGTGGTCACGCCGCGATGGCTGGCGACTCTTTGGTGGCGCACGCCGCCAGTTCCATCTGGAGTTGCAGGGCCAGCATCTGGTGGTGGCGCTGGAACGCGCGCACCGTGGCGCGATGACCTTGGTGCTGGGCGAGCAGCGCTGGCCGTTTGTGGTCGATGCGCGCGGCGAGGGGCGACACGACGTGCAACTGGGCGAGCGGCGCGTGGCGCTGTCGGTCTATGCGATCGGCGAGCGTGTGAGCGTGTTTGCGCCTGAGGGCTCGGCCACGGTGGGCAAGGCTGACGTGCTGGCCCACGCAGGAGAAGCGGCGGTCGAGGCAGGCCGGCTCACAGCGCCCATGCCGGGCAAGGTGATCTCGTTTCTGGCCCAACCCGGCCAGGCCATCAAGCAAGGCCAGGCGCTGGCGGTGATGGAGGCGATGAAGATGGAGCACACCATCACTTCGCCGCGCGACGGCACGGTGGAGGCGCTGTTGTACGCGCCGGGTGACCAGGTGGCTGAAGGGGGCGAGCTGTTGCGGCTCGCGGCGCCGTGAAACTGGCGCCTGTGAAACGATGTGAGAGCGCTTACCGAGTGGCGCGAGTGGTGCTGCGACGCAGCCACTGCGTGGCGCTGCGCCAGCTGCTTTCGCCGGGCATCGAGAGCTCTGCCGCTTGTGTGATGCCGAAGCCCGAGGTGTCGCGCGACCAATCAGTGTCTGGTGGTGCTTCGGCCTTGGCCAGTGCCGATGGCTTGGCCAGCTTGCCAGCGTGGACGAACTGGCGGGCCAGCGACACCAGCTCGGCGTTGCCCGAGGCCTGGCACACGAACAACACCTCGCGTGCTTCGCAGTCGTCGCTCAGCATCGCGGCCACGTTGATGCCTTCACCCAGATCGCGCTTGAGAATGAAATGAATGCGGGTGGCGATGCGCAGTTGAACGGGAGTGGACACGGGGCAACTCCAAGCAGTTCAGGTATCTTCATCCCATGCAGAGTAGGCGCACATCCCTAAGAGGGGGGGTCTGTGACTTCAGTCAACGTTAGTGAGGAATAAGTCATGTTTCAGGCGTCATTTCCTAGCCATGTCACGCTGGTCGAAGTGGGCCCGCGCGACGGTCTGCAAAACGAAAAGCAGGCGGTGGACGCAGTGCACAAAATCGAGCTCGTGCACCGTTTGCAAGCCGCTGGGCTGCGCGAGATTGAAGTCACCAGTTACGTGAGCCCCAAGTGGGTACCGCAGATGGCTGACAACGTGCAGGTGATGGCCGGCATTGAGCGCCGCGCAGGCGTGCGCTACTCGGTGCTCACACCCAACTTGAAGGGCTTCGAAGCGTCGCTTGCCTCCAAGCCCGACGAGATCGTGGTCTTCGGCGCGGCCAGCGAGGCCTTCAGCCAGCGCAACATCAATTGCAGCATTGCCGAAAGCATCGAGCGCTTTGCGCCGGTGGTCGAGGCGGCGCATGCGCAGGGGCTCAAAGTTCGCGGTGCGATCTCGTGCGCGCTGGGCTGCCCTTACCAGGGCGAGGTGAGCGCTGACGAAGTGGAGCGCGTGGTGCGCTTGATGAAGGGCATAGGCGTCGACCACTGCGGTGTGGCCGACACCATTGGCATAGGCACTCCGCTTGCCGTACAGCGCGCAATGGAGCGCGCGCTCAAGCACTATCCGCTGGTCGAAGTGAGCGGCCATTTTCACGACACCTATGGGCAGGCGCTGTCCAATATTTACGCCTGTCTCGAGCTGGGCATCCACACCTTCGACGCGAGCGTGGCCGGCCTGGGCGGCTGCCCTTATGCGAAAGGCGCCACCGGCAATGTGGCGACCGAAGACGTGCTCTTCATGCTCAATGGCTTGGGTATCTCGACCGGCATCGACATTGATCAACTCGTGGACGCGGGCGCGTACATCTCGGGCGTGATCGGGCGCCCTCCAGCTTCGCGCGTGGGCAAGGCGCTTCTGGCGAAACGCGAGAAGGTGCTGAATGAGCGCTGATGAATCGCGGCCAGAAGGCTTTCGCCGTGTGAGCGAGATCCTCGCAGCCCAGGGTCACCCGCATGCGCCGATCTTTCTGGATGTGACGGCGCGCACTGCACAGGAAGCGGCCGACGTGCTGGGCCTGCAGCTGGGCCAGATTGCCAAGAGCGTGATCTTCAAGCGCAAGCTCGATGGTGTGGCCGTGCTGGTGGTGACGTCTGGGGATCGCCGGGTCGATGAGAAAAAAGTGGCTGCCATCACCGGCGCGCTGGGCCGTGCCGACGCCGACTTCGTGAAGCGCCAGACCGGCTTCAGCATCGGCGGCGTGTCGCCGGTCGGCCATGTTTCGCCGCCCGTCACGCTGATCGACCGCGAGCTGCTGCGCTTCGACGAGATCTGGGCAGCAGCAGGGCACCCGAGCGGTGTGTTCAAGCTCAGCCCGGCGCAGCTGCAAGCCTTGACCGGCGCGCCGGTCGCCGATGTGACGTGACTGGCATGTACGGATTCGACTCTGGCTTGGCAGGCCGCGCCGCGCGCGAATGAGCCTCCCAGCATCTGCGCACATCGTGGATTCCCGCTTTCGCGGGAATGGCGGTTTCGATTCAGTGCTTGTGCGCGAATTGTTGCCGCAAATCTGCCGTAAGACGGCTGCCTTGCAGGCGACGAACCCCCATCGCTACAGCCCGCGGACGCCCCCAATGCACACCTTCATTCAACGTCGCCGCCTGCTGGCCGGCGCAGCGCTTGCGGCCCTGGCCGGCGTGGCACGCGCCGAACCGTCGCCGCGCACTTTCACCCTGAAGGGCAAGACGCTCGATGGCCGCGCCTACGACATGCACCAAGACCACGGCAAGGCGATCCTGGTCTTCTTCTGGTCGACCAGCTGCCCGGTGTGCCGCGACAAGATGCCCGAGTTGCGCGCCAACTACGAGGCCTGGCGTGACAAGGGCTTTCAGTTGATCGCGGTGAGCTTGGACCGCGACCTCGCCACGTTGAAGAGCTACGACAGCGTGGTCAACCGCACCGTGCCGCCCGGGCAGAAATTTCCGTGGCTGTGGCGCGGCGATGCGGCGCACACCGACAGCTTCGGCAGCATCGAGCACACGCCCACCTCGTTCATCATTGACCGGCAGGGGCGTGAGGTGAAGCAGATCCGCGGCCGCATCGACCCAGCACTGTGGGACGATATGGCCGAACTCGTGCTCACCTGATTGACGATGCCCCAGCCGCTTGCCCATGACGTGCCCAGCCCCTGCATCAGCGTGTGCCGCATGGACGCGCCCAGCGGCCTGTGCATGGGCTGCTGGCGCACGCTGAACGAGATCGCCAGCTGGGCGACGATGGGCGCCGATGACAAGCGTGCGGTGTGGCAGCTCATCGAGCAGCGCCAGCTCGACATGCCCGCCTTTGCCGACGATGTCGCTGCGGACTCACGCTTACAACCGCCTGCGCCATGAAGCACCTGCGATTCAGTTTCGACGTCATCTCGCCCTACGGCTATCTGGCGTTCGAGCGCATGCCGCAGGTGCTTGAAGGGGTGAGCCATGAGGTGAGCTACCAGCCCATCCTGTTTGCCGGCCTGTTGGCGCACTGGGGCCAGAAGGGCCCGGCCGAGATCGTGCCGAAGCGCGACTGGACCTACCGCCACGCGATGTGGCTTGCGCATCGTCTGGGCGTGCCCTTCCAGGTGCCGGCCCAGCACCCTTTCAACCCGCTGGCCTTGCTGCGGCTTTTGCTGGCCTGTGCGCCCACGGGCGGCACGCCCAACCGCTGGGCCTGCGAGCAGGCGCTGCGCCATGTGTGGCGTGGTGGCGCCGACGCGGCCGACGCCGACCGGCTGGCCGCGCTCATGCAAGCGCTCTCGCCGCAACGCGACCCCGCCAGTACCGAGGTGAAAGACGAGCTCAGAGCCGCCACAGCCGATGCGGCAGCACGCGGCGTGTTCGGCGTGCCCACTGTCGAGGTCGACGGCCGCATCTTCTGGGGTCTTGATGGCCTGGAGCAGTTGTCAGCCTATCTGCGTGGCGACCCGTGGTTCGACGGGCCCGATTGGGACGCCGCTGCAAGGCAGCCCTCGGGCATTCAGCGAAAACACTGATCTCGCTCACCCTGCGAATCTCGCATTGAGAAATGAAAACCTAGGGTTCGACCCTAGTTTGTCAGCCAGGTATCAGCGTCGTGTCAGGGCAGGGTCAGAGCCCGCCGTGAAGATGCGCCCCAGCCTCATCGTTGGTGGGGTACCTATACGAGGAGAGATATTCATGGCAACTGCATCCGCGGTCAGCAGGCCGATGACGCCGGAGGAGAAGAAGGTCATCTTCGCCTCCAGTCTCGGCACGGTGTTTGAGTGGTACGACTTTTACCTGTACGGCACGCTCGCCGTCATCATCGGAAACCAGTTTTTCTCGGCACTAGACCCTGCATCGCGCACCATTTTCTCGTTGCTCGCATTTGCTGCTGGTTTCATCGTGCGCCCCTTCGGCGCGCTGGTGTTCGGCCGCTTGGGCGACATGATCGGTCGCAAGTACACCTTCCTGGTGACCATCCTGATCATGGGTTTGTCGACCTTCATCGTCGGCCTTTTGCCCAACTACAACTCGATCGGCCTGGCCGCTCCCGTCATCCTGATCGGCCTGCGCATGTTGCAAGGCCTGGCGTTGGGCGGTGAGTACGGCGGTGCTGCCACCTACGTGGCCGAGCATGCGCCGCATGGCAAGCGCGGCCTGTTCACCTCGTGGATCCAGACCACGGCAACGGCGGGCCTGTTCCTGTCGATTGTGGTGATCGTGACCACCCGCACCTTGATGGGCGAAGCCGCTTTTGCTGACTGGGGCTGGCGCCTTCCGTTCCTGCTGTCGGTGGTTCTGCTCGGCATCAGCGTGTGGATTCGTCTGTCGATGAACGAGTCGCCTGCCTTCAAGAAGATGAAGGAAGAAGGCAAGACCTCCAAGGCTCCGCTGACCGAATCCTTCGGCCAATGGAAGAACCTGAAAGTCGTGATCCTGGCGCTGCTGGGCCTGACTGCCGGCCAGGCCGTGGTCTGGTACACCGGCCAGTTCTATGCGCTGTTCTTCCTGACGGGCTCACTCAAAGTGGACGCCGCCACGGCCAATATCCTGATTGCCATCTCGCTATTGATTGGCACGCCGTTCTTCATCGTGTTCGGCGCGCTGTCCGACAAGATCGGCCGCAAGCCCATCATCATGGCCGGCTGCCTGATCGCAGCACTCACCTACTTCCCGCTGTTCAAGGGGCTGACAGTTGCCGCCAACCCGGATCTGGCTGCTGCGCAAGAGAAGAACAAGGTCGTCGTGGTGGCCGACCCAGAGCGCTGCTCGTTCCAGTTCAACCCTACGGGCACCGTCAAGTTCACCAGCTCGTGCGACATCGCCAAGCAAGTGCTGTCGGCCGGCTCGGTGAGCTATGACAACGAAGCGGCCGCCACGGGCACGGTGGCTCAGGTCAAGATCGGCGACAAGGTGATCCCGGGCTTCGAATCGAAGGGCCTTGCGCCTGACGAAGCGAAGAAACAGGACGCAGCTTTCAAGGGTGCCATCTCGGCCGCGTTGAAGGAAGCCGGCTACCCCGCCAAGGCTGACCCGGCCAAGATGAACAAGCCTCTGATCGTGGCCATCCTGAGCTTGCTCGTGCTCTACGTGACCATGGTCTACGGCCCGATCGCGGCCATGTTGGTCGAGATGTTCCCGACCCGCATCCGCTACACCTCGATGAGCTTGCCGTACCACATCGGCAACGGCTGGTTCGGCGGCTTCCTGCCGGCCACCGGGCTTGCGATCGTGGCGCAGACGGGCAACATGTACAACGGCCTCTGGTACCCGATCATCGTGGCCGGCATGACCTTCGTGATCGGCATGCTGTTCATCAAGGAAACCAAGGACGTGGACATCTACGCCCAGGACTGACCCACCCGCACTGACGCGCGCGTTTTGCGCCCGTCGAGAAGCCGGCCCCTTCACAAGAGGGGCCGGTTTTTTTACGTCGACGTAGGCGGTGAAGGCGCGGTTTGCAGCTGCGCGAGGCAGGCCATGCAGACACAACGGTCGTATTGCGCGCGCAGCATTTGCTGGGTGGCGAGCGACAGCATGAACTGGCCGCAGGCGCAGGGCATGGGGTCGTTCACGCCGCAGTGAAACGCCCCGCCACAACGCGGGCAGCTGGCGTTGTCGGGAGGGGTCAACTCAGGTGCGGCGGCGGCGTGCGAGCACGACAGTGGCGAGGGCCAGTCCGGTGAGCCACACCCAGCCCAAGGCGCCGCCGCCGGAGTCATCACCGCCCGTTGCCGGTGGCGGCGTGACCGCACCGGCCACCGAGCCGTTGAGCGTGATGGCGCGCGTGATCGCCACGCCACCTTGTGTCATCGACACGGTGAGTGCCTTGCTCTCGGCCGTGTTGCTGGTGGGGGTGTAGGTGACCGAGAACGTGCAGGTGCCTGCCGCCATCAAGGTTCGCGGTGCGTTGCAGCTGCTGCTGCGGGTGAAGGCGGTGGGCGTGCCTGCTGCCAGGGCCACGCCTGTGATCTGCAGGTTGGCGGTGGTCGCCAGCGAGTGATGGATGGTGAGGTTCTTCGTCACTGCCACGCCGGAGGCCGACGACGAGAAGGCCAGTGCGTTCGTTGTGCTCAGGCCGGCGGCCGTGACTTTCGGGGTGTCGGCGATGTAGGCGGCAATGTCGGCCACCTGCTGTGCATCGAGCCCATTGAACTGGTTCATCGGGCCGATGTTTGCAATCGCTGCGCTGACCTTTGCGCTGGCCTGCACGTAGCTGATGTCGGCGAATGCCGAGCCGCCGATCTTGGTGCGGCGGTTGTCGACGTTGCCATGGCAGCTGTTTGCGCAAGAGCCCGTCAGCTGGTTGTTGCCCGACTCGGTGGGCGTGTCCTCGTACAGCAGCTTGCCGTGGACGGGGTCGCCCGTGACCTGCGCCGTGCTGGGCGCTGCCCACAGCGCCAGACACGCAAGCGCCGCCCCGGTCAGCAGCCAACGGGTCGGGATTCGTTCGAGAGGGTTCATGTCTTGAAGGGCGGGTGGCCACCCCCCAGGGATTTCTGGATGTATTGATTTCATCGTGTTGGCCTGCCCGCGTGTGGGCCGGTTTGTTACGCCATGTGTAACCGTTTTCGGGTGGTGCGCGAGGGGCTGCAGCTTGCCGGCCCTCACCCGCGGATGCTTCTGCTTACCAGCCCGTGGCTCCTGGCCAACGCGTGGCGGAGTACCGCGACCATCGCTAGACGCGGTTTATGTGAACAAACCCTTGTGCTGGTCGCGCAGCACGTTCTTCTGCACCTTGCCCATGGTGTTGCGTGGCAGCTCACTCACCACGTAGACGCGCTTGGGCACTTTGAAGTTGGCGATGCGGTTTTTCAGGTCTTGCACGATGGCGGCGTCGCTCAGCGACGCGCCGGGCTTGGCCACCACCACCGCCACACCGGCTTCGCCGAAGTCGGGGTGGGGTACGCCGATGACGGCGCTCTCGGCCACACCCGGCATGTCGTTGATGAAGCCTTCGATCTCGGCCGGGTAGACGTTGTAGCCGCCCGAGATGATCAGGTCTTTGCTGCGCCCGACGATGGTCACGTAGCGATCGGCGTCGATCTTGCCCACATCGCCGGTCTTGAACCAGCCGTCGGGGGTGAACTCTTCTTTCGTTTTCTCGGGCATGCGCCAGTAGCCGCTGAAGACATTCGGGCCGCTCACTTCAATGCCGCCCACTTCACCGGCGGGGCAGGGCTGGCCTTGGTCGTCGCGTACGCGCAAGCCCACGCCGGGCAAAGCGAAACCTACCGTGCCGCCGCGGCGCTCGCCGAGAGCGCTGTCGCAGGGGTTGGAGGTGAGGATGGCCGTCTCGCTCATGCCATAGCGCTCGACGATGGTGTGGCCGGTGCGCGCGCGCCATGCATTGAAGGTTTCGATCAACAGCGGCGCCGACCCTGCAATGAAGAGCCGCATGTGGCGGCACGCCTCGCGGTTGAGCGCGGGCTCGGCCAGCAGGCGCACGTACAGCGTGGGCACGCCCATGAAGACGGTGGCTTCGGGCAGGCGCGCGACCACGCTCTTGGGGTCGAACCTGGCCTGCCAGATCATCTTGCTGCCGTTGATCAAGGCGCCGTTTGCGGCCACGAAGAGGCCGTGCACATGGAACAGCGGCAGCGCATGGATCGACACGTCGCCCGGCTTCCAGCCCCAGTAAGCCTTCAGCGTGAGCGCGTTGCTCAAGATGTTGCCGTGCGTGAGCATCGCGCCCTTGCTGCGCCCGGTGGTGCCGCTGGTGTAAAGGATGCAGGCCAGGTCGTCGGCTTGGCGTGTCACCGGAGTGTGCTGGTCGCTGTGGTGGGCGGCGCGCTCGAGCAGGCTGCCGCTGCGGTCTTCGTTGAGCGTGAACACATGGGTGCAGCCGGCCTTGAAGGCGATCTGGCTGACCCAGCCGAAGTGCTTGCCCGAGCACACCACCACCGCGGGCTCGGCGTTGGCGACAAAGTACTCGATCTCGGTGGCCTGGTAGGCGGTGTTGAGTGGCAGGTACACATGGCCGGCGCGCAGCACGGCCAGGTAAAGCATCAGCGCCTCGACCGACTTCTCGGTTTGCACCGCCACGCGGCTGCCCGCGGGCAGCTGCAAGGCGGCCAGCAGGTTGGCCAGCATGGCGCTGGCGCGGTCGAGGTCGCGCCACGTGTAGTGGCGGGGCTCGCCGTCAATCGTTTCGATCGCCGTGCTGTCGAGGTCATGTGCAAACCCGCCGCGCAGCGCAGCGTAAAGGCTGTGGTCCATCATGCTCACTCTAGCGTGGCACCCGAACGCTTGACCACGTCGGCCCAGCGCTTGACCTCGCTGCTGACGAATTTGCCGAAGGCGTCGCTGTACAGATTGGGGGTGTCGGTGCCCAAGCCGTTCCAGATCTTGTGCAGCTCGTCTGAGCCCAGCGCCTTCGCCATCTCGGCCTGCATGGCATCGACCAGCTCTTTCGGCGTGCCCTTGGGGGCCCACATGCCGTACCAGGTGGCCACTTGGTAGGCCGGCAGACCCGACTCCACGCTCGTCGGCACTTCGGCGAAACCGGGTGCCCGCTTGTCGGCGGCCACGGCCAGCGCCTTGATGCGCCCACCCTTGATGTGTGATGCCGAGGAGCCCAGCCCGTCGAACATCATGTCGACCTGGCCCGCGATCAGGTCTTGCAGCGCGGGGCCGGAGCCGCGGTACGGGATGTGGGTGATGAAGGTCTTGGTCTGCAGCTTGAAGAGCTCGCCCGCCAAGTGGTGCGAAGTGCCGTTGCCGGCCGAGCCGTAGTTGAGCTTGCCAGGGTTCTTGCGCACGAAGTCGAGAAAGCCTGCGAGATCGTTGACCGGCACGCGCTTGGGGTTGACCACGATCACCTGAGGCACGCTGGAGATCAGGCCGACCGGGATGAAGTCGGTCTCAAGGTTGTATTCGAGCTTGGGGTACATCGACGGCGCGATGGCGTGGTGCACCGCGCCCATGAAGAAGTTGTAGCCATCGGGCGCAGCTTTCGCCGCAATGGTGGCGCCCACCGTGCCCCCGGCGCCGCCTCGGTTGTCGATGAGAAACTGCTTGCCGGTGTTGCGGGTCAGGATGGCGGTAAGCGGCCGCGCAAACGCATCGGTGCCGCCGCCCGCAGGGAAGGGCACGACGATGGTCACCGGCTTGTGGGGCCAGGCCGATTGCGCGCCGACCCAGGGGCTGGCGATCAGGGCGGCGGTGCCAGCGATGAAGCGGCGGCGAGGTGTGGCTCGGGTGTGGCTCATGTCTGTCTCCTTTGTTGTGTGGGTGGTGCGCGTGCGTCAGATCAACGACGCGACGGCGCGTGTGTGCGCCACCTCGCCATGCACGAACTGCTCGTGGCTGGCTTCGATTTTCTGCAGGTCGTAGACGTAATTGACCATCATGCCGAACGACTGCTTGACCCCTTTGCGCGACACGTCGCCCAGAGGGTTGAGGCGCTCCAGCCGCGCGCCGTTGTCGAGGTGAAAGCGCGCCACCGCGTCGCCGTTTGGCGTGGCGCTGTGGTGCACCAGGTAGGTTGCACAGAGGCGGCTCAGTGCCTCGCGCTCCGCCTCGCCTAGCGATTGCAGCAGCGCGATATTGGCCAGTGCGGCCAGGTCGCCGCTGGTGGCTTTCAGCAGCCGCTCGCGCGCGGCCACCAAGCGATCGACCGTGCCCTTGCGCAAAGAGGCGGGCAGCTCGCCGTCGCTCAGCAGCCACTTGGCAAAGCCCGGTATGGGCGAGAGTGTGCAAAAGCGCTTGAGCTGCGGCAGCTCGCGCTGCAGCTGTTCGGCCACGCGCTTGATCAAGAAGTTGCCGAGCGACACGCCGCGCAAACCCGGCTGGCAATTGCTGATGGAATAAAACGCCGCCACCTTGTACTGGCTGGCGGCAAGCGTGGGCTGCGCCTGCTTGTCAATCAGCGGCGCGATGGTGGCCGGCATCTCCGGCAGCAAGGCCACCTCCACGAAGATCAGCGGCTCGTCAGGCAACTGCGGGTGGAAGAAGGCGAAGCAGCGGCGGTCGGGCTGCAGGCGGCGGCGCAGATCGTCCCAGCCGTCGATCTCGTGCACCGCCTCATGGCGTATGAGTTGCTCCAGCAATTGGGCAGGCGAGTTCCAGTCGACCTGCTGCATCTGCAAGAAGCCGGGGTTGAACCACGACGACAGCAGGTGCAGGAAGTCGCTCTCCAGCGCGCGCAACTCGGGCTGCGCCGGCACGCGCGCCAGCAGCTTGCGCCGCATCGCCACAATCTGCGCGGTTCCGCCTGGCGTGCGGTTGATGCGGCGCAAGAGTTCCTGCCGCGGCGGCTCGGCCAGGTGCGTAAGGCGGATCAGGTTTTCGGCCGAAGGCTGGTCGGCATAGGCCTGCGCCACCGACAGCACGGCCTGCGGGTCGGGGCTGAAATCGCGCGAGAGGCGATTGAAGAAACCGAGCTGCTGGTCGTCGGGCAAGGCGCTGAAGCGCTCGACAAGCTGGCGTGCGATGGCCACGCTGTTGGCTTCGCCGCGCTCGGACAAGAGGCGCTTGCAGTCGAGCATCAGGCTGCGCAACGCGCGGTCGTCGCCGACCTTGCGGGCGACAGTCTTCAAGCCGTCAAGCATGTTGCTGCCCCGTCTGGTGTTCATGGGCGCGCAGGGCTTTCAGCGCGGCGAGCTGGGCCATCAGGTGGTCGTGCATCAGGCGTTCGGCGCGGGCCGCATCGTGCTGCTCGATGGCAGCAATGAGCACGCGGTGCTCGTTGATCGAATCTTCGATGCGGCCCGGCCAGTTGAGCTGCCGACCGCGCAGCAGGCGCAGGAACTTGCGCAGCTCGTTGGTCGCGCGGTCTAGCCAACGGTTGTCGGCCAGCGCCTGCACGGTGCTGTGGAACTCGTGGTTGGCGCGGTAGTAGCCATCAATGTCTTTCGCGGCCGCATGGGTCTCCAGCTTTTCGTGCAGACGGCGCAGGGTGGCAATGCCCTCCGGCGTGGCCTTGCGCACGGCCTCGAAGGCGCAGCGGCCCTCCAGCAGCGCCATCACCGGGAACAGCTCGTCGGCGTCGTCTTCCGACATCTCGGTGACGCGGCAACCTTGGCGCGGCACCAGCTGCACCAGGCCCTCGGACGCCAGCACCTTGAGCGCCTCGCGCAGCGGCGTGCGGCTGATCTGCCAGTCGTGCGCCAGCGCCAGCTCATCTATCCACTCGCCCGGCACCAGCTGGCGTTCGAACACCATGTGGCGCAGGCGCGAGGCCACTTCCTCGTGCAGCGAGGCAGGGCGCAGGGGCGTGGGGTTGACCATGGAAAACGCGCTTTTAAAGGGGTGCTTGAGCCGTCTTCGTACCACTCTAAGTTTGATAATTCTTAATTACAAGAGGGTTTGGCCGGGAATGACATGGTGCCTAAGACCCTCTTACGGGCATCATTTCTCTTGTGTTGCTGGGAGCGCGTCCTATGCTTGGTGCAGTGCAACAAATGAGGCGAGTCATGACCCATGAAACGCTGCAACTTGAAGAACCCCAGGGCACGGTGCTTTACATCGAAGACCAGGAAATCAACATCCTGCTCGTCGAGGCGCAACTCGCCGCCACCTTGCCGGGGGTGAAGCTGATCAAGGCCAGCACCGGCACCGAGGGTGTGGAGCTGGTGCGCTCGCAGCACCCCGACCTGGTATTGCTTGATATGCACTTGCCCGATTTGGGCGGCCTCGAGGTGGTGCGTGCGCTCACCTTGGAGATTTCGGCCGGCCTGAAGCTGGCCCTGCTGACGGCCGACCACCTGTCGATGGACATCCTGAAAGCCATGAGCCTGGGGGCCTACGAATACTGGGTCAAGCCGATCAGCGCCGGCCAGCTGGAGAAGGGTGTGCGCCGCGGCTTGGCCGGCGCAGCCGCAGACCCGCGGCACCGCCTGCCCGCCGCGGTGGTGCACGCGGGTTACAAAGACTCGCGTTGATCTGGCGCTGAGGCCCAGGCCGCGCTCAGCGCAGCAGCGAGGCTTCGAGCCGTGTGACCATGTCGATCAGGCGTGGGCGCACTTCGTTCAGCAAGAAGTCTTGCGACAGGTTGAACGAGGGCCCGCCGCAATTGATGGCCATGGGCGGTAGCCCGCCACCCGGTTGGAACGCGCGGGCAATGCCGTTCACGTCGCGCTGCCAGTCACCGAACGAGCAGGTGACGCCTAGGGTGTTGTATTCGCTGGTGGCGCGATCGATGCCGTCGCGAACGTCGGGCCAGGCCACCTCGTCAAGCTCTTGCACACGCTCCATGAAGTCTTGGCGCTCGCGCTCGGGAATGGCCGCCAGCCAGGCGCGGCCGATGGCCGAGGTGGCCACCGGAATACGCGAGCCTACGTCGAGGCTCAAGGTGAGCGCAGCCGAGCTGCGGCAGTTCTCGACGTAGATCATCGACAACCGGTCGCGCGTGCCCAGCGACACCATCGAACGCGTGGCATCGGCCAGCTCTTGCATCATCGGCCGGGCGATCTGGCGCACATCGAGCCGTGCCAGCATTGCGCTGCCGAGCGACAACGTGGCAGTGCCCAAGCGGTACTTGCCGCTCTCTTCCACCTGGATCAGGTAGCCCAGCTTGGTGAGCGTGGACGTGAGCCGCGACACGGTGGATTTGGGCAGCTTGCAGCGCTGCGCGATCTCTTGGTTGCCCAGGGCTTTGTCGCCGGAGCGGAAGCACGACAGCACTTCGAGGCCGCGGGCCAGGGCGGTGACGAAATGGCGGTCTTCCTTGGCTTTGGGGGGCGCCCGACCAGTGGCGGGGCCGCGCTCCACTTTGGCGGTTTTGGTGAGTGTGTCCATCTTCTATCAGTGTTTGCGAACGCGTCTAAAGTGGAACATAAATCTGCAAATCGAAAATCGTGGCATTCCCCGAGTCTGAGGGCTGCCGTGCCGTAATTAATGCACAAGCTCCCATGAAAAATAGGACATGGACTCTCCGTAGAGTCCGCAAGTTGACAGCCCGCAAACGACCGGGAACAATTTGACTCTTGTTTTTGTATGCGGAATATTGTTCTGCAATGCAGTACAAGATCGACGCAAACCTCCACGAGACCACCATGGACCTGACCTTCACCCCAGAAGAACAAGCCTTCCGCGAAGAAGTGCGCAGCTTCGTCAAAGCCAAGCTGCCCAGCGCGATACACCACAAGGTGGTGAACAGCTTGCGCTTGACGCGCGATGACCACGTGCTGTGGCAGAGCACGCTCGATGCGCGTGGCTGGGGCGGCCCCGGCTGGGCCAAGGAGTTCGGCGGCCCGGGCTGGAACGCGGTTCAGCAGTACATCTTCGAAGAAGAATGCGCCGCCGGCGGAGCGCCGCGGCTCATTCCCTTTGGCATCAAGATGGTGGCGCCGGTCATCATGGCCTTTGGTTCGCCCGAGCAGCAAAAGCGCTTCTTGCCCGACATCTCGTCAGCGCGTAAGTGGTGGTGCCAGGGTTACTCGGAGCCGGGTGCGGGCTCTGACCTCGCCTCGCTCAAGACCCGCGCGGTGCGCGGGGTCGATGCGCAAGGCGACCACTTCATCGTCACTGGCCAGAAGACCTGGACCACGCTCGGTCAGTACGCCGACTGGATCTTCTGCCTGGTGCGCACCGACCCGCAGGCCAAGGCGCAGCGTGGCATCAGTTTCCTGCTGATCGACATGAAGACACCCGGCATCACGGTGCGCCCCATCATCACGCTCGACGGTGCGCATGAAGTCAACGAGGTCTGGTTCGAAGACGTGCGCGTGCCGGCTGAAAACCTGATCGGCGAAGAAAACAAGGGCTGGACGTACGCCAAGTTTCTGCTCGGCCACGAGCGCAGCAACATCGCCGGCATCGGCATCGCCAAGCGCGAGCTTGAGCGCCTGAAGCGCGTAGCGAACACAGAGAAAAAACACGGCAAACCGCTGCTGCAAGACCCGCTGTTCTCGGCCAAGGTGGCGCAGATCGAGATCGACCTGCTTGCGCTCGAGATGACCAACCTGCGCGTGCTGTCTGATGAGGCCAACAAGAAGGCGCCCGGCCCGGCGGCGTCTATTCTGAAGATCAAGGGCACCGAGCTGCAGCAGCAGATCACCGAGATGCTGGTGGCGGCTGTGGGCCCCTATGCACTGCCCTTCCGCGAAGAAGCGCTGACCGACGAAGAGGGCGACACCATCGGCCCGCGCCACGCGGCCTCGCTGGGGGCGCATTACTGCAACATGCGCAAGCTGTCGATCTTCGGCGGCTCCAACGAGATTCAGAAAAACATCATTTCTCAGCAACTGCTGGGCCTTTGATCAGCAAACACGAGACACACCATGGACTTCAGCTTCAGCGAAGAGCAGCAGCAACTGCAAGACGCCATCGCCCGCTTTGCCCAAGGCGACTACAGCTTTGAGCGCCGCAAAGGCATCATCGCCAGCCCCGAGGGCTGGAGCAAAGAGGTCTGGCAAGGCCTGGCCGACCTCGGCGTGCTGGCAATGAACGTGCCCGAGGCGCACGGCGGCCTGGGGTATGGCGCCGTCGAAACCCTGCTCGCGATGCAGGCGACGGGCGCTGCGATGTTGTGCGAGCCCCTGCTCGACAGCGCCGTCATCGCCACCGTTTTGGTGCGTGACTTTGGCAGCACCGAGCAGCAAGCCGACATGTTGCCCGCCATGGGCTCGGGCCAGCGCATTGTGGTGCTGGCGCACGGTGAAGCCGCGGCGCGGGGCGACGTGGCCTGGGTGGAAGCCAGCGCCAAGAAGAGCGGCGATGGCTTCTTGCTGCACGGCCACAAGGCGGTGGTCATGCATGCCGCAGCAGCTGATGAGCTGCTGGTGTCGGTGCGCACCGAAGGCGCGCCTGGCGACACCAAGGGCGTGAGCGTGTTCCGCGTGCCGCGCAATGCACCCGGCCTTGAAATCAAGAGCTACCCGACGCTTGACGGCCGCCGTGCCGCCGAGGTGATCTTGCGCGAGGTGAAGCTGCCTGCCAGCGCTTGCCTGGGTCTGGCCGGCGCCGCGCTGCCTGCCATCGAACGCGCGCTCGACATCGGCCTGGCCGCGCTCTGCGCCGAAGCGCTGGGGGTGATGGAAGCCACCGTTAGCGCCACCATCGAATACCTGAAGACGCGCCAGCAATTCGGCCAGCCCATAGGCCGCTTCCAGGCCTTGCAGCACCGCACGGCCGACATGCTGCTGCACCTGGAGCAGTCGCGCTCGATGACCTATCTGGCCGCGATGAACTGCACCTCGGCTGACGACACGCAACGCCGCAAGACGCTGTCGGCCGCCAAGGTGGTGGTCGGCAACGCCTGCCGTTTCATCAGCCAGCAGGCGGTGCAGCTGCACGGCGGCATGGGCATGACCGACGAGCTCAACGTGAGCCACTTCTTCAAGCGCCTGATGGCCATCGAGCTGAGCTTCGGTGACACTGATTCGCACCTGCAGCGCTTCGCTGCGCTGACTCAGCGCGCTGCCTAACCTCCGGAGACACACCATGGCCAACAAAGCCGCCTTCCAATGGGACGACCCGCTGCTGCTGGACCAGCAGCTCACCAGCGACGAGCGCGCTATCCGCGACGCCGCTGCCGCCTACGCCCAAGGCAGGCTCGCCCCGCGCGTGCTCGAAGCCTTCCGCCACGAGAAGACCGACCCGGCCATCTTTCGCGAGATGGGCGAGCTGGGCCTGCTGGGCCCGACCATCCCCGAGGAATACGGGGGCGCCGGCCTGAACTACGTGTGCTACGGCCTGATCGCGCGCGAGGTGGAGCGCGTCGACTCGGGCTATCGTTCGATGATGAGCGTGCAGAGTTCGCTGGTCATGGTGCCCATCAACGAGTTCGGCAACGAAGCGACCAAGCAGAAGTACCTGCCCAAGCTCGCCAGCGGCGAATGGATAGGCTGCTTCGGCCTGACCGAGCCGGACCACGGCTCCGACCCCGGCAGCATGGTCACCCGCGCCAAGAAGGTGGCCGGTGGCTACAGCCTCTCCGGCGCCAAGATGTGGATCAGCAACAGCCCCATCGCCGACGTGTTCGTGGTGTGGGCAAAAGACGATGAAGGCGCCATTCGCGGCTTCGTGCTGGACAAAGGCGCCAAGGGCCTGAGCGCACCGGCGATCCACGGCAAGGTGGGCCTGCGTGCCTCCATCACCGGCGAGATCGTGATGGACAACGTGTTCTGCCCTGAAGAAAACGCCTTCCCCGAAGTGCGCGGCCTGAAGGGCCCGTTCACCTGCCTCAACAGCGCTCGCTATGGCATCGCTTGGGGTGCGCTCGGCGCGGCCGAAGACTGCTGGTTCCGCGCCCGCCAGTACGTGCTGGACCGCAAGCAGTTTGGCCGCCCGCCCGCCGCCACCCAGCTGATCCAGAAGAAGCTGGCCGACATGCAGACCGAAATCACCATGGGCCTGCAAGGTTGCTTGCGCCTGGGTCGCATGAAGGACGAAGGCACGGCTTCGGTGGAAATCACGTCGATCATGAAGCGCAACTCGTGCGGCAAGAGCCTCGACATCGCGCGGCTCGCACGCGACATGATGGGCGGCAACGGGATCAGCGACGAATTCGGCGTGGCCCGTCACCTGGTGAATCTGGAGGTGGTCAACACCTATGAGGGCACGCACGACGTGCATGCGCTGATCCTGGGGCGTGCGCAGACCGGGATCGCTGCGTTCTCAAACTGAGCGCCTCACGCACACGCCAGGAACCTGCGATGCCCCACCCCAAGCAGCGCAAGCAGGAGACGCGGCAGAAGATCTTGAGCGCGGCCGCTCGCCTGTTTGCAGCCCAGGGTTTTGAGGCCACTTCGATCGAAGAACTGATGCACGAATGCGGCCTGACGCGAGGTGGGTTCTACACCCACTTCCACAGCAAGGCCCAGCTGCACGAAGAGGCCGTGGCGCTGGCCCATACGCGCGTCAGCCCGATTGAAGACCTGCAGCTGTGGGCGTCGTTGGCACGTGACGTGGCCAGCGCCACGCCTGAAGTGCGCCTGGGCTATGCGCGCACCATCGAGCGGGTGCGCGAAAGCCTGTGCGGTGAGATGGCCGGCTCGCCTCTCGGCCACGACGCTGCACTCGCGGCCACCGCCATGCTCGTGGGCGCCCTGGCGGTGGCGCAGTCGGTCGACGACGTGCGCCTGGCCGCCGACATGCGCGAGGCCTGCCGCAAGACGGCGAGGGCCTTGTGCGACGAAGTGATCGTGAATCAGCCCCCGGCATTCTTCTGGGCTCCTGTGGGCGTACCTCTGCACTGAAACACGCTCGCGCTGCAACGCGCACCACATGTTCTTGAACATGTTGTCGATGTGGGTAGGCTGGCCCACATGCCTTTGCTCATCACGCTCGCCAAAGCCCTCGTCGCTGCGCTGCCCGCGCCTGCAGCCTTCCATGTCATGCGCTCGTTGGCCGGCCGCGCGCCGCCGCGACCTGCGGTCACGCCCGCGCAGCAGCAGGCGCTGGATCAGGCCACACGCCTCAGCTACGGCCCAAGTTTGCGCAACACCGCGTGGAGCTGGGGCCAGGGGCCGTTGCTTGTGCTGGTGCACGGCTGGGGTGGCCGCGCCGCGCAGCTCGCGCCGCTGGCGCTCAGCACTTCGCGCCTGGGCTACCGCTGCGTCGCCATCGACATCACCGGCCATGGCGACTCGGCCGGGCAGCGCACGGGGTGGCGGCATTTCGTCGACGACGTGGCCGAGGTGCCGCGCATGCTGGGCCTCAACGTGCATGCCTATGTGGGGCACTCGGCTGGCGGCTTGGCGCTGATGGCAGCACGCGCCATCCACGGCCTCCGCGCGCAGCGCTACGTGTGCGTGTGCGCGCCGTCGCACCCCTACCCACCGGTACGCGCCGTGCAGCAGCGCTTGAACCCGAGCCCTGCGCTGATGCAGCGCTATCAAGAGTTTCTTGCCAGCCAACTGGGCACCGATTGGCATCGCCTCGAAGCAGGCCACGCATTTGCGAATGCGGGTGCCGAGCTGCTGCTGGTCTACGACCAAGGCGACCGCTTCGTCGAGCACACCGAAGGCGACCGCATCCTCGCGTGGTGCCCCGCCGCGCACCTGCTCAAGCCCACGTCGTGTGGCCACACCCGGGTGCTCGCCTCGCCCGAGCTCGCGCAGGCGGTGAGCGAGTTTCTGGTGAGCCCCGGTGGCTCGTCGTTGCACGCGGTCGCCATGCGCAGTGCCGGCGAGTGGGGGGAAGTGGCGAGTGCCGGCATGAATTGACGTCAGCCCGCTTGCCCTAATTACTATACGTTTGTATAGTAATGGCATGCCACGCCCTTCTCAGAACGTTGACCAGCTCCTGCTCGATGCGGGGCTCGATCTCTTGCCGCAGACGGGCTGTGCCGGCCTGTCGGTGCGCCGGCTCACCGAGCATGCCGGGGTCAACCTGGGCATGTTTCACTACCACTTCAAGAACAAGGAAAACTTCATACGTGCGGTGCTGCAGCGCGTGTACGAAGAGATGTTTGCCGAGCTCGCGCTGAAGGTGCACCCTCAGCATTCACCACTCGACAACCTGCGCGATGCCCTGGCCATGCTGGCGCGTTTCGGGCGCGACCAGCGTGCGCTGCTCTTGCGCATCGGTGCCGATGCCATGGGCGGTGAGCCACTCGCCGCTGAGTTCTTGCGGGGCAACCTGCCGCGGCACATCGCGGTGATCTTTCAGCTCATCGCGCAAGCGCAGGCGCAAGGGCTGATCGACAAGGCGCCCGCGCAGACCGTGATCGCCTTTCTCTTCGGTGCGGTCGGCGCGCCCGTGCTGATCGGTGCCGCCATTCAACAACATGCCGATGCCGCTGCGGTGCATGCCATCGAGCAGCATGTGATGTCAGACGACGCCATTGCCCTGCGCATCGATTTCGCATTGCGTGGCTTGGCGCCTGTGTCTGCAAGGAGAGCCCGATGAACGTCTCACGACTTCTGCCCGCCTTGCTGGTGGCGAGCTTGCTCGCCGCTTGCGCAAAGGAGCCGCCTGTGTCGTACCCAGGCTATGCCGAGGGCGAAACCGTGCGTCTGTCGGCACCGATCAGCGGCACGCTCACCAAGCTCTACGTGCAACGCGGTGACGCCGCTGCGGCCTCGGCCCCGGCGTTCGTGCTGGAGCAAGAAAGCGAGCGTGCAGCGCGCGAAGAGGCTGCGTCTCGGGTGCAGCGTGCGCAAGATCAGCTCGCCAATTTGAAGCAAGGGCGGCGGCCCGAAGAGTTGCAGGCGCTGCGTGCGCAGCTGTCTCAGGCGCAGGCGGCGCAGAAGCTGTCGCAGTCGGAGCTGGCGCGCAACATGCGGCTCGTGGCCGAGGGCTTCAACTCACCCGCAAGCCTGGATCAGTCGCGCGCGGCGGTGGCGCGCGACGAGGCTGCGGTGCGCGAGATCGACGCGCAGATTCGCCTGGCCCAGCAAGGCAGCCGCCCGAATGAGATCGCTGCTGCCCAGCAAGAGGTGAACGCGGCGCGGGCGCAACTCACGCAGGCCGAGTGGCGCGTACAGCAGAAGACGCAGCGCATTCCGGTGGCGGGTGACGTGATCGACCTGATGTACCGCGAAGGCGAGTGGGTACCGCAAGGCGGTGCGGTGCTGAGCCTGCTGCCACCCGAGAACGTGAAAGCGCGCTTCTTCGTGCCCGAGGTGCTGCTGGGTCAGCTCACCCTGGGCCAGGCGGTGCAGCTGCGCTGCGATGGCTGCCCTGCGCCCATCGCGGCCAAGGTGAGCTTCATCGCCCGCGAAGCCGAGTTCACCTCGCCCCTCATCTACAGCAAGGAGAACCGCGCGACCCTGGTGTTCATGGTTGAGGCGCGGCCGAGCGCGGCGGATGCGCGCAAGCTGCATCCCGGCCAGCCACTGGAAGTACGGCTTTGAGCGCCGAGTTTGTCATCGATGTGAAGGGCTTGACCAAGCGATACGGCGACCGCGTGGTCGTCGACCACTTCGACATGCGCGTGCCCAAGGGTCGCATCTATGGCTTCCTCGGCCCCAACGGCAGTGGCAAGACGACGACCATCCGCATGCTGTGCGGCCTGCTCACACCCGACGAAGGCGAGGGCACCTGCCTGGGCTATGACATTCGAACGCAGGCCTCTCTGATCAAGCGCCAGGTCGGCTACATGACCCAACGCTTCGGCCTGTATGAAGACCTGAGCATCGAAGAAAACCTCGACTTCATCGCCCGTGTGTACGACGTGGCCGACCGCAAGCACAAGGTCACCGGAACGCTGGAGCGCCTGGGCTTGGCCACGCGACGCAAGCAATTGGCGGGCTCGCTCTCAGGCGGTTGGAAGCAGCGGCTTGCATTGGCCGCCTGCTTGATCCATGAGCCCAAGCTCTTGCTGCTCGACGAGCCCACGGCGGGTGTAGACCCCGCCGCCCGGCGCGATTTCTGGGACCAGATTCACGACCTGACTGCGGCCGGCCTGACCGTCTTGGTGTCCACGCACTACATGGACGAAGCCGAGCGCTGCCACGAGCTGGCCTACATCTCGTATGGCCGCCTGCTCACGCGCGGCACAGTGGCCGAGGTGATTGCTGCTGCGGGCCTGACCACCTGGTCAATTGCCGGCGACAAGCTGGTCGAGGTGGGCCACCAGCTGCGCGGTGCGCCGGGCATCAGAACCGTTGCTCCCTTTGGCGCGACCCTGCACGTGAGTGCTGACAGCACCGAAGCCTTGCAGAAGGCGACCGCGCCGCTGCAGGGCCGCGGCCTGAAGATCGAAACCATCGAGCCCAGCCTCGAAGACGTGTTCATCGCGCTGATGCAAGACGCGCAAGACAACTTTGGTGCCACTGAAAAGGCGAAGGCCCAAGCATGAGCTGGACGCGCTTCCTCGCCATCCTGATCAAGGAAATGCGCCAGGTGCGGCGTGACCGCCTCACCTTCGGGATGATGGTGGGCGTGCCCATCGTGCAGCTGATCCTGTTTGGCTTTGCGATCAACAGCGACCCCAAGCACTTGCCGCTGGCGGTGGTGGTGATGGACCACAGCGTGTACTCGCGCAGCTTCGTGGCGGGCCTGGAAAACTCAGCCTACTTTCGCGTTACCCACCGGCCGGACAGCGTGGGGCAGGCCGACCAGTTGCTGGCCGAAGGCCGCGTGCAGTTCGCGCTCGTGGTGCCGAGCGACTTTTCGCGCAAGCTTGAACGCGGAGAGCGCCCAGCCATGATGCTGGCCGCCGACGCCACCGACCCTGCGGCCACCGGCAATGCGATTGCCGCACTCGCCAGCATCGGCCAGCGCAGCATGGGCCGAGAGCTGAGCGGCCCGCTGGCCGCGCTGCGCACACCCGAGCCGCCTTTCGAGTTGCGCGTGCAGCGCCGCTACAACCCCGAAGGCCTGACCAGCTACAACGTGATCCCGGGCCTCATCGGCGTGATTCTCACGATGACGATGGTGATGATGACCTCGCTGGCCATGACGCGCGAGCGCGAGCGCGGCACCATGGAAAACCTGCTCGCCACGCCGGCCAAGCCGGTCGAGGTGATGCTCGGCAAGATCGTGCCCTACATCCTGATCGGCTACGTGCAGGTGACAGTGATCTTGGTCGCGGCGTGGTTGCTGTTCGACGTGCCCATGGTCGGCAGCCTGTGGCTGCTGTCATCGGTGCTGGTGCTCTTCATCGCGGCGAATCTGGCAGTGGGCTTCACCTTCTCGACCATCGCGCGCAACCAACTGCAGGCCATGCAGCTCACTTTCTTTTTCTTCCTGCCGTCGATGCTGCTCACGGGCTTCATGTTTCCGTTTCGCGGCATGCCCGCGTGGGCACAGGCGATCGGCGAGGCGCTGCCGCTCACGCACTTTCTGCGTGTGGTGCGCGGCATCATGTTGAAGGGCAACGGCCTGATGGAGATCGCGCCGCAGCTGTGGCCGATCGCGATCTTCATGCTGGTGGCCGGGGCGGTGGCCATGACCCGCTATCGGCAGACGGTCGATTAAGGGAATCGAGGACTGAGCAAATAGCGATTGGCGAGCAAAATAGAACGATCGTTCTTTTCAACTATCATCGCCGGGCGCCCGCCGGAATCATGCGGCATCAAAAACAACAGGGAGTGACAGCCACATGCATCGCATCGTGATCGTGGGCGGTGGGGCCGGGGGGCTCGCACTGGCCACCCAATTGGGCAAGCGCCTGGGCCGCAAGAAGCTGGCCGAAATCACGCTTGTAGACGCCGCCCGCACCCATGTGTGGAAGCCGCTCTTGCACCAGCTCGCCGCCGGCAGCTACGACACCCATGCCGAAGAGATCGAGTTTCTGGCGCAGGCGCGCTGGAACTGCTTCAAGTTCCGCCTGGGCAGCCTGGTCGGCATAGACCGCGTCAACAAGACCGTGCAGCTCGCCGCCAGCTACGACGACACCGGCGCCGAAATCACGCCCGACCAGCAGGTGGCCTACGACACGCTGGTGATCGCCGTGGGCAGCCAAACCAACGACTTCGGCACGCCGGGTGCCGCACAGCACACCATCAAGCTCGACAGCCCGCAAGCGGCCAAGCGCTTCAACGACCGGCTGATCAACGCCTGCATACGCGCCCAAAGCGTGCCGCGCGTGGCGGGCAGCGGGCGGCTCACGGTTGCCATTGTTGGCGGAGGCGCCACCGGCGTGGAGCTCGCGGCCGAGCTGCATGCGGCTGCGCGCATGCTGGCCAACTTTGGTTTCGACCACATACACCCGGAGAAAGATTTGCAGATCGTGCTGGTCGAAGCCGCACCGCGACTGCTCTCGCAGCTGCCCGAGCGGCTGAGCGAATCAGCGGTGCGCGAGCTGCGCAAGCTCGCGATCGAGGTGCACACCAACGAAAAGGTGGTCGAGGTCACGGCCGATGGCTTGAAGATGGCCAGCGGCAAGGTGGTCGGCTCCACGCTCGCGGTGTGGGCAGCGGGCGTGAAGGCAGCAGACTTCTTGCGCGGCATTGGCGGTGAGCAACCGCTGGAGACCAACAAGCTCAACCAGCTGATGGTCAATGGCAACCTGCAGACCACGCGCGACGAGCACATTTTTGCCTTCGGCGACTGCGCGGCCTGCCAGCAGCCCGATGGCACCTGGGTGCCGCCGCGCGCGCAGGCGGCGTATCAGCAGGCCATGTACCTGGTGAAGGCCCTGCCGCAACTGATCAAGGGCGATCCTGTGGTGCCTTTTGTGTACAAGGACCAGGGCTCGCTGGTGTCGTTGTCGGAGTATTCGTCGGTGGGCAGCCTGATGGGCAGCCTGACGCGTGGCAGCCTGTTCATCGAAGGGCGGCTTGCGCAGCTGATGTACTGGAGCCTGCACAAGCAGCATCAGTTTGCGCTGGGCGGGGTGCGCAAGACCTTGCTGATCACCTTGTCAGAGCTGCTCGACCGCACCTACCGGCCGCGCATCAAGCTGCACTGAGTAACGCGCCAGCGACGAACGCCGTCAACTCATCCAGCGCTTCGTCGCGTCTTCCACCACTGCCGACAGCGGCAGCCCGGCCTTGCGGCGGCTGCGCAGCCACTGCGCGTCATTGCCTTCGAACAAGCACTCGCGGATCAGGTTGCTGGCTTCCAGTGCCTGCAGGTCTAGCGCATGCTCGTCCACCCGCGCGAGCGTGCGCAGAATGTCGTCGCGCAGCTTTTGCCGCTGCTTGGTCTTGGGGTCGACGATCTCGCCGTCGAGCCCAAAGCGGCAGGCCTGGAAACGGTTGAAGGTGTAGACGAGGTAGTCGTCCTCGCTGGGCTCGAAAGGCTTTTCTTCGCGCAGGTAGCGGCAGATGCACTGCAGGTAGCAGGCAAGGGCCGCCGCCTTTTCCACCGTGAGCGGTGTGTCGCACACGCGCAGCTCGATGGTGCCGAACTCGGGCTTGGGGCGTATGTCCCAGTAGAAGTCTTTCATTGACTTCACGACCCCGGTGCTCGTCATCTTGTCGAAGTACTGACCGAAGCCGTCCCAGGTGGTGACGAAGGGAGCTCGACCAGAGAGTGGGAAGGCGAATACTGAGTTGAGCCGGGCCGAATCGAAGCCCGTGTCCACGCCCTGTACATACGGCGACGACGCGCTCAATGCGATGAAGTGCGGCACGTAGCGCGACAGCGCGTGCAGCAGCCACAGCGCGGTGTCACCGTTCTCGCAGCCGACGTGCACGTGTTGGCCGAACACGGTGAACTGCTTGGCCAAGTAGCCATAGAGTTCGCTGATGTAATGGAAGCGCTCGGTGGGGTAAATCTGCTGCTCACTCCACTGTTGGTATGCGTGGGTGCCACCACCTGCGATGCCGATGTTGAGCTTGCGGGCCGCGCGCGAGAGCTGCTGCTGCAGGTCTTGCAGCTCAGCGCGCAGCGGCGCGTGCTGGCGCTGGATGGAGGTGCCGATCTCTATCATGCTGCGCGTGATCTCGGGCTTCACGTCCCAGGCGCCGGTGTGGCGGTCGAGCTCGCGCAACAGGTCTTGCGCCTGCGGCGAGAGGTCGTGGTCGTGCATGCTGACCAGTTGCAGCTCGAGCTCCACGCCCAGGGTCAGGGGCTCGGACGCGGTGAACTCGGCGAGCGACAACTCGGGCGACATTTCTGGCCCTTTCTCTGGGGCCGTCTCTGCGGCCATCTTTGGCGTCATCTCTGGTGACATGTCTCAGCTTCCCCTGGGGTGTGGGGGCGGGCACTCGCTGGCCAGCGACCGCAGCGACCATTGCGTGAGCACCGGCCCGAGCAGATGCAGCAGCGTGGTGGCGATCAGCAGCGACTGCAGCACGCCGCCGGCCACACCGGGCAGCTGCGACGTCCAGCCCAAGGTGTCGGCCGCCAGCAAGACGGCCAGGCTGCTCATGGGCTGCAGGGCCAGCGTGAGTGCGGCTGCCTGTCGCCAGCCAAGCGCGCTCAGCCGGGCGAGCAAGGCCACGGCGATGCCTTTGCCGATGAGTCGCGCCAACACGATCGCCAGCACCCAGGGCCACAGCGTGGTGATGTCGTCGAGCGTGAAGAGCATTCCCAACGCGATGAAGAGCAGCACCGTCAGGATGGCGCCCGCCGAGCCGAGCTGCGGCTCGACGGTGAGGGCATGGCCCATGCGCGAGCGCGCCACCATGCCGGCCACCAGCAAGGCCAGCAGGGGCGACAGCTTCCATTGCGCGGCCAGCATCGCCGCCAGGATCACCAATGCAATTTGCAGCACCGGTGCCGCCGCCACACTGCGCAGCGGCGGTGTCAGCTTGGCCAACAGCCACCCGGCGGCGACGCCGAGCAGAAAGGAGCCGCCGACGACCATCACTGCGTCGGTGACGACCGGCAGCAACTCGGCGCTCAGGCTGGTTGAACCGGCCGCGGCGATCACGCGCCACGTCTTGAGCGCGAGCATGGTGAGTGCGCTGTTGATGGCGGTCATGATGAGCAGGCGCTCAGTCACCTGCCCGCGCGGGCGTAGCTCATGCACCAGCACCAGCGTGATGACAGGCGAGGTCGACATGGCCACCGCACCGGCCAGCCACGCCGAGGTGACGGGCGCACCGAGCGAGACCAGCGCCGCGGTGACGCACAGACCGGCCAGCAGGCCTTCGAGTACGCAGGTGAGTGCGAGCCACGGGTTGTCGATCAGCCAGCGTGGGCGAATGCGGCTGCCGAGCTCGAACACCAGCACGCCGACGGCCAGGTCGATCAGTGGCTTCCAGGGGTCGAGGTCGGTGCGCTCCAGCAAGCGCAGCGCGAGGGGGCTGGCCAGCGCGCCGGTGATCATGTGGCCGACCATGCGCGGCAGGCGCAGCTTGCGGTGCAGCAACTCGGCCACTACCACCGCGACGAGCATGACCAATGCAAACCCTAGCACCGGGTCAGCCCCGCGCAGGCCTTCCAGTGTCCACAGCGGACCAGAAGAGGGTTGCGCCGCAGCGAGCGAGTTTTCAAGCGCGGTCATGAGGGCATGGAAGGCGAGGCTGGCAGGCATCGGTCGAAAGAGCGGCGGATAGTAGTCCCAGGGCATGTGAGGGTCATCTGTCTCCGTGTGCCACCAAGGGGCTTGTCCTTATGATCCACGGCCCGCCCGGCTTGAAATCACCCAGGCGACCCCTATCTTTTAGCGCGCCCGGCGCTTGTGCCGGCACATCAGAGCCCAGACGACCATGCAAAAGCAAACCCTTTCCTTCCAGGCCGAAGTCAAGCAGATCCTGCACCTCGTCACCCACTCGCTTTACTCCAACAAGGAGATCTTCTTGCGCGAGTTGGTCTCCAACGCGTCAGACGCCTGCGACAAACTGCGCTTCGAGGCGCTCAACAACGCTGGCCTGTATGAAGACGCGCCCAACCTCGAAGTGCGGGTGAGCTTCGACAAGGAAGCCAAGACCATCACCATTCGCGACAACGGCATCGGCTTGTCAGCCGACGAGGCGGTGGCCAACCTGGGCACCATAGCCAAGAGCGGCACGCGCGAGTTCATGAGCAAGCTAGAAGGCGAGCAAAAGAAAGACGCGCAGCTGATCGGCCAGTTTGGCGTGGGCTTTTACAGCGGCTTCATCGTGGCCGACCGCATCACGGTCGAGAGCCGGCGCGCGGGTGCAGCGCCGGAAGAAGGCGTGCGCTGGAGCAGCGAAGGCAGCGGCGACTTCGAGGTCGAGACGATCACGAAGCCGCAGCGCGGCACCGACATCATTCTTCATTTGCGCGAAGGCGAAGAAGAGTTTTTGAGCATGTGGAAGCTGAAGTCGATCATCAGCAAATACTCCGACCACATCTCGCTGCCCATCTTGATGCAGAAGGAAGAAGAGTGGAACCCGGAGAAGAACGAGCAGGCGCTGAAGCCCGACGAGTGGGTGGCGGTCAACAAGGCCGCTGCACTCTGGACGCGCAGCAAGAACGACATCACCCCCGAGCAGTACACCGAGTTCTACAAGCAGCTGAGCTACGACAGCGAAGCGCCGCTCGCCTACACGCACAACCGCGTGGAAGGCCGCAGCGAATACACGCAGCTGCTGTATGTGCCGGCCAAGGCGCCGTTCGACCTGTGGAACCGCGACAAGCGCGGCGGCGTGAAGCTCTACGTGAAGCGTGTCTTCATCATGGACGACGCCGAAGCGCTGATGCCCGTGTACCTGCGCTTCGTGAAGGGCGTGATCGACAGCGCTGACTTGCCACTCAACGTGAGCCGCGAGCTGCTGCAAGAAAGCCGCGACGTGAAAGCCATACGCGAAGGCTCGACCAAGCGCGTGCTGGGCATGCTGGAGTCATTGGCCAACAATGAAGACGAAACCGAGCGCGCCAAGTACGCGGCCTTCTGGAAAGACTTCGGCCCGGTGCTGAAAGAAGGCGTGGGCGAGGATCACGCCAACCAGGAGCGCCTGGTGAAGCTGTTCCGCTTTGCCTCTACGCATGCCGACGAAGGCGTGTCGCTCGCCGACTACCTGAGCCGCATGAAAGAAGGGCAGGAGGCCATCTATTACGTGACCGCCGACACCTTGGCCGGCGCCAAGAGCAGCCCGCAGATCGAGATCTTCCGCAAGAAGGGCATCGAGGTGCTGCTGCTGATCGACCGCGTGGACGAATGGATGCTGAGTCACATGTACGAGTTCGAAGGCAAGGCGCTGCAAAGCGTGGCCAAGGGCGCGGTCGACCTGGGCTCGCTGCAAGATGAAGCCGAAAAGAAGCAGGCCGAAGAAGCGGCGACGGCGTTCAAGCCCATGCTCGACCGTTTGAAAGAAGCGCTGAAAGATCGTGCGAAAGATGTGCGTGTGACCACGCGCCTGGTGGACTCGGCCGCTTGCCTGGTGACGGAAGAGGGCGACATCAGCGGCCACCTCGCGCGCATGCTCAAGCAGGCGGGGCAGACGGCGCCCAAGTCATTGCCCACTCTGGAAGTGAATGCTGATCACGCGTTGGTGAAGCGGCTTGATGGCAGCGCGCACTTCGACGACCTGGCGCACATCTTGTTCGACCAGGCCTTGCTGGCCGAAGGCGGGCAGCTCGAAGACCCCGCCGCTTATGTGAAGCGCGTGAATGCGGTGCTGACGGCCTGAGGGCTCAGAGCTGAGGCACCCCGCCGAGCGCGGGTTGCCTCAGCGCATCAAGCTGCTCGCGCATGCGCGTGATCTGCTCGCTCCAGTAAGAACGCCCACCGAACCACGGGAAGGCCGCAGGGAACGCCGGGTCGGCCCAGCGGCGGGCGATCCACGCGCTGTAGTGAATCATGCGCAGCGCGCGCAAGGCTTCGACCAGCTGCAACTGGCGCCAGTCGAATTCCATGAAGTCTTCGTAGCCCGCGAGCAGCGAATAGAGCTGACCTTGCATCGTCTGGCGGTCGCCCGACAGCAGCATCCACATGTCTTGCACGGGCGGGCCCATTAAGGCGTCGTCGAGGTCGACGAAGTGCGGGCCGGCAGCCGTCCACAGCACATTGCCGGTGTGGCAGTCGCCATGCAGGCGTATGGGCGCGTAGGCGCCCGCCGCGTCGAAGCAGCGCTTCACCTCATCGATCACTTCGTCGACGGTGCGCTTCCAGTCGGCTTGCGCTTCGATGGCGATCATTCCTGAGGCCAGCAGCCAGTCGCGCGGGGCTTCGCCGTAGCTGTGGCTGTCGAGCGTGAGCCGGTGTGCAAACGGGGCACGGGCGCCTACGGCATGAATGCGGCCGATGAAGCGGCCTATCCATTCGAGTGTGTCCGGATCTTCGAGCTCAGGCGCGCGGCCCGATTGGCGATCGCACACGCTGAAGCGGTAAGGGCTGCTGGCGATGTCGAACGACGCCAGCGTGCTGTCGCCGAGCATGCGTGGCGCAACCACCGGGATCTCGGCGGCCACCAGCTCCGCCGCGAAGGCATGCTCTTCGAGGATTTGCGCGTCGCTCCAGCGGCCGGGTCGATAGAACTTGGGCACGACGACCAGGCCGTCTTCCAGGAAGACCTGGAACACGCGGTTCTCGTAGGAGTTGAGCTGGATCAGGCGGCCGTCGCCGCGCAGGCCAACTGAGTCCAGCGCATCGAGCACGGCCTCGGGGGTGAGGCCGGCGTAGGGTGTTTCAGTGGCGTGCGGCGCATGGGGCATGCGCGCATCGTACGCGGCGCTCAGTGGCGCGCGTTGGAGGCACCCGATGGGCCGTCGACGACCACGCCACCCACGTCGTCGCGCTCATCGTGCCCGCCGATCAGTGACGACGGGCGATCGGACAGGCTTGCGAACTCGCTGGACATGAACGCGTCGAGTCGGCTGTCGGGCGCGAAGAAGGAGTCCTGGAACAACGACGAGTCTTGCCACAGAGCGGTGCGCTCCGCGCGGCGGTGGGCCACGGTGGTGGCCAGTGTGTCGCGCGCCTGATGCAAGGTGTGAGAGGGCATGGGCTGCGGGGCGCGTGAAGCCGCGCCGCTGTGTGGCACCAGCAATTGCAACTCGGCCACCGACGGCAAATGATCGGCAGGGCAGCGCAGGTAGCGCACGCGGCAGGCTGACAGCACAGCTTGCTTGATCTGCTGGATGCGATTGGAGTTGCCGCGCTCCGCGTCGAGGTCAATCGCGGCCAGCACCCGCCCGTTGGCGCTGCAGATGGCGAAGGTGACGTGGTTGGTGCCCAGCAGGTCGTACCAGTAACGCACCTCGCTCGGGTCGGTGGGTTGGCAGAAGCGCACCAGCGGCAGCTTCGACAGGATGATGTGATGCGGCAGCGCTTCGCGCAACAAGCGGTAGATGCGGCGCTCGTCTGTGCTGAAGACGGGGCGGCCCGTCAGCGCCCATTCGACAGGCAGCGGCTTGGCGCGCGGCTTGCGATCCCTCAGCAGAAGGATGACCAGCACGCCCACCAACAAGACAGCGGCGGCCAGTGCGGCGACCCAAGGAAGATATGGCATGTTCACGGCGCGGACTCTGATGAGCGTCCACCCAGGCGCCAATGTGATGCCAGGAATGAGACGACTGGTCGGATGCTACTTGCGGCCTTCGCGGCGTCACATCCCCGACATGGGTGTGGGGTCTCAGCTGCCGAGCACATGTTTAATCGCAACGGGCGAGCACTCACTCGGAGGCTGTGCGATCAGTCTCGCCCATATGAGTCTTGATTTGAGGCACGATGCCGAACCAGTCATTGATGCGGTGCGCCTGCAACTTGAATTGGTAGTCAAGCTCAGCAAACTGCTGGCCCATCATTTCACCAAACTGCGACGAGATGCTGTCAGGCGGTAACTTCAGCCACGCTTCGGCTTCCGGGCCATCTCGCTCGACCGTGGCGCCAGCGTTGCGCGCGATCTTCAGCATCGCGGTGTTCTCGCTCAGGGCGTGGATGAATAGGCGCTCACAGCCGCGGTTGCGCGCATGCAGCACGGCGTGTTCGAACAGTCGCGCGCCATAGCCTCGGCCGCGGGCTCGTTTGATCACCGACACGCCGAACTCAGCGGTGGCTGAGGCTTCGGGCGTGCTTGCTGAGACCGGCAGGTAGGCGAGGTGAGCCATGGCGATCAGTGTCAGGCGGCGATTGAAGATGCCAAACACTTCGTCGCGCTCGAAATTGAGCGAGTCGACATAACGTTGGATTTGCTCGTCCGTGGCCGGGAAGCCAAATCGGAGATAGCGATCACTTTCTTCCAGAGAAAGAAGATGAAAAGAGATGCGATCGCGATGCCGTTCTGTTAGCGACCGGATCGGCACCCACGACAGGCGTGAGGGCTGCGGGGGCTCCGGCAGGTGAGAGAGAGGGGTGCCTGATGAATCCATGGCTGACCTCGGATTGGTACAAACCCTAAGTCTATCGGCAAATGGGTGCTCCCGAAGTAGCCCTGCCCGGCCCATGACCGGCGGGTAGAGGTTTCGGCTACACTAGAAGGCTTTCCCGATCGGCTCCTGGGGAAGAAGCGACCGCCGCTGGTTTGAGAGGCTGCCTGAAATAAGCAGCACCGAGAGTTGAGCGGTGTGTTCGACGTTTGAGCCATATCCCGCTTCGCCCGCCAAGGGCCAGGCATCTAGAAAGAAACTCATGAAGACCTTCAGCGCCAAGCCGGCGGAAGTGACGCACGAGTGGTTTGTGATTGACGCCACCGACAAGGTGCTCGGACGTGTTGCCAGCGAAGTGGCACTCCGTTTGCGCGGCAAGCACAAGGCCATTTACACGCCTCACGTCGATACCGGTGATTTCATCGTCGTCGTTAACGCAGACAAGATCCGCGTGACCGGCAACAAGGCCACCGACAAGGTGTACTACCGTCACTCGGGTTACCCGGGCGGGATCCACGCCACGACCTTCAAGGACATGCAGGCCAAGCACCCCGGCCGCGCCCTGGAGAAGGCCGTCAAGGGCATGCTCCCGAAGGGCCCGTTGGGCTACGCGATGGTCAAGAAGCTGAAGGTGTACGCCGGTGGTTCCCACCCGCACACCGCGCAGCAGCCCAAAGTGCTGGACATCTAAGGAGCGGTGATGATCGGAAATTGGAACTACGGAACCGGCCGCCGCAAATCTTCGGTGGCCCGCGTTTTCATCAAGAAGGGCACTGGCCAGATCCTGGTCAACGGCAAGGCCGTTGACGAGTATTTCGGCCGCCAGACGTCCATCATGGTGGTGAAGCAGCCTTTGGTGCTGACCTCCAACGATGGCGCGTTTGACGTCAAGGTGAACGTGCACGGCGGTGGCGAATCGGGCCAGGCCGGCGCTGTGCGTCACGGCATCACCCGCGCCCTGATCGACTACGACGAAACCCTGAAACCCGCACTCAAGCACGCTGGCTTCGTGACGCGCGACGCGCGTGAAGTCGAGCGTAAGAAGGTCGGCTTTCATGGTGCTCGTCGCCGTAAGCAGTTCAGCAAGCGCTGATCTCTCTCGCAAAGCCCGGTATTGGGCTTTCGTGCAAAAAGGCCGCTTTCGAGCGGCCTTTTGCATGAGGCGAGGTGGATGCACACACCTGCAAGGTTTGGACACACAGCGCGCCCGGGGTGCGCTCCTACAATCGCGCCTCTTTCTTCCTTGACGCCCCGGAATCTGCCCCTCGCATGCGCTGGAAACTGCTACGCCGCCGACTGTCGATCAGCGCCCCGCGCATGATTGTTCGCAGTCACCTGCCCTGGCCTCTGCGCTGGGTGGCGTTGGCCGTCATGTTTGGGTTTTCGGCTGCGCTTTCCTTGTGGGCCTTCGAGTTCGGCAAGAGCATCGCCGGCCTGGATCGCGATGCCAAAGCCGAATTGACTCAGCTGCGGGTCGAGGTTTTCAAACTGCGTGAAGAGCGCGAAGGTGCTCAGTCGATTGCCAACACGGCACAAAGCTTGCTGAAAACGGAGAAGGTGGCCCAGGATCGGCTGGCGCAGCAGCTCAAGCAGGTCGAATCTGAAAACATGTCGCTGAAAGCCGATCTGGGCTTCTTTGAGCGTCTGCTGCCCACAAACGTGGCCGAGGGTCTGAATGTGCGGGCGCTGCAGGCTCAAGCCAAGGTGCCCGGGCAGTTGCGATTTCAGGTTTTGATCATGCAAATAGGGCGCAATCTCCCCGAGTTTGTCGGGCGCTACGACATCGTGCTCGCGGGCACATTGGCTGACAAGCCCTGGACGATTTCGCAGCCGGGCGGCCCCAAGCTGCTGCAGGTCAGGCAGTCGGCCCGGCTGGAAGGCATGGTCGACTACCCGCAAGAAGCCGTGGTGAAGACCGTGCAAGTGAAAGTCACGGACAGCCATGGGGGCGTGCGCGCCACCCAGACCGTGAAGTTATGAAAACCCCGACGCGCAAGCACCGGGCCGATCGACGTTGACAGCTAGGAGTCACACATGTTCGCAAAGAAGAAGCAGCCCCCCATCCGCACCCTGATCGGTGAGGGCACCGTCATTCGCGGCGAACTTCAGTTCAGTGACGGCCTGCGGATCGACGGCGAAGTGCAAGGTGATGTGATCGCCGTCCCCGGTGAAAACAGCATCCTCGTGATCAGCGAAAAAGCCCGCGTGATGGGCAAGGTTCGTGCCGCTCACGTGATCATCAACGGCCACGTCACGGGCCCGGTGCAATCTGATGCGCTGCTTGAGTTGCAGCCCAAGGCGGTGATCGTGGGCGATGTGAAGTATGAAGCCCTTGAAATGCACCAAGGCGCCACCATCGAAGGTGGGTTGCACCCCCTCACCGCCGAAGAAAAGCCCTCACCGGTTAAGTTGGCTGCTTCCAACGCGGCCTGAGTCTTTTGGCCAGGGTGGGATAATCCAACCATTGACTCGAAGGAATCGCCATGAGCGCAGTAGCTAGCAGTGTTCAAACCCCCGAGGCCGAGATGCCGCCGGTGCCGCTGGTCTTCACGGACAGCGCCGCGAGCAAGGTCAAGGAGCTGGTCGACGAAGAAGGCAACCCCGAACTGAAGCTGCGGGTGTTTGTGCAGGGCGGTGGTTGCTCCGGCTTCCAGTACGGTTTCACCTTCGATGAAATCGTCAATGAAGACGACACCCAGATGAACAAGAACGGCGTCACGCTGTTGATCGACGCCATGAGCCTGCAGTACTTGGCGGGCGCCGAGATCGACTACAAGGACGATCTGCAAGGCGCCCAGTTCGTGATCAAGAACCCGAACGCCACCACCACCTGCGGATGCGGGTCCAGCTTCTCCGTCTGAGCCTGCGCTGATGAAAAGGCCGCCTTCGGGCGGCCTTTTTCATTCTCAGGCGCAGTTTTCAGGCGGGGTAGAGCGCTCCCAGCACACGTGGCCCCGATGCGCCGGTGACGGCGCTCAGGTTGCCCGGCTCGCCATGCAGGTGCTTGTAGGCCAACCAGGCGAAGGCCGCGGCCTCCACATGTTGGGCCGGCAAGCCGCGGTCATTGGTGAGGCGCACTGCCATGCCGGGCAGGTGATGCGAGAGACGCTGCATCAGGTGCTTGTTGAGCGCGCCACCGCCGCAGACCAGCAGCTCGCTGGCCGCACCAGCGTGGCCCTTCACTGCCTGTGTGCAGGTGATGGCTGTGAGCTCGCACAGCGTGGCCTGCACGTCTTCGCGCCGGTACTCCAGGGCCAGGCGCAACAGCTTGTCGCCCAGCCAGTCTGCATTGAACAGGTCTCGCCCCGTGCTCTTGGGGGGCAATGCGGTGAAATAGGGCTCTTGCATCATCACGGCCAGCAAATCATCGTGGACCTGGCCGCTGGCGGCCCACGCGCCATCGGCGTCGAAGCGCTGGCCCGTGTGGCGCAGGCACCAGAGATCCATCAGCACGTTGGCTGGCCCGCAGTCGAAGCCTGTGGTGCGGCCGTCGGCGAGCAGTGCGGTGAGATTGCTGATGCCACCGAGGTTGAGCACCGCGCGCGTTTCACCGAGGGAGCCGAAGAGTGCGCGATGAAACGCAGCCACGAGAGGCGCCCCTTGGCCGCCGGCGGCCACGTCGCGACTGCGGAAGTCGGCCACCACGGCGATGCCGCTGCGCTCGGCCAGCACGGTCGGGTTGTTGATCTGCCAGGAATAGCCCAGCGACGGTCTATGGCGCACGGTCTGGCCGTGGCTGCCAACAGCACGCACGGCCCTCGCACTCACGTTCGCCTGCAGAAGCAGCTCAGCCACTACCTCCACATAGAGGCCGGCGAGCATGCTCGCCGCCAGGGCCGATCGGTGTAGCTCGTCGGAGCCTGGGCTGTTGAGTGCCAGCAACTCGTCGCGCAGCGTTTCGGGGAAGGCGCGGTAGGCGTGCGACACCACCCGGGGTATGCCTTCGGCCGAGAACTCGGCCAGCACCCCGTCAACGCCATCGAGCGAGGTGCCCGACATCAAGCCTGCAAACAATTCAGCCATTGCTGAATTGTGCAACGGCCGCGCAAGGAGCGCGCCGCTTCCTACTCGACGTAGGCGAGGTTGCGGGTTGACGCCTGTGCGGCCTGGAGCTGCCCGCGCATCTGTTGCGCCACGCCGGTGAAGAGCGCGCGAGATGCGGCCGACAGCACGATGGCTTCCGAGGTCTTGGCGATCACCAATGGGTTCTGCTGGTGGTCCTTCACCTTGAACTCGAAGTGCAGGTGCGGCCCGGTGGCCCAGCCGGTGGCGCCCACGGCGCCGATGCGCATGCCTTGCTCTACGTGCTGGCCCTTGCGCACGTCGATGCGACTCATGTGCCCGTACAGGGTCGTGCGATCGTTGCTGTGGCGGATCTGCACCACGTTGCCGTAGCCGTTTTGCCAGCCTGCGAAATCGACCACGCCGTCGCCCACGCTGCGTATGGCCGTGCCAGTCGGGGCGCCGTAGTCCACGCCCAGGTGGGCGCGCCAGGTTTTCAGGATGGGGTGCATGCGCATCGAGAAGCCCGAGGTCACGCGCGAAAACTCCATCGGGCTCGCGAGAAACGCGCGCCGCTTGCTCTCGCCATCAAAGCCGTAGTACCCGCCCTTGCCCTCGCCGTCCTTGAACCAAACGGCCGAGTAGCTGCGGCCGTTGTTGACGAACTCGGAGGCCAGCACGCGGCCAGATGCTTGGTTCCAGGTGATGGGCTCGCCGTCGGCGGTAAGCGCTTCGTAGATGACGGTGAAGGTGTCGCCTCGGCGCAGCTCGCGGTGGAAGTCAATGTCGGTCGAGAAGATTTCGGCGATCTGGGTGGCAACAGGGTCGGGGATGCGCGACTCGTCGGTCGCCGCAAACAGCGAGCTGCGGATGGTGCCGCTGCCCAGGCGCACCTCGCTCTCCAGCGCGACCACTTCGACCCTGGCTTGCAGCACGCCGTCGGCACGCGCTACGCGCAGCCGCGAGAAGTGCGTACCGTACTGGTCGGCGGTTTCGGCCGGGTAGCGGGCCACCAGCTCCGTCAGCGCCCCCGACTCGTCTTTGCGTACCTGCACCATCTTGCCGGCACGCCCTTCGAGCAGCTTGCGGGCCGTTTTGTCGGTGCGCAGGAAGGCAGCGGCCGACACGTCGGCCACGTTGAGCCGCGCCAGCAGGCTGTCGACGGTGTCGGCGCTGCGGGTGAGGTCGCTGCGATAAAGCTCGACCGTGTGGGTGGCCAGGGCTTCAAGCTGCGACGTGATGTTTTCAGGAGTGACGGTTTCCGTCACCAAGCGCCGCGGGAGGTCAGCCGCGTCGGGGGCCAGCGGGGCAATGCCGAAGGCCGTAACGCCAAACCCCATCAGCCCGGCGACCAGCAAGGACGTGAGGGTGCGCGGGTGCCGCCCGACAAACTGTGTGATGCGCGCGGAGGTGGTGGCACCGGCGTCTTGAAGCGATTCCAACGAGCTCAATTTGGTTGAGGGGCCGTGAGGCCCTGTCTGCAAGCGCGGCAGCGAGGCCGCGCTCTGGTTGGTCTTGTTGCCCACGGGCGCACACTAGAATCGTGAGCGCCAGCCGGGCCTCGTTTCACGGGTGTTCCGTCGGGTGCGCGGCAGTATAGCGGCCACCCTTTTTCTCAATTCCCGGAAATCCCCTCAGGTTCCGAACCCCTCATGTCACAGCGCGAAATTCCGGCCATTCCACCCAAGCCACCCCAGTACCCCCTGACCGACAAAGTTCGCGAGGCCTTGGCCGTCTCTCTGCGTGGCTGCGACGAACTGCTGCCGCAGGCCGATTGGGTGAGCAAGCTGGCCAAGTCAGAAGCAACGGGCGTGCCATTGCGCATCAAACTCGGGTTGGACCCTACGGCGCCCGACATCCACATCGGCCACACCGTGGTGCTGAACAAGATGCGCCAGCTGCAAGACTTGGGGCACACGGTCATTTTTCTGATCGGCGACTTCACTTCCATGATCGGCGACCCCTCGGGCCGCAACACCACACGCCCGCCCCTCACACGCGAGCAGATCGAGGCCAACGCCAAGACCTATCGCGCGCAGGCCGACCTGGTGCTCGACCCTGAGAAAACCGAGATGCGCTACAACTCCGAGTGGAGTGACCCGCTCGGTGCGCGCGGCATGATCCAGCTCGCCTCGCGCTACACCGTGGCCCGCATGATGGAGCGCAACGACTTCCACGACCGCTTCAAGGCCGGCACGCCGATCAGCGTGCACGAGTTCCTGTATCCGCTGATGCAAGGCTATGACTCGGTGGCGCTCAAGAGCGACCTCGAGCTTGGCGGCACCGACCAGAAATTCAACCTGCTGGTGGGCCGGGCTTTGCAAAGCGAATACGGCCAAGAGCCGCAGTGCATCCTGACCATGCCGCTGCTCGAAGGGCTTGATGGCGTGGAGAAGATGTCCAAGAGCAAGGGCAATTACATCGCCGTCACCGAGCCGGCGAACACGATGTTTGCCAAGCTGCTGTCGATCAGCGACGTGCTGATGTGGCGCTACTTCACGCTCCTGAGCTTCCTGCCCGCGGCGGAGATCGCCAAGCTCAAAGCCGAGGTCGACGCGGGCCGCAACCCCAAAGACGCAAAGGTATTGCTCGCCAAGGAGATCACCACTCGCTTTCACAACGCGGCGGCGGCCGAAGCGGCAGAGGCCGACTTCAACAACCGCGCCAAGGGCGGCGTGCCCGATGACATCCCGGAGCTCACGCTCAGCGGCGCGCCGCTGAGCATCGCGGCTTTGCTCAAGCAGGCGCTGCTGGCGCCTTCGGGCAGCGAGGCCATGCGCCTGATCGACGGCAACGGCGTGCGTGTCGATGGCAGCGTGGTCACCGACAAGGGCTTGAAGCTCGCCGCCGGCACCTACGTCGTGCAAGTGGGCAAGCGCAAGTTTGCGCGCGTGACCTTGGCGTGATTGCGCTCACCTTGCGTCCATGAAAAAAGGCCGCCCGAAGGCGGCCAAAGGGTTCCACTGAGGAGAGATTCGTGCGGTGCGGCTCAGTCGGCGCGCTCAGTCAGCATAGAGACCGTTGGCCTTGATGATCGGCGACCACTTGTTGATCTCGGCTTCAACGAACTTCTTGTGCTCGACCGGGTTCACGCGCGCATCGGTGGTGATCACGGCACCGAGCGCTTCTTCATTCTTGATGAAGGTCGCGTCTTTCAGTGCCGCTTTCAGTGCGCCATTGATCTTGTCGAGCACCGCCTTGGGCGTGCCTTTGGGCGCGTAGAGCGCGTGCCAGATGGTCACGTTGAAGCCCTTCACACCCGCCTCGTCTAGCGTGGGCAGCTTGGCCAGCGCCGGGATGGTGAGGCGCTTGCTTGTCGTCACGGCGTAGGCCTTGACCTTGCCGGCTTCGATCTGGCCCGTGGTGTTGGTGGTCTGGTCGCAAAGGATGTCGACCTGGCCGCCCAGCAGATCATTCATCGCCGGCGCGGTGCCTTTGTACGGCACCGTCGTCATGTCGGCCTTGAGCGTGCTTTGCAGCAGCATGCCGCACAGGTGCGAGGCAGAGCCCACGCCGGCGTTGGCGATGTTGACCTTGCCCTTGTTGCTTGCAATCCAGGCGGCCAGCTCGGCGTAGGTGTTGGCGGCGAGTGTCGGGCGGCCGATCAGCGTCATCGGCACTTCGTTGATGAGACCCAGAAACTCGTAGTCTTCGAGCGGCTTGAATTGCAGGTTGCGGTACAGCCCCGGCGCCGTGGCCATGCCAATGTGGGTGAGCAGCAGCGTGTAGCCATCGGGCGCCGACTTGGCCACCTTGGCCGCGCCCAGCGTGCCACCGGCACCGGCTACGTTGTCGATGACGATCGTCTGGCCGCCCAGTGGTTTGCGCACGGCTTCACCAAAGTCGCGCGCCACCTTGTCTGTCGGGCCACCGGCTGCGAAGGGCACGACGATGGTGATGTTTCTCTCGGGGTAGTCTGCAAATGCGCTGGTGGCCCACAGGGCCGCCACCCAGGCGAGCAAGAGTTTTTTCATGGCCGTGGTTCCTTCAATCGAGAAAGCGAATGAAGGCATGCTACGGACGCGAGCACGCCGCTGCATGGCGGAAACTACGTAAGCGCTGGCCGGGGTTTACTCGAATGGGCGCTATTCGAATCGGCGCGTGTCATCGATCACCTTGCCGTCGTTGGGCAGGCTGCCCGGCGCGCACAGCTCCACTTCACCGCGCAGCTTGGTCACGTCGCGTATGGCATCGGCCAGGCGCGCATTGAGCTGCTCGGTTGCCGATGCGGCCTCTACCTTCAGCGTCATGCGGTCATTGGCCATCTCGCCACTGATGACGAGGCGCGCCTTGCTCACCTCAGGAAAGCGCCGTATCACCTCAGCCACCTGGGCCGGGTGCACAAACAAGCCTCTCACCTTGGCCGTCTGGTCGGCGCGACCCATCCAGCCTTTGATGCGCGTGTTGGTGCGGCCTGTGGGGCAGGCGCCCGGCAGCACGGCCGAGAGATCGCCGGTGCCGAAGCGGACCAAGGGGTAGTCGGGGTTGAGCGTGGTCACCACCACCTCGCCCACCTCGCCCGCGGGCACCGGGTCGCCAGTGCCTGGGCGCACGATCTCCACGATCACGCCTTCATCGAGCACCAGCCCCTCACGTGCGCGGGTCTCGTAGGCGATGGTGCCCACGTCGGCTGTGCCGTAGAACTGGTAGGCGGTGATGCCGCGCTCGGCCAGCCAGTCGCGCAGGCTGGGTGGGAAGGCCTCGGCCCCCACCGCAGCTTTGCGCAAAGACGGCATGGGCGTGCCCATTTCGGCCGCCTTCTCGACGATCAGCTTCAGGAAACTCGGCGTGCCCATATAGCCCGCAGGCTTCAGGTCGGCAATGGCTTGCACCTGCAGCTCGGTCTGCCCGGTGCCGCCGGGGAACACGGTGCAGCCCAGCGCTTGCGCGCCGGTCTGCATCATCGAGCCGGCGGGTGTGAAGTGGTAGCTGAAGCCGTTGTGCGCCAGGTCACCGGCACGAAAGCCGGCCGCAAACAAGGCGCGCGCCACGCGCCAGTAGTCGGACGCGGTGCCTTCGGGCTCATAGATGCGGCCCGGTGACTGGAACACGCTCTTGGCCTGGCCCCAGCCGATGGCGGAAAAGCCGCCGAACACGTCGCGCTCACGTTCGGCGTGCTGACGCTCCATCAGGTCGTGCTTGCGCGTGACGGGCAAGCGCGCCAGCGCAGCGCGGCTCGTCACTTCACTCGCGAGCGTGCCTTGCAAACGTTGCGCGAACGCGGCGGCGCGTGCCTGTGCGTGCGCCACCTGCGCGGGCAGTGCGGCCATCAGCGCATGCTCGCGCTCTGCGGGTGCACGGGTTTCCAGTGCGTCGTAGTGGTGCTCGTTCATCACTCTGCGTCTTGTTGCCAGCGCGACAAGCGCTTCTTCACCTCATCGACGCACTTGCGCACGTCGGCACTGCTTTTCAGCGTCAGCGTTTGCCACTCGGGTGACGTCGCCGGGCGCTTGGCCAGGCGCGCCGTGATGATGGTGTCGTCGGCTGCGAGATCGACCACGCGCTTGCCGCCGATCTCGAAGCCGGTGCCGCGCTCGACCAGCGGCCTCAGGTCGCGCAACTGGCGCTTCATCGTCTGCAGCGCTTCATCGGGCTTGAACGCGGGGAGCGCAAAAAAATCTTCATCACTCATGCCAACCACCTCTTGCGTCGCTTGTAGCTCTTCACATCGCGAAAGCTCTTGCGGTCGCCAGTGTTGTCTTTGGAGCCGCCGGTGCCGAGGTAGAACTCCTTCACGTCTTCGTTGGTCGCCAGAGACGATGCGGCGCCGTCCATCACCACGCGCCCGTTTTCCAGGATGTAGCCGTAGTCGGCATAGCGCAGCGCCATGCCGGTGTTTTGCTCGGCCAACAGAAAGGTCACGCCTTCGCGGGTGTTGAGGTCTTTCACGATTTCGAACACCTCTTGCACGATCTGCGGGGCCAGGCCCATCGAGGGCTCGTCGAGCAACACCATTTTCGGGCTGGCCATCAACGCGCGGCCGATGGCGCACATCTGCTGCTCGCCGCCCGATGTGTAAGCCGCCTGCGAGCCACGGCGCTCCTTCAGGCGGGGGAAGTAGGTGTAGACCTTGTCCAGCGTCTGTGCCACCGCCGCCTTGCCGTCGCGCCGCGTGTAGGCACCGGTGAGCAGGTTTTCTTCGATGGTGAGGTGGGCGAAGCAATGCCGGCCTTCCATCACCTGCACCACGCCGCGCTCCACCATGTCAGACGTGTTCAAACGCTCGATGCGCTCGCCCCGCAGCTCGATCGAGCCCTTGGTCACCTCGCCCCGCTCGCTGCGCAGCAAGTTGCTCACAGCGCGCAGCGTGGTGGTCTTGCCGGCACCGTTGCCGCCTAGCAAGGCAACGACCTTGCCTTCGGGCACCTGCAGTGAGACGCCCTTCAGCACGAGGATCACGTGGTTGTAGATCACCTCGATGCCGTTCACGTTGAGCAGGATGCGGGCGATGCTCATGGTCGAGGCGTTCCCAAAAATCTCCGTTCGCACTGAGCCTGCCGAAGTGCCTGCACCGCTGTGCACGCTGGCTTCGACAGGCTCAGCCCGAACGGAGTTTTGCGTGCATTCGGATGCGTGAACACGACGCTCAACTCTGGCATTCCGCGGGCGTGCGCGGCGTCAGCTTCTTGTCGGCCGCGTACTTCGCCGCCGCCGCCTTCACCATGGGCTTGATGATCTGCTCGTCGGCTTGCATCCAGCCGGGGTTGACTTTCCAGGTCTTGCCGTCCCAGGTGTGCACGCGTGCCCAGTACGCACCCATGTGGTCACTGCACGAGGTGCTGATCGGGCGCAGCACGCCGGCAAAGCCCAGCGCGTCGAGCTTGGCCTGGGTGAGGTTCAGATTTTCCAGGCCCCAGCGCACCTGCTCGCCCGTCATCACCTTGCCCTTGCCGTAGCGCTCTTGCGCCGCGCGTATGCCTTCTACGGTCAGCATGGCGCCCATTGCGCCGCGCAGGTACAGCACCTGGCCGACTTCTTCGCGCGGGCCAGTGCCCTTGTTCTTGTCATGCAGCTTGGCCAGGATCTCCTTGACCACCTTGGCGTTGTAGTCGGTGCTGTTTTGCAGCGTGATCGAGTTGTAGCCCTTGGCGCCATCACCCACGTCTTTCACATCGGGTTCGGCGCCCGACCACCACACGCCAAACATCTTTTCGCGTGGGTAGCCGGTGGCTTGTGCTTCCTTGATGGCGGTGGAGTTCATCACGCCGAAGCCCCACAAGATCACGTAGTCGGGCCGTGCCTGGCGCACTTGCAGCCAGGTGGCTTTTTGTTCCACCCCCGGGGCCGTGACCGGCAGCTTCATCAGCTCAAAGCCCAACTGGGCCGCGCGCTCGTCGAGCATGGGCAGCGACTCTTTGCCGAAGGGGCTGTCGTGATAGACGAGCGCAATCTTCTTGCCCTTGAGCTTGGCAATGCCACCTTCCTTTTGGGCGATGGCTTGCACCAGAGCGTCGGCTGCCACCCAGTAGTTGCCGGCCAGTGGGAAGTTCCATTTGAAGACCAGGCCGTCGGCGCTTTCGCTGCGGCCGTAGCCCAGGGTCACGATGGGGATCTTGTCGACCGCGGCCTTCTCGGTGATGGCGAAGGTGGCGCCGGTGGACCACGGTTGCACCACGGCTGCCCCGCCATTCTTGCCTTTCAGGCGCTCATAGCACTCGACGCTGCGGGCAGTGTCGTAGCCGGTTTCGCACTCTTCGAATGCGATCTTCACGCCGTTGATGCCGCCACGTGCGTTCACGAGTTTGTAGTAGTCGACGATGCCGTTGGCAATGGGCACGCCGTTGGGCGCGTACGGCCCGGTGCGGTACGACAGCACCGGAATGAATTGCTCCTTGGCCTGCTGCGCCATGGCGCTGGTGTGCAGCCAGGGTGAAGCAAAGGCAGCCAGTGCGGCTGCGGCAAGAACGAGTTGTCGAATTTTCATTTTTGTCTCCTGTCAATTGAAGCGAAGAGAAACACCAGTGAACCAGCCGGTCAGTGAGGGAAGGGCCACAAGCGCAGTTTGTCTTTGCCTATAGACCACAGCCGTGCGAGCCCGTGCGGCTCGACGATGAGAAACCAGATGATCAAGCCGCCGAACACCATCAGCTCGGTGTGCGACTGTGCCGTGGTCGAAATCTGTATGCCCAGCAGGCCGGCGAGTGCCGGCAAGATTTGGTTCAGCGCAATCGGCAGCACCACGATGAAGGCGGCACCGAAAAAACTGCCCATCACCGAGCCCAGCCCGCCAATGATCACCATGAACAGCAGCCGGAACGACTGGTCGACCGAGAAGGCCGCAGGCTCCCATGCACCCAGGTAAAAGAAGCCCCACAGCGCACCGGCTACGCCGATGATGAAAGAGCTGACGGCGAAGGCGCTGAGCTTGGCGTACATCGGGCGGATGCCGATCACCGCGGCAGCCACGTCCATGTCGCGTATGGCCATCCACTCACGGCCTATGGCGCCACGCACCAGGTTCTTGGCGGCCAGCGAGAGCACGATCAGGAAGCCCAGACAGAAGAGGTACTTGGCGGCGTCTGAATCGATGGGGAAGCCGAACACCTGCAGGTTGGACACCGCAGCCGAGCCCGACGAGTTGTCTAGCGTGAACCACTGTATGCGCAGGAACATCCAGTCGGCAAAGAACTGCGCGGCCAACGTGGCCACTGCAAGGTACAAGCCCTTCACACGCAAGCTGGGCAAGCCAAAGAACATGCCGAACAGCATGGCGAAGAAGCCGCCCAGCAGCAGCGCTGGAATCAGCGGCATGCCGGGGATGCGCGCCATCACGTTGTAGGCCCCATACGCGCCGACCGCCATGAACGCGCCCGAGCCCAGCGAGATCTGCCCGCAGTAGCCAACGAGGATGTTCACGCCCAGCGCCGCCAGCGAGATGATCACGAAGGGAATCAGGATGGCGCGCAGCATGTAGTCGCTCGCGAGCAACGGCACTGCCACCACCGCGAAGGCGATGAACAGCAGCACCACGATTCGGTCTTGCAGGATAGGGAAGATCTGCTGATCGGCGCGGTAGCTGGTCTTGAACTGACCGTTTTCTCGGTAGAGCATGGTCAGACCCTCAGGCACATTTCCGTTCGCACTGAGCCTGTCGAAGTGCAGCGCAAGGCTTCGACAGGCTCAGCCCGAGCGGGCAGGGGTGCTGGTTGGAGATTCATACGCGATCGATGATCTTTTCGCCGAACAAGCCTTGCGGCCTGATCAACAGAAAGCCCAGCGCCAACACATACGCAAACCAGATCTCGATGCCTCCGCCCACAAAGGGCCCGAGATACACCTCTGACAGCTTCTCACCCACGCCGATGATGAGCCCGCCGATGATGGCGCCCGGCACCGAGGTGAGGCCACCCAGGATCACCACCGGCAGCGCGCGCAAAGCCACGGTAGAGAGCGAAAACTGCACGCCCAGCTTGCTGCCCCAGATCATGCCGGCCACCAGGGCCACCACGCCGGCCACGCACCACACGATCACCCAGATGCGGTTGAGCGCGATGCCGATCGACTGCGCCGCCTGATGGTCGTCGGCCACGGCCCGCAAGGCGCGCCCGGTCGAGGTCTCCTGGAAGAACAGGCTCAACAGCGCCACCATCGTGGCCGCGATGAGGGCCGCGTAAAGGTCTTCCTTGTTGATCAGTACGCCGCCCTGGAACATCGACTCCAGTACGAAGACCGGGTCCTTGGGCATGCCGATGTCGATCTTGTAGATGCTGCTGCCGAAGAGCGACTGGCCCAGGCCTTCGAGAAAGTAGGTGATGCCTATGGTGGCCATCAGCAGCGTGGCGCCCTCCTGGTTGACCAGGTGGCGCAGCACCAGGCGCTCGATCAGCCAGGCCACGGCAAACATGATCACTGCGGCGATCAGGAAGGCGGCCACGTTGCTCAGCGCCTTGTTGTCTATGCCCGTCCACTGCGGCAACCATTCGCTGAAGCGCGCCATGGCGAGTGCGGCAAACAGCACCATCGCGCCTTGAGCAAAGTTGAAGACGCCCGAGGCCTTGAAGATCAGCACGAAGCCCAGCGCCACCAGCGAATACAGCATGCCGGCCATCAGCCCGCCGAGCAGGGTTTCCAGGAAGAAAGCCATGCTATGTCCGCCCCTCGTCCGTCGAGTACGCCGGCCGATCCCCCGAGGGGATGGCGCCCGGCTTCGGGCGGCCCGGCGCTCGGGCTTCCGCTTCGTTTCCCGTTGTACCCAAATACGCACGCACCACGTCTGGGTTGTTGCGCACGTCGTCGGGCGAGCCGTCGCCGATCTTGCGGCCGTAGTCGAGCACCACCACGCGGTCGCTCAGGTCCATCACCACGCTCATGTCGTGCTCGATCAGCACGATGGTGGTGCCGTACTCGTCGTTCACGTCGAGGATGAAGCGGCTCATGTCCTGCTTCTCTTCTACGTTCATGCCGGCCATGGGCTCGTCGAGCAGCAGCACCTTGGGCTCCATCGCGAGGGCCCGGCCCAGGTCTACGCGCTTTTGCAGGCCGTAGGGCAGGCGACCCACCGGCGTCTTGCGGTAGGCCTGGATCTCCAGGAAGTCGATGATGCGCTCGACCACCTCGCGCTGCGCGATCTCTTCGCGCCGCGCCGGGCCGAGGTGCAGGGCCTGCATCAACAGGTTCGACTTCATCTTCAGGTTGCGCCCGGTCATGATGTTGTCGAGCACGCTCATGCCCTTGAACAGCGCCAGGTTCTGGAAGGTGCGGGCTACGCCCATCTCGGCGACCTGGCGCGAGTTCATGTGCTTGAAGGCCTGGCCGCAGAAGTTGATGACACCTTGCTGCGGCTGGTACACGCCGTTGATGCAGTTGAGCATGCTGCTCTTGCCCGCGCCGTTGGGGCCGATGATGGCGCGTATCTCATGCTCGCGCACGTTGAAACTGATGTCGCTGAGTGCCTTCACGCCGCCGAAAGCGAGGCTGATGTTTTGCACGTCGAGGATGACTTGGCCGATGTTGCGGGTCACAGCACAACCTCGGTTCGACCTGAGCCCGTCGAAGGGCCCTGGTGCTCGGCGCTGGCTTCGGCAGGCTCAGCCCGAACGATGGTGGTGGCGGCGGCAGCAAACGTCTTCGCATCCATGATGCGCAACTCTGCCGACACCATGCCGCTGCGCCCATCTTCAAACTTCACCGCCGTCTCGATGTACTGCGAGACCTTGCCCCCGTACAGCGCGTCCACCAGCACCTGGTAGCGCTCGCCGATGAAGCCGCGCCTCACCTTGCGCGTGCGGGTCAGCTCGCCGTCGTCGGCATCGAGCTCCTTGTGCAAGATGAGAAAGCGGCTGACCTGGCTGCCGGCGAGCTTGTCATCAGCGGCCAGGTCGGCGTTCACGCGCTCTATGCAGTCGCGCACCAGCTCGTATACCTCGGGCTTTTGCGCCAGGTCGGTGTAGCCGGCATAGGGCAGGTTGCGGCGCTCGGCCCAGTTGCCCACGGCTTCGATGTCGATGTTGATGAAGGCGCATACCTGGTCGCGCCCATCGCCAAAGGCCACGGCCTCCTTGATGTGCGGGAAGAACTTGAGCTTGTTCTCTACATACTTGGGCGCAAACATGGCGCCCGCATTGGGCCCGCCTCCAATGCGGCCCACGTCTTTCGCGCGGTCGATGATCTTCAGGTGGCCCGTGGCATCCAGAAAACCGGCATCACCCGTGTGGTACCAGCCTTCTGCGGTGAGCACCTCAGCGGTGGCCGCGTCGTTCTTGTAGTAGCCGCGCAAGAGGCCTGACGAGCGCACCATGATCTCGCCGTTGTCGGCCACCTTGATCTCTACACCATCGAGCGGCACGCCCACCGTATCGGCGCGTGCCTGGTGGTCGGGCTGCAGGCAAACGAACACGGCGGTCTCGGTGGAACCGTAGAGCTGCTTCAGGTTGATGCCGATCGAGCGGTAGAAGCTGAAGAGGTCAGGGCCTATGGCCTCGCCGGCGGTGTAGGCCACACGCACGCGTGAGAGGCCCAGCGTGTTGCGCAGCGGGCCATAGACCGCGATCTTGCCCAGCGCATAGAGCGCGCGGCTCCACAGGCTCACGGGCTTGCCGTCCATCAGCGACGGGCCCACGCGGCGCGCCAGCGCCATGCAGCGCTGGAACAGCCAGCGCTTGGGCGCGCTCGCGTCTTCCATGCGGATCATCACGCTGGTGAGCAGGCTCTCGAAGATGCGCGGTGGTGCGAAGTAATAGGTAGGCCCGACTTCGCGCAGGTCGATGTGCACCGTGGCGGGCGACTCGGGGCAGTTCACCACGTAGCCGCAGATCAGCCACTGCGCATACGAAAACACGTTTTGCCCGATCCAGGCGAGCGGCATGTAGGCCAGCACTTCTTCGCGGTGCGTCAGCTTGTCAAAGCGAGCGCCGGCCTGGGCGCGGTCTATCAGTGAGAAGTGCGTGTGCACCACGCCCTTGGGGTGGCCGGTGGTGCCCGAGGTGAAGAACATCGCGGCCACGTCGGTGGCCTGCGTCTTGGCCACTTCGGCGTCGAAGAAACCGGGGTGGTCGGTGTTGAAGATGCGGCCCGAGGCGAGCAGTGTGTCGATGGCGTCTAGCCCCGGCTCGCCGTAGTGGCGCAGGCCGCGCGGGTCGTCGTACCAGATGCGCCTCAAGCCCGGGTGCTGCTCGCGCACTTCGAGCATTTTGTCGACCTGCTCCTGGTCTTCGACTACTGCAAACGCCACCTCTGCATTGACGAAGGGGAAGACATATTCGCCGGCCACGGCGTCTTGGTACAGCGGCACCGGGATGGCGCCTAGCACTTGCGCCGCCAACAGAGAGGCATACAGGCGCGGCCGGTTTTCACCCACCACCACCAGGTGCTGCCCGCGCTGCAGGCCCGCCGCGGCGAAGCCGCCCGCCAGCTCACGCACCATGGTTTCAAGCTGCGACCAGCTCAGCGTCTGCCAGATGCCAAACTCTTTCTCGCGCATGGCCGGGGCATGCGGCCGCTGGGCAGCGTGCTCAAGCATCAATCGCGGAAAAGTCGTCGTCACCACCTTGCGGCTTCCTTCTCTTCTGATGCCAACCTTCTGGGGCGGACTGTAAGAACAAGTTTGACGCCGAGCTGTCGTTCTGACGACAATCCTAGGGACACTCCCCCCGGTTCTTTCCCGCAATGAAATCGCGCACGGTGCCCAACCCTTCGCTTTCGTCCTCGCCCGCAACCACCCCCTTGGTGGCGCGCGCGCGCCCGGCCACGGCCACCGAGCTGGCCGACATTCCCTGGCTGCAAGCCTTGCAGGCCGACGAGCTCACGCGCGTGGTGGGCGACCTCAAGGTCGTGAGCGTGGGCACCGGTGAGCTTCTGTGCCGCGTGGGCCGGCCCGCCACCTACTGGTTTGGCGTGATCGACGGGCTCTTGAAAATGAGCAACGACTCCAGCCGCGGCGTGCCCATCACCTTCACCGGCGTGCCGCCCGGTGGGTGGTTCGGCGAGGGCACGGTGCTCAAGCGCGAGCACTACCGCTACAACATCCAGGCGCTGCGCAAGAGCGTGGTGGCGGGCATCACGGTCGAGACCTTTCATTGGCTGATCGACCGCAGCATCCCTTTCAACCGTTTCGTGCTGCAGCAGCTCAACGAGCGGCTCGGCCAGTTCATTGGCGCGCGCGAGATAGACCGCATGAACGACCCCGACGTGCGCGTCGCGCGCAGCCTGGCCGCGCTGTTCCACCCCACGCTCTACCCGGGGGTGGGCAGCCTCTTGCGCATCACCCAGCAAGAGTTGGGGTACCTGGTGGGCTTGTCGCGCCAGCGGGTCAACGAGGCGCTGCGTGCGTTGCAGGGGCTGGGGCTGATCCGCATCGAGTACGGCGGGCTGCGCGTGCTCGACCTGGACGGCCTGCGCCGCCAGATCGAGCGTGTGAACAAAGCCTGACGAGCCGAGCTGCAGGGCTACCGTGCTACGGCATTTGGGGTCAGCGAAGCTGGTCTCGGAAGCGGCGCAGCCAGACCATCAGCTGATGGCGTTGCGCCGCGCTCAGCCGCAGCATGATCTTGCGGCCCGACGACAGCGATTCGAGTTGCGGGTCGACGTATTCGTAGCGCACCCACGGCCGCTCCGAGGGCACGCTGCCTTTCACGTCGGTCAGCATGAGTTGGCCGGGTTGGGCCTGCACGGGCGTGGCGAGCAGGTGCTCGATCACTTCCATCAGACGCGCATGGAAACTGCGACCGGGGTAGCCCAGGCCTTCGTAGGCGGCCTGCAGCTGCGGCAGCATGCGTCGGTACAGAGTGGCCGCTGCGGCGGGGTCGGTGCGCTCGACCATCTGCATGAAGGGCAGGTAGCGCTCGGCATTGGCGGCCGCGATGTGGTTTTGCGCGTCGACACTGAAGCGGCCTTCGGTGGGGTTCACCGGCCACAGGCGCGGCGCCGCATGCTCGCGCGCCAGGTTGTCGATGGTGGCTGCAACGCGCGCTGCGAATCGGTCGGTCTGCAGCCAGCGCACCATCACGTCGCGCCCGAGCAGCGTGGCGAGTGCTTCTTGCACGGCGCCCTCGGTGTCGGCCAGCGGCGTGACAGGCTCGGCGCTGGAGGCGGGGGCGCTGGCCGGCTCGGCCGAAGCGGGTGGCAGCTGTAGTGAAGGCGCTCCGCCTTGCGCGATCGGCGGCGCAGGTTTTGGTTCAAGCGCCGCCGGCCGTGGCCACAGCACATAGACGGCGCCAAGGGCCAGCACGGCGACGAGGGCGGCTGTGATCAGAAGGGTAATGCGTCTGGTCTGCATGGGCCGGGTGGGGCAGTGGCGAAATACGCCAAGTCAAACGAGCTTGCATGGTAGTCCTCGACCCCCATCGGCCAACACGCTGCCGCCAACCCGGCACGCATGTGGACCGCGCATGTGGACAATAGGGCCGCCATGAATGACAACGACCCTGCGCTACAGCACCTGATCGATCGCGTCCTTGCCGCACGGGCCGACGCTTCGCCCCTGCAGATTCTCGGTGGCGGCAGCAAGAGCTTCTATGGTGAAGCACCGCAAGGCGCCGTGCTCGACACGACCGCGCTCGCCGGCATTTCCAGCTACGAGCCCAGCGAGCTGGTGGTGACTGCCCGCTGCGGCACACCGCTGATCGAGCTCGAATCGGTGCTGGCCGAGAAAGGCCAGTGCCTGCCTTTCGAGCCCCCGCACTTCGTGACCCACGCGGCCACTGGCGCCACCGTGGGCGGCATGGTGGCGGCCGGCCTGTCGGGCCCATCGCGTGCCTCAGTGGGCTCGCTGCGCGACTACGTGCTCGGCGCCAGCCTGCTCAACGGCAAGGGTGAGGTGCTCAGCTTTGGCGGCCAGGTGATGAAGAACGTGGCGGGCTACGACGTGTCGCGCCTGCTCGCGGGCTCGCTGGGCACGCTGGGTGTCATCTTGGAGGTGTCGCTCAAGGTGATGCCCATGGCGCCGGCCACGGCCACGCTGCGCTTCCAGATGGAGCAGGTGGCTGCGCTCGACAAACTCAACACCTGGGGCGGCCAACCCTTGCCCTTGAATGCCAGTGCGTGGTGGGACGGCACCTTGCTCGTGCGCCTGCGCGGTGCGCTCGCGGCGGTGCAGGCGGCCATCAGCTCGATGGGCGGCGACGTGATCGAACCCGCGCACGCCAGCCCTTTTTGGGACGGCCTGCGCAACCACACCGACGAATACTTCACCAAGGCGCAGGCCGCGGTGGCCGGCGGCAGCGTGGCGCTGTGGCGCATGTCGCTGCCGCAAACGGCGCGCCCGCTCATCCTGCCTGGCGAGCAGCTGATGGAGTGGCATGGCGCGCAGCGCTGGCTGTGCACCTCGGCCTCGGCCGCCAAGGTGCGCGAGGCCGCCGCGCGCGCCGGTGGCCACGCCACGCTCTTCATGGGCCTGCACAAGCATGGTGGCGCTTTTGCACCGCTGAAGGCACCGCTCGACCGCATACACCGCGACCTGAAAACCGCGTTCGACCCCGCAGGCATCTTCAACCGAGGGCGCCTCTACCCGGGGCTGTGAGCACATGAGCCACGCCACCATCGACAGCATGCAGCGCTACTACGCGCAGCGAGCCAGCGAGTACGAGCGCATCTATGCCAAGCCCGAGCGGCAGGCCGACATCGCCGCGGTAAAGGCCTGGTTGCCACCACTGTTCGCGGGCCGCAGCGTGCTCGAAGTGGCTTGCGGCACCGGCTACTGGACGCCGCACGCTGCCGCGCAATGCGCCTCGTGGATGGCCACCGATTTCAACGACGAGGTGCTTGAGCTCGCGCGCCACAAGCCGCTGCCGCACGAGCGTGTCGAGTTTCAGCGTGCCGATGCGTACGCGCTTAATTTCCCTGCGCGCTTCGACGCCGCATTCGCTGGCTTCTGGTGGTCGCACGTGCCCTTGCAGCGTGCGGCCGAGTGGCTGGCCGGCCTTCACGCCTGCCTCAAACCGGGTGCGCGCGTGGTGCTCATCGACAACCTGTACGTCGAAGGCAGCAGCACACCCGTGTCGCGGTGCGACGAGGCGGGCAACACGTATCAAACGCGCCGCCTTGACGATGGCTCGTCGCACGAAGTGCTGAAAAACTTCCCCAGTGCCAGCGACATGCAGCGCCTGCTGGGCCAGCGTGCACGCGAGTTTCATTGGACGGCGTGGCCCTACTTCTGGGGCTGCACCTACACGGTCACCTGATGCAAACCAAGCTCGCCCCCGAATTCAAGGGCACGCGCCAGGGCGAGGCGGCCGAGGCCATTCTGCGCAAGTGCGTGCACTGCGGTTTCTGCACGGCCACCTGCCCCACGTATCAACTTCTGGGTGACGAGCTTGACGGCCCGCGCGGGCGCATCTACCTCATCAAGCAAGTGCTCGAAGGCGAGCCTGTCACGCAGAGCACGCAGCTGCACCTGGACCGCTGCCTCACCTGCCGCAGCTGCGAAACCACCTGCCCCTCGGGCGTGCAGTACGGCCAGCTGGTCGACATTGGCCGCCGAATTGTGGAAGAGCGCGTGCCACGCCCCGCCAAAGAGCGGGCCGTGCGCTGGCTGCTGAAAGAGGGCCTCACCTCGGCCGCCTTCACGCCCGCGATGAAGCTGGGCCAGACGCTGCGCCCGCTCTTGCCCGCTGCGCTGAAAGACAAGGTGCCGCCCAAGGCGCCACCGCGAGCACACCAGTGGCCCACGCGTGAACACTCGCGCAAGGTGCTGATGCTGATGGGCTGCGTGCAGCCCGCCATGGCGCCCAACATCAACAGCGCCACTGCCCGCGTGCTCGACGCGGCTGGCATACAGACCTTGGTGGCAGACGACGCCGGCTGCTGCGGCGCCATTCGCACCCATTTGGCCGACACCGAGGGCGGCCTCGTCGACATGCGCCGCAACATCGACGCCTGGTGGCCGCTGGTGTCGGCCGGCAAGGTCGAAGCCATCGTGATGAACGCCTCGGGCTGCGGCGTCACGGTGAAGGAATACGGCCACGCGCTTGCGCACGACACCGCCTATGCCGACAAAGCGCAGCGCATCAGCGCACTCACGCGCGACCTGAGCGAGTTGCTGCCCGAGATCGCGCCGCGCCTCAAGACCAAGATGCGCAAGCCGAAAGCCCGAGTGCTCGCGTTTCACCCACCTTGCACGCTGCAGCACGGGCAGCAGCTGCGCGGTGATGTCGAGACGCACCTTGCCACGCTCGGCTTCGAGGTGAAGCTCGCAGCGAGCGACAGCCACCTGTGCTGCGGCTCGGCGGGCACCTACTCGGTGCTGCAACCCGAGCTGTCGCACCAGCTGCGCGACCGCAAGCTCGCACAGCTTGCGGCCACCGAGCCCGAGGTGATCGTGTCGGCCAACATGGGCTGCATCCAGCACCTGCAGAGCGGCACGGCCACGCCGGTGCGCCACTGGGTTGAGTTGATTGACGAGGCACTCACCACCGGCATCGGCTAAGCCGACGAGCATGCACGCATGACAGTGGTGTGAAAGCCCACGCGCTGTCTCTGGCCCTGTCGGCGGATGCCAACGAGCCTCACGACATCTAGGGTTTGTCGCAATAGTTTCCGGCTTCGTTTGATCGAATTCGCGGGTCTTCAAAAAAGACGCTGGTGGCGCTTTGCCACGCTTTCAAACTGTTGGACTATCTTCCATGAACAAGACACTGCTCGCTCTCTCGCTGCTCGCTGGCTTTGCCGGCGCGGCACAAGCCCAATCCACCGTCACCATCTTCGGCGTGCTCGACGCCAATGTGCGTCAGATCGACAACAACGGCACCAAGGTCAAGCAGCTCGGCACCGATGGCCTGAACAGCAGCCGCCTCGGTTTTCGCGGCGTTGAAGACCTGGGCGGCGGCCTCAAGGCCGGCTTCTGGCTCGAAGCCGCGCTCAATGTCGACGACGGCACCCTCAACTCCAGCGGCAAGTTCTGGCACCGCCGCAGCACCGTCGGCCTCGAAGGCAGCTTCGGTGAGATCCGCCTGGGCCGCGACTACGCGCCCACCTACACCGGCATCTCCGACTTCGACGCCTTCGGCGACAGCGGCGTGGGCAAGTTCTCCAACCTGCAGTCCAAGCTCACCGGCACCGTCAACACCAACAGCCGTGCTGACAACGAAGTGCAGTACATCTTGCCCAAGAACATCGGTGGCGTGTATGGCACCCTGGCCGCCGCCCCAGGCGAAGGCACGGTCGGCAACAAGTACGTGGGTGGCCGCGTGGGCTATGCCGCCGGCCCGCTGAACGTGTCGGGCTCTTACGGCACCACCGATGCCAATGGCGCGGCTGACAAGTACAAGCTCGGCTCGCTCGGCGTGGCCTATGACCTCGGCGTGGTGCGCCTGCTGGGCTCGTTCACCCAGATCAAGTTTCTGGGCCTGAAAGAAAACCTGATCGTGCTGGGCGCCACCGCACCAGTGGGCCCGGGTGTCATTCGCGCTTCGTTCGGCCGCGCCGATTTGTCTGGCGGCACCACCGCCACGCGCACGGCCGATGCCGACGACGCCAGCCTGATCGCCGTGGGCTATGTGTACAACCTGTCGAAGCGCACCGCGCTGTACGGCACGTACTCGCGCATTGCCAACAAGGGCGCGCAGACTTTTCAGGTCGGCTCCACCACGCCGGCATTGGCCAGCGGCCAGAAGTCTCAAGGCATAGAAGCCGGTCTGCGCCACTCGTTCTAAGCGGGTGCTGGCCGTCGGGCCTTTGCGCCAAGGGGCGTGGCCCGATCGTCAGGGTGTAGGCTCGTGCGACCAGCAGCGAAGCCACATTTGCCACCTGACCCATGAGCGACCACCAAGACAGCCATATTCGCCAGCCCGATGTGGTGGCCGAAATACGCGGCGACCTGACCGACTGGCGCAAATGGTGGGCCCGCTTTGTCGTGATGGGGTATGCGGTGCTGGCCGGCCTGTCGGTGGTGGCCTTCACCTGGTTGACCGGATACGCATTGCGCGGTTTCGACGGGGTGCGCGGCATGCACCCTCTGCTGCCCTTTGTGTGGACGCCGCTGTGGACGGGGCTGCTGGTCTGGCTCACGGTGCGCTTTGCGCCGGGGGCGGGGGGGTCCGGCATTCCGCAGGTGATGGCGGCGCTGGACAGCGCCACCGCGGAGCAACACCGCCCGCTGTTTGTTTCACTGCGCCTGAGCCTGGCCAAGATCGGCCTGACCACAGGCGGGCTGCTGGGCGGGCTGGCCATCGGGCGCGAAGGCCCTTCGGTGCAAATTGCAGCTGGCGTGATGCAGCACGCGCAGCGCTGGTTGCCCAAGGCCGCCACCATCTCGTCGCACGGCTTGTTGATCGCGGGGGGCGCTGCCGGCATTGCCGCGGCTTTCAATGCGCCCTTGGCCGGTGTCATGTTTGCCATCGAAGAGCTCAGCCGAAAGATCGAGCAGCGCAACAGCGGCCTGATCGTCACGGCCATCGTGCTGGCGGGCCTGATCGCGGTGTCGGCATTCGGCAATGCCACTTACTTCGGCGTGATCCGCGTTACCGCGTTGCCGGCGGGTTTCTTTTTGCCGGCGCTGGTGGTGGTGGTGTTTTGCGGCCTGATGGGGGGCGTGTTCTCGCGTTTGCTGTATGCGTCGATCGTGGGGGGCAAAGACCGCTTCAGCCTCTGGCGTGCGAAGCGGCCGGTAGCCTTTGCGGTCGGCTGTGGACTGGTCATCGCCTTGGTGGGGTGGGTGAGCGATGGCGCCACTTTCGGTAGCGGCTACGACTACACGCGCCGCCTGCTTGAAGGCCACACCGACATGCCCTTGCTGTACGTGACGCTGCGTCTGGTGGCCACCTGGTTGGCAGTGTGGTCGGGCGTGCCGGGCGGCATCTTTGCGCCTTCGCTGGCCATCGGTGCAGGCATCGGCGACGACGTGGCCTTGCTCACGGGCTGGGATGCGAGCTCGGCGGCACTTATCGCGCTGGGCATGGCGGCATTTCTGGCGGCTGTCACGCAAGCGCCCATCACGGCTTTCATCATCGTGATGGAAATGGTGGACGGGCACGCGATGGTGCTCAGCCTGATGGCGGCAGCGCTGGGGGCCAGCCTGATTTCTCGCTGGATCAGCGTGCCCTTGTACAGCGCGCTGGCGCACGCCCAGTTGCGGCGCATTCCGGTCGAGGTGCCGCCACCTGCGGGGGCTCCTCTAGCGCTCACTGACCCTGTGGCGCCCGGCGAGGCGCGCTGACGGGTGGGTCGCAGGCACTTCGACAGGCTCAGTGCGAACGGAAAGTGAGCTTTCGCGAATGGGAAATCTCAATAGTTCGCTGAGCCATTCAGGCCGGTTCGGTGACGGTGCTGCTGCGCGAGGCCGCGCCGATCGAGCCCAGAATGCCTGCCACCACCAGCACGTACCAGAGTGACGCCGTGCTGCCTTCGCTGTGCACCAGCGAGGCAGCCCGCAGCAGCAGGCCGCCCGCCGAGAGCACCGCCAGCACCAGCAGCGAGCCCGATACGGCCATGGCCAGCCCGCGGATATGCGCCGTCTTCGCGCCCACCACGAAGAGCGCAAAGCCCGCGATGCTCAGCAGCGGGAACAGCAGCCACAGCGTGAGGTCGGCCGACTCCGCCAGCCAACCTAGCGGCGCGGCCACGAGCACGCCGCCAGCAAACAAACCCATTGCAACCAGTACAGCGCCTGCGATCAGCAATGCCATGAGTAACCTCTTCGTTGTGGGCCGAGATGGGAAATCATAGCTATGAAGCATGGCCCTCTGCCGCCAGCGGCTCGGGCTGCGTGCGCAAGGCCCACATCACGCCGGCGATCAGCAAGCCGATGCCCATCAGCGTTTCCATCTGCGGCCACGCTTTGCGCAACAGGTAGGCATAGCTCAGCGCGGCCAGCGTCTCGAACACGATCAGTTGCCCGGCCATAGACGGCGCAAGGCGCTGGCTCGCTTCGTTCCAGCACACCGTGCCCAGCCACGACGCGAAGAGGCCGATGGCAAACATCAGCATCAGGAAGTCGGCTGCGCGCGGGCCGAAGGGCATGGGAAAGGCGTTGCCGCTCAGCGCGTGCCAGGCCCAGGTGAGCGCGTACCCCACAAGCGCCAGCGGCAGCGTGGCCAGCCCTTGCGCCGTGGCCCAGCTGCGCGGGTTGCGGTCAGGGTGGGCGCGCAGCCACTCGGCGTTGCGCAGGGGGTACCAGGTCCAGCAGGCCACCCCGCCCACGGCGAGCAGGGCGCCCAGTGCATAGCGTCCTAGATCGGCGCTCTGGTCTTGCCGCAGATGGGTGATCTCCACATGGTTGACGAGCGCTATGCCGGCGCCGATGAGCGCAAGCGACGGCAGCATGCGCGCCCACGGCAGCTTGGCTTCGCCGCGACCGCGGGCACCACCGCGGCCACTGCGCAGGTTGGCGGTGATGGCGATCACCACCGGCAGCGTGCCGATGATCATGGTGGGCAGCGGCCCGCCCGCGCGCTGTATGGCGCTTGCGAGACACAGGTAGTAGATGACGTTGCCGACTGCAGCGAGCTTGAGCGCTTCGAGCCAGTCGGCTCGCGTGAGCTCGCGCAGGCGCTGGCGGTCGAGCCAGCCCAGCGGCAACGCGATCAGGCCGAAGGCGAGATAGCGCCCGAACGACTGCAGCGTGGCGGGGTATTCCGGCAGCATCAGCGGCCCAACGAACACCAGGCCCCACATCAGGCCGGCGGCCAAGGCAAAGAGGAATCCTGTGGTCATGCGGGGGTTGCTCGCTTCGACACGCTCAGGACAGGCCGGGCTGCGCCCGGGCGGGATCTGGCATCGGCGCACATGGTGGGTAGCCGACGAGAGCTTGTGGGCTAGGCACAACTCCCATCGTGCCGAATCGGCAGCACCTCGACCACGCGGTGCCACAGCGGCCGCCACACCGGCCAGTCGTGGCCGCCGGGCATGGTGAACACGTGCGAGGCGGGCAGGTAGCCGCCCAGCACCTCGGCGTTGTGGACAAACCGATCGGACAAGCCGTAGCCCAGAAACAGCGGCAGCTTGTGGCCCGGCGCGGTGGGCTGGGTTTGCGACTGCAGCCAGCGCCACAGGATGTTGTCGATGTCGCCCTCGACCGGAATGGCGGGGGCCTGCCACGCACCCAGGCCGCCTGCGATCTGGATCTCTTGGGTGATCAGGCGCGAGCCGAGGAAAGGCGCGAGCAGCACCACGCCGTCGACCTCGTCGGGGTGCGTGTCGGCATAGAGCATGGCGCCCACACCCCCGATCGAGATGCCGGCAAGCCAGATGTGCCGGTAGCCTTTGGCGCGTGCCGGCACCATCACGTCGGCATGCAGGCGCGTGACGATGCTGCGCCTGTCGTAGTAGCCGGTGTGCGCATCGACCAGCAGCAGGTCGGCCGCGAGATGGCGCTCTCTCACCGCTTGCACGAAGCCCTCGCGCATGAAGTCTTCGGGCAGTGAGTAAGAGCCTGGCAGCAGCACGATCAGGGTGTCGGGCGCTGTGGCGCAACTCGCCGGTTGGGCGATGGTGCGCAGCGGCACCGTCGCCGGCCGCCAGAGTGCGCAGCCGCCGAGCAGTGCCGCCAGCGTCAGGCTGGCCCGCAAGGCGATCTTTTTGCTCAGGCTTGTGCTCATGCGAACAGGATCACGCCACGCGCGTTGCGCCCCTGGGCCAGGTCGTCGAAGGCTTGCGGCGCTTCATCGACGCTGTAGGTGCGGGTGATCATCTCGTCGAGCTTGAGGCGGCCGGCGCGGTACAGGCTGATGAGGCGGGGAAAGTCTTCGCGCGGGCGGGCCGAGCCAAAGTAGCTGCCTTTGAGCGTGCGCTCGCCCGCCGTCATGAGCAGTGGGCGTACTGCGGCGGTGTCGCTCAGGGCCGCCACACCTGCTGTCACGGCCGTGCCGCCCTTGGCCAGCACGGCGCAGGCCTGGGCCACCACTTCGCCCATGCCCACGCATTCGATGGCGTAGTCGGCGCCGCCACCGGTCAGGGTGATGATGGTCTTGACCAGGTTGTCGGCGGTCTTGGCGTTGACGGTGTGCGTGGCGCCGAAGTCTTTCGCCATCTGCAGCTTGTAGTCAGAGGTGTCGACGGCGACGACCATGGTCGCGCCGGCGATCACGCAGCCCTGGATGGCGCTCAGCCCCACGCCGCCGCAGCCAAACACGACCGCGATCGAGCCCGGCGTCACGCCCGCGGTGTTGATGGCCGCGCCCACGCCGGTCATCACGCCACAGCTCACCAGGCAGGCCTTGTCTAGCGGCATCTGCTTGTCGATCTTGACCACGCTGTCGACTGACAGGGTGGCGTATTCGGCCATCACGCCGCAGGCCGCGAACACACCCAGCCCCTCGCCACGCGCATCGCGAAAGCGCGGCTCGGCACCGGGGGCAAACAGGGCCGCGCGGGCCGGTTGGTCGCACAGCGCGGGGCGGCCCGTGGTGCAGTAGCGGCAACGCCCGCACATGCTGACGAACGAGCTGAGCACCGGGTCGCCCACGGCAAACTCACGCACGCCCTCGCCCACGGCCGTCACGATGCCAGCGCCTTCATGGCCCAGCACGATCGGCAGCGGCATCTGGATGGTGCCGTTGACGGCCGACAGGTCGCTGTGGCACACGCCGCAGGCCGCCAGCTTGATCATCACTTCGTTGTGGCCGGGTTCTTTTACGGTGACCTCTTCGACGGTGATGGGGCCATTCACGGCTCTGCAGATCACGGCGCGGGCTTGGGTCATGAGGTCTCCTGCTTGTGGGTTTGAGGATGGGTGATCCGGCAACAGCGTAGCGTACGCGAGGCCTGGCTGGCTCAGGGCGGTGATACCGTCAAGCGCAACCAACCCAGCACAGCCACCCCATGACCAGCGATCCACACCGCGGTGTGTTCACCCCTGCCGAGGCCGTGCCCCTGGCCGCCGACCCTATCAAGCCTGGCACGGTGCTGCAAGGCAGCCCGCAGGCCCGCAGCGGCTGCCACTCGGCCAATGTCGACGGCTGGGCGGCCACCTACATCTGGGACTGCACCGCCGGCCGCTTCAGCTGGCACTACGAGTGGGAAGAGACGGTGATGATTCTCGAAGGCGAGGTGAAGGTCACCGACTCGGCTGGCCGCACGCACGCGTTGGTGCCGGGCAGCATCGGCTACTTCCCCGCGGGGAGCGACTGGGTCTGGGAGGTGCCGGCCTATGTGCGCAAGCTGGCCTTCTTCCGCCGCGAGGTGCCGTGGCCGGCGCGCGCAGTGGGGCGGGTGTTGCGTCTGCTGGGTGCCGTTTGGCACCGGCGAAGCTGAGCCAGGCCACTGCACCAGCCGCATCCTCAGCGTGAGGGAACTCGGGGTTGAGCGTCGGGCGGCACCACCTCGAAGGCGAGCGTCACGAAGCGGCTCTCCCAGGTGTCGGGCACGGTGTCGGACAAGCGCAGGTCGGTGCCGCGCAGCACCCAGCGGCCGGCCAGCGGCGGGGTAAAGCTCACGCGGCCTTGCGCATCGGTCTTCTTCCAGAAACCGATGGGGCCGAGGTCGCTGCGCAGCTGTACCGAGAAGTCGGGCAGCGGGGTGCCGTCGCGCAGCACCTGGAACACCAGCGCGTCGTTGGGGTGAAGGGTGCCCAGCCCGCTCTCCAGCAAGGCGTCCATGCCCATGTCGGTGGGCGTGGCAGTGGCCGGGCTGTTGAGGGGTTGCGCGCGTGTGCCTCGCAGCTCGATGCGCGCGTGCTTGGTGAAGCGCTCTTTCCACTTCACGCCTCGCGCCTGCATCTCGGCCCACGCATCGCGCACGGCTTGTGGCGGCTGAATCTCTCGAAAGTAGACCTGCACGATCTCGGGTGTGATCTCCACTTCGAAGGGCTGCTGCTGCGCCCAACAGCTGAGCGCTGCGCCGGGCGGTGAGGGCTGGGTACGCAGCAGCAAGCCCTTGGGCGTCTCGCGCACGGCGCGCAGCGGCACCGGGGTGGCGCCACTGCGGCAGCCACTGCGCTGCAAAGACGCGGCGGCCAAGGGGAAGTCGTAGGTCGGAAAGCGGTTGCCCGTGCCCAGCGCCAGCATCACGTCGCTGCCGGGCTTGGCGGGCAGGCGCTCGAACCAGGTGTCGTGCGCAAGCGCCTGCGTGGTGATGCCCAGCAGCGTCACGAAGGCTGCGCAGCGGAACAAGCCGGCTCGGGTCATGGCGGGAAACCTCGGGTCTGAATCAAGCACAACACACGACGGAAGGTGTGCCGCATTGTGGGCTCGTGCTCGTGTCGCACTCAAGCCTGGCGCCAGCGCCACAGCACATCGAGCACGTGCTGCGTGGCCACCTCGACCGCGCGGGCGCGGTAGGCAATGCCCAGCGGCCGCCACAGCCGCGGGCGCAGCGGCAGCATGGCAATGCGCGGGTCAGGTGGCAACGCGCTGGCCTCGTGCGGCAGCAGGGCCGCGCCGTAGCCGGCGGCCACCAGGCTCTTGATGGCGTCGTTGTAGTTGAGCTCGATGCGCGCGCGCGGGTGCTCGCCGGCAGCCGCAAACCACTCTGCCGTGAGGCGCGAGAGCCGCGTGCTGGCGTCGTTCAAGATCAAGGGTTGCTGCGCTAGCCAGGCCGGTGTGGCCGTCTTGGCCGTCTTGGCTGACTTGGGTGATTTGGGTGATTTAGAAGAGGCCCACGCCGACGGCACGAAGGCCATCACCGGGTCGCGCCGCCAGGGCTGCACCTTTAGCCCGCCAGCGGCCGGCTGGGGCAGGGCCACCAGGCCTATGTCGAGCGTGCCCGCGGCCAGGCGGGCCATCGTTTCTTGCGAGGTGAGCACGGCCACCTGCACGTTGATGCCGGCGTGTTCCTGGCTCAACACTTCGAGCGCCTGCGGCAGCAGGTGGGCGAGCACACCGGTGGAGGCGCCGAGCCGCACGCGCCCGGTTTGGCCCTCGACCTGGCGGCGCACATCGTCGAGCGCCGCGTCAGCGTCGGCCAGCAGGCGGCGGGCGCGCTCGATCAGCGCCGCGCCCGCGCCCGTGGGCGCCACTTGGCCACGCTGGCGCAAGAGCAGCGGGGCGCCCAGGCGCGCTTCGAGCTCAGACACGTGCAGGCTCACCGTGGGCGGCGACAGATGCAGCGCCCGTGCGGCGGCGGCAAACGAGCCCAGGTCGGCTATGGCCACCAGGGTGCGCAGGCGATCGAGGTTGAGTTCACGCATGGCTTGTCAAAAAGGCGTAGTTCAGAAATGCTGATGTGCAGCTTCTGCAAAAGCAACTTTTACTATCGTAGCCGGTGGCCCAAGATCGGCTCATGAAAACCACCCTGTTCATCGACGGCGACCAAGGCACCACTGGCCTGCAGATCCATGCGCGGCTGCAGGGGCGCACCGACATCACGCTGCTGACCCTGCCCGACGAGCGTCGCAAGCACGCGCGCTGGCGCGCCGAAGCGCTCAACAGCTGCGACATGGCCATCTTGTGCCTGCCCGATGCAGCGGCGCGAGAAGCCGCGGCCATGGTCAGCAACCCCGCCGTGCGCCTGATCGACGCCAGCTCGGCCCACCGCACCGACCCGCAGTGGGTTTACGGTTTCCCCGAGATGACCGCCGGCCAGGCCGCGCGCATTGCTGCAGCGCGGCGTGTCTCCAACCCCGGCTGCTACCCCACTGGCGCGGTCGCCTTGCTGCGCCCCTTGGTTGAGGCGGGCCTGCTGCCCCCCGATCACCCGGTGACGGTGCACGCGGTGTCGGGCTACTCGGGTCGTGGGCGTGCCGGGGTCGAGGCGCATGAAGGGCAGGGCGCTGCGGCGGCGCCACCCTTTCAGGTCTATGGCCTTGGCCTGGACCACAAGCACGTGCCCGAGATTCAGCAGCATGCCGGCCTGTCGGCGCGGCCAATTTTTGTGCCGGCCTATGGCGCGTTCCGCCAGGGCATCGTGCTGATGGTTCCCTTGCACCTGCGGCTCTTGCCAGCGGGTGTGGATGCTGCCCGCGTGCAGGCCTGCCTGGCGCAGCACTTTGCGGCGGCGCCTGAGGTCGAGGTGCTGTCTCTTGCGCAAGCTGCTGCGCTCAATCACCTGGACCCGCAGGCGCTCAACGGCAGCAACCGCCTGCGCTTGGCCGTCAACGCTCACCCGGCGCAAGGCCAGGTGTTGCTGAGCGCGGTGTTCGACAACCTCGGCAAGGGCGCCTCTGGCGCGGCGGTGCAAAACCTCGACCTGATGCTCGCCGCGCGCTGAGCCGCGCCAAAGGTGACTGGCAGGGCTTCAGAGGCACTGCGCTCGCTATGTGCGCTACCGCACCGTTTGCTGACCGGCCTCGCGATAGATTCCGTAGATACGCCGGGCATTCGCCTGGCAAGGGTGACCCAACCCTGGCGGGCCACCCACTGGAACCAGCATGCACAGCGAGGCGCAAGGAATCCAGGCCGTGCTCACGCATTTGGTCGAAGCGGGGGCTGACGCACCCCGCGTGGCAGACGCCGCTGTGGCGGTGTGGCGCAGCGTGGATGCGGCGCTGTCACCCATCGTGGGCGAGCGTGGCGTTGATGCACTCTTCAAACGCAGCCTTTACCTGCAGCGCGACGAGTGCCCGTGGCTGGCCGCGGCGCATGAGGTTGCCCCACCGGGGCGCGACTTCCAGACCTTGCATGCGGCGCTGGCGCAGCGAACCGGCGCTGACGCTGCCACCGCCAACGCCGCCTTGTTGCTGGCCTTTTGCGACCTTTTGTCCACGCTGATTGGCGCACCGCTCACCGAGCGGCTGCTTCGGCACGTGTTGAACCCCCCATCTAGCGGCGACGCCGCGCAGGACATCACGCCATGAACTTCGGCAAAGCAACAATCAACCGCCTGGCCACAGGCGTGCCAGGGTTGGACGAGGTGCTGGGCGGTGGCCTACCCGAGTTCTCTTTCAACGTCATCGCCGGCACGCCCGGCTGCGGCAAGACCACGCTGGCGCACCAGATCATGTTTGCGCTGGCCACGCCCGAGCGGCCCGCGCTCTACTTCACCGTGTTGGGCGAGCCGCCGCTCAAGATGCTGCGCTACCAGCAGCAGTTTGATTTCTTTGACCTCGACAAACTCAACCGCGCCATCCACTTCATCAACCTCGCCGACGACAGCGCCTCTGGCGACCTCGACAAGGTGCTTCTGCGCGTCGGGGCCGAGGTCGCGGCGCATGGGCCGGGGCTGGTGTTCGTCGACTCGTTCCGCTCGGTCGTGCTCGCCAGCCAGGAAAACGGAAGCTCTTTCGCGAGCCTGCAGCACTTCATCCAGAACCTGGGCGTGCTGATGACGAGCTGGCAAGCCACCACCTTCTTGATCGGCGAGTACTTCACCGACAACGACCCCAACCCCGTGTTCACGGTGGCCGACGGGGTGATCTGGCTGCGCCAAAGCGTGCAGCGCAACTCCATGGTGCGCAAGATGGAGATCATGAAGATGCGCGGCCAGCCCACCTTGGCGGGGCTGCACACGTTTCGCATCAGCAGCGCTGGGCTGAATGTCTACGCGCCGCCGCTCGCGGTGAGCGAATTGGCTGGCAACGAGGCGGCCTCTGCCCCGCTGCAGCGCGCCAAATTGGGTGTGGCCGGGCTCGACGAGATGATGGGCGGGGGGCTGCCCCGCGGCTACTCACTGCTGGTGGCCGGCCCCTCGGGCTCGGGCAAAAGCATATTGGCCTCCAGCTTTCTGGTTGAAGGCGCTCGTTGCGGAGAGACCGGCGTGATCGCTGCTTTCGAGCAACGCCCCAACCGGTCGCGTGGGCCAGTGATGGCCGAGCTGATCGAAAGCGGTCGCGTCGGGGTGGTCGACACCCGCAGCGCGGCCTTGTCGGTCGACGAGATCGCGATGCTGGTGATCGCTGAGGTACACCGGCTGAAAGCCACCCGCGTGGTGATCGACTCGCTCTCGGGCTTCGAGCTGGCGTTGGCGCCCACCTTCAGGGAAGACTATCGCGAGTCGCTGGCGCGCATGGTGACGGCGCTCGCCCACACGGGTGCCACGCTGCTGATGACCTCAGAGCTGGAAGACCGCTACGACGAGCTCAGCTTCAGCCCCTATGGCACGGCCTTTCTCACCGACGCGATCGTGGTGCAGCGCTACATCGAGGTCGACAGCCGGCTCAAGCGGGTGATGGCGGTGGTGAAGGTGCGTGCCAGCAAGCACTCCAGCGAGCTGCGCCAGTTCACGATCAACAACGACGGCATCCAGGTAGGCAAGATGCTCACCGACCAGGAAGGCTTGCTGGGCGGCCGGCCGACCCGGCGTGCAGAACCGACCGGGTCGCCCAGCGGCGTGCGCGATGCCTGAAACCACTGCTGAAGGCCTCTCAAAAGGGGCCTCAGTGGCAGCGGCGCGCACCGTCGCCTTGCTCAACGCACAAGCCGAAGCGCTGCGTGAGGAACTCAAGCGCCTGCGCCAGAGTGTGGCCGACGTGCGCAAAGAGACCAACGCTGACAGGTCTGCCTTGATCGTAGAGGCCAATGAGCGCTTGGTGCTGGCCGCGCTGAACGCGGAAAGTGCCGCGCTGACGGCCATCAGCGACCTGGGTGCACTCGCCCAGACCAGCCAACGCGACCCCCTCACGAAAACGCCCAACCGCGCGCTCATGCACGACCGGCTGGTGAGGGCCATCGCCCTGGCGCGGCGGCGCGGTACGCGCCTGGCCGTTGTCTTTCTCGATCTCGACGAGTTCAAGAAAATCAACGACACGTTGGGCCATGCTGCAGGCGACGAGGTACTGCAAATCGTCACCCATAGGCTGGAGCAAGTGGTGCGCGACTCTGACACCGTGAGCCGCCACAGCGGAGACGAGTTCCTGGTGCTGCTGGCCGAGGTGTCTCAGGCCAGCGACGCAGGCGCCATCGCCACCAAGATGCTGGCGGCGCTCGCTGAGCCTTTCGATCTGGGCGACCAGGCGGTGCACCTGTCTGCCAGCCTGGGCATCAGCGTGTACCCCGAAGACGGTGACGACGCGGCCACCCTGGTGAGCCGGGCCGACGTGGCCATGTACCAGTCCAAGCGCTACGGGCGGGGAGGCTTTGAGTTCTACAACAGCGCGGCATTGAACCGCGGCCCTGTGCAGCAGGTGAAGAAAGTGGCGTTGTCCAGCGGTGAAACACAGGCGCGCGACCTGCGCGAAGTCAACGAACAACTGGTGATCTCGGCTCTGACCGCGCAAGCCCTGGAGCGCAGCTCAGACGCAGCCCACCGCCACCAGATCACCTTTCTTGCGATGGTGGCCCACGAGTTGCGTAACCCGCTGGCGCCGCTGCGCGCGGCCGCCGAGCTGCTGAGCCGTGCCCATGCCAACGAGCCCCTGCTCACACGCTTGCAGCTGATCATCGTGCGCCAGGTGCGCCGCATGGCCCGTTTGGTCGAAGACCTGCTCGACGCCTCGCGCGGGGGCTCCGGCAAGTTTCACCTGGAGCGCGCCAGCGTCGAGATGGGCAGCGTGCTCGCCATGGCCGTCGAGGCCTGCCGGCCCACCATAGACCAGCGCCAGCAGACGCTGCACGTGCAGTTGCCGGTGCACCTGCCCGAGCTGCAGGGCGATGCGCTGCGCCTGATCCAGGTCTTCAGCAACCTGATGGACAACGCCTCGCGCTACACCCCCGAAGGCGGCGAGATCACGCTCAACGCCATGGTGAGCGATGCAGCCATCGAGGTGACGGTGTCAGACACCGGCATCGGCATCACGGCCACGGCCTTGCCCACGATTTTCGACCTGTTCGTGCAGGAGACGCGGGCCGTGGAGCTGCGGCGCGGCGGCATGGGCATAGGCCTGGCCGTGGTGCGCGAGCTGGTGCTGGCGCATGGCGGCACGGTGGTGGCGCGCAGCACCGGCCCCAACCTGGGCAGTGAGTTTGTCGTCACGCTGCCGCTGCGAGAGCCGGTCGTGGCTTGAAGCGCTCAAAGATGAGAGCTTTGATTTCCAGCTTCGTTTGCTCTCGGCTTGTCGAAGGGGCGCCGTGCACCGCGCCCCCTTCGACAGGCTCAGGGCGAACGGAATATCGGCTTAGGCCGAACGGAACATCGGCTCAGGCCGAACGGATCATCGGTTCAGCCCGAACGGAATATCGGCTCGGCCGAACGGAATGCGCGCTCAACTCGAACGGAACTCGACAATCTCGCAGCCGCTCAGCCGCTCAGCCGCTCAGCCGCTCAGCCGCTCAGCCGCTCAGCCGCTCAGCCGCTCAGCCGCTCAGCCGCTCAG
>NZ_JBKJOQ010000080.1:0-3182 GCF_046595475.1 Rhizobacter sp.
GAGCAGTCGGCCCTAGGCCGACCGGTGACGAGGGTCGCCTTTTCTTTGGTGACTTTCTTTTGGCGAAGCAAAAGAAAGTTACTGCCCTGTCGGGGGCACATCCCGACGCGGCCTCACGCAGTGAGCAAGACCCACGCAATAACCGAACGGGCCTTCGATCCCGCGAATGCGGACCCTGTCCTGAGGTATCGAAGGGTCAGCCTAAGCGGTGTGTGGCGCGCCAGCAGAGCAGATAGCAGCACAGCACCATGAGCGCCCCCGACCTCTTCCTCAACGTCCTCGTCGCCGTCCTAGGCGGCGCCATCCGTGTGGGCACCCCCTTCCTGCTGGTGAGCCTGGGCGAATGCCTCACCGAAAAATCTGGCCGCATCAACCTCGGCCTCGAAGGCGTGCTCGTCTTCTCGGCCATGGCCGGTTTCGGTGGCGCCTACCTCACCGGCAACGTCTGGCTCGGCGTGCTGCTCGCAGGCGGCAGCGGCGCGCTGCTGGCCTTGCTGCATGGCCTCGTGTGCTCATTGCCGAGGGTGAACGACATCGCCACAGGCATCGCAGTGATGCTGCTCGGCAGCGGCCTCGCGTTTTACTTGGGCAAGCCGCTGATCCAGCCGCAGGCCCCGCAGATTCCGTCGCTCAACCTGGGCGACTGGAGCAGCTCGGCGCAGATCAAGTCGGCTTTGCAAATCAACGTGCTGTTTCTCATCGGCGTGGTGCTCGCCGCGCTGCTGGCCTGGGGCTTCAAGGCCACGCGCTTCGGCCTGGTGCTGCGCATGGCGGGCGACTCGAGCGACGCCGCACGCGCGCTCGGCTACTCGGTCAACGGCATACGCATTGCGGCCACCTGCGCAGGCGGCTTCATCGCCGGGCTGGGTGGCGCCTCGCTCTCGCTCTACTACCCCGGCAGTTGGAATGAAGGCCTCTCCAGCGGCCAAGGCCTGATCGCCGTCGCCTTGGTGATCTTCGCGCGCTGGAGCCCCTGGCGCTGCCTGGGTGCCGCACTGCTCTTCGGTGGCGCTGGCGCACTCGGCCCGGCCTTGCAATCGGTGGGCATCAGCAGCGGCTACTACCTGTTCAATGCGGTGCCCTACGTGCTCACGCTGGTGATTCTGATCTGGACCTGCTCGCCCACACGCAGCGTCAAGGGCGCGCCGATGGAGCTGGGCGTCACGAAATAGGAGCTTGTCATGAGTGGATTGGGTGGTTTGAACAAATCGGTACACGGCGTGGTGATTGGCCTGGTGCAGCTTCAACTGCCGGTCGTCAAGACGCCGGCCGATCTGGCCGCGCAAACGCAGCGAATCTGCGACATGGTGGCCAAGGCGCGCCGCAACCAGGGCACGATGGACCTGGTGGTGTTCCCCGAGTACTCGCTGCACGGCCTGAGCATGGACACCGCGCCCGAGATCATGTGCCGACTCGACGGCCCAGAGGTCGCGGCCTTCAAGCAAGCCTGCATAGCCCACAAGATCTGGGGCTGCTTCTCGATCATGGAAGCCAACCCCGACGGCAACCCGTACAACAGCGGGCTCATCATCGACGACAGCGGCACGGTGAAGCTCTACTACCGCAAGCTCCACCCCTGGGTGCCGGTGGAGCCCTGGGAGCCGGGCAACCTGGGCGTTCCGGTGTGCGACGGGCCCAACGGCAGCAAGCTCTCTCTCATCATCTGCCACGACGGCATGTTCCCCGAGATGGCGCGCGAGGCCACCTACAAGGGCGCCGAGATTATTCTGCGCACAGCAGGCTACACGGCGCCCATACGCCACGCCTGGAAGATCACCAACCAGGCCAATGCCTTCTGCAACCTGGCCTACACCGCCAATGTTTGCATGTGCGGCAGCGACGACAGCTTCGACTCTATGGGCGAGGGCATGTTCTGCCATTTCGACGGCACGGTGATGGTCGAAGGCAGCGGCCGTGTGGATGAAATCATCACCTGCGAGCTGCGGCCCGACCTGGTGCGCGAAGCGCGCGCCGGCTGGGGCGTGGAAAACAACATCTACCAGCTCTACCACCGCGGCTACGTGGCGGTGAAGGGCGGGGCGCAAGACTGCCCTTACACCTACATGCACGACATGGCGGCCGGCCGCTATGTGCTGCCCTGGGAAGCCAGCGTGAAGGTGACCGACGGCACGGGCTGCGGTTTTGCCGCGCCGACCCGCAGCTACATCGGCTCGCAGATCCCGGTGTTGAAGAAAGTGGCCTGAGATGGAGAAGTACATCGCAGCCGACCCGTACCGCTGGCCCTACGACGGCGACATGACGCCGCAGAACACCGCACTCGTGGTGATCGACATGCAGGTCGATTTCTGCGGCGAAGGCGGCTACGTCGACAAGATGGGTTACGACATTTCGCTCACGCGTGCGCCCATTGCACCGCTGAAGCAGTTGTTCGCCGCCATGCGCGCCGCGGGCTACCTCATCATCCACACGCGCGAAGGCCACAAGCCCGACATGAGTGACCTGCCGGCCAACAAACGCTGGCGCTCGCGCCAGATCGGCACAGGCGGCATCGGCATTGGCGACATGGGGCCGTGCGGGCGCATCCTGACCGTTGGCGAGCCGGGCTGGGAAATCATCCCCGAGCTGGCACCGCTGGCGGGCGAGCCGGTGATCGACAAGCCTGGCAAGGGCTCTTTTTATGCGACCAATTTCGATCTGATCTTGCACACCCGCGGGATTCGCAACCTCATCCTCACCGGCATCACGACCGACGTGTGTGTGCACACGACGATGCGCGATGCGAACGACCGGGGGTATGAGTGCTTGATCTTGTCGGATTGCACGGCGGCTACAGACCTTGGCAACCATCTGGCGGCGTTGAAGATGGTGACGATGCAGGGTGGGGTGTTTGGGGCGGTGTCGGATTCGAAGTCGGTGATTGAGGTGGTGTCGGTATGAGCACGCGCTTGGGCTTGTTGTTCGCCCATCCCCACCCGTTCAGCCTGACCCTTCGACAAGCTCAGGGCAGGGTCCGCTTCGCGTATCGAAGGCCTGCTCCTTCTGTGCCGCTTCGCGTGGTTGTTTCTACCTGTCTTGCTCGACGGCGCCGGGTAGTCGCCCCGGCGGGCGAGTCACTTTCATTTGTCGCGCCAAATGAAAGTAACCAAAGCAAAGGCGCTCTCCATATGTCACAGCTGCGTGGCCACGAGCTACGGCCTGTCAACGCCGTGCTGAAGCTACGC
>NZ_JBKJOQ010000049.1:0-49722 GCF_046595475.1 Rhizobacter sp.
GGCGTAGCGCGCGCCCTTGTTGTCGCCGATGCGCACGATGCGCTCGGCCGGCACGCCCACCGTCTTGTTCCAGATGTCGTAGGCCTCGTCGTCTTCGGCATACACCGTGACCCAGAGCTTGTCTTTGGGCAGCTTGTAGACCTCGGTCAGCAACTCCCATGCGTACTGGATGGCGTCTTGCTTGAAGTAGTCACCGAAGCTGAAGTTGCCCAGCATCTCGAAGAAGGTGTGGTGGCGCGCGGTGTAGCCCACGTTCTCCAGGTCGTTGTGCTTACCACCAGCGCGTATGCACTTTTGGGCGGAGGTGGCACGCGAGTAAGGGCGCTTGTCAAAGCCCAGGAACACGTCTTTGAACTGGTTCATGCCCGCGTTGGTAAACAAGAGCGTCGGGTCGTCACCCGGCACCACGGGGCTGGAGGCCACGATGGTGTGGCCCTTGGCTTCGAAGAACTTCAAGAACTGCGAGCGGATTTCAGAAGCTTTCATGCCGTGGTCTCTTGCGTTGCTCTTGCGCGCAACTGCTTGATTTTGCGAGGGTTTTGATTATAGGCGGCGAGGCCTTGCGAAGCCCCACCCAAGCTCATGCCCAGGGACCAAGACTTATCATCGCCGCAACCTCCGGAGACCCCGCCATGGACATCAAAGCTTCGCCTCTCGCCCTGCTCGCAGACCCCAGCCTGCTCAGAACCAATGCGTTGGTCAATGGTGAATGGGTAGGTGGCACAAGCCGCTTCGATGTGACCGACCCGGCCACCAGCCAGAAGCTGGTCGATGTGGCCAACCTGGGCGTGATCGAGACGCGCGCGGCGCTCGAAGCCGCGAACAAGGCCTGGCCGTTATGGCGCAGCAAGACGGCCAAGGAGCGCAGCGCGATCCTGATGAAGTGGTTTCACCTGATGCACCAGCACGCCGACGACCTGGCCCGCATCATGACCGCCGAGCAAGGCAAGCCGCTGGCCGAAGCCAAAGGCGAAGTGGTCTACGGCGCGAGTTTTATCGAGTGGTTTGCCGAAGAAGGCAAGCGCGTCTACGGCGAGACCATTCCGACCACCGACAACAACAAGCGCTACCTCGTCATCAAGCAGCCCATGGGCGTGTGTGCGGCCATCACGCCATGGAACTTCCCCATCGCGATGATCACGCGCAAGGTGGGCCCGGCGCTCGCCGCCGGTTGCCCGGTGATCGTGAAGCCCGCGGGCCAGACGCCGCTGTCGGCGCTGGCCATTGGCGAGCTGGCCCAGCGCGCGGGCCTGCCGCCTGGCGTACTCAACATCATCACCTCGGAGAAGTCGGCCGAAATCGGCAAGCTGCTGTGCGAGAGCGAGATCATTCGCCACCTGTCGTTTACCGGCTCCACTGAGGTAGGACGCATCCTGGCAGCGCAATGCGCGCCGACCATCAAGAAGCTGTCGCTTGAACTGGGCGGCAACGCACCCTTCATCGTGTTCGACGATGCCGACATCGACAGCGCCGTGGAAGGCGCACTGGCCAGCAAATACCGCAACGCTGGCCAGACCTGCGTGTGCGCCAACCGGTTGTATGTGCAAGACAGCGTCTACGACCAGTTCGTCAAGAAGCTGGCCGTCAAGGCCCAGGCGATCAAGGTCGGCAACGGCTTCGAGCCCGGCGTGACGCAAGGCCCGATGATCGACGACAACGCCATCGCCAAGATCGAGCGCCATGTGGCCGACGCGGTGGCCAAGGGCGCCAAGGTGCTGACCGGCGGCAAGAAAATCGGCGACCGCTTCTACGAGCCTACGGTGCTAACAGACACCACCAGCGACATGCTGTGCGCAAAGGAAGAAACCTTCGGCCCAGTGGCGCCGGTGTTTCGCTTCAAAACAGAAGAAGAGGCGCTCACGCTGGCCAACGCCACCGAGTTCGGCCTGGCCGCCTACTTCTACAGCCGCGACGTGGGCCGCATCTTCCGCGTGGGTGAAGGGCTGGAGTCGGGCATGGTCGGTGTGAATACTGGCCTGATCTCGACCGCCGAGGTTCCCTTCGGTGGCGTCAAGCAATCGGGCCTGGGCCGCGAAGGTTCGCGCCATGGCATCGAAGACTACGTCGAGATCAAGTACCTCTGCCTCGGCGACATTCAGAAATAGGCTCCTCGAGCGAGAGCAGCGACGCGCCCATCAAACAACGCCCGCGGATCCGGCTTTGCCGGTCCGCCAGGCGGCGCCCCTTGGGGGCAGGAGCGCAGCGACTGGGGGGCCTATTCATTTGCCGAGGTTTGCATGCCGTAGGCGCCGAGGAGCGCCGCGGCCGAGGCGTGGCGCAGCAGCTGGTCCGGCTGCTTGCCATCCTGCGGAAACTGCGCCAGCCCCACGTGCGTGGAGATGGGCACCGAGCTGCCGGCAATCTTGAACGGCTCGCGCAGCGCCCGCATGATCTTGTCGACCACGTGCTGCGCGTCGGTAGGTGACTCCGTAGACGGCAGCAGCACCGCAAACACGTCTGCCCCCAGCGAGGCCACCACGTCGCTCGATCGCACGCCGGCGCGCAGCCGCACAGCGACCTTGCGCCGTACCACGTTGGCCGACTCGTGGCCATGCCCGGCTTCCACACCTTGCAGGCCTTCGATGCGGAACACGAGCACGCTCACCGGCTTGGGCTCGCGCTCGCGCAGCGCGAGGATCTGGCTCATGTGCTCGATGAGCTGCTGGCGATTGGGCAGGCCGGTGCTGAGGTCGGTGGCGTAGGCCTTGCGTGCCTCTTCGTTGACCAGCCTGCGCTGCACGGCCAGCCGCACGCGCTGGGCCAATGATGCAGCATCGACTTGCAGCACGACGTCTTGCGCCCCGGTGTTCAGCAGGCGTTGCTGCGTGGCAGCATCCATGGTGTCAGTCAGCACCAGCACGACCGCCTCGGCGCACACCGTCGACAGCGCAGCCCAGGCGATGGGCGCCGCCTTCGCACCACCGGGAAGGCAGATCAAGACCACATCGGCACGCGCGGCGGCGTCGGCCGCCAGCGCGTCCAGCCCGCTCACTTGCTCGGCGGAGTAAGGGCCCCAGGGTCCGGCATCAGGCAATTGGAACGCTGACGCGGGCTCGGGTCTGTCGACCCAGACGACGCGCAGTTGCTTGTCATTCATCCCGTGTCCCTTCGAAGCGCCGCAAAAACGACAAGGGCCGCATGTGCGGCCCGTCGAAAACTGGAGCGGGTGAGGGGAATCGAACCCCTGTATGAAGCTTGGGAAGCTGCCGTTCTACCATTGAACTACACCCGCGTTGCGCGCAGATTCTACCCGGCACACCGGGCGCCGCACGCCGCTATGGCAAGCGGGCCCCCGTCATCGCCAGCACCGAATCGCCCGTCGGGTCTACGTACTTGCGCCCAATCATGGCCTTCATCGCGTCAGACGTGGCATAGCGCAGATGCGGTTTGTCGGCCGTGGCGGCTTCGAGGATGACCCGGGCCACGTCGCCCGCTGTCTGCCCCAGGGTCGCAAATGCGGCCTTAGAGCCTTCCAAGTAGGCGTCAAGCATGGGCTTGTAGGCACTGGCGGACGCGGCCACTGCCGGCGCCACCGCCGCAGCGCGCGCACTGACCGATTTGACGAACTCGGTGTTCACCGGCCCAGGCTCGATGAGGCTTACGCTGATACCCAGTCGCGCAGCCACCGGTGCAAGGCTTTCCATGAAACCTTCGACCGCAAACTTGGCAGCGCAGTAGGCGTCGTTGAAGGGGTGACCCACCAAGCCGCCGATGCTGCTGATGCTGATCACCCGCCCGGCCCGCGCTTCACGCATCGCAGGCAGTACCGCCTGCGTCACGCGCCACACGCCGAAGAAATTGACGTCCATCACGTCGTGCAGTGCGGCCATCGAGGTCTGCTCCATGGAGCCGAGGTAGCCGCTGCCCGCGTTGTTGACCAAGAGGTCGATCTGCCCGTACTCGCCCAGCACAGACTGCACGCAGCTCGCGACCGACGCGTCGTCTTGCACGTCCATCTGTCGTATGTCGAGCTTCACCTTGGCCGCTTGCGCCTCGCTGCGCAAGGCATCGGCGCGGGCCGGGTCGCGCAGCGTGGCGACCACGGTGTAGCCCGATTGCGCGAGCAAAACCGCGGTGGCCAACCCGATACCCGATGACGTGCCTGTCACCAATGCAACCTTGCTCATGCGTTTCTCCTTTATGAATCGGTGGACGTATCCGCGCGCTGTGAGTTCTGAGAACACATCGCCGGGCCTGCTAATGATGCTACGTACGCCCGCGCCTGACACCTGTTCCCGACGTGACAGCCCACCGGCAAGCCGACATCGACAGGGCACACGCCTGGGTCACAATGCGGGCCCCTTATCCCGCAAGAGCGGCCGGGCCTGCCCATGACCGACCCAAAACAGCCGCCCCCTGACGACACCGCGCGCCCCAGGCGCAGCATCCGCAGCTTCGTGGTGCGCGCAGGGCGCATGGGCCCGGGGCAGATACGCGCGCTGGAAACACTGGGGCCGAAGTTCGTGCTGCCCTATGCGCCGCAGGTGTTGACAGCGCTGCAGGTGTTCGGCCGCAGCGCGCCGCTGGTGCTGGAAATCGGCTTCGGCATGGGCGGCGCCACGGCGCAGATCGCACAAGCCCTGCCCGGCAACGACTTCCTCGGCGTGGAAGTGCACACCCCCGGGGTTGGCGCGCTGCTAAAGCTGATCGACGAGATGCGGCTGAGCAACCTGCGCATCGTGCAGCACGACGCCGTGGAGGTGCTGGAGCACATGATCGAACCCGGCTCGCTGGCCGGCGTGCACATCTTCTTTCCCGACCCCTGGCACAAGAAGAAGCACAACAAGCGCCGCCTGATCCAGTCGCCTTTTGTCGCCAAGCTGGTCACACACCTTGCGCCCGGTGGCTACCTGCATTGCGCGACCGACTGGCAACCCTATGCACAGCAAATGCTGGAAGTGCTGTCAGCCGAGCCGGGCTTGCGCAACACCGTCGAGGGTTATGCGCCGCGACCCGAGTACCGACCGCTCACCAAGTTTGAGAACCGTGGCCTGAAGCTGGGCCATGGGGTGTGGGACTTGGTGTTTGTGAAAGCCTGATCAAGCTGCCCAGGTGACCAGGCCGCTCCACGCCGTCGCCAGCACCACGATGCCGAAGGCGATGCGGTACCAGGCAAACGGCACGAAGTTATGGGTGGCGATGTAGCGCAACAACCAGCGCACGCACAGCCAGGCCGAGATGAACGAGAACACCAGGCCGATGGCAAACAGCGGAATGTCGGCCGCGCTCAGCAGCGCACGCTCCTTGATCAGGCTGTAAACCCCTGCGCCAATGAGCGTCGGGATCGCCAGGAAGAAGCTGAAATCGGTGGCCGCCTTGCGGCTCAAGCCCAGCAGCATGCCGCCAATGATGGTGGCGCCCGAGCGGCTGGTGCCGGGCACCAGGGCCAGGCACTGCACCAGGCCCACCTTGAGCGCGTCCCAGGGTGTCATCTCGTCGACCGTCGCCACGCGCACCTTGGTCGTCAGCCGCTCAGCCCACAAGATGATGAAGCCGCCAATGATGAAAGTGCTGGCCACGACCACCGGCGTGAAAAGGTGGGCCTTGATCATCTTGCCCAGCGAGAGCCCGAACACCACGGCCGGCAGGAAGCCGATGGCCACGTTGAGCGTGAAGCGCTGTGCCTTCTGGCTGCTGGCCAGCCCCAGTGCGGTTTCGCGCAGGCGCTGCCAGTAGACGAGCATCACGGCAAAGATGGCCCCGGTCTGGATGGCAATCTCGAACACCTTGACCTTGTCGCCCGTGAAGCCGAGCAATGAGCCGGTGAGGATGAGGTGCCCCGTGCTCGAGATGGGCAGGAACTCGGTCAACCCCTCGACGATGCCCATGATGGCGGCCTTGACCCACAACGCTATGTCCACACCTTGCCCCCGTTCTCGAAAACGACGGGCGATGATAGCGGGGCGCTTGTCGCAGACCTCGCGCGACCTTCACGCATCTTTACCGCGCGAATGTCCTCACGCCAGGCTGCTTCGACAGGCCTTGCCTTGACCCTGCCCTTCCGCACGGCTACATTACTGACTCGTTAGTCAGTATCTTCCCCCATGCCCAAACCTGATCCGGTTACACCCCTGCGGCAACGACGCAAAGAAGCGCGCCCGCAAGAACTGCTGGATGCCGCTCTGGCCTTGTTTGTCGAAAAGGGCTTTGCCGCCACGCGCTCAGACGAAGTCGCCGTGCGCGCCGGCGTCTCCAAGGGCACCTTGTATCTCTACTACCCAAGCAAGGAAGAGCTGCTCAAGGCGGTGATCCGGCAAAACCTGTCGCAACTGATCGCCGAGGGCGCCGGCATAGCCGACGAGTTCGAAGGCTCGTCAGCCGAGTTGCTCACCATGCTGATGCACACCTGGTGGGACAGGGTGGGCAACACGCCGGCCGGCGGCATTCACAAGATCATGATGTCCGAGGTGCGCAACTTCCCCGAGATTGCGCAGTTCTACCGCGACGAAGTGATCCAGCCCGCCAACGAACTGCTCATGCGTACACTTCGGCGCGGCGTCGAGCGCGGTGAGTTCCGCGACCTGCCGGTCGAAGAGGTGACGCATGCGTTGTACGCCCCGCTGATCTTCATGGCCCTGCACAAGCACTCGTTCGGGGCCTGCCCGGCTGAGGGCATGGACATCGACCCCGACCGCGTGATCGCTACCCACATTGACCTGGTCTTGCACGGTCTGCTCAAAAAATAGCTGCATCTCAAGGGAAGAAGAGTTCATGACGACGAAACGCTGGCTCAAATGGCTGATTGCCGCGCTTGTGCTGCTCGCGGCGTGCGCCGTGGTGGCCAAGAAATGGCAAACCGGCAAACTGGAGCGTGCGGCTTCCAGCAAGCCGGTCGCCGCCCAAGGTTTCGATCTGGCCCCCACCGACGTGGTCGTCGCTAGCCCGCAAGAGCTGGTGCGCACGCTGCCGATCTCGGGCGGCTTGAAGGCCGTCAACAGTGCCTTCATCAAGGCGAAGGTTTCTGCCGAAGTGAAGACACTCACCGTGCGCGAGGGCGACACCGTGAAGGCCGGCCAGGTGATCGGCCAGCTCGACACCTCGGAGCTTGAGCTGCGCTTGCGCCAGGCCGAGCAAACCGCTGCCTCGTCGCGCGCACAGCTCGACATTGCCAAACGCGCACTTGAAAACAACCGTGCGCTGGTGGCGCAGGGCTTTATCTCCGCGACAGGGCTCGAAACTTCAATCTCGAACGCAGCCTCCTCGCAAGCCAGCTATGGCGCCGCGGTCGCAGCCGTCGACCTCACGCGCAAATCACTGGCCGACGCCAAGCTGGTGGCGCCGATCTCGGGCTTGGTGTCGCAGCGCCTGGTGCAGGTGGGCGAACGCGTGTCGATCGACGCCAAGATCGTGGAAGTGGTCGACCTTTCGCGCATCGAGCTCGAAGCCGCGATGGCGCCTGAAGACGTGGCCGACGTGCGGGTGGGCCAGGCCGCACGCCTGCAGATCGACGGCTTCAGCGAGCCCATGGCCGCCCATGTGGCGCGCATCAACCCCAGCACCCAGGCCGGCACGCGCGCCGTACTGGTCTACCTCACGCTCGCGCCGCACCCTGGCCTGCGCCAGGGCCTGTTTGCCAAGGGCAGCATCGAGCTGCAGCGCCGCTCGGCGCTGGTCGCGCCGGTGAGTACCGTGCGCGTGGACCAGGCCAAGCCCTACGTGCTCGCGGTGGTCGATGGCAAGGTGGTGCCCAAGACGGTGGCGCTCGGCGCCCGTGGCGAGGCCACGCTCAATGCCGGCCGCGAAAGCGTGGTCGAGATCATCGAAGGCGTGGCGCCCGGCAGCACCTTGCTGCGCGGCGTGGTGGGCCAGCTGCGCGAGGGCACGCCGGTGAACCTGCTGACCGCCACCGCGGCCACCGCTTCTGCCGCACGCTGAGCCGCCGCCATGTGGTTCACCCGCGTTTCCATCGGCAACCCTGTCATGGCCACCATGGTCATGTTGGCCTTCGTGGTGCTGGGCTTGTTCAGCTATCAGCGCCTGTCGGTCGACCAGTTCCCCAACATCGACTTCCCCACTGTGGTGGTGGTGATGGACTACCCGGGCGCTTCGCCCGAGATCGTCGAGAGCGAAGTCACCAAGAAGGTTGAAGAGGCCGTCAACACCGTGGCCGGCATCAGCACGCTGTACTCGCGCTCGTATGAAGGCACCTCGGTCGTCATCGTCGAGTTCAACCTCGATGTCGATGGCCGCAAGGCCGCCGACGACGTGCGCGAAAAGGTGTCGCTCGTGCGCCCGCTGCTGCGCGACGAAGTGAAAGAGCCGCGCATCTCGCGTTTCGACCCGCAAAGCGTGCCCATCTACAACGTGGCGGTGCTCGCCACCGACGGTAAGAAAACGTCGCAAGAGCTGACCACCTGGGCCACGCAGGTGCTGCAAAAGCGCCTGGAGAATGTGCGCGGTGTCGGCTCGGTGTCACCGGTGGGCGGCGTGGCACGCCAGATCAATCTCTTCGTGAAGCCGGCCGCGCTCGAGGCGCTGGGCATCAGCGTCGACCAGGTCGTGGCGGCCGTGAAGAGCGAGAACCAGGAGCTGCCCATGGGGGCCATCCGCTCGCTGGAGCAAGAGCGCGTGGTGCAGATCAACGCGCGACTCAAACGGCCCGAAGACTTCCGCGAGATCGTGGTGGCGCGAAAAAATGGAAATGCCATCAAGCTGTGGCAGGTGGCCGACGTGCTCGACGGCCCGCAAGAAGTCAACAGCCTTGCGCTCTACAACGGCCAGCGCACGGTGCTGCTGTCGGTGCAGAAGTCGCAGGGCGAAAACACCATAGGCGTGGTCGATGGCTTGAACAAAGCTTTGGCCGATGCCGCCGCCTTGACCCCGGTTGGCATCAAGGTCGAGGTGATCCGCGACAACTCGCGCGCCATCCGCGTGTCGGTGGCCAATGTCAAGCGCACGCTCTTCGAAGGCGCGGCGCTCACGGTGCTGATCGTCTTCCTGTTCCTGAACTCGTGGCGCTCCACCGTTATCACCGGCCTCACGCTGCCCATCGCGTTGATCGGCACCTTCTTGTTCATGTACGTCTTCGGCTTCACCATCAACACCATCACGCTGATGGCGCTGAGCCTGTGCGTGGGCCTGCTGATCGACGATGCCATCGTGGTGCGCGAAAACATCGTGCGCCACGTGCAGATGGGCGCAAGCGCGCACGAGGCGGCGCTCAAGGGCACCAACGAGATCGGCCTGGCCGTGCTGGCCACCACCTTCTCTATCGTTGCGGTGTTTCTGCCCATCGGCTTCATGGGCGGCATCGTGGGCAAGTTCTTCCACGAGTTCGGCTTGACCATCGTGGCAGCGGTACTGATCTCGATGTTTGTGAGCTTCACGCTAGACCCCATGCTGAGCAGCATCTGGCACGACCCGCAGGCCCACGGCCATGTGCACCAGGGTGCGCCGGTCACGCTGTACGACAAGACCATAGGCCGCGTCACCAAGCTCTTCGATCAGCTCACCGAATGGTTGTCGCGCTCGTATCAAGGCATTCTTCGCTGGTCACTGAAGCACAAGCTGGCCACGCTCGGGATTGCAGCCGCCACGTTTGTGGGCAGCATCTTGCTGGTACCGGTGCTGGGCACAGAGTTCGTGCCCAAGGCCGACTTCTCCGAGACGCAGATCAACTTCTACACCCCGGTAGGTTCGTCGCTCGAAGTGACCGAGTCGCGCGCCCGCCAGATCGACACCCTGCTACGCCAGATGCCGGAGGTGAAGTACACCGTCACCACCATCAACAGCGGCCAAGCCGCCGGCAAGATCTACGGCGCCACCTACATCCGCTTGGTTGACCGCAAAGACCGCACGCGCAGCATCGACCAGATGACGGTACCGCTGCGCGCGCAACTCTCCCGCATCCCCGGCATCACCGTGACCAACATCGGCCAGACCGACCTGGGCGGTGGCAAGAGCCTGCAGTTTTCGGTGCAAGGCAGCGACCTGGCCGAGCTGGAGCGCCTGTCCAAGGAAATCATCACCCGCATGCGTGCCATACCGGGGCTGGTCGACGTCGACAGCACGCTCAAGCCCAACAAGCCCACCGTGGCCATCGACGTGAAGCGCGACGCCGCAGCCGACGTGGGCCTGAACGTCAACGCGCTGTCCAACAGCCTGCGCACCTTGGTGGCAGGCACCACGGTCGGCAACTGGCGCGCACCCGATGGTGAAAACTACGACGTGAACGTGCGGCTCACGCCCGAATCACGCGTGTCGATTGCCGACCTGCAGCGCCTGCCCATCAACGTGGCCGCCGCGGCCGACGGCTCGCCGCGATCGGTACGCCTGTCTCAGGTGGCCGACGTGACGCCCTCCACCGGCCCCAACCAGATCAACCGTCGCGACCTCAACCGCGAGATCAACATCGACGCCAATTCATTCGGGCGCAGCTCGGGTGCCGTTTCGGCCGATATCCGCAAGGCGCTCGACAGCATGGCCTGGCCGCCGGGCTATCGCTACAGCTTCGGCGGCTCCACCAAGAACATGAACGAATCGTTTGCCTATGCCATCGGCGCGCTGGCCCTGGCGATCGTGTTCATCTACATGATTCTGGCCAGCCAGTTCAAGAGCTTCTTGCAGCCGCTGGCACTGATGAGCTCGCTGCCGCTCACGCTGAGCGGCGTGGTGCTCACCTTGCTGGCCTTCGGCTCCACGCTCAACATGTTCAGCATCATCGGCGTGGTGATGCTGATGGGCCTGGTGACCAAGAACGCCATCCTGCTGGTCGACTTCGCCATCCGCAGCCGCGAGGGAGAGAACGGCGCGCCGCCGATGGAGCGCGAGCAAGCCCTGCTGCACGCCGCTCAGGTGCGGCTGCGCCCCATCCTGATGACCACGCTGGCCATGATTTTTGGCATGGTGCCGCTGGCCTTTGCCCTGAGCGAAGGCTCGGAGCAGCGCGCGCCCATGGGCCAGGCCGTGATCGGCGGTGTGATCACCTCGTCACTGCTGACACTGGTTGTCGTGCCCGTCATTTATTGTTACCTCGACGACCTGTCGCAATGGCTCAAGCGCAAGCTGACCGGCCGAGCTCACCCCCCGGCGGCGGTGGCCGAGCCGGCGGGCGGCAAATAAGATGCGCCGCTTTTAATGCAAACACCACTCACCTGCCCTCGCGAGGACATCGCCATGAACACCGAGCAAGCCCGCTTCAACATGATCGAGCAGCAGATCCGCCCCTGGGACGTGCTGGATGCCGGCGTGCTGTCGCTGCTGGCCATCGTCAAGCGCGAAGACTTCGTGACTACCGCCTACCGCAGCATGGCCTTCTTCGACACCGAGGTGCCGCTCTCGTCCAACACCCGAGACGGCCAGCACATGCTCGCCCCCAAGGTCGAAGCCCGCCTGCTGCAAGAACTGGCGGTGCGCCGACACGAGCGCGTGCTCGAGATCGGTGCCGGCTCGGGCTACATGGCCGCCCTGCTGTCGCACAAGGCACGCCAGGTCGTCACGCTCGAGATCGACCCGGTGCTCGCCCAGATGGCGTCTGACAACCTCAAGCGTGCCGCCATCTCCAACGTGAGCGTGGTCGAGGGCGACGGCTCCAAGCGCCTGCCCACGGCGGGCCCATTCGATGCGATCTTGCTGTCGGGCTCGGTGGCCACGGTGCCGCCCGCGCTGCTCGATGAGCTGAAGGTGGGGGGCCGACTGGCCGCCATCGTGGGCCAGGAGCCCGTCATGTGCGCCGTGCTGGTCACCCGCGTGAGCGACAAAGAATTCAAGAGCGTCAACCTGTTCGACACCGTCGCGCCTCGCCTGTCGGGCTTCGACGAGCCTTCGCGCTTTCACTTCTGATGCAGCAAGTACAGGTTCGCGACGTGCAAGCCCTGCTGGCCAGCCTGCCGGGTGACGCGCAGCCCGTGCTGCTCGACGTGCGCGAGCCGTGGGAGGTGCAGCACGCCTCGCTGTCGCTGCCAGGCACGCGCACCGTCTGCATCCCCATGCAGGAGATCCCATCGCGCCTGAACGAGCTAGAGCCTTCGCAGCCCATCCTCGGTTTGTGTCACCACGGGGTGCGAAGTCTGCAGGTCGTCGCATTCCTGGCACGCCAGGGCTACGAGCACGTGTACAACATCGCCGGCGGTATCGATGCCTGGGCCCACGAGGTCGACGCATCCGTACCCACTTATTGAGTCTTCAACGAAGGAACGCTTCATGTCCGCTGTTTCCATGTTTCGCCTGCCCCGGCTGAACCGCCTGGCCCTGGCGGCCGCCCTCACCCTGGGTGCCGCGCCATACGCGCAAGCGCAAAGCCTGCAGGAGCTGTACGACACGGCACGCGGGTATGACGCCACCTATCTGGCAGCGCGTGCGCTGGCCGATTCGGCGCAGTACAGGGCAGAGCAGGTGCATGCACTGCGTCGACCTTTCGCCGATGCCACCTTGGGCGCCAGCCGCAACACGAACGACAACAGTGCTGGCGAGTTCACCACCAAGTCGACCGCGGCCAGTCTGAACGCGAGGCAATCTCTGTTCAACCGCGCCAACGACGCCGACATTTCGAAGGCAGATCTGAGCGTCGAGGCGTCAAAAGCCGACCTTGAACTGGCTGAACAAGAGTTGATCGTGCGGGTGGCCCAGTCGTACTTCGACGTGCTCGCAGCTCAAGATGCCTTGACCACGGCGCAAACCAGCAAGAAAGCCATCTCGGAACAACTGGCCTCGGCCAAGCGCAACTTCGAAGTAGGCACGGCCACCATCACCGATACACGTGAAGCCCAGGCGCGCTACGACCTGACCACGGCACAGGAGATTGCGGCTGACAACGACCTGCTGACCAAGCGCATCGCCCTCGACCAATTGGTGGGGCGCACCGGTGTGCAGCCCAAACCGCTCACCGTGCCGGTCGTCCTGCCGCCCGTGATCCCCGGGGATGTCAATGCCTGGGTCGACCAGACCGAGACGGCACCCAATGTGCGCAAGGCCAAGATTGGCTATGACATCGCCCAGCTCGAAACAAGCAAAGCGCGCGCTGGCCATTTGCCCACGGTGGGCCTGTCGGGCAGCCTCGGGCGCTCGCATGTCACCGGCAACAACCCCCAACCCGGCGCTACCGGCAACATCAACACCACCAGCGTCGGCGTGCAGCTCACGCTGCCGCTGTTCGCCGGCTTCTCGGTGCAAAACCGCATCAAAGAAACGCTGTCACTCGAAGAGCAGTCGCGCAATTCGCTGGATGCCGCCCGCCGCTCGGTGGCGCAGGCCACGCGCCAGACGTATTTTTTGGCCCAGTCGCAACAGGCCCAGGTGAAGGCGTTGGAAGCTGCCGAGGCGTCGAGCCAGGTCGCGCTCGAAGCCACGCAGCTCGGCTACAAGGTGGGTGTGCGCGTGAACCTCGATGTGCTGAATGCGCAGACGCAACTCTTCACCACCAAGCGAGACCTGGCCAAGGCGCGCTACGACGTGCTGGTCAACAGCTTGAAGCTGCGCGCGGCTTCGGGCCAGCTCAAGCCGGGTGACGTGGCCGCCGTCGACGCCATGCTGGCCAGGTAGTACTGCTGCGCCTCTTTCCCAAAGCCCCGCATTGCGGGGCTTTTTTGTGCCATTTTTTCAATTCGACTTTTCTGGTATATTGGTTTTCATGACTGAAGATCAGGTAGTCAAGGCCCTGGCTGCACTCGCACACCCGCTGCGACTGAAGGTGTTTAGGGCGCTGGTCGTGACTGGCCCTTCCGGGCTCACACCAGGCGTGATGCAAGAGGCACTTGACGTGCCCGCCACCACCCTGTCGTTTCACCTCAAGGAGCTGGCGAACTCGGGGCTTGTGAGCTTCGAGCGCTCCAGCCGAACGCTCGTCTACCGCGCCGCCTACGAAGAAATGAACGGCCTGCTCGGCTACCTCACCGACAACTGTTGCCAGGGTGCAGCGTGCGCCCCCACCGCCTCGTCAGCCACTTGCGTGTGCTGACGTCTTTCATCACCAGGAGCCCACCCATGAAGCGTTTCCACGTACACGCCCACGTCGAAGACCTGCAGGCCAGCGTCGCCTTCTACTCGAAGATGTTTGCGGCCGAACCCACGCGGGTCGAAAGCGACTATGCCAAGTGGATGCTGGAAGACCCGCGCCTCAATTTCGCCATTTCCACGCGCGGCGCAAAACCCGGGGTCGACCACCTGGGCATACAGACCGACACCGAAGAGGAACTCGTCGAGCTCAAGGCCCGCGCCGAAGCCGCCGACATGACGCTGCTCGACGTAGGCGAGACCAGCTGCTGCTATGCCCGCAGCGACAAGTACTGGGTCACCGACCCGCAAGGCATCGCATGGGAGCAGTTCCACACGCTGGGCAACATCCCAGTGTTCAGCGAAAAGGCGGCTGTTGACCAGAGCGCTTCGACGGCTTGCTGCGCCAGCGACGCGCCACGCGGCAAGCCGGTGGGCATCGCCGTGACCGGAGCGCCAAAGTCTTCCTGCTGCTGACGCCTCACCATGAAGAACCCTTCGACCCTCGCGCAAAAGGCATTCGCCGAGGGCCTGGGCACGGCGATGCTGCTTGCCGTCGTCATAGGCTCGGGCGTGATGGCCGAGCGCCTGGCGGGCGGCAACATGGCCATCGCCCTGATGGCCAACACCCTGGCCACGGTGGCCGGCCTTTACTTCATCATCGAGGTGGTCGCCCCCTTGAGCGGTGCGCACATCAACCCGGCAGTGTCTCTTGTGATGGCAGTGCGCGGCGAGCTGCCTCGCGCCCACGTGCTGCCCTACATCGCAGCCCAACTCATCGGTGCCCTGCTGGGCGCCTGGCTGGTGCACGTCATGTTTGACATGAGCGTGCTGCAACTCTCCACGCGAGTGAGAAGCGGCGCTGGCCAGTGGGTGGCTGAAGCCGTGGCCACCTTGGGCTTGCTGATGGTGATCTTGCTCGCGCCGCCGGGTCGCGTGGCCGGCCTGGTCGCGGCCTACATAGGCGCAGCCTACTGGTTCACCGCATCGACCTCGTTCGCCAACCCGGCCGCCGTGTTCGGGCGCATGTTCAGCGACAGTTTTGCGGGCATCGCACCCTCCAGCGCCCCCGCCTTCGTGCTGGCGGAGCTGGCAGGTGCAGCATTGGCCCTCGTGGCACACCGAGCGCTCGCCAGCCCCTCTTCTGTTCCGGAAAAAATCACCTCATGCCCGACATCACCATCTATCACAACCCCGCCTGTGGCACCTCGCGCAACACCTTGGGGCTGATACGCCACGCCGGCATCGAGCCTCAGGTCATCGAGTACCTGAAGACCCCGCCCTCCAGGGAAACGCTGAGCTTGCTGCTGGCGGCCATGGCCATGCCGGTGCGCGCGCTGCTGCGGGAAAAGGGCACACCCTACGACGAGCTGGGCCTGGGCGACCCCAAGTGGACAGATGAGCAATTGCTCGACTTCATCTGCCAGCACCCGATCCTCATGAACCGGCCGCTGGTCGTCACGCCGCTGGGCACCCTGCTCTGCCGACCATCCGAGGCGGTGCTGGCCTTGCTGCCGGTAGCGAAGCTGCCCGTTTTCACCAAGGAAGACGGTGAGGTGGTCGCAGACACGGGGCAGCGTAGAGCCTAGGCCTCAGTCGTGAGCAAGGGCGCGATGTACCGCGCCATGCGCTCGGCCGCACCCCGGTGTTGCGCGGCAAATGCCTTGGCGCGGTGCGCATACGCTTCACGCTCTTCATGCCCCGCCAAGCCCAAGGCGCGTGACACGCCCTCGGCCATGTCGGCCACACGCAGCGAAGCACCCGCCGCCAGCGACAGCTCGGCCGCCTCGGCAAAGTTGAAGGTGTGCGGCCCCATCACCACGGGGCAGCCACAAGCCGCAGCCTCGATAAGGTTCTGCCCGCCCAGCGGCGCGAAGCTGCCACCGAGCAAGGCCACGTCGGCGGCTGCGTAGTAGAGGGGCATCTCGCCCATGCTGTCGCCCATCCACACCTCGGCGGCAAGCGCCGCGTCGTCGGGCATCTCACCCCATAGGCTGCGGCGCGCCAGCGTCAAGCCGGCGGATTGCACCAGGCCGGCCACCTCGTCGAAGCGCTGAGGGTGGCGTGGCACGATCAACAGCAGCGGCCGCTGCGCAGTGGGCACTTTGGCCCACGCGGCCAGCAGCAGAGCTTCTTCGCCTTCACGCGTCACCGCCGCCAGCACCACCGGGCGCGCCAGTCGCGCACGCCAGTCGCGGCCACGCGCCAGCAGCACCTCGTCGGGCGCCATGTCGAACTTCAGGTTCCCGCACACGACCACCTCGCGCGCACCCGAGTCGCGCAAGCGCGTGGCATCGTCTTGCGTCTGCGCCAGCACCAGGCGCAGCGTGGCCACGGCTGGGTACATCACCGCGGCCAGTCGCTGCCCCTGGCGATGGCTCTTCACGCTCAAGCGTGCGTTGGCCAGCACCATCGGCACGCCTGCCGCGTACGCGGCGTGCAGCAGGTTGGGCCAGATCTCGGTTTCCATCAGCACACCGACCACGGGCTTGAACTGTGCAAAGAAGCGCTGCACGACACCTGGCGTGTCGTAAGGCAACCAGGCCTGCGCATCACCCTCTCGCAGCAGCGCCTGACCAGCCTCACGGCCGGTGGCCGTGCTGTGCGTCAACAGCAGACGCAGCGTGGGTTGCTGCCGGCGCATCGCATGGATGAGCGCCGCCGCCGCGCGCGTCTCACCCAGCGACACGGCATGCACCCACAAGGCCCCCTGACCCAAGCTCCCGCGGTAGTCGCCCAGCCGCTCGCCTATGGCATGGCGGTACAGCGGCTCGGCACGGCCGCGCCACCACAAGCGCAGCACATACATCGGCTTGAACAGGCGCAACAGGTTGGAATAGACCCGGCGCGCCAGCCAACCGCCGAAGGCGCTGTTGCTCACGCGCGGCCCACCCGCCGCACCACCTGCCAGGTGGCCCACACGAGGTCGACCTCGGGCGTGGGGTCGCGCTCGACCGACACCTGGTGCCGGTGCCCATGCGCCAGCTGCGGCCCGGTGCGCCATGCGGTCGGGAAGTTGTAAAGCTGCACATGCGGCAGGTCTAGCGCCACGGCGATGTGGCTCAAGCCACTGTCGACACCGATCACGCCCTGCGTGGCACCCATGCGGTCAACCAACGCGTCTAGCGACATCTCGGGCCACACGATGGCGCGGTTGCCCAGGGCCAGTGCCAGCCGCTGCGCACGCGCGAGCTCTTCGGCACCGGCGTGCGGCAGCGCCACATCGAAGCCCGACGACAACATGCGCTTGCCCAGGTCGACCCAGCTCTCTTCAGGCCACAGCTTGTCAGCGCGCGAGCTGCCATGCACGAAGACGACCGTCGGCCGTGCCGGGCGCTCGCCGTGCGATTGCAGACCGAAGCGCGGCGGGCCGCCGACGCGATAGTTCAGCGCACGAGCGGCGAGCTGGCGCGAGCGGTCGAGTGCATGGGTGCGCGGCTCGATCTCTATCGTCTTGTCGACCAACCAGCGCGCGGGCAGCTCATAGCCCGAGCCCTCGGTGCGGTTGGCCAGGCCATAGCTCGGGCCTTGCGCCATGCGTGCCACTAGAGCTGATTTGGTAAGGCCTTGCAGGTCGAGCACCGCGTCATAGCGATGGGCCTTGATTTGTGCGCGAAAGCTGCGCCACTCGGCCCGCACCGAAGACGTCCACCATGCCTTGCGCCAGCGGCGCTGGGCGCATTCGATCACGCCATCGACCCCATTCACCCGCCGCACCAGCGGTGCAAAGGCGGGCTCCACCACCCAGTCGATGTGTGCGTTGCTGTAGACGCTCTGAATGTCGTTCACCACCGGCATGGCGTGAACCACGTCACCCAGCGAGGAGAGCTTGACGATCAGAACGCGCACGTGATCAATGTGCTGCGGCAGCGACTTGTGCGTCGGGTTTGGCGGCCTTCAGCGCCGCCATCATGTCTTTCTCGATGCGGTGCAAGGCCTCAGGCGTATGCCCCTCGAAGCGCAGCACCAGCACCGGCGTGGTGTTCGACGCGCGAATGAGGCCAAAGCCGTCGCTGTATTCCACGCGCAGCCCGTCGATGGTGATGATCTCTTGCGCGCCAGGGAATTTGGCGTTGGCCAGCAGCTTCTTTACCACCTGCTGGGGCTCACCCTCGGCGCAAGGCACGTTGAGCTCGGGCGTGTTGAAGCTGGTGGGCAGGTTGTTCAGCACCTGGCTCGGGTTCTTGCTGCGCGACAGAATTTCGAGCAGGCGCGCTGCCGTGTAGGTGGCATCGTCGAAGCCATACCAGCGCTCCGAGAAGAAGATGTGCCCACTCATCTCGCCGGCCAACGGTGACTTCGTTTCCTTCAGCTTGGCCTTGACGAGTGAGTGCCCGGTTTTCCACATCAGCGGCTTGCCACCGTGCTCGCGGATCACCGGCGCCAGGCGCTGCGTGCATTTCACGTCGTAAATGATGGTCGCACCGGGGTTGCGGCTGAGCACGTCGGTGGCAAACAGCATCAGCTGGCGGTCAGGGTAGATGATCTGGCCGTCTTTGGTGACCACGCCCAGGCGGTCGCCGTCGCCGTCGAAAGCCAGGCCGATCTCGGCATCGGTGCTCTGCACGGTGCGGATCAAGTCGGCCAGGTTCTCGGGCTTGCTCGGGTCGGGGTGGTGGTTGGGAAAATCACCGTCGACCTCAGAGTAGAGCTCGGTCACCTCACAACCCAGCGCGCGAAGAATGCCCGGTGCAGACGCACCTGGAATCCCATTGCCCGAATCGACCACGATCTTCATCTTGCGCACGAGCTTGCAGTCGTTGACGATGCGGTGGCGGTACTCGGCCAGGATGTTCATCTTGGCCGACCGGCCCTTGCCGCTCACGTAATCTTCTTTCTCGATGCGCACGCGCAGCGCCTGAATCTCGTCGCCGTAGATCGCGCGGCCGGCCAGCACCATCTTGAAGCCGTTGTAGTCCTTGGGGTTGTGGCTGCCGGTCACCTGGATGCCGCTGCTGCAGCCATGCTTGCCACGTGTGGCGGCCACGTAATAGAGCATGGGTGTGGTCACGGCACCGAGGTCGACCACATCGAGACCCGTGGACACCAGCCCGCGGATCAACGCCGCCACGAGCGAGGGGCCTGACACGCGACCGTCTCGCCCCACCGCCACCGCCTTCTCGCCGGCTTTGCGCGCCGCGCTGCCGAAGGCCCGGCCCAGATGTTCGGCAAACGCTTCGTCGATTGTCTTGCCGACGATGCCGCGAATGTCATAGGCCTTGAAGTTGGACGCCGTAACTTGCATGCTCATGCTCTCCTGAAGGTGGGCGGATTGTAGAGACGGCAAACGACGATCCTGGCGGGCTGTGGGACATGTCCGAAAACGGCGAGTCAGGGCGCACCAGCCGCCCATAATTGGCTGCATGACACTCGATGCAGACGCCGCCTACCAGGTCTTCAAGGCCCGTGATGCCCGCTTTGACGGCCGGCTTTTCGTGGGCGTGACCTCCACCAAGATCTACTGCCGCCCGGTGTGCCGCGTGCGCACGCCGCGGCGCGAAAACTGCCGTTTCTTCACCACCCCCGCACAGGCCGAGGCAGCAGCCTTTCGCCCCTGCATGAAGTGCCGTCCCGAGGTCGCGCCGGGGCCGGGTCTCGCCTGGACGGTGATGGATGCCTCGCGCACCTTGGCCCGCCAAGCCGCCGGCTGGCTCGACAACCACCTGGGCGAAGAAGACACCCTCTCAATGGCCGGCCTGGCCGACCACCTGGGCGTGAGTGACCGGCACCTGCGCCGCATCTTCGCCACCGAGCACGGCGTCACCCCTTTTCAGTATTTGCAGACGCGCCGCCTGCTGCTCGCCAAGCAGCTGCTGACCGACACGAAACTGCCCGTGGCGCAGGTGGCGCTGGCCAGTGGCTTTCGCAGCCTGCGGCGCTTCAACGCCGCCTTTGCGGAGAGCTACCGCATGAGCCCCAGCCGCCTGCGCGACGAGGTCGACGAAGACGCCGCACCCGCAGACGACGCCATCAACGTGCGCCTGGGCTACCGCGCCCCCTACGACACGGCCGCGATGCTGCGTTTCCTTGCGCAGCGGGCGATACCGGGTGTCGAGCAAGTTGAGGGACTGTGCATACGCCGCAGCGTGCGCGCCGGGGTGCTGGGCGCGCACGCGGGCTGGATCGAAGCCGAGTTCGTGCCCGAGACCACCTCCCGAGCACCGCATGTGCGGCTGCGCTTTGCGCCAGCGCTGGCGCCGCACAGCGCGCGCGTGGTGGCGGCGGTGCGCCGCTGGCTAGACCTCGACGCCTCGCCCGAGGCCATAGACAGCACGCTGACCGACCTGCCCGGCGCACCCGGCCTGCGCCTGCCGGGCTGCGTCGACAGCTTTGAGATGGTGGTGCGCGCCGTGCTGGGCCAGCAGGTCACGGTGGCGGGTGCGCGCACCGTGGCACGGCGCTTCGTAGAGCGCTTCGGCGAGGCCATGGTCTCGCCCTGGCCCGAGATCGTGCGGGCGTTTCCCTCGCCGGCTGTCATGGCACAGACGCCCATCGAGCAAATCGCCGAGCTCGGCATCATCCGCACCCGTGCCGGCGCCATCCTGGCACTGGCCCAGGCCTGGCCCGAGATAGCGGCCAAGCTGCAGGTGCAGCAAGAGCCCGAAGCCCTGATCGCGGTGCTGCGCACCCTGCCCGGCATCGGCCCCTGGACAGCGCACTACATCGCCATGCGTGCACTCGGCTGGCCCGATGCCTTCCCGCCGAAAGACGTGGCCGTGCTCAACGCGATGAAGCCGCTCTTTCACATCACCACCCAGCGCGAAGCCGATGCGCTGATCGACCGCTGGCGGCCTTGGCGCGCGTATGCCGTGCTGCGGCTTTGGAACACCCTGGCTTGAAAGGACACACACACCATGACACCCACCCAATCGATCGCCACGCGCTGCACGGCCCAGGCGCACTTCCCTTCGCCGCTCGGCCCCATGCTGCTCGCGCGCACCGAAACGGGCCTGGCCGGCGCCTGGTTCGAGTCACAAAAGTGGCACCCCCAAGCGTTGACCGCACCCGAGCGGCCCGACGACCCGCTGCTGCAACAGGCCGCCACGCAGATCGCCGAATACTTCGCCGGCCAGCGCACGCACTTCGACCTGCCCCTCGACCTGCACGGCACGGCCTTTCAGCGATCGGTGTGGCAAGCCCTGCGCACCATAGAAGCCGGGGCCACGCAAAGCTACGCAGCCGTGGCGCGCAGCGTGGGCTCGCCGCAGGCGGTGCGCGCGGTGGGTGCAGCGGTCGGCCGCAACCCGGTGAGCGTGATCGTGCCCTGCCACCGCGTGGTGGGCACAGACGGCAGCCTCACGGGCTATGCCGGCGGCCTGGAGCGTAAGCGCGCCTTGCTGGCGCTGGAAGGCGCCTTGTGAAGCGAGCCGATCTGCTGGAGCTGATCTCGCTGGCCGCCCTCTGGGGTGCGTCGTTTCTTTTCATGCGCATGGGCGCGGCCGAGTTCGGGCCGGTGGCCTTGTCGTTCGTTCGCGTGCTGGGTGCCACCGCCCTGCTGCTGCCCCTGCTGGCCTACAAAGGCCAGCTGGCCGCGCTGCGCACGCACTGGCGGCCCATCCTGATGGTGGGGCTCACCAACTCGGCCCTGCCTTTTCTGTGTTTCAGCTTCGCGGCACTGTCGATCACGGCCGGCTTGTCGGCTGTGTTCAATGCCGGCTCGCCGCTCTTCGGCGCTGTCATCGCCTGGTGGTGGCTGAAAGACAGGCTCACACCTGCGCGCATTGCCGGCCTGGTGCTCGGCTTCAGCGGCGTGCTGTGGCTGGTCTGGGACAAGGCCGCCTTTCACCCTGGCGCCGGTGGCAGCGGCTGGGCTGTGCTGGCTTGCCTGGGGGCCACCGTGCTCTACGGCTTTTCGGCCAGCTACACGAAGCGCTACCTCACCGGCGTGCCACCCATGGCCGTGGCGGCGGGCAGCCAGCTGGGCGCGAGTGCATTTCTCGTCGTGCCGGCCTGGCTGTGGTGGCCTCAGCAGATGCCGACGGGCCAGGCCTGGTTCTTTGCGCTCGTGCTGGCGGTGGCCTGCACGGGGCTGGCCTACCTGCTGTACTTCCGCCTGATCGCCCACGTGGGGCCGGCCAACGCGATCTCGGTCACCTTCCTGATCCCCGTGTTTGCCGTGGTCTGGGGCGGCGTGTTTCTGCATGAACAGGTGAGCCTCGTGATGGCCTTGGGCTGCCTGGTCATTCTGTTGGGCACCGGCCTGGCCACTGGCTTGCTGAAGCCGCCCAAACTTGGTGCGAAGGCGTTGTCGAAACAGAAGTAGCGGGTTCATTTCGTTCATATCCGCCTTTAAAGCATCAGCAAGTTGCCGATAGTTCAGGGTGACGGGGGTGGGTCCACGTCACCCCAAAACTTGGCTAACGTCTGCTGGAGTCAGCAATGAAGAATCTCAGTATCAAAACCCGTTTGCTCGGGCTCGTGGCTGCACTTCTCGTGCTGCTGATGCTCTCGGCCGGCTCCACGGTGTACCGCATGCGCGAGAGCAACAAGGTGCTCGCCTCGGTCTACAACGACCGGGTGGTGCCACTCCAGCAGCTGAAAGATGTGTCCGACGGTTACGCCATCGGTGTGGTCGACACGGCGCACAAGACACGCGACGGCAGCATGAAGCCTGAAGACGGTCTCAAGGCGCTGGCCGCAGCACTCGTCTCGGCCGACAAGAACTGGAAGGCCTACCTGGCCACCGAACTCGTCGATGAAGAAAAGAAATTGATCGCACGCATAGAGCCGGCGATGAAAGTGGCCGACGCGGCCGCGCAGCGCATCGCCGCGTTCCTGAGCAAAAACGACATCGAAGGCCTGCGCGCCTTCACAGCCCGCGAGATGTACCTCGCGGTCGACCCTTTGGCCGACGACCTCAACAAGCTCATGGCCGTGCAGTTGGTCACCGCCGAGAACGACTTCAAGCAGGCGCAAGCCGACTACACCAGGGTGCTGTGGACCAACCTGATCACGGCGGCCACGGTGCTGCTGGCTGCGGGCTTGTTCGCGTGGCGACTCGTGATGTCGATCGTCGGTGGCATCGACCGCGCGGTGAAGGTGGCCGAAACCGTGGCCTCGGGCGACCTGGCCTCTGATATCGAAGTGACCAGCAAAGACGAGACCGGTCAGCTGATGGCCGCGCTCAAGCGCATGAATGAAAGCCTCGTGAGCGTGGTGGGCCAGGTGCGCAACAGCGCTGACTCCATCGCCACGGGCTCGGCGGAGATCGCAACCGGCAATGCCGACCTGAGCCAGCGCACGGAAGAGCAGGCCAGCAACCTGCAGCAAACGGCAGCGTCGATGGAAGAGATCACCTCCACCGTCAAGCAAAGCGCCGACACCGCGCGCCAAGCCACCCAACTCGCCAGCAGCGCCTCGACGGCTGCCACGCAAGGCGGCGTGGTGGTGGGCCAGGTGATCAGCACCATGGGCGACATCAGCGCGAGCTCGAAGAAGATCGCCGACATCATCAGCGTGATCGATGGCATCGCCTTCCAGACCAACATCCTCGCGCTGAACGCAGCGGTGGAAGCGGCCCGTGCCGGCGAGCAAGGCCGCGGCTTTGCCGTGGTGGCGGGCGAGGTGCGCTCGCTGGCCCAGCGCAGCGCTCAGGCGGCCAAAGAAATCAAAAACTTGATCGGCGAAAGCGTCGAGAAGGTGGAAAACGGCTCACGCCTGGTGGGAGACGCCGGCAAGACCATGGACGACATCGTCTCGCACGTGAAGCGCGTGACCGACCTCATCGGCGAGATCAGCAGCGCCGCCGTGGAGCAAAGCGCAGGCATAGGCCAGATTGGCGATGCGGTGCAGCAGCTCGATCAGGTGACGCAGCAAAACGCCGCACTGGTGGAAGAGTCGGCCGCGGCCGCCGAAAGCCTCAAGCACCAGGCCGCCGCCCTCGCACAGACCGTGGCGGTGTTCAAGCTCACGCGGGCATAGCCAGCAAGCGCTTCAGGTCGGCCATGAAGCGCTCGAAATCGAGCGGCTTGGTCCAGTAGTCGAACGCGCCGCTCTCGCGCGCCAGCGCCACTTCATCGGGCATGGCGCTCGCCGACAAGGCCACCACCCGCAGGTCGTGCGTAGCAGGGTCGGCGCGCAGGGCACGCAGCACCTGCGGCCCGTCCATGTCGGGCAAGCGCATGTCGAGCAAGATCAGGTCGGGGTGCAGCGCACGCGCCAGCTCGAGGCCACGCTCACCGTCTTCCGCCTGCACCAGCCGCACCCCTGGCCAGCCAAGCAAGAGCTGCTCGACCAGCAACAGGTTGATGGGGTTGTCTTCGATGTAGAGCACCACGCCTTGCGGCAGGCTGGCCGTGTCGGCCGGCTCTGCGTTGACCTTGGCGTCGAGCTCGCCGTGCTGCGACGGCGCCTCGCCCATGGGCAGGGCCACGCGCACCGTGGTGCCGCGCCCAGCCTCGCTTTCAACGCTCAGGCTGCCCTGCATCAGTGTCATCAGCTGGCGCGTGAGCACCAGGCCGATGCCGGTGCCTTCAATGCTGCTGTGCTCGCGGCCCAGGCGATTGAAGGGCTCGAAGAGTTTGTCGAGCTGCGCCTGCGTCATGCCCAGGCCAGTGTCGGCAATCTCGACCACCGCACGATCATCGACCACGTCAACGCTGACACGCACCGAGCCGCCCGGGCGGTTGTACTTCACGGCATTGCTCAGCAGGTTGAGCATCACCTGGCGCAGCCGCAGCGGGTCACCCTGCACCACCGCCGGCGGTGCTTGCCGATAGGCCGTGTCGAGCTGCACGCCAGCGCTGTCAGCTTGCGCACGCACCAGGTCGAGCACCTCATCAAGCAGCGTTGCAAGGCCTACCCCGCGCGACTCCACCTGCAGGTGGCCCGACTCAATGCGCGACACGTCGAGCACGTCGTTGATGAGGGCCAGCAAATGCCAGCCCGCCTGGCGGATCGACTCAACCCGCGTGCGCTGGCGCTCGGTGAGCGGCTCTTGCGCGTCTGACTGCATCAGCTGCGAAAAACCGAGCACGGCGTTGAGCGGCGTGCGCAGCTCATGGCTCATGCGTGACAGGAAATCGGTCTTGGCGCGGCTAGACGTCTCGGCGTCTTGGCGCTCGTGCTCGGCTTGCTCACGGCGCTTGCGTTCGGTGATGTCGAGGCTGACCGTGAGCATGCAGGGCTCGCCCTGGTAGTCGATCATCTCGGCGCTGGTCAGCATGTCGAGCGTATCGCCGCGCTCAGTGCACACGCGCACCTCGAGCTCGTGCACCGCGTCGTGCTTGTCGAGCTCGGCATAGAAGCGCTCGCGATACGGCGCCGCCAAGCCAATGCCCAGCTCGGCCATGGTGTGGCCGAGCATGGCCTCGACCGGCATGCCATAGCGCCCGGCCGCGGTGGCATTGGCCTCCATCACGCGGCCCGTTTTGCGAGAGATCAGCAAAATCGCCACTGGCATCAGGTTGAAAACGCGGCCCATGCGCTCGTAGCCGGCCTCCACCTGCAGCTCGGCCTGCGCTCGCGCGGCATCGCGATCGATGTTGTCGAGCGCAAACGAGAGGTCGCTCGCCATCTCGTCGAGCAAGCTCACGCGCGCGTCGTCGAAGAAGCCTTGCTGGTCGACATAAAGGTTCAGGCTGCCGAAGATGGCACCCCCACGGCGAATCGGGAATGCACCCATCGCCTTCACGCCATGCGCCAGGCCACGATCGCGCAAGATGGCGGCACGCTCGTCGTGCAAGTAGTCGTTGCTGATGACGTTGCGGCCTTCACGCAATGCTTCTGCCACGGGCAGCCGCGACATCGGGCCTTCAGCATGTAGCTTGAGCTCAATCCCCGACAGAAACTCTAGGGCCGGCCCGGCCGAGCCCACCAGCTCACCGCGGTCCCCTTCCAGTTGCACCACATAGGCGATGCGCGCCAGGCCTGTGTCTACGCAGATGCGGCAGATCTCTTCGAACAGGGTGCTGGCTTCACGCACCCGCACGATCATCTGGTTGGTGCGCGACAAGGCGGCGTAGCAATGGGCCTGTTGCAGGGCTGCGGCCTCACCGGCTCGGCGCTCGCGTGCGTAGCGCAGCACCACTGCCCAAGCCAGGCCCACGCCGAGGGCGAGCGCCAGGCCCACCATGGCCAACAGACCCCAGACGGCGGCCCCGTAAGCGCCGTGGCTGGCCCCGGTCTCGGCGGCGGCCTCTTCCGCCTGCACGGCCACGAGCCGGTCGATCACGTCATTCAAAGGCCGCACCACGGGGTAGAGGTCGTTGGCGACGAAAGCGCTCAGCCCTTCGCGGTCGCCTTGGTTCAGCAGGCGGGACAACCGGTCGTGCGCCGCTTCCGCCTGCGCAAGCAAGGGCTCGGCTTCGGCGATCAGCACTTTCTCTTGCGGCACCAGGTAGGTGGCCTTGTAGCGTGCCCATTGCAAACGGGCTTCGCGCCGGGTGCGGTCAAGCTCGGCCAGGCCGGCGGTGGTGTCGAGACGGCCATCGCGAGCCTGCTGAACCACGTCGGGCATGGTGGTCACGTAGGCTTGGGCCACCGCGCGCAACTGCAAGAGCGGCATCACGCGGTCTGCGTAAACCGTTTGCACCGAGAGCGTCACACCCCGCAGCTGAACCAGCGCAAACACGGTGGCCGCCGCCATCAAAGCCAGCAGCAACGCGATCAAAACTGCAAGCCGCGTGCGGATGCTGAGGTCAATCATTGGAAATGGCTTGAATCAGTTCCTGGCGCCGAGCGCCACGTAGCGCTGCGAACGGCGCCACAGCAGAAAGGCGATGCTCAGGTTCAGGGCGTTCCACGCCACGCCGTTGATGAAAGCGGCATGGTACGAGCCGGTGAGGTCAAACACCATGCCCGACATCCACCCGCCCAGGGCCATGCCCAGCAGCGTGAACATCAACACCGTGCCCACACGCGCGCCGGCTTCTGCCGCAGGGAAGTGCTCTCGCACGATGATGGCGTAAGACGGCACGATGCCACCTTGGAACAAGCCGAACATGGCCGAGATCACGTACAGCGACACCAAGCCGTCGAAGGGCAGGAAGAGCAACAAGGCCGCGCCCTGCAGCACCGAGCCGAGCAGCAAAGTGCGCAAGCCGCCGATTCGGTCGCAGATCACCCCCGAGACCAGGCGGCTCACGATGCCGCACGCCAGCATCAGCGACAACATTTCGGCACCGCGCGCTGCGCCGTAGCCCATGTCGCCGCAGTAGGCCACGATGTGCACCTGCGGCATCGACATGGCCACGCAGCAGGCCACTCCCGCCACGCACAAAAGCGCCTGCGCATGGCCGATGGAGAAGCCGAAGGGCCGCGCCAGTGCGGCACCCTCGCTCGCCGCTGAGACCAAAACGTCTGGCTTCGGCGGCCGCGGGCGCATCAGCAAGGCCAGCAAGGGCATGGTGACGGCACAGAACACGCCTAGCCCGAAGTAGGTGTGGCGCCAGCCGACGCTCTCTATGAAGTGCTGCACGATGGGCGGCCAGATGGCGCCGGCCAGGTAGTTGCCGCTGGCGCAAATCGCCACCGCAATGCCGCGGCGGCGCACGAACCACAGCGAGGTGTCGGCCACCAGCGGCGCAAACGTGGCCGACGAGCCCAGCAGGCCGAGCAGCACGCCATGCGCGGCCGAAAAGACCCAGATGTTGGGCGCCGAGCCTGCCACCAGGAAGCCCGCCCCCAAGCCGGTGGCCCCGATCAGCACCGGCACCATCACGCCGAAGCGATCGGCCAGCCGACCCATCGCGATGCCACCCACGCCGAAGCCGATCATCATTGCGGTGTAAGGCAGCGACGCATCGGCACGCGCCACCCCGAACTCGGCCTGCACAGAGGGCAGCACCACCGCCACCACATACATGGCGCCACTGCCGATGGTCATCAACAAGAGGGTGACGACGAGGCGTGCCCAGGCGTAGCGGGAGTCGGTGGCGTGCGAAGACATGCTCGGAGACAAGTGGTAACCCCCAGGAGCTTGAACGCGGCACAAGTTGGCGGCTACACGGGCAGCCTCCTATGGGACAAGCCCCGGTTTGGTGATGTAATGAACGGCCCTGGCCTCTGCTACGGCACCTCTCTCGGACGCACCTTTTCATGCCCGTTGTTGCAGTTGTCAATCGCAAAGGTGGAAGCGGCAAAAGCACCCTGGCCACGCACCTGGCCGCTTATTGCGCGCACAACGGCATGCCGGTCATGCTGGGCGATGTCGACAAGCAGCAGTCCACGCAAGCCTGGCTGCGGCTGCGCTCCACGCAAGTCACGCCCAACCTCTCTCCCCTGGTCGGCTGGACGGTAGACCCGAAAACCGTGCTGCGCGCACCTGCCGGCGTTGGCCACGTGGTGCTAGACACCCCCGGCGGCCTGCGCGGCTTCGATCTCGCGCGGGTGGCCATGTTTGCCGACGCCATCCTCATGCCGGTGTGCAACTCGGTCTTCGACCGCGAGTCTGCCGCCGACTGCTATGCCGAACTGCTGACGTTGCCGCGCGTGTCTACCGGCAAATGCCTGGTGGCCGCCATCGGCATGCGGCTCGACGCACGCACAAAGGCCGACGAAGTGCTCAAGGAATGGGCCGCGAAGCAGAAGCTGCCCTTCATCGGCGTGCTGCGCGAAACGCAAGGTTATGTGCGCTGCCTGGAGCGTGGCTTGTCGCTGTTCGACATGCCGGCGTCCAAGGTGCAGTCCGACCTTGACCAGTGGCAGCCCATCCTGGATTGGCTCGCCCCCGTTCTGCGGCCCGCTGCACAGCGTTCGCCCGCGCCGCAGCCAACAGTGGCGGCCAGCGTGCCGGCTGCCAACGCTTCGCGCTTCGACAGCCTGAAGCCCGCTCAAAGCTCGCTGCCGCTGAACCGCGACATGGTTGCCGCGCAGCAGCTCGACAAGGTGGCCGCGGCGGCAGCAACGGCGCAGCCCACGAGCATGATGGAGCGCGTAGGCAGCTTGCTGGGCTCGCTCAGCGTTCCACGCTTCTTGCAGCGCTGAGCCAGTCTTCGAGCCGCGCCAGCGTTGGCGCGGAACACCCACAAAGCTGCCATGACAATGGCGACGCCATCGAGGCACTTTGAAGCGTGCAACGAAAAACGGGTTGCAGCATTTCTGCTGCAACCCGTTTCGTTATTGGCGGAGTGGACGAGCGTATTCGGCGCCGTACCACTCGAACGTTTGGGTGGTCAAGTGTTGGCTGTGCAATACGGGGGGCCGGGCAGAATGCCGCAGGGGTGCGCCTTCGAGAACCCTCATAGCCTCCTGCACGAGCTTGACACGGTTGCTGGCGCCAAAACGGCGGCGCAGCTGGCGCAGGTGGTAGTCAACGTTGTGCAAATTCAACTTCAGCTCGCACGCGATTGCCTTGTCGCTCAAGCCCCGCATCAAACAGCGCATCACGTCAACTTGCGTGGGCGTCAGCTCCGTGCCCACGTCGTCGAGACGCTCTGACGCTACGGCGTAGCGGCTGTGGAACTGATGCACGCATGCTGCAAGCGTCAATACCCGGCCGAGCAGGCCGTCATCAATCCATTCGCAACCGCGCCTGCGCGAGGAGAGGCTCGCGAAGGCATCTTCACAAGCGTAGCGGCCGGGCAGTCGCATGCACACGCCGGAGCACGCGCCAGCATCTCGCATGTCGTTGGTGAATCGCACGGTCTTTGATTCCGACATGTGATGGAGCGGCCGCGCCAGCGCGCTAAGGTCCCAGATGTACGGCAAGCCTGAGCTGGAGGTGTCCGCCAGCCGTCTATCAACTTCGACGTACTCCTCACGGCAGTAGCGCTGCACCCATCGCGGGGGCGTGAAGCTAGCGCAGAGCCCCGTCAATGCTGCGGGCCCGGTGGACGAGATTCTTCCGTAGGCCAGCCAGTCGAATCCGAGTTGGTCCAATCTGCGTCGAATCACGGCCCGCCGTGATTCCCCACAAGCGGCATCGATCAGCTTCGTCAGCAAGGCTGGAAGCGGGCGGCGAGTCCTATCCTGTTCAGACAGCGGGAGCAAGGGGTCGCACCCCAACAGCGAACCGGCCGGTCGGGATGCATGCGCAGCAATCGCTGCGTGGTCTTGAGCATGAAGCATAGAGGGTCTCCAAATAAACACGGGGCTCTCCTTCTTCAAAGCGAAAAAGAAGCGCGTAAAGGACCATGCTGTTTCAGTTGGATACCTCAATCCCCGTGCGCCAGGGGGCAGGCAAGGCGCAGCGCATCTGCCCGGGAACAGCCACCGCCAACTCGCTTGCGTTGAAGTGCAAATAACAGAGGTAGAAACAAGTAGCTTCAAACCCGGGGGCTCCGAGCTGTCGGCACCCGGGACAATCGCCTCTGGCATGCCAATGGGTTTTTTGCCGGACTACGGGTTCGCGTAGTCCCTCACATCTGAACGCAATTTCGGCCGCTTCGGCAAGCACGTTTTTGCATACTCATGCTCTAAGCTGCGCTGCCACTCAGCCCGTGAACCGAGAGTGCCATGACAACCAACTCTTTCGATCCGTCGTTGACGCTCTTGCTGCAGCGCTGGAGCAACGGCGACACGGGCTCGCTCGAAAAGGCCTGGCCACTTCTGTATGACGAGTTGCGCCGCCTGGCGGGCCGCCACCTTCGCCACGAACGCCCGGGGCACACCCTGCAAGACACCGGCCTCGTGCACGAGGCGTTCTTGCGGTTACCCAAGCAGGGCAAGTTCGAATGGGAGTCGAGAGCGCAGTTCTTTGGACTGGCCTCAACCCTCATGCGCCGCATCCTCGTTGATCACGCGCGTGCGCGGCGTGCGGCCAAAAGGGGGGGCGGCGAGTTGTTCACCTCGCTTGGCGAACCCGACGACGCAGATCTCGGTCTGCCCGCCATGGATCACCATCAAAGTGATGCTGCGCTCGACATCGCGGCGCTGGACCAGTCGCTACAACGGCTTGAGCAGCTCGACACCATGCAAAGCCGAGTGGTCGAGCTCAGGTTTTTCGGCGGCTTGAGCACCGAAGAAATCGCCGCGACATTGAACATTTCGCCCTCCACGGTCAAGCGCGAGTGGGCAAGCGCGCGCGCGTGGCTGCTGCGCGATCTGGGTGGCACTGCTGCACTCGCCACATCACGGCCCGCACGCAGCAAAGCATGACGAACTGCGACGCGCTGCCGCCGTGGAGTCAACTGAAGCAACTCGTTGCTGACGCGCTCGCACTCGCCCCTCACGAGCGCGCCGCACACGTACAACAGGTGTGTGGCAACAACACGCTGCTGAAAGCGGAGCTTGATTCCTTGCTCGCAGCCGCCGAACAGACTAGCCAACTCGACGCCGGCCTCTCAGGGGTCGACCTGGGCCCGCTTGAGCCCACCCCACCGGCCGATCTGGCTGGCCGCATGTTGGGTGACTATCGGCTGCTGGCCTTGATTGCACGCGGCGGCATGGGCGAGGTCTACCGGGCCGAACGGGCCGATGGGCAGTATGAAAAGCAGGTGGCGGTGAAAGTGGTTCGTGAGGGCGCAGACAGCGGCTTCTTGTTGCAACGTTTCAACGCCGAACGCCGCATCCTTGCCGCACTCGACCACCCCAACCTGGCCAAGCTTCTTGACGCGGGCATCGCGGCAGACGGCGCGCCGTTCTTCGTCATGGAACTGGTCGACGGCACCCCGATCGACACCTACTGCGAGCACAACCGGCTGGCCTTGCCCGAGCGCGTGGCGCTGCTGCGCACCGTGTGTCTGGTAGTCGACTATGCGCACCGGCAGGGCGTGATTCACCGCGACCTGAAGCCCAGCAACGTGCTGGTGACCCACGATGGCGTCGTCAAGCTGGTCGACTTTGGCATTGCCAAGCGTCTGCTGCCCCTCGCCGAGGAAGACGCCACGCGCACTGCCACTGCGCTGCGCGCACTGACGCCCGAATACGCCAGCCCCGAACAAGTGCGTGGGGAGACCGTCACCCCGGCCAGCGACATCTATTCGCTGGGCGTTCTGCTCTATCGTCTGCTGACGGGAGCCAGCCCTTACGCTGGCGTGGCCCTCGACCGCTACTCGCTCACGCGGGCCATTTGCGAAACCGAACCTGAGCCGCCCAGTCGAGCCTTGCAGACGGCGCCTCGCCTGCTCAAACGCCAGTTGCAGGGAGACCTCGACGCCGTCGCATTGATGGCACTGCGCAAGGAACCTCAGCGCCGCTACTCGTCGGCCGAGGCGCTGGCCGACGATCTGTTTCGCCACCTCGAAGGGCTGCCGGTGCAAGCGCGGCGCGGTGCTTGGAGCTACCGCGCAGGTCGCTTCATGCTGCGCCATCGCACAGCGGCGGTTGCGGCGCTGCTGGCCAACATCGCACTCGTGGTAGGCATTTCAGTTGCCACCTACCAGGCGGTTGAAGCGCACCGCCAACGCGACCGAGCCGAGCGGTACTTTGCGAGCGTTCGCAAGCTGGCCAACGCGATGATGGGCGACATGCACGACGCCATCCGCGTGTTGCCCGGCTCCACACCGGCGCGCAAGCTGCTGGTGGACAACGCGCTGAAATACCTTGAAGGGCTGAGCACCGAAGCGCGTGACGACAAAGCATTGCAGATCGAGTTGGCGAGTGGCTACCGCGCGATTGGTGACATTCAGGGGCGGCCAGGTGGCAGCAACCTCGGCGATCCACAAGGCGCCCAACAAAGCTACAGCCGTGCCGCCGCATTGCTGAAACCCGTGGTCGCGCAGGCCGGCCAGCGCGACGCCAACCTTCTGCATGATGCGCAGCAGGAGCTGGTGACCGTGTACCAGCGCCAGGGTGCACTGATGGGTTTTACCGGCAAGGTGGAAGAAGCGCTGACGGTGCTGCAGACCGGCGTTGCATTGGCAGACGAACTTGCAGCAGCCGACTCCAACCACAGAAAACGCCAGTTGATGAGGGCCGGAATTTACGGCCAACTCGGGCAGGTTCAGATGTTCGCGGGCAAGATCGATGAGTTCCTGAAAACCTCAGCGACGGCTTCGCGGTTGCTTGAAGTTGTGGTCGCGACGGATCCCAACGACACCATCGCAAGCATGACGCTTGCAGCCAACGAGTCGACACGGGGTGAATATTTCATTCAGCACGACCTGGACAAGGAAAGCGCGCGCCTGTCGCTTGAGTCTCACCGCAAAGCCACCGCGCTGCGGGAGCGCCTGTATGCAACCCAGCCCGACAACGCCGTGGTAGCACGCCCCCTGGCCATCGGGTTCGACGATCAGGCCTTGGCCTTACTGCGCCTGGGCCAACCCAGGCAAGCCGCTGAGCACTCGCGCCGCGCCCTGGAGATTCTTTCCGTCTTGGCCGCAAAGAACCCAAGCGACCCGCTGTTCCGCGCTGACGCGGCACGGGTGCAAGGCTCGTTGAGCGAAGCCTTGCTGGCGGTGGGCGACGTGGCCGCGAGCGTGGCAGCCGCCAGCGCAGCCGTGGCAGCCTACGAGGCCTTGCCCGACGGCGCGCGCGCCGAAACCTACATCCTCTATCGGCAAGCCTTGAGCTACCACCAGCTGGGTCGCGCTCTGGATCAGCAGTCGCAGCTGCCGGCCCGCACCATTGCTGCAGCATCAGCCGATCACCGGGCCGCCTGCGCACGAGAACGCCAGGCGCTCAAGCTGTTCGCGAGCCCGAACGAGGGTGACGATGGCCCACCCAGTCGTTCTTTCGTTCCTGCTGCCCGCGAAGCCCTGCGCCGCTGCGCGTGAACGACGCTAGATCACAGCAACCTCGCAGCTGGAGGTCCAGCAAACGCCTGCCGCCCTTAAGCCGCGCCAGGTAGCTTGCAGGTCTGCAGGGTGCTCGGGGCCAGCTCGTGGTAGTCGCCGACTGGCATCTTCACCTGAACCGGGTTGCGCCACACATAGGCCACGGGCCGGGCGGCACGTACAAATCCTGCAGCAACCCAACTGGCGTCGACCGAGTAGGCGCGGCGGCCATCGGCATGCTCAAACTCGTGCAGCGGCACCGCGCTCGTCGGCCGCGCGGCGCTGCCGACTGGCATCGCGTAGAACAATCGCTCGGCCACGGCCGCACCCGTCACGAGCTTGCGGTTGGCGGCGCCAGCGGCAGCGTCCCAGCCCACGGCCACGGTGCCCGGGGCGGCATGATCGGGTGCCAGAAAGCTGGCCGCGATCAACGCGCTACCGGTGATGGCGCCGCGGCGCACGAACTGACCAGGCAACGTGGCGCTGAGGTCGTACACCGGCACCGGCATGGCCAGCTTGGGATCGTCGGTGTCCACGCGGTACATCACCTGGTTGTAGTTGTAGCGCGGGGTCGGTTTGCTGCCAGAGTAGGTTGATGTGTAGGTGGCTTCGAAGTACACCGTGCGCCCTTCGTCCATAGACAGGTAGGGATGCGTGTAGGGGTTGTAGAAGGTGTAGTCGTCGTGCGTAATGATCTTGCGTGCGTCGACCCACGGGCCCATGGGCGTATCGGCCTCGGCGTACCAAAGCTCGCCACCCAACGAGGTGCCAAACTTCTGCTGAATGATTTGAACGAAGCGCCTGCGATGCGCATTCCAGTGCACCGTGCCAACCGCTGCGGCGATGCTGTTGCCCGTCTGAACGTCGCGCAGGTGGCCTTCAAGGCTCTGGCCCGCCGCAAGGCCCTCGGCCCTCACCGCAGCTTGCGAAACTTCTTCGCCGGATGAGCCGTTGCGCCAGCGGTACTGCACCGCGCCGTTCACCACGTCGAGCCGCGTGGCTGCGCTGTCGCTCCACCCGGTAAACACTTGGTAGGCACCCCTGTCGACGAGCGCCTCGGCCTTGGCCGCGATGCGCAGGTTGTTGCTGTACTGCGCCCAGTCTTGGCCACCGCTGCGCAGCCGCAACACTTGCCCGCCGCTGGGCACGCCCCGTGCCGTCAGTGGGTACACCAGCACCGACTTGAAGCTCTTGCTGATTTCGTCGTACTGTGCCAAGCCTCGCTCGGCTGATTCGCTGTCGCTGATCGCCTTGCTGTAAGTACCGAACAGCTGCTCTGCGCCGTCCTTGTCGGGCACGGTGACCAGCGCGCCCATCCAGACCGGTGACAAGAGCTGCGGCAAGATGTCCGGGATCACTCCCTTCACGAAATCACCACCCGAGTTGCTGAGGTAGGTGATGTCCACACCCTTGTCGGGCGTCAACCCGCCCTGCGCGGGCAGCTCAGACGTGCCCGCGGTCGTGTAGAAGTTGCCCAGCGCATAGCCGGCCGAATTGGTGTCGCCCCAGATCCAGAACACCTTGTTCTTGAAGACCGTGGAGATCACCGAGTCTTGCCCGGTGACGCCCGCGTTCAACCCGCCGTTGCGCACGGGGATCTTGAAGCCTAGCAACAGGCTGTCGCGGTAAGTGCCCTGCCCGGTGATGCGGTACAGGCGCTCGGCCACGTTGTTGCGCGTCAGTTCCAGCGTTGCCGACTCGCCCGCGGCCAGCGTCACCGTCTTTTCAAGCGCTTGGTAGCCGTGGCTGGTCAGCTGCAACGCCATCGGGCCGAAGTGGTCGGGGTCGCAGTACGCCACGATGCCCTGGCTGTCGCTCAGGTGGCTGCCATTCGCCGTAGCCACGTTGACCAGCGGCACACCGCGTTGCGTGAGGCTGTCTACGATCTGCAAGGCCATGCATTCGGCGCGGCCCGGTACATCGCGGGCCAGCAGCCGGGTTTGCATGTCGCCTGCGGCAATCGCCGGGGGTGTACCAGTCTGGTTCATCTTGATGCTGCCGCTGCCGCCTTCCGAGATGCGCAGCCGCGTGCCGGAGATGCCCAGGCCGTCGGGCAAGATGGTGTAGCCCTCGCGCGTGGTCGAGAACCAGATGTTTCGCCCCATCAGGCCCGGCTCGTAGAACGCCACGTTGCCGTTGTCGTCGCTGGTGTAGGTGTCGCCGCTGGTTGTCTTGACGGTGGCGCCTGCAATCGGCTGGCTCGTAGCGTCGTCGACCACGGTGATCTTGTAGAACTTGTGCGACACCCCCGCCAGCGCCGGGTCGGCGGCCGGCAGTTGTGCGGCACGTGGGGAAGGGCAATCCGGCGCAACAGAACCATTCGCGTCACCCGCGAGGTTTGAAGCTTCTTCACCACTGCTACAGGCAGACAGGCTGAAGGTGATGGCAAGGGTCGCAGCGGCGTTGGCAGCGCGCATCAACATGGGAAGCAATCCGAAATGCAAGTGCTTGAATCATGGTGCACGGCGTGTGCCTAGCTTGCGCTTCGATTGAAACAAGCCGTAGAGGTTCCTGCAAATGGCGCAGGCATGGGGTGGCTACGAAAGACCGTAGGGCACCTGAGCGGCACCTCGCCGTACGATGCAACGCCATTCCGACGCGAACACGCCAAGCGTCAGCGGCAACTTCAAAGGAAGCACATTGATCTGGGTAAAGACCGAAACTGGGCGGGCAGAGATCGTCGCCAAGGCGTTGGTCCAGCAACGCCTGCGCCGGAATCTGCTGCTGCTGATTGACGGGAAGATCTCCGAAGACACGCTGCGGGGCAGGGTGCAAAACGTCGGGCCTGCAGACTTCCACGCGCTCAACAGCCTGGGCCTGATCGAGCCCTTGTCTACGCAAGAGAAGCCCGCCCACGGCCGCTCTGCCACCCTAGGCTCAGCGGCAGAGCGCGCCCAAGAAGCAAAGCCTCTTGACTACAGCAGCTTTACGGCAACACTCACTCAACTCATCTCGGCTGAGCTCGGCCTGCGTGGCTTCACTTTGACGCTCGCGGTTGAAAAGGCAAGCACCGCCGAGGCGCTGATGGAGGTGGGCCATCGTGCAGTGGATCAAATCCGCACGCGTCGAGGGGAGGCTGCAGCCGCCAACGCGCACCGGTTGCTCTTTGGCGAGGAACTGGCGGCGGATTCTGGCAACGACCAGTGGCCACTTCTCGGCGCACAGCACGCCGCTGGCAAGCACCCATCATTTCAGAGCGCGAAGCCGAAACAAGCTTGAATGGGCCTTGACGCCTCTCACTTTCAAGCTGGCAGCGCCCCATGTCAGTCACGATTCATCAGTTGCATTTGCGCAATGCCTCGCGGGCGGCGTTGGCAAACGAACTACCAGGGGGGTCGTTGAAACCTGCCTTGACGAGGCCTTCAAGCATGGTCAGCGCCTCTCGCTCTCGCTTGCAAGCGGTCTGGTGATCCATTGCCGCTGCAGCGGCGGAAACCCCCGGCAACTGTGATCGCCGCTCTAGCGCGCTGCCGAGCTGATGAACGCCGAAACTATGTACATAAAGGACGTTGGTTTCCGCACGTACGCCCGCCGGCAAAGCTTCAAAGGAAGCCACAGCTGCACTGGCGACAGCCACGCTTTCGGCCACTTCACCGAGCGACAGCAGGGCTTCGCTCAACGTGGCTTTCACTCGTGCCACATCGGCGCGGTACGAGGGGTCGCTGGGATTTTTCGCAGCCAACACGGAGTGAATCTCTAGCGCGCGCCGCGCTTGCTCGGAAGCCTGCCTAGGTTCACCCAGGCGCACCAAGGGCGAAACCTGGTTGACGAGCGTTGTTGCCAGCGCGCGTGCCACCGCGGTGTCGTCAGGCTGCTTCGCTGAGAGCCGATCTAGCAGCGCAGTGGCCTTGCGATTAGCGTCGAGTGATAGGCGCGCACTTTCCTTGTCAGCGCCGCGTTCACTAAGGTATTCACCTCGCGTTCCATAGCTTGCTGCGAGTGACATGCACGCCTTGGCGTCGTTCGGGTCTTCGGCTACGAGGATTTCCAGCCACTGCGCTGCGATGGCGGAAGTTTTCAGGAACTCGTCGCTCTTGCCCGCAAACATCTGCACTTGACTCAGCTGCCCGTACATGATGGCACGCAGAGATTGGCGCTCCCGGTGCTTAGGGTCGGCCGCGGCGAGTTCGTTGGCCAATGGGATGCCCGCATGCAGCACCGCTTGGGCTTCTTCCAGCTTGCCGGTGAAACCGAGCACCATGCCTTGTCGTATGTACACGCTCGCCAATTCCTGCTGCGCATCCCGAAAGTTGGCATCACGCCGATGCGCCGCAGCCGTGAGGGGTTGCAACAGTGCCACCGCCCGGCCATAACTCTTGAGCGCCCCTTGCGGGTCGCCCAGGCTGTTGCCTGGCCTTCCCTGGATGTCACCAATGGTGCGATAACCGGTGGCCAGCTCGGTCTGCAGCGCGGCGTCGTCGCGTGCTTCACTGCTCAACTGCTCCAGATACTGCAGCCCGTTGTCCACCAGCAGCTTGCGCGCCGGCGTCGAGCCGGGCAGCACGCGGATGGCATCGTGCATGTCACGCACCATCACGTTGGCCAGCTTGCGCACGCTCACAAAGTGCCGCTCCGCGCGCTCGCGCTGGCGATTCGCTTCAAAGGTCTGATAGCTGGCCAGCGCAATGCCCGTGACCAGCGCCACGTTGGCCAGCAACACGGCCCCCACTACGGCGCGGTGGCGCAACAGGAAACGCCCGGTGCGATAACTCATGGCGCCGCGACGCGCTTTCACCGGCAGCCCTTCCAGGTGACGGAAGAGGTCGTCGGCCAGTGCCTCGGCCGACAGGTAGCGCCGCTGCGGCTCTTTGCGCAACGCCATCAGGATCACGGCATCGAGGTCGCCCTGCACTTGGCGACGCAGCGGTCGTGGCGCGGTTTGCATGGCCCGGCTCGGTGGCTGCGGTTCGGTCTCGCAGATGGCGCGGGTGAGAGCGTAGCTGTCTTGGGTCGCACCGGCGTAGGGGCTGGCACCGGTCAGCAACCGGTACAACAGTACGCCCAGCGAATAGATGTCACTGGCGGGAGTGACAGCTTCGCCGCGCACCTGCTCGGGGCTGGCGTACTCGGGAGTGAGCGCGCGTTGTGCGGTGTCCGTTTGCCTGGCGCCGGTTTCACCTTCTACGGGTACCAGCCGCTTGGCGATGCCGAAGTCGACCAGCTTGACGCGGCCATCGCGGGTGACCAGCACATTGCTGGGCTTCAGGTCACGGTGAACGACACCCTGGCGGTGCGCATAGTCGACCACCAAACACACGGTTCGAAACAGGCGCAGGCACGCGCTGAGCGTGAGTTTGTTGTGTTCGCAGTAAACGTCAATGGGCGAACCGTCGACCAACTCCATCACAAAGAAGGGCGTGTGCTCGGGGGTCACACCGGCATCGAGCAGCTTGGCCAAGTTGGGGTGGTCAAGTGCCGCGAGGATGCGCCGCTCGGCGGCGAAGCGCTGCAGCAAGTAACTGCTGTCTCCATCGTCTCGCACGACCTTGACGGCCACTTGTTGTTCGTACTGACCATCGGCGCGTTCGGCGCGGTACACCTCGCCCATGCCGCCGCGGGCAATGAGTTCGAGCAGGCGATAGTCGCCCAAGACGCGCCCGGCGAAAGTGAGTGCGCTGGAGGGCAGCCCCGCTTCGAGGGCTTCTGGCGCATCAGCCATGAGCTGCTCGATATCGCTCGAAGGTGGCACGGTCTTAGATGGCGCGGGCACAGTCATGCGTTCAGGTCGCCGTTTTGTCCGTGGCAGAAGAGCCTCTCAGCTGACGCAGCAGCCGAGACAGCGGTCTCGTCAACGCTCGAGTCGCCGCACACCCATCGCGTGACCGCTTGGTGAAAGTTCAAAGGTCCGGGCACGGTCTTGTGCGGGTCCACGCCCAGCATCTCCAGGTGTTCGGCGCTGGCGCTGAGAAAATAGTCGATCACGATATCGACCTCCTCCAACTTCATCTCTCGCACTTCAAGGGTCATGGTGCCGCTCAAAAAATGACGCTTTCATTTTCAGGCAAGAGCTTAGTGCACCGGATCTGATGTCAAGTGGATATTCACAGCCGGGTGCACGGGGCAAGCACTACGCCGCCACGACTCAGGCGCGCCTCCGCATCGCTCGGCTTCGAACGAGCGCTTCATGCTGCCCTTGGTGCTGCAGCTGTCACCAGACGGCCGCAGCTTCCAAGACGGATGTAGCTTCCATGGATTCAGATTGCGCTCGAGGTACCCCCGGCAAGCGTGGCGGCCATCCCCCATGAGGTGAGACACCGGCCTTCAGGGTACGTACGAGCGCAAACCGTCAACCAGCGGCGGCCGCAGTGTCATTCACTTGGAAACGCCAACCATTGAGCACCACGTCGGGATCGCCCGGCTGATTGCTCAGCCTGCCATCCATCAGCGACAGGTTCAGGCCGTACTGCGGGTTGATCTGCACCAGTTGCTGCAAGGCTTGGGCAACCACAGAAACTTCACCACCGCGCGAGCGGGCCTCGCTCGCTGCCTGCGCCGAAAGAAGGTGGTCAGCATTGGCTTCGGCGATGCCCCAGAGGGTTGCGGTGCTGCGGTCAGCATCGCTAACGATGGCGAACAGGGGTTCCGGCTTCGGTGGCTCGGTCGCCACAAATGGGGCTTCCGGCGGCGCCTGAGGCGAGATGTCGCTCGCGCCGTCCGTCGGCGGCGCAGTCGCGATGGTGGTTGAAGTGGTGGTCGGGCCGGTGCCGTTAGCGGTTCCGACTGGGGTGGTTGAAGTCGTCTTGGCAGGAGTGTCACTCTGCTTTGAATCCTTATGGGCAAGGATCGAATTCACCAATTCGATGCCGAGTCGCGCCACCACTGCGCCGCCCAAAATGACGAGCGGTGCGACGCGGCTGGGGAGCGCAGGCTTGCCGCGCACGGCCCGGACATCGTTGATGCCCTGCCGTGCTGCGCCATACCCGAAGCCCAGATCGAGCACCGCTTTCGTGGCCCGCAGCCCAATGGGTGCGCTGGGGTCGTCAGGAAAGGAATCCTTGATGGCCCATGGAACGGAGCCCGTCGCATACCCTCCCATCACCCCGGTACGGGTGAGTCTGATTGCGGTGAGGTTTGCGTAGTCGTGCAGCTTGGCGAGCGGGGCAATCCGTTCGGCAATGTTCACGCTGTTCAACGCGATGTTGGCGGTCCCGAGAATGGCGTTGCTGTAAGTCGCCGGATTGCCGGGCTCAAACCCGTGCGTGATGAACCAACTGACTGTGTTGCCGGTGTTGACACCGAGCGTGCCGATCTGAAGCGAGGCGTTGACCCGGCCCGCAATCGTTTGAGTGGACAGTATCTTGCGCGGCGCAGTGCGCAACGCGTCCAGTGCCACGGTGTTGCCAGCGTCTTGCCGCAAGTCGTTGATTGCGTTCAGGAACACCGCTCGGTCTGGTTTGGGAATGCCGATCAAGCCGCCGCGCTTGACCAACTTCTTTTCGAGTGCATCGAGGTGCCCGCCCGCGCCCTGACCCGTGGCGACTTCATCAATATGCGTGTTGATCGACTGAGCCAGTTGGGTCCGGCCGGCGGCCATCAGCCCCCGGTAAATGAAGGCCACCGGCCCCGACAACGTGGGGTCGGTGAACGTACCGGGCATGTGGCCCATCAGCGTCGCCCACCCGCCCGTCGCCAATACAGAGCCTCCGGCACCTGCGAAGGAAACTCCACGCGCGCGGCGACCGCTTGCGCCACCAGCAGCCGGAGGGAGCGCGTCAGCGCCATCGGGTGGTGCTCCAGCTGGTGGCGCACCGCCTGCCCTGCCCGCGTCGTCGGTAGTCGCGATAGCAGCGGTAGCTGGCGCGGGCTCGGTCCGCAGCGCCAAACCCGATAGATCTGAGGGCGCCCACGGGACGCCCTCGAACCCACCGTCTGCCAGCACCTCTCGCGGCGGCTTGCGAGACACCACGAAGTAGTCTTGCGACCCGCGCGGGCCTTCGCCCAGCCCGCCCTGCTTGCGCGGCGCGCTGGCGCGCGTGCCGTGACTCTTGTCAGGGTGGCTTTGCCCCAACCAGCGTGGCTTGTTCGAGCCTTCCGGGGTGTGCACCCAACCCTTGAGTTGATTCGACGCCTGCCAGTCTTGCGCTGCGGCGGTGTCCACGGCAGTGCCGCGCTGGAACAGGTAGACGTTGAGTTCACCGTCGAGCGTCAGCCGGCCGGAGCGTATCTCTTGCAGCAGCTCGGGCCACTGCGTTCCCGGCACGCTGAAATCGTGGGGCGCATTCGCCATGCGCAGGGTGCTGTGGCCACCGCCGGCACCGCCTGCGGTGGGCGGCCAGGCAGAGGGCAACAGTTGTGGATCGACGCCGGCCTGCTCGGGGCGAGGCAGGCGCCACGGCTGGGCGAGCGCCTCGGCGGAGGCTTCATGCACCAGGGCGCCGTTCTCGTAGACCTCTGCGATGGGAAGGCCGGGCCGGAAGCGGCGGAACTGGCCGTCGGGCGCGTTCGCCGCAGGGTCGCTTTCGAATGAGATTCGATGGGTGTAGGCCACCGACCCGTCTGACACGACCTGGCTGTCAACGCGCATGGGCGCATTGCCCGCATAGACGTCGACGCGCAACGCGGTCGCCACTTCCTGCGCCAAGGCAACCACGCCGGCTCCGCCATCGCAGGCATAGATGAAGACGGGTTGGCCGGGCTGGTAGTTCGCGTGCGACTGGATCCTGCGCGCAACGGCCGGGCCGTCAAGCACCTGCCCATCGGCATCGCGCAAGCCGCCTGCTCGCCCGTCGGCTGACACGGCGAAATAGCCTTCGGGCACCGGCACGGCCTCTGCCACCAGGCGCTTGTCTACGCGCAGGCCATCCCCTTCGCCAAAGATCTGTAGGTCGGGCAACCGCCTCTGGAACAGGTTGATGCGCCCGCCGTTGAGCACGTCGACCGGCTGCCCGTTCTCCACCCTGATCAAGGGCGCGTCACTGCGATATCCCTCCGGCAAGGCAATCTTGAGTGGCCCCCGGTAGCCGGCGTTGAACTCCAAGCGATCGAAGGCCGCTCGCCCTTGCGCCACGTCGAGCCTCACCTTGGCCAGGAGGCCTTCCTGCGGCACGGCCTGGCCGGTTTGCACAGAGGCGTCTGAGACGACCAGCACCTCGCTTGCAGCGGGCACGGCGCCGCTGTCCACCGCTTCCATCGCCTCGGCAAGGCTGCCGAAGGTGTCGACCGACGCCAGCCCCGTGTCGCCATGCGGTTGCGCCGGCGTGGCGACGTAGCGGGCCCCTTCGAGCCGCCCGCCTGCGCGGTGCACTTCATGCAAGACGTTTTGTGTTGCCTGATCGCCCACCTGCTGGCGTGGCAGCTCCCAGCTCTTGGTGGCTGCCGACACTTCTGTGGGGGTGCTGAGAGCCTCGGCTCGGGTGGGCGAAGGCTTCTCGGGCGGCCCGCCAGGCACCCACAGCTTGGAAGCTGACTGTTGTGGCGGCGCATCCATATCCCAGACGCCTGTGAGCGGGTGGTTTTCCAGCATCCGCGCATTCGTGCGCATGTAGGCATGGAAGGCGCGGGCGCCGCCTTCCATGAGGGCCGCAGCGGTGTAGCGAAGGAACTGTTCCGGCGCTACAAGGTTGGGAATGATCCCGCCGTCGAAATAGGCCAGCAGCGGCGCCGAATAGCTTTTCAGGTCTTGCCCGATGGAATCCGAACCGTAGACGAAGCGGTTCTGGAACTCGTTCATGATGCCCTTGCCCTTGCCCCCCACCCAGTCATGGGTGCGGTGGTTGTCGCGAACCACCTTCTCTGCCACGGTGCTCCACGACATGTCGATCTTCACATTGCGTGTTTGGGTCAGCACATCCCTGAGCATTTCGGTGTGGCCACCGGTGCCGTATGACCCGGGGTAGCCTGAGCGGCTGAGGCCGCCTGCATGAGCCCAGACGAACTGGACGTTCGGGTACTTGTTGGCCATGTCGATCATCTTCTGGTGGTTCTGGTATTCGACCTCGCCGTGAACCAGCAGGTGTCGCCCCTCGACATTCATCTCGATCGGGCGACCGATGTCCATGTGAACCACCACCATGCTGCCGCGCAACTGCTCGTTCAGCATATGCAGGAAGCTGGCTGCGTTCTCCATTGTGTGCGGGCCATGCTGCCCCGACAAACTGACCAGGGACTCCACGGCTTCCTTGTTGAAGAAGTTGATCTCGCCCAGCCCCGCAACCTGGAAATTCACGTCGGGGTGGGCCTGCCTCATGTAGGCCATGACGTTGATCAATTCAGCCGCGCCTCCGGCCAGGCGCGGCGACACGCTGGTGATGCCCAGGTACACCTGCTGAGCCAGTTCCGGCGGCGTCTGCCTGAAGATTGCAGCGAAGTGGTCTATGTAGTCGCGCATGCGCGCCGAGCCCTCCAGCGGGGTCGTGGCATCGGCGACGTAGTTGACCAGCACCTCTCTCGATCCTGTGGTGGGGAAGTCAGCCCCGCGGACTCCTTCCAACCCCAGGTCGTGCGCGCGGTAGACGCCCTGGGGAATGCGCGCTCCGCCTTCAAAGACATGGGTCTCGCGTGCGCGCACCAGACCGCCGGGCAGCAACTCCACCGGAACCGGGCTCAGGCTTCCGGACGGGCTGCGCAGCAGGTAGTAAGGCTGGGTGGGGCAACAGCCCTTGTTCAGGGCCTGCGGAATTTGCTGGACGAGCAATTTCGTTTCAGGCCCCAACGCCCTCAAGAACTCGACGAAGGCCTGGTTGCTGGGGTTCGACAAGGTGTTGTAGCCCTGGTACCTGTCGGTGGTCGCGTGGTGGTGGCTGTCGCTGAAGCCGACCTTCAAGGCCTCTTGGAATGTGAGCCCGCGGCCCAAGTGCAACGGATCGACGACTTCATTGCCGATCCAGGCGCCGCGGCCGCGAGCGGTTTCGCCGAACGGTTCGTTGACGCGCGGGCCGTGGCCGTCTTTGGTCAACCAGTAGCGCCGCTGCGGCGCGTGCGCTGCATCGGCCATTGGCAAGTTGGGCCGAGCGACAACCGGTTTCTGCACGTCAATGGTTCGCCCCAGGGTGATGTCGCCGCGAGCCGCATGAACCCGCACGCCCAACTCGTTGCTCAAAGATGTTGCGAACGAGTCGCGCAACGGCGAGCCGGGGCTGGTGAGCTCCCCGCCGCGGCACACGTACAGCACCACCTCTTGCCCCGCGATGTGCCCTTGGGCTTGCATGTCACGCACGAGCTTGGGCAGGTCGGGCAGGTTGGTTTCATCGGCAACCACCACGAAGGCGTGTTCGTCTGCTGGCAGCCTGAGGTTTTGCACATCAACTGTTCGGCCATTCACCGTGACCTGGCCGTCTTGCAAATAGTTGAGGTCGGCCGCGCGTGCAGTGCTTCGGAGATCAGCGTTGCTTTGCTGACGGGCCCGGGTGTTCAGCCCTTGCGATTCTTTTCTGCTTGCAATGGCCTTGTCTGTCTTGACGACATCCTCTTTCTGCGTGGACTCGCTTCTGTTGCGAGCCGCCTGCACTTCGGCCCGATTCTTCTTCGCTGGCGATGCTGTGAGTGGGTCAGCATCGACTACCGCCGACGTGGGGCCCGCTGTGTCGGACAAGGCGGGAAAAGAGCGGGTTTGCAGCAGCGGGTCGATCAGGGGCGCTGCCACCGGTTGCACCCTTTCAGGCACACGCACCGGTAGCGCGTCTGTGGGTGGCCCTTTCGCGCCCGATGCGGGCTTCGGCACGGCGCTTGAACCCGAATTGTTCGTGGGTGCAACCGTCGGTTGACCGTGGCCGGGAGGGACATCGGGATGCGAACCGGTACCCGAACCGCGCGGCGCGCCCGGCTCTTTGGAGCCCGGGTTGACGGTAATGGGCGGCAACCCATCGTTCCCGACGACGGGTGGTTTGACAGAACCATCAAGTGCCGGCTTCCCTGCGCCGCTGCCCAACGCAAGGGGCTCCGGTGTCTCCCGAAAAGCGTCCAGCGGATGCGAGGTCGATCGCGGTTGTGCGCCTCGGCCCGGCTCCGCGCCTGGAGGTGAAGTCGTTGCACCGCTGCGGCGGAACACCCCGTCTTCACCCTGCACCATGTCAATGACAGGCAGGCCCTCGCCTGGGGCCTTGCCTGGCGAGACCACCGGCTCGACGGGAGGTTCGCGCAGGCGTTTCACGAATCCCGCATGTGGCGTCAAAATGCCGGCGCCACCCATGAGCAACCCCCCGAGCGCGTAGCCTCTCTCGGTTCCCGACATGTTCTCCCAATTGGTGCCGAGGGAGTGCGCCTGTGCGCCGACCTGCACGTATCCCAATACACGGGCGCCCTCGCCCATCACTTGAGCGGTCTTTTCCAAGGTGGTCGCGGTGCGGGCCCATCGTGCCGCGAGAGCGAACTGGCCTGTCGAGCGGGCCCCCGACGCCCCAACGGGCATCGCTGACGCGGCCAGCGTCAAGTAGTCCATGCGAACGTCCGCGTTTTCAATCGGGTTCAGCGACTGGCCGTGCGTCGCCTGGGTATAGAGGTTGTGGCCCGAGGTCAGCGCGAAGTAGGTGCCGGTGGCGCCCAGCATGGCCCACCCTGCCCCAACCACCGGGGCAGCCAGCCCGCCCGTGCCGATGGTCACGACAACACCCGCCACCAACCCTAAGCCACCGATGACCGGGTCGATCCAAGGGTGCTCGCGCCGCCATTCCTCGTCCCATCGTTCGTCGCGTGCTGGGCCAGTAAAGAGAATCACGTTGTTCTTGTCGTCGCGCTGGATCTTGCCGTCCTTGGGGATCGCCAGCTTCGTTTCGCCCGGCGGCAGCTTGTTGTTGTTGCGATAGTCCTGGATGGACTCATAGCTCCAGCCACGGTCGTCGATGAAGCGCTCCTTGCCACCCTCGTTGGTGATCTTCACGAGGATGGTAGAGACGAGACCGGTCTCCTTGCTGGAGTAATACACGGGCAGCAGCGTGATGAGCGGGTTGTCGTTGCCACTTTCCTCGACGACCTTCTTCACCATCTTGTCCAGCAACTCGCCCTGCCCCTTTGGCAAGTAGCGGAAAAGGTCTTCCTTGAATTCGGTCGCTGGCCCTTCGTTCGGGCCACCGTACCCGAGCGCCACACCCAAGGTGTTTTTGAGGTGCGTGGTGCCGTTGATGCGCAGGGGCTGCGCATATTTCGCGACGAAATCATTGATGGGCTGTTGCCCCTTCGCTGCTGGGTCAGCGCTGAACTCTTTGTGGTCGCTTTCCCTTTTCGCAGCGTCAGGTTGCGCGGGGCCAAGCTTTTGCTCGAACTCCATCCGTTTGTGCAGTGGCTCCGTGGAACCGGCCGCGTACACGCGCGCAGTCATGCCTGGAACGGAATAGGAGGAACTGCCCATGGCCCCCATGTTCACGGTCTGGGTCGTCGCCGGGAGCGGGCCCCCTGCAGTCTGTTCCTGCAGCGCCACCGCCTGCTCGCGTTCTGCGTCCAACTTCGCCGTCAGTGTCTTGCGGTCTTCTGCACGGAGCTCGGGGCTCGCAGTCGGCATGGCGTCGGTGGGCAACACACCACGAGGTGCGACACCGGCCACGGCAGGATCTTTTCTGATCCAGACCTCGCCGCTTCTCTTTTGCCGCTCCTGGTTCGCGGCGTTCACCGCTTTGTTGACCTCGCTCCTGTGCGCATCCACCCGATCTTGCTGTGTTTGCACCTCGTTCGGCGCAGCGCCACTGTCACGCAGCTGAGTAAGTTTTTGCACCTCGCCCACGTGCTCTTGCACTTTCGCGCGCGCCACCACGTCAAGCTTGAGCACCGCGGTGTCGCGGGTGAGCTCGAACCACTCGAACTCGAGTTTTTTCACCTCGTCGGGGGTTTTGCCGCTGCCGGGCTTGCGGGCCTCATTGAGTTCCGCTTCCTTGGCGGGCAACTGCTGGCTGGACGTGACCAGGCTCGCGTTTTCAGCATCCGACGGCTCTACAAACGTAGGCAGCTCGGGCTGCCCAGTTCCAGGCTGCCCCGGGGCGGCCGCAAGGGGGGCCGGGGGCGACGCGGGGACTATTGGGATGATTCGCGTGTCGGGTGATGTTTTTTTATATTCATCCAGCCGCTGCTGTGCGCCACTCTTTCCATCTTCGCCATTCAGCTTGATCCAGATCTCGCTCTTTTTGTCTGCAGCTTCCCACAGGGCAGAAGCTTCTGAAGACAACTCAATCCTGGGATTCGCCAGGAACGCAAAGCCCTCGGAGGAGTAGTAATACTTGCCGTTCTCCCGAACGATGTGGTCGTTCTGTTGGAGCTTGCCGTCTGCATCGAACTCCGGTTTGGTCAACGAATTGGGGTCGGAATTGGCGGGGGGGCGGCAGAGCGAGGCATCGTACTTTTCATAGGCTTTCTTGTAATCGATTGCGGACTCTTCAAAGCCGGTTTGGCGGTCTACGACGTCCTTGATCAATTGCATCTGGTGGCGGAACTCTTCAGCCCCCAAGAGATTGGTTTTTGCCCTTGATTTCCATAGCTGATCTCCGCTCTTTTCGGCATCCTTGACTTCTTGCGCCCAAATGCCCTGGTTGCGTTCAGCCAGCTTCAGATTGAGTTCGGCTCCGAGCCGGTCGTGCTTCCTGCTTGCTTCGTCAGCCTTCGCGCGCAGGGCGGTGGCGTTCTGCTTCAGTTCAAGGTTGGTTGTCGCGGGGCTGCTGCTGGCCAGCTTCTCCGCCGCCTCCGCCGCGCTGCGTGTGCTTGCGACTTCTTTGGCGCTGTCGTCTAAGGTTTTTTCGTCTTTCGTCGACTCGACATCTTGGGTCTGCTGCAAAACTCTGGACTCAGGGCTCTCTTTCTTCGCCGCGCCGGTCATCTCGCCCACGTGTTGATCAATGCCCTCCTGAGTGAGTTTTCCTGACCCCATGCGCTGCTTGATGAGCTGAGCCTGCGCGTCAATGGCCGCATTGGGATCTTGCCCCGTCATCTGTGCAATCACCGCTGCCGAACGCAACTCGGCTTGGTGTGCCAGCAGCATCGCGGCGTAAGCGTTTTGCATTTCCTGGCTGGGCGGCGCAGGAGGGGCGCCAGGCGCGGCATCAGGGGGCTGGGGAAGCTGGGCCTCCTTGATCGCCACTCCCTCGAAATTTTTCTCGGCAGTCGTCGACTCGACCTGCGTGTCGTGCCGCACTATTTCGCGATCCACGATCGGCGCTGTCTCCTTGTCCGCGATGCCACGCGCCTCGTTCACCATCTGGTCGGTGGTGGTTTTGTCCAGTTGAAGGCGTTCGGCCTCTTGGCGCATCTTGTCTTCGGCGGCCTTGAGCGCTGCCTCGTCCGCCAGGCGCTGCACCTCTTCACGATTCACCTGCTCCTGCCGCTCCAGCGCTAAACGCGCCGCCTTCTCAGCCTCCAGCCGAGCCGCTTCTTCGGCGCTCCTCCTCATCGCCTCCAGTTGCGCTTGCAGGTCTGGCGCGGGCGGCCCCATGACGGGGCGAGCGTCCGGCTGCAAAGCCGGCTGCGGCGGGGGCGGGGGCGGAGGCGCTGCGTAGATCTCGATCGATGAAAAACGGGAAAAAATCTCCGAGAAGCTGAACCAAGACATTGCGCATTCCTCCTGATTGACGTGGCTGGACTACGGCCGGAGCACGGTAGTCACCCGGATCGACTACCGATCACTGGTGGCAGGTTCAACTGGTCGGCTCGATGGCCGATCGCACGATTGCGAGGAACGTCGACACGCGCGAAGCAGTTGGACGTAGAAGCGCAGTCTGAGAACAAATCTACACGGGCGGTCTCGTGCCGCACAGCACGAAGATCCGTAGTGCCACCCTTGGTTCGTGCGCGCTCAAGCCACCAACTCTTGGTCGAGAATTTGCGCAGAAGGCCATGGGCATGTGCAGCCCGCTCTACTGCAAGCGCGCTCCCAGTCGGTGTCGCTTGATGGATGACGATTCTGTTTCGGGATGAAAACAAAGTAACCCGCGCGGCCTGACCGCCCGGGTGCAACGTTTCATTCCGAAGGCTCGTAGGGGCGGCGTTGAAGGAGGCGAGGTAGCCTCATCGGATCAAAAAGCCCTTGGAGGAGCCCGAAATGAAGCTGCCGTTTTGCGCATTAGTCGCCGTGCTGTTACTGCAGGGCTGCGGAGGCGCAAGCTCCCCCAGCGCCGAGCCCACCGAATCGCACGCCCAGGCTGCGGCGCTGAGTGGTGCCGCAGCGGCGCCGCTTGCCACTGCGCCCGCAACGTACACCCTGTTCGGCGCGCAAACGCCGGCGACCCCAGCCGACCCGGACGCTCAGCCGGTCGAGTTGGGCATGAAGTTCCAAGTCGCCACTGCA
>NZ_JBKJOQ010000081.1:0-50795 GCF_046595475.1 Rhizobacter sp.
CTCAAGTTCGATGGCGTAGGCAAAGACCTTGAGCTCGGCACGGGTGCCAATTACGGACGGATCGAGTTTGCCTATCATCGGATGGCGCAGGCGGCCGGCATCGACATGCATTCTTGCCGACTACTGGAGGAAAACGGCCGCGCGCATTTCATGACCAAGCGTTTCGATCGCGATGGCACCAAGAAGCACCACGTGCAATCGCTGTGCGCAATGCAGCATCTCGACTACAAGCAGCGCGGCACGCACGCCTACGAAACCCTGTTCCTGGTCGCCGAGCGGCTGGGTCTGGACGATCGATCGCGCGCGCAGCTATTCCTGCGAATGGCATTCAATGTCATGGCACGCAATTGCGACGATCACACCAAGAACTTTGCGTTCCTGTTGCGGGAGGGTCATTCCTGGGAGCTGACACCGGCATTCGATGTCACGCATGCGTACAACCCTGACGGCGAGTGGACCTACCAACATCTGATGAGTGTCAACGGCAAGTTCGACGACATCCGTCGTGCCGACCTGACGGCAGTTGGCGACAGATTCAGCGTTCCCCGAATGCCCACGTTGCTTGATCAGGTAATGCAAGCCGTTGCGCGCTGGGCTGAATTTGCCACCGAGGCCGCGCTGCCCGCACCGGAGGCAGACAAAGTGGCCGCCGACCACCGGCTATTGATCGCGTAAGCCGAGCTCTCGTCCCGCACGGACAAAGGCGTGACACGATTGGACGGTTAACAAAAAAGCCCATGAAACAGGGGATTTTTTGAACTCTGGCGGAGTGGTAGGGGCAAGCACAGACGCTTGCGAACCACAGGTTCGCGTCCGTGCGAGCGACCTTGCACCAACGGCGCGAGGGCCGGGAATCCGAGCCAACGCGATCAATCCACAAGGGTGACACCGGACTTACAACTGGCGGAGTGGGAGGCGAATAGGCCGTTTCGCCGGCTTTCGCTGGCACTCGGCGCCGAAGTAGCGGTGCCAATCGGTCGCGATGCGCGGCAGGCGCAATAAAGCACCTGTTGCGCGGCATTGACGGGCGAGTGCCAGTCCGGCTATTCGACGACGAGCTTGCCCTTCATGATGGCCCAGTGGCCGGGGAAGGAGCAGTAGAACGTGTAGTCGCCGCCAGGGGTGAGCGCACTGCCGGCGAAGCTGGCCGTGATGCTGGCGCCGCCGCCGATGAGGCCGGTATGCGCAATCACGCGCTTGTCGCCCAGCGGCAAATAGTCAGACGCCGCGCCGGCCTTCATGCCTTCCTGTGCCACGGCCAGGTAAACGTCGGTCGGCGAGATCGCGACGTTGTGGCCCATGGACGCCACCGGCAGCTTTCCGGTGTGGGTGAGCCTGATCTCGATACTCGGACACGAGGCCGACACGGTGACGTTGGCCTGGTCGAATTTCATCTGGTCGTCGGCTTTGAGGTCGATGACGCAGTTGCCAGCATGGGACAGACTGGAGAACAGGAGCAGAGCGAAGGGAGTGATGATACGCATGATGGCCTCGATGGCAGTTGATGTTGCGGCCATGCTGGGTACTCGAAGCGGACGACGCCTTGACTGGCGTCAAGCCAGGCACGCCATGGCGCCACGCGGCTACTCCTCGTTCAGCCCTTGGACTGTGTTCGCAGGGTCGCTGCTAACGGCAGCTCGCACCGCCGCGAGGAATTCAGGCTCCGGAGTCGCACCCAGGCGCGCGCTGCTCGCCAGCTTGCGACCGTCAGCGTCAAGCAGCACCAGCGCGCTGGTGTGGTTGAACTCGCCGTCGGCGAGCGCGCGGTAGCGTACCCCGAGCAGCGCCGCGAGCTTGCGTACTTGATGCTCATCGGAGCGCGCCAAAGTCCAGCGCGCCGGATCCAGTCGTCGTTTGTCCGCCACCGATTTAAGCGCCGCAGTGTCGTCGCGCGCCGGGTCCAGACTGACCAGCAGGATCGCGAGCCGTCCGCGTTCGGCGGGCGTCAAGGCATGCTCGACGCCCTTGGCGCTGTCGACGATCAGCGGGCAAACGTATTTGCAGGAGGTGTAGAACATCGCCACCAGTTGCGGCCGTCCTCGCCGGTCCGCGAGGCGGAACTCCGTCCCTGTCTGGTCGCTGAAACGTGCCTTCAGCAGAAACACTGAATCCTGCGGCAGCGCCTCCGCGGCGCACGCGACACCGGCACCAAGCGCAAGCAGCAGCGAGGCCGCGGCAGTGCGCATCATGGGGACGGTCTCTGGACGTCGCGGGCACAACGAAAGCCGAGATTGCCGGTGGTGTCCTCGGCCTCCAGCGCGGAGAGCATCGCGATACGCATCAGCACGGCGTAGTTCTCACGGTCATCGGTTGAGATCGCGCCGGCACCGCAGAACTGCAGCAGATCCGGGTCGGACTGCTGGCGGTTGTCGGAGGACACCAGCATCGCGGCGTAGTCCTCGACCCATTCCCACACCAGGCCATGCAAGTCCTGCACGCCGTAGAAGTTCGGTGCGCCTTGTCCGAGGTCGGCTAGCGCCTGGTTCGAGGGCTTGGCGTACCAGGTGAGGAGGCGCTCGCGCCAGGCCGGATCGCTGCGCGCATCGACACGCGTGGCGTCGGCCGCCGCCGCGTATTCCCATTCCGACCACGTCGGCAGTCGCGCGCCCTGAGCTTCGCAGTAGGCTTCGGCCGCAAACCAACTGACCCGCGTCACCGGCTGTTGCGGCTTGGTCGCAACGCCCAGGCTGAGCACACCGCTCCAGTGTTCCAGATAGCGTTTCTCGGCAAATATCGAGGGTGTTGCACCGCGCCGCCAATCGGGATGTGCGGTGACGAAGGCGAGAAACTGCGCGTTGCTCACCGGCCGCGCCATCAGTTCGAACGGCGCGACCCGAACCTTGCCGTCACTGTCCTCGTAGTCGAGAATGGAAGTGAAGGACTCGTTGCCGGGCAGCGTCGCCCACTCACCCGCGGCCGCAAGGCCGAGGGTGGGGGCGAACAGCAGCGCCAGGATCCATGCGTGCTTCACAGTCTCAGTGTGCCGCGCCTTCGCTGCGCGGGGTGGCGGCGCGCACCTTGGCCACGTCATCCTTGGTCACGCGACCGCCCTTGTTGTCCCAACTGTTCTGCGTATAGGTCAGGATGTTCGCGACTTCGTCATCGGTGAGCTGGCTCATCGCCGGCATCACCGAGTTGTAGTCCTGGCCATTGACCTTGATCGGCCCGGTCAGGCCGTTGAGCACGACGCGAATGATTTCCTCGTTGCTCCTGCCGGCGAGATAGTCGGACTTGGCCAAAGGCGGGAACACGCCCGGCAGGCCAGCGCCGTTTTCCTGGTGGCAGACGGAGCAGGTGCCGGTGAACAGCGACTTGCCGGCAGCAATCTGTTCCGCAGGCGAGAGCGTGCCGGCCGCGGCGGACTTGGCAGCAGTCGAGACAGACGCCAGGCTCGCCGCCTTGTCACCCAGGTACACCGAGTCGACTTCCTTGCCGGAATAGATCGCCGGATTCTCCGGCCCGTCGACCTTCAGGATGCCCAGTGCGCCCTTGTTGAACGCTCGGAAGATCGAGTGGTCGACCAGCACGTAGCTGCCCGGCACTTCCAGGTGGAAGTCCGCGATCATGGCGCCACCTGCGGGAACCAAGGTGGTCTGCACATTCTCCTGGTAACGGGTGCCGCCCTCAAACCAGACCTTGTCGAAGATCTCGCCGATCAGGTGGAAGCTCGACACCAGATTCGGTCCTCCGTTGCCGACGAACAGTCGCACGTTCTGGCCGACGCTGGCTTTTAGCGCGTTGTCTCCGGTGAGTGCGGTGTCGGCGCCGTTGAACACGACATACGTCGGGTTCTCGTCGATCGCCTTCTGCATGTCGAAGGACTGAAAGCCTTTCTCGCGATACTTGCCCACGGTGTAGAAGTCGCCCTGCATCACGTAGAACTCTTTGTCCACTGGCGGCAACCCTTCCGGCGGCTCGACCAGGATCAGCCCGTACATGCCGTTGGCCACGTGCATGCCTACCGGCGCGGTGGCGCAGTGATAGACGTACAAGCCCTGGTTGAGCGCCTTGAAGGTGAACTGCGAGCTGTGACCCGGCGCCGTGAAGCTCGACGCCGCGCCACCGCCCGGCCCGGTGACGCCGTGCAGGTCGATGTTGTGCGGCATCTTGGAATCGGGATGGTTGTTGAGATGGAACTCGACCGTGTCGCCCTGGCGCACGCGGATGAAACTGCCGGGTACGGTGCCACCGAAAGTCCAGAAGGTGTACGACACGCCTTCGGAGATGGGCATCTCTTTTTCCACCACTTCCAGCTCGACGAGCACCTTTGCGGGCTTGGTGCGGTTGGTGGGCGGCGGCACCAACGGCGGGCTGGTGAGCACGGCATGTATAGGCGCGCCTTGAGGCGGGCCGAAGTCGCCCGTAGAGCGGGCGGGCGCAGTTGTCTTCTCGGCTGCATGCAGGGCCAGGGGGCTCAGGCTGCAGGCGAGGAAGGCACTCAGCAAGAGAGGGCGCAGGCTCGAGGTCACGAGGTGTTCCTTGGTTGAATGAATCGGTCGGGTATGTGTGGTCTGAACCATAGACACATGGCGCCGCGCCGCATTGATGTGCCTCAAGGAGGCCGACGAAACACCGCTACCGCGCCGCCGCGTTTGCCCAAGCCTTTGCGCAAAGCTTGCGCTGCCTCAAGGTGCCGGCGTGTTACCCGCAGCTGCCGATGCGACCGCAGGCGGTACAGAAGTCGAAGCCGTCTTTGTGGATCAGCGTGTCGTTGCCGCAGCAGAACTCCGTTCGCCCTGAGCCTGTCGAAGGGTGCGCGGTGCACAGCGCCGGCTTCGACAGGCTCAGCCCGAACGGAGCTTGGCTGAGGTCCTTCGCAAATCAGGTTTCCTCGTGCACCTATTGCCGCGGGCCTGAAGCGGGACTCGCAGCCGAAACAGCGGCCCTGTTCGCTTCAAGCGACCTCAAAGTTGGGAGGATGCCGTCGGTCCAGCCCGGCAGGCCACTCTTGCGGTAAATAACTTGCTCACGCCGCACGATTTCAAACATTGGCGTTGCTGGGGCAAGTTGATACCGCTCCCTGCGGGCCTCGTACAGGAACCGCAACGACCGTGGGTAGAGCGACTCGGTCTCGCTGGCATGGATACTCTTGCGCTCAACGATTACCACTTGCAGAAGAGGCCACTTCTGCATAAGTTTTTTGGCGACGGCCAGCCCAGAGTCAGATTCGCGCCAGGTCTTGCAGAACGGGCAATCCTGCGCGGAGTGGACAACGACGATGAGCGGCTCGTCGCTTTCGAGTGCAGGCCAATCACCTTCGGCCATCGCCGGCAGGCTGAGCGAAACGAAGGCTGCGCACAGCAACATGGTGAGGAACGTTCGGATCATCGTTGTCCCAGGTTGCGGGCTAAGGTCGAAGCTCAGCGGCGGGCTTTTCGCGTCGGCTGCAGCGCCCTGTTGGGCTGGCATTTTTGCGGAGAATAGCGGACTCGAGCACTGATCTGTGAACAGCGCGCATGCCGCAAACCACATCCAGGCCGGAGTGGCAGCGCACAAGGCGAATGCGAGCCACGCGTCACCCGCAGCTGCCGATGTGCCCGCAGGCGGTGCAGAAATCGCAGCCGTCTTTGTGGATCAACGTGTCGTTGCCGCACTCGGGGCAACGGGCGCCGGCCATAGGCCCCGGTGCATCGAAGGCCATGCCCTCGGGTTGCTGCAGGATGCCCATCTCGCGCAGCGGGTAGCCTGCTTCATCGAGCAAGCCCAGCATGGCGTAGCGGTGGATGATCAGCCGCGCCAGATAGGCCACGGTCGACGGCCAGGTCTGCTGCCGCTGCTGGCCATGCGCGAGCCCTGGCACGAAGGCCATGAAGTGCCCCAGCGGCTCGGCGTAGCTCAGCAGCTTGCGCAGCTTCATGCCGATCCACGCAGGGTCGAGCACGCGCATGTCCGGCGACAGGATGCGGGCCAGCCCGTCCAGAGCTCTCGGGTAATTGCCTGAGAAGCCGAGCGCGCAGGGGCGCGTGGCGCCACCGCCCAGGCCATCGGGCAGCTGCACCTCTTTCAGGGTGAGCGTGAAGGCTTCGTCACTCGCCGGGTTGTGCACGTCCACCGACCAAGCGAGCGTGCCATTGGGCCCCGTCTGCGGCTCGCTGCGGCTGAACATGGCATCGAGCACCGGGGTGCTGCTGCTACCGGGCGACCACAAGCCCAACTGCTCGCAACGCCAGCGGATCACCGCCGCCGTGGCGGCCACCACGCCGGGGAAGCGCCGCATCTCGCCTGAGGGCGGAAAGGGCATGTCGAAGGCGCGCTCTTCCTGCACGGTGGCGAGCGCGTCGAGCTTCAGGCGCAGCCACGCGGTGTCTTTCGTGCGCATGTCCATCGACAAGGTCTTGGCGAGCGCGCCCAGGCCCCGCGGCTGCTCGGCTCCGTTGACCCACACCTCGAACGGCGCGGGCTTGCCCTCGTCGGGCAGGTCGCCGATGAAGAGGGCGAATTCGCCGAAGGGGTGGCGCAGCATGTAGCTCCAGGCCAGGTTGCCCCCGGGCAGCTCGGGGCGCCCAGGCCAGCGCAACGAGGCCAGCACCGGTTGCGGCGTGCGCTCAAGCGCCAGCCGTGGGTTGAGTTGCATCGGGTCTAGCGCGGGCAGGGCCGCGGGCTCCACGCTCAGCACCGAGCCCAGCACGGCGTTGGGCCGGTACGTTGCCAGCCCCTTGAGCCCCGACTTCCAGGCGCTGAAGTAGAGGTCTTGGAACTCGGCGTACGGGTAGTCGGCCGGCACGTTCACAGTCTTGGAGATGGCGGTGTCTACATAGGGCGCCACGGCCGCCACCATCTCTTCGTGTGCCAGCGCGCTCATCTGCAGGGCGGTGACGAAAGCGCTCGTGAGTGGCGCGTGCTCGCCCTTGAGATGCCGATACAGGCGCCACGCGTGGTCTTCGACGGCGTACGCCTTGAAGGTGCCGGCCGCCTCGCGCTTTTTGCGGGTGTAGCTCCAGCTGAAGGCCGGCTCGATGCCGTTGCTGGCGTTGTCGGCAAAGGCCAGGCTGATGGTGCCGGTGGGCGCAATCGACAGCAGGTGCGAGTTGCGCAGCCCTCGCTCGCGGATGCGCTCTTTCAGTGCTGTGGGCAGGCGCGACGCAAAGGTGCCGCGGCTGAGGTAGAGGTCGGCATTGAAGAGGGGGAACATGCCACGCTCACCGGCCAGATCGACAGACGCGTCGTAGGCCGCGTCGCGCATCAGTTCGGCAATGCGGCGGGCGGCTTCGCGTGCGGGTGCGGTGTCGTAGCGCAGGTTGAGCATCACCAGCGCATCGCCCAGCCCGGTGAAACCGAGGCCGATGCGGCGCTTGTTGCGCGCCTCTTCGGCCTGGCGCGCCAGCGGCCAGAAGGTGATGTCGAGCACGTTGTCGAGCATGCGCACGCTCAGCCGCACCAGCGCTGTGAAGCCGGCCTCGTCGAAGCGTGCGTCGGCCTCGAAGGGCGACTGCACGAAGCGCGTGAGGTCGATAGAGCCGAGGCAGCAGCAGCCATAGGGCGGCAGCGGCTGTTCGCCACAGGGGTTGGTGGCGGCGATCGACTCGCAGTACGACAGGTTGTTGTCGGTGTTGATGCGGTCAAGAAACAGCACGCCGGGCTCGGCGTGGTCGTAGGTCGACCGCATGATCTGGTTCCACAGCTCGCGCGCGGGCGGCGTGCGGTAGACCCACAACCCGTCTTTCCGCTGATGGGCGCCGGCGGCCATCTGTTCCGGGCCGGGCTCGGCACGATGGACAAGATCGACCGGGGTGTCGTCGTGCACGGCCCGCATGAAAGCGTCGGTGAGGCCGACCGAGAGGTTGAAGTTGCGCAGGTCGCCCTTGTCCTTGGCATGGATGAATTCCTCGATGTCGGGGTGGTCGCAGCGCAGCACGCCCATCTGTGCGCCGCGGCGCGAGCCGGCCGACTCCACCGTCTCACACGAGCGGTCGAACACACGCATGTACGACACCGGCCCCGAGGCGCTGGACTGGGTGCTGCCCACCCACGCTCCGCGGGGTCGGATGCGCGAGAAGTCGTAGCCCACGCCGCCGCCGCGGCGCATGGTTTCAGCGGCCTCGGTGAGCGCGGTGTAGATGCCGGGGTGGCCTTCGTCGTCTTGCGCGATCGAGTCACCCACCGGCTGCACGAAGCAGTTGATCAGCGTGGCGGTGAGCGCGGTGCCCGCCGCGGAATGGATGCGCCCTGCCGGGATGAAACCATCGCGCAGCCCCTGCAGGAAACGGGCTTCCCATTCCGCGCGGGTCGGCGGCGACTCGGCTTCGGCGAGCGCGCGGGCGACACGGCGGCGCACGTCGTCGATGCTGGTTTCATCGCCTTTGGCATATTTTTCGATCAGCACCTCTTCGCAGATGGTCTGCGCAGCAAGTGTCTTGTGGCCCGGGGGGGAAGCAATGGTCGTCATGCGCTCAGATCCCTGTGGCTGTGGTCAGTACGCAGGCGCCAGCTCCCCGCCCATCAGCCGGGTCAGCAGCTCACGCACGCTGCGAATCTCTTGGCCGAAGGGCAGGGCGCCGCGGCCGCTGAAGAACAAGCCGTGCTTCACATCACCGCGCAGCGCGGCGGCCAGTTGCTGGTCGATGCAGAACTGGCCCCAGTCGGCCTTGCCATCGCGCAGGCCGCATTGGGCCAGGCAGTCGAAGGCCTTGGTGCAGCGGGCCTTGACGTGTGCCACGGCCTGCAGGCGTGGCTCGGCCTTCAGGTAGGCGAGCAGCCAAGGCGTGGCCACGGCGCGTGCAGGCAGGCCGGCCACGCTGGTGAATTCGACCTTGTCTTCTTCGCGTGCCTCGGCCAGCACGCGCTTGAAATTGATGTGGGCGTCGCACTCATGCGTGACGGCGAACGGCGTGCCGAGCTGCACGCCGGCTGCGCCCAGCGATTGCACGCGCCGGATGTTGGCCAGGCTGCGTATGCCACCCGCCGCGATGATGGGGGTGCTGCTTTCGATGCCTGCGGCGCGCAGGATCGCCAGCGTCTCGGGTATGGCGCGCTCGAAGTCAAAGCGGGGGTCGTTCAGGTCGGCCACCTTGGCCGCCCCGAGGTGGCCGCCTGCGTGCGCCGGGTGTTCGATCACGATGGCATCGGGCATGCGCTTCTTGCGCTCCCATTTGCGGATGACGAGGTTTACGCCACGCGAATCCGACAAGATGGGCACCAGCGCCACCATGGGGTGGTCGGCGGCGAGCTCGGGCAGGTCGAGCGGCAGGCCGGCGCCGACGACGATCGCGTCTATGCCCGCCTCAAGCGAGCGCCTCACGCAGGCCGTGTAGTCGCTCACGGCACGCATCACGTTCATCGCCAGCAAGCCATAGCCACCGGCCAGGTCGCGCGCGGCGAGCACCTCGCGCTCCAGCGCTTCGAGGTTGGCGGCGTTGATGGCTTCCTTGGCGGCAGGGCCCACGCCCAGGCCGTGCGTGCGCTCCATCAGGTCGGGGTGGTGGCGCCGCAGGTCGACCGAGCTGAGCGTGCCCACGCCGCCGGCCAGCGCCACGTTGCCCGCCAGCCGGTGCGCCGAAACGCCGATGCCCATGCCGCCTTGCACGATGGGCAGCAAGGTGCGCCCGGCCAGACGCAAGGGTGCGAGGCCGCTTTGATCGAGCAGCGTCTTGAGATCAGGTTGAATCACTTTTGAATACTCCCGGTCAAACTGTAGGAGTGCTCGCACGCCCTGTCGCTGATCTGGATCAAACGTTGGTGCATGGCTGATCCGCAGCGCAGGCCGCGCATTTGATCTGCGTCATGCCCGCCTGAGCCTAGGCTTCGTAGAGTGCGGGGATGCACGCCCATGCCTTCAGCCCTGCGGCACCGCTCGAGCTGCCCATGCAAGCCCCTGCAGAGGCCGTGTTGGCCTTGCACGGCATGTACTGCGCCGCCTGTGCGGGCGTGATCGAAAGCGCCTTGAGGGCGGTACCGGGGGTGGTGCAGGCCGACGTGAGTGCCGCCAGCCGCCGCGCGCGGGTGCGCTGGCAACCGGCGCTGGCCGATGTCGCGCTGCTCGCTGCCGCCGTCGAGGCCGCGGGCTACCGCGCACTGCCCGTGCAAGACGAAGCCCTGCAGGCCGCCCACCAACGCGAAGCGCGCCAGGCTTTGTGGCGCCTCTTCGTGGCGAGTTTTTGCATGATGCAGGTGATGATGTTCACCACGCCGATCTACCTGGCGGCGCCGGGTGACATGGCGCCCGACCTCAATGCTTTGCTGCGCTGGGGCGCCTGGGTGCTGAGCCTGCCGGTGCTGCTATTTTCGGCTGGCCCCTTCTTCAAGGGCGCGTGGGTGGCCGTGCGCCGCCGCCGCATCGGCATGGACGTGCCTGTGGCCTTGGGGATCGCGATCACCTTTCTCGCCGGCACGGTGTCGTCGTTCAACCCGGGCGGCCCGCTGGGGCACGAGGTTTACCTCGATTCGATGACGATGTTTGTCACCTTCTTGCTGGCGGGCCGCTGGCTGGAAGCGCGCGCTCGCGTGCGCAGCACCGAGGCGCTGGACGAGCTGCTGCAGCGTCTGCCCGAACGTGCGCAGCGCGTGCTTGAAGACGGGAGCAGCGAGACCGTGCCCGTCTCTGCGCTGCGCGTGGGTGACCAGGTGCGCGTGGCGTTAGGGCAAGCCTTTCCCGGCGATGGTGAGCTGGTCGGTGGCAGCGTGACCCAGGTCGACGAAGCCCTGCTGACCGGCGAGTCGCGGCCCGTGGAGCGCAGCCCGGGTGACAGCGTGACCGGTGGCACGGTCAACGTGGGCGCACCGGTGGTGATGCGCCTGCGCTGCGTGGGCGAGGGCACGCGCTACCAGCAGATCGTCGACCTGGTGCAGCGCGCCTTGACCGAACGGCCTGCGATGCTGGGCCTGGCCGATCGCCTGGCCGGCCCCTTTGTGTGGGGCGTGTTGCTGCTGGCCGCGATGGCGGCTGCGGCCTGGAGCGTGATCGACCCGTCGCGCGCGCTCACCGTGGCCGTGGCTGTGCTGATCGTCACCTGCCCGTGCGCCTTGTCGCTGGCCGCGCCAGCGGCCTTGCTCAGCGCCGCCGGTGCCCTGGCGCGGCGGGGCGTGCTGGTGCAGCGACTGGCCGCACTGGAGACGCTGGCCCGCACCGACACCGCCTGCATCGACAAGACCGGCACCTTGACGCAAGACCGCCTGGTGCTGGCGCACATCGCCTTGCACCCGCAGGCCGACCGCGCGCAGATGCTGGCCTGCGCCTCGTCTCTGGCCGCGCTGTCGCAACACCCGCTGGCGCGCGCGCTGGTGCAGGCCTTGCCGGCCGCACCGGGCGGCTGGCGCGAGGTGCGCGAAGTGGCGGGGCAGGGCATGCAAGCACGTGATGCGCAGGGGCGCATGTGGCGCCTCGGCTCCTCCGCGTGGGCGGGCATCGGCACCGCGGCCCAGCGGCCCGTGGTCGCGTGCGCACCTGTCGATGGCTTGCCGCAGGAGCAGGCCCGCTTCGAGTTCGACGAATCCCTGCGACCCGGCGCGATGGCTGCAGTGGCTGCCTTGCAGCGCCAGGGCCTGCAATTGCACCTGCTGTCTGGCGACGCGCCGGCCAGTGTGCAGGTCATAGCAGAGCGGCTACAGCTGTCGCACGCGATGGGTGGCGCCACCCCCGAACGCAAGCTGCAGGCCGTGAGCGAATTGCAAGCCCAGGGGCATCGCGTGCTGATGGTGGGCGATGGCGTGAACGACGGGCCGGTACTGGCGCGGGCCGACGTGTCGTTTGCACTGGCGCATGGCAGCGCGCTTGCGCAATCGCGCGCTGACTTCATCGTGCTCGGCAGCCGGCTCAGCGAGGTGCCTGCCGCTCGCGCGCTGGCGCTGCGCACCGTGCGCGTGATGCGCCAGAACCTGGGCTGGGCGCTGGCCTACAACCTGGCGTGCGTGCCCTTGGCGCTGATCGGCCTGCTGCCTCCGTGGGCTGCGGGCGCTGGCATGGCGCTCAGCTCGCTGGGCGTGGTGCTCAACGCCCTGCGCCTGTCTCGCTGAAGGCTGTACGCCGCCATGGACAGCCTCTACCTCTTGCTGCCGCTGTCGGTCTTGCTGGTGCTGGCACTCATCGGCCTTTTTGGCTGGGCGTTGAACGCTGGCCAGTTCGACGACCTGGAGCGCGAGGGCTGGCGGGTGTTGGAAGACGAGCCGGTCCACCCTCCGCCGAGGCCCGCAGTTGATCAGGATCAAGCCTGATCGGGCCGGCCAAAACAACAATCCCGGCATGGCATCTGAACCCAGGATTTGTCGATGAACCCTTCTTCCGCAGCGCCGGTCTACAGCGACCGCGTGGTTCGAAACTTCGCACTGGCCGCCGTGCTATGGGGCGTGGTGGGCATGCTGGTGGGCGTGGTCATCGCCGCGCAGCTCACCTGGCCCGAGCTCAATTTCGGCATCCCGTGGTTCAGCTACGGCCGCCTGCGCCCGCTGCACACCAACGCCGTGATTTTCGCGTTCGGCGGCTGCGCGCTCTTTGCCAGCAGCTACTACGTGGTGCAGCGTACCTGCCAGGTCAAGCTCTTCGCCGAGAAGCTGGCCATGTTCACCTTCTGGGGCTGGCAGGCGGTGATCGTGGCCGCAGCCATCTCGCTGCCCATGGGCTACACGCAGGGCAAGGAATACGCCGAGCTCGAGTGGCCGATCGACATCTTGATCACCATCGTGTGGGTGGCCTACGCCGTGGTGTTCTTCGGCACCATCGGCATGCGCAAGGTGCGCCACATCTATGTGGCCAACTGGTTTTTCGGCGCCTACATCCTGGCGATCGCCCTGCTGCACATCGTCAACAGCGCGGCGATTCCCGCGAGCTTCACCAAGAGCTACTCGGCCTATGCCGGTGTGCAAGACGCCATGGTGCAGTGGTGGTACGGCCACAACGCGGTGGGCTTTCTGCTCACGGCGGGCTTTCTCGGGATGATGTATTACTTCATCCCGAAGCAGGCCGAGCGCCCTGTGTACAGCTACCGCTTGTCGATCGTGCACTTCTGGGCGTTGATCTTCACCTACATGTGGGCCGGCCCGCACCACCTGCACTACACCGCGCTGCCCGACTGGGCGCAAAGCCTGGGCATGGTGTTTTCGCTGATCCTGCTCGCGCCCAGCTGGGGCGGCATGATCAACGGCGTGATGACCTTGAGCGGCGCCTGGCACAAGCTGCGCGACGACCCCATCCTCAAGTTCCTGATCGTCGCGCTGTCGTTCTACGGCATGGCCACCTTCGAGGGGCCCATGATGTCGATCAAGACCGTCAACGCGCTCAGCCACTACACCGACTGGACCATAGGCCACGTGCACGCCGGCGCGCTGGGGTGGGTGGGCCTCATCTCGATGGGCACTCTTTACTACATCGTGCCGCGCATGTTTGGCCAGACCAAGATGCACAGCGTCAAGGCCATCGAGTTGCATTTCTGGATCGCCACCATCGGCATCGTGCTCTACATCGCCGCGATGTGGATCGCCGGTGTGATGCAGGGCCTGATGTGGCGCGCGGTCAACCCCGATGGCACGCTGGTCTACAGCTTTGTTGAAAGCGTGAAGGCCACCTTCCCGTTCTACGTGGTGCGCCTGTGCGGCGGCCTGTTGTACCTGGGCGGCATGCTGATCATGGCGTGGAACGTGGTGATGACTGCCCTGCAGGGCAAGTCGCTGCCGGTTGTGATTCCCGCTGTCATGCCGGCGCAAGCCTGACCTCGAAAGACCAGACCATGGCCCACAACGACAAACCAATTCCGACCTTCAGCCACGAGAAGATCGAGACCAACAACTTCCTGATGATCGTGCTCATCTTGCTGGTGGTGGCGGTGGGTGGCATCGTGGAGATCGTGCCGCTGTTTTACCAGCGCTCCACGACCGAGCCGGTGCCTGGCCTCAAGCCCTACACCGCGTTGCAGCTGGCCGGGCGCGACATCTACACGCGCGAGGGCTGCTACAACTGCCACTCGCAGATGATCCGCCCCTTCCGCGCCGAGACGCTGCGCTACGGCCACTACTCGACGGCAGGCGAGTTCGTCTACGACCACCCCTTCCAGTGGGGCAGCAAGCGCACCGGGCCCGACCTGCACCGCGTGGGCGGCAAGTACAGCGATGACTGGCACCGCCTGCACCTGAACAACCCGCGCGACCTGGTGCCCGAGTCCAACATGCCGGCCTACCCGTGGCTGGAGCGCGCGGCCGTCGACGCCGCCGAGATGCCATTGCACCTGAGGGCACTGCGACGCGTGGGCGTTCCCTACACCGATGCCGAGATTGCCGGGGCCAGCGAGGCCGTCAAAGACAAGACCGAGCTCGACGCGCTGGTGGCCTACCTGCAGGTCATGGGCACGGCGCTCAAGTGAACCAAGGAGCTTTCATCATGGATGTCAACGACCTGCGCATCGTCGTCACTGTCGCTTCGTTTCTCTGCTTCATCGGCATCGTGATCTGGGCCTGGTCGCGCGGCAACCGCGGCCGCTTCGACGAGGCAGCCATGCTGCCCTTTGCAGACGAACGCACAGCGATCGCCCCTCGTGCCGGAGAACGGTCATGAGCGACTTCTTCAGCAGCGGCTGGTCGACCTTCATCACCGTGGCCAGCATCGTCTCGATGCTGGCCTGCCTGGCCTTGCTGGTCGTGGCCAGCCGCCGCAAAGTGATGGCCGACGACAACAGCACCGGCCATGTGTGGGACGGCGACTTGATCGAGCTGAACAACCCGCTGCCGCGCTGGTGGATGCTGCTTTTCGTGATCACGGTGTTTGCCGGCTTCGGCTACGTGCTGCTCTACCCGGGCCTGGGCAGCAGCGAAGGCAGCCTCGGCTGGACAAGCGAGAAGGAATACCGCACCGAGCAAGCCCAGGCCGAAAAGGCGATGACCGCCGTGTATGCCCAGTACGCCACTCAACCGGCCGAAGCCCTGGCGCGCATACCGGCCGCCATGGGCATAGGCGAGCGCTTGTTCCTCAACAACTGCACTGCATGCCATGGCTCAGATGCACGCGGCAGCAAGGGCTTCCCTAACCTGACCGACAACGACTGGTTGTACGGTGGCTCTCTGGAGACCATCAAGGAAACCATCACCAAGGGCCGCCAAGGCCAGATGCCGCCCATGGCGGCGGCGGTGGGCAGCGCTGAAGACGTGCGCAACCTGGCCAACTATGTGCTGAGCCTGTCGGGCAGCCCGTACAACAGCATTCAAGCGCATTTCGGGCGCGAGAAATTTATTGTCTGTACCGCTTGCCACGGGGTGGGCGGTGTCGGCAACCAGGCACTGGGCGCTCCCAATCTCAGTGACAAAGTGTGGTTGCACGGCTGGGGTGAAGACGCCATTGCGGCGATGATCAACAACGGCAAGACCAATGTGATGCCCGCCCACGGCTCGCGCTTGACGCCCGAGCAGATTCACGTGCTCGCCGCCTACGTGTGGAGTCTTTCGCACAGCAACGTGGCAGCGGCGCAGTAGCCGAGCGGCATGACAGGAACCCCTGAATCGGCGCGACGCGTCATCCCGATACAGCCGGTCGAGGGCGACACGGTCTGGCTCTACGAGAAGCAGGCCAAGATCTACCCGCGCTCGGTGAGCGGCCTGTTCGCGCGCTGGCGCTGGGCGATGGTGTGGGTCACCCAGCTGGTGTTTTACGGCCTGCCTTGGTTGACCTGGAATGACCGGCCGGCGGTGCTGTTTGAGCTGGCCTCACGCAGGTTCTACATCTTCGGCTTGGTGCTGCACCCGCAAGACTTCATCTACCTCACGGTGCTGCTGGTCATCAGCGCTGGCAGCCTGTTTCTCTTCACTGCAGTGGCCGGCAGGCTGTGGTGCGGCTTCGCTTGCCCACAGACGGTCTACACCGAGATCTTCCTGTGGGTGGAGCGCCGCATCGAAGGCGACCGCATTGCGCGCATGCGCCTCGACGCCGCACCCTGGTCGCTGCAGAAGTTCGCACGCAAGGCGGGCAAGCAGGCGGTGTGGCTGGGCATAGGCCTGTGGACAGGCTTCAGCTTCGTCGGCTACTTCACGCCCATCCGCCAGCTGTGGGCCGAAGCCTTCACCTTGGGCTTCGGCCCATGGGAATGGTTTTGGGTGCTGTTCTACGGCTTCGCCACCTACGGCAACGCCGGCTTCCTGCGCGAGCAGGTGTGCCTGTACATGTGCCCCTACGCACGCTTCCAGAGCGCCATGTTCGACCGCGACACCATGATCGTGAGCTACGACGAGCAGCGCGGCGACCCTAAAGGCTCGCGCCCGCGCACCGCCGACCCGCAGGCGTTGGGCCTGGGCGACTGCATAGACTGCAAGCTGTGCGTGCAGGTCTGCCCCACCGGCATCGACATTCGCGACGGGCTGCAGTACCAGTGCATCAGCTGCGCCGCTTGCGTGGATGTGTGCGACGGCGTGATGGACAAGATGAACTACCCGCGCGGGTTGATCCGCTTCGCCACACAGAACGGGCTGGTGAACCGATGGAGCCGCTCGCAAACGCTGCGGCGCGTGCTGCGCCCGCGCGTGCTGATCTACGCCGGCGTGCTGGCGCTCATCTGCATTGCCTTCGTCACCAGCCTGGCCCTGCGCAGCCCCTTCCGGGTCGACGTGGTGCGCGACCGCGGCAGCATGGCGCGCCTGGTGGACGACGGTGCGGTCGAAAACGTCTACCGCCTGCAGCTCATGAATGCCACCGAGTCGGTGCAGCGCTACCGCGTGCAGCTGGAAGACCTGGCGGGCGGGCGCATCAGCTCGCGCGCCGACATCGAGCTCGGGCCGGCGCAGGCGCGCTGGCTGCCCCTCAGCGTGGTCTTGCCCGCGAACGCAGCTCGCACGCTCGGCCCCGGTGCCCACGCCATGCACTTTCGCGTGGAGCGCTTACCCAGCGGCGACGAGGTCGGCGCCGCGGTGCGCGAGAAATCCACTTTTGTCGTCCCCCGCTGAACATCATTCCCACCGGAGACTCACATGAACGAGACCCAGCAAGCCGATGAACCTGAGTCCCTGCCGTGGTGGCGGGTGGGCACGATGTGGCTGGTGGTGGGCGGGCCGGCTTCGGTGGTGGTGGCCGCCACGCTCAGCGGCTGGATCGCCTTGCGCAACATCGACCCGGTGATCGGCCCGCTGGCGCCAGTCGTGGTGAATGAAACCAATGCCTCACTCGCCCCGGCGGTCAAGGCGCGCAACCACGCGGCCACGCCGCAGCGGCCGTGATTCAGCGCGGCCTGCAGATCCTGTGGCCCGCCTTTCTGATGGCGGGTGTGCTGGAGATGCTGATCTTCGCGGTGGTCGACCCCGGCGACCTGCAGTGGTTTGGTGGTGCACCCATCGCCTGGCCCAAGCAGGCGGTCTATACCGTCACCTTCTTGCTGTGCTGGGTGGCCACCGCCACTTCAGGTGCGCTGACGGCCTTGCTGATGCGCAAGACCGACGAGCTCAACCCGCGCGACCCGTTTTGAGTGCAGGCAGGCTCAGCAGCGCGCGTTGTTGACGATGCGCTGCAAGGCCTCGGTGTCGCGGATGCGGATGTCGCGTTGCTTCACCCTCAGCACGCCGTCTTCCTGCATGCGCGAGAAGGCGCGGCTCACGGTTTCGAGCTTCAGGCCGAGGTAGCTGCCGATCTCTTCGCGCGTCATGCGCAGCACCAGCGAGGTGGCCGAGAAGCCGCGGGCATGCAGCCGCTGCGCCAGGTTGAGCAAAAAGGCGGCCAGGCGCTCTTCGGCCCGCATGCTGCCCAGCAGCAGCATCACGCCCTGGTCGCGCACGATCTCGCGGCTCATGATCTTGTGGAACTGGCGCTGCAGCTCGCCGAACTCGCGCGACAAGGTTTCGAGCTGTGTGTACGGGATGACGCACAGCTGCGAGTCTTCCAGCGCAATGGCATTGCAGTTGTGCAGCTCGGTGCCTATGCCGTCCAGCCCCAGCAGCTCGCCCGCCATCTGGAAGCCGGTGACCTGGTCGCGCCCGTCTTCGGCATAGATGCAGGTCTTGAAGAAGCCCGTGCGCACCGCATAGAGCGCGTGAAAACCGTCACCGCTGCGAAACAGCGATTCGCCGCGGGCGACGTTGCGCCGCTGGGTGACCAGGGTGTCCAGGCGATCCATGTCGGCCTTGGACATGCCCACCGGCAGGCACAGCTCGCGCAGCTTGCAACTTGAGCAGGCGACCAGCAGAGGGTCGGCTTCGGCCAGCGGGGCAGGGCAGTGGTCGGCCGGGTTCATGAGGTGCTCCATCGAATGCCGGCATTCTGAGCAGCCTGGCCACGCCGCCGATTGATCCAGGTCAAGCCGCTGACCGCCGGGGCTGGGCAAAGTTCAGGGCATGAGCACACCCAGCCTCACCCCTCAAGCCGCAGCCGACATGGCCATGACCCCCGATCTGCTTCAGCGCTACGACGTGAGCGGCCCGCGCTACACCTCGTATCCGACAGCCGATCGTTTCGTTGAGGCCTTCGGCGCCGATGACCTGCACCGTGCGCTGCGCCAGCGCGCCGAGGGCAGCGTGGGCGCCAGGCCGCCGCTGTCGCTGTATGTGCACATCCCGTTTTGCGAATCGGTGTGCTACTACTGTGCCTGCAACAAGGTGGTGACGCGCAACCATGGCCGCACCGAGCCTTACCTGGCTGCGCTGGAGACCGAAATAGCGCTGTATGCCCAGGTGCTGGGGCCACGCGCCGCGGTGTCGCAAATTCACCTGGGCGGGGGCACGCCGACCTTCCTCAGCGATGAAGAGCTGACGCGCCTGATGAACTCACTGCGTCGCCACTTCAACCCGGTGGCGGGCGCCGAGCTGTCGATCGAGGTCGACCCGCGCACCGTCACCCCCCAGCGCTTGGCCCATCTGCGCACGCTGGGCTTCGACCGCATCAGCTTTGGGGTGCAAGACTTCGACGAGCGGGTGCAACGTGCGGTGCACCGAGTACAGCCTCACGATGAGGTGAAAGCGCTGATGGTCAGCGCCCGCGAGCAGGGCTTCGACTCGATCAACGTCGACCTCATTTACGGCCTGCCACTGCAGACGCCCACCTCGTTTGCGCGCACCGTGGAGCAGGTGACCGCGCTGCGGCCCGACCGCATCGCGCTCTACGCTTATGCCCACCTGCCGCAGCGCTTCAAGCCGCAGCGCCGAATTCACGACAGCGAGTTGCCCGAAGCGTCCAGCCGCGTGCTGATGCTCAGCGGCGCGATCAGCGAGTTTCAGCGCGCGGGCTACACCTACATCGGAATGGACCACTTCGCGCTGGCCGACGACTCGCTCTCGGTGGCCAAGCGCCAGGGCCGCTTGCACCGCAACTTCCAGGGCTACAGCACGCAGCCCGAGTGCGACCTGATCGGCCTGGGTGTTTCGGCCATCGGGCAAATGGGGGCGGTGTACACGCAAAACGCCAAGACCCTTCCCGAGTACCAAGACGCCTTGCACCAGGGCGCGCTGCCTGTGGTGCGCGGCCTCGCACTCACGCGCGACGACCTGCTGCGCCGGGCGGTGATCATGGCGCTGATGTGCCAGGGCCGGGTGGAGTTCGAGCCTTTCGAGCAAGCCCACCTGGTAAAGATGCGCGAGTACTTTGGCGCCGAGTTGGCGCAGCTCGCAGCACTGGCAGCGCAAGGCCTGGTTGAGATGGCGCCGGGCGCCGTGCAGGTCACCCGCCTCGGCTGGTACTTCGTGCGGGCGGTGGCCATGGTGTTCGACAAACACTTGCAGGCCGACCGGGTGCGCGAGCGCTACTCGCGGGTGATCTGATGGTCGATGCGGGCCTGGTGCTGAGCGCTGCCCTGATGGGCGCGGCCGGCATACCGCATTGCGTGGCGATGTGCGGTGCGTCCAGCAGCGCAGCCACTCGCAGCTGCACGCGTGGAGAAGCCGGGGCCGCGGGATTGGGCTTGGGCTTTCAGCTGGGCCGTGTGTTGGGCTACGCCGCCGCAGGGGCCTTGGCCGCTTCCAGCGTGGCGGCCTTGGGCGTGTTGGGTGAAGCCGCCCCGGTGCTGCGCCCGCTGTGGACGATGTTGCATGTGGCGGCGCTGGCGGCGGGCTTGTGGCTGTTGTGGCGCGGCACGCAACCAGCGTGGATGTCTGCATGGCCCATGCGCCAGTCGGCGGTGGCCCCACCACCCGGCTGGCAACGCGTCTCGGGGCCGGTGCGTGCCACGGTGCTGGGCACGACGTGGGTGGCCTGGCCTTGCGGGCTGCTGCAGTCGGCCTTGATCGTGGCCGCACTGGCCAGCACGCCGGCCGCCGGTGCAGCTGTGATGGCGGTCTTTGCACTGGCGTCATCTCCCGGCCTGTGGGCGGCTTCTTCGTTGTGGCTGCGGCTTGGTGGGCCGGCGGGCGTGTGGGGCAGCAGCTTCGCGGTTCGCCTGGCCGGCTTCGGCTTGGCTGCAGCCTCGGCCTGGGCATTGGGGCATGGTCTGTGGGAGCGCGTAGCGGCCTTCTGCGCAGGGCCCTGACGCTAACGCAAAGGCCTCATGTCAGCACCTTGAGCAGCCAGGCCTCCAGCGCAGGCACATCGGTGGCAGACGTTGGGCCATCGTGCTCGCTCCAGACAGGCTTGAGGCTGGCACGGCTCAGCACCGCCACCAGGTGCTCAGGCAAGTGATGGCACTCGATCGCGTCGTAAAGGCGACCCAGCACAGCGGCCATCGACTCCAGCTGGGCCGGGTCTAGCAGTTGCGCGGCAGAAGGGCGGATGCGGGTGACCTGGGCGCCCAGCGCCGTGGCCGCGCTCGTCAGCACCAGCAGACGGGCGCAGCTCGGCAGCTCACACAGCACGGCCAGGTTCTTGCCCCGCAGCAATTGTGCCCGCCGCAGGTCAGGCATGAGCACCGTCACGGCGGTGTCGGGAGAAGTACGAGGCAAGGCTTGATCCATCACCACAGCAGCGTACCGGGCGTCTGGCACGCCACCTTGACCGGCGTCAAAAGTGTGCGCAGCGGCTTTGCGCCTGCGCAGGCTTGATGCAGGGCTGTCACCTTCTGTTTACCCAGCGTTACACAGCGACGCTCGCCATTGGCTGCCCATTGGCACGCCGTTGACGGGTGCTCCTTACGCTGTGCTCATCGATTTAACGCCCCACCCACCGAGGACACCACCATGCTGATGAGCCAAGCCGCCACCGCCGTAGCACCGCCACCCACCCGCTTGCCTTCGGCTGCGCAGCCGGTTTGCGATCAACGCGCGCAGCAACGCATTGCCTGCAGCCTGGAGTTGCTGCAGCAGTCGGTGCCGGTGACGCGACACATGCTTCACGCTGGCGACAAGGTGCATGTGGCGGGCGAGCACTTCGAGCAGCTTCATCTCATCAACACCGGCATGTTCAAGATCGTCAATCAATCGGCCGACGGGCGCGAGCAGGTGGTGGGCCTGCAGTTTCGTGGAGACTGGCTGGGCTTCGACGGCATTGCCACCGGCCGCCACGGCTGCGACGCCGTGGCCATGGACACCGGCGAGGTGTGGAGCGTGCGCTACGACGCGCTGCTCAAGGCCTGTGCGACCGAGCCAGGGTTGATGGCCTTGCTGCATGGCGCGATGAGCCGCGAGCTCACGCGCGATCGCGACGCCATGCTGTCGATGTGCACGCTGCCGGCCGATGCGCGGGTGGCAGACTTTCTGCGCAACTGGGCCGAGTCGCTCTCCGAGCGCGGCTTGCGCCACGACCAGATCATCTTGCGCATGACGCGCGCCGAGATTGGCAACTACTTGGGCATGAAGCTCGAAACCGTGAGCCGGGCGCTGTCGCGCCTGGCGCGCGACAAGATCATCGGCTTCAATGAGACGGGCCGCCGCGAGGTGCACATCCCCGACCTGGCGGTGCTGAGCGCTTTCATTCAGCGCTGCCTGGTGGCGCCGACTCCGACCTTGCAGTAGCCACCGCCGCACTCGCCATTAGCGCGCGAAGCATGGCGGCAAGCAGTTCTTCGCGGCTGTAGGGCTTGGCCAGTAGCTCCCATGACAAGGGCGCGGTCTGGGTCACGTCCAGAAGCTCGGCCGAAAAACCCGACATCAGGAGCACGGCCACATCGGGCCGCCGCGTTTGCACTTCGCGCGCCAACTCTGTGCCCTGCATGCCGGTGCCCAGCGCGATGTCGCTGAGCAGCAGGTCGCAGCCCGTGTCGGGAGACAGATCGGCCAGTGCCTCTTCGGCGCTGGCGAAGGTTTGCACGCGGCAATCCAGTGACAACAAGAAGCGCAGGGCCACGGCCATCACCTCTGAGTCGTCTTCGACCAGCAGCACGCGCAAGCCAGCAGGCAGCTCACCGTAGTCATCGTCGTCGGCAGTGGGCCTGGGCCTGGGCAAGGGGTCGGGGTGGCGCGGGATGTACAAAGTGACCGTGGTGCCAACACCCAGCACGCTTTCGAGTGCGATCGCGCCCCTGGACTGCTTGACGAAGCCGTACACCGTGCTCAGGCCCAAGCCCGTGCCCCGACCGCTTTCCTTGGTGGTGAAGAAGGGCTCGAAGGCACGCTCTTTCACGGCGTCTGACATGCCCAAGCCGGTGTCGCTGATGCTGATGGCCACGAAGCCGTTGGCGTCGTCGGCTCCTTGCCCAAAATCGGCCTGCAACTCAGGTGGCAACTCGTTGCAGGGCTTGCACGAAAACGCCAGTTTCCCCCCGGCAGGCATGGCATCGCGCGCATTGATGGCGATGTTGAGCAGCGCCGATTCGAGCTGGCCGGCGTCGGCCCGGCAAGGAGGGCAGGGGACTGCCGTTTCCACGTCGATGCGGATGCGCTGATCTAGCGTGCGGCGCAGCATGTCGGCCAATGAATGCACCAGTGCCGGCGTGTCGATGCGGCTGGGCATCAGCACCTGGCGGCGCGAGAACGCCAGCAGCTTACTGGTCAGCTCGGCACCTCGGCGGCTGGCGCGCGTGGCGGCGGCAACCAGCGCCAGCGCATTGGCATCGTCGGCAATCGGTGGCAATTCTTGCAGCACCCGCAGGTTGCCTAATATGACGGTGAGCAGGTTGTTGAAGTCGTGCGCGATGCCGCCGGTCAACTGGCCCACGCTCTCTAGCCGCTGCGCGTGCTGCAAGGTTTCTTCCGACTGCAGGCGCAGCAGCGTGGCAGCAAGCAGGTTGGACAGCGATTCGAGGAAACGCACCTCGTCGTCGCCGAAGCGTTGCACCTGCTGCGAGCGCACCGCCAGCACGCCTACGGCTTGGCCCCGGTCGTACAGCGGGACCGACAAACCACTCACCTGGCCTGCAGCCAGGTAGTGGGCTGGCACGGTGAAGCGCGACTCTTGCCGGTAGTCTGCAGTGCTCACGGGCGTGGCTGCGGTGACCACGAAACCGGCGGGTGTGTCGGCGTTGTTCGACATGCTGGTGTCCAGCTCTTCGCCGGGCAGCAAGCCCACACCGGCGGCTACACGGAACTCAAGCCTGTTGGGTTTCAGCAGGAACAGCACCGCCATCGGCACCTGCAGGGCTTCGGCGGCCACCTCGGGCACTTTCTGCAGCAGCACTTGTGGGTCGCGCATGTCGACGGCCAGCCGGCCCATCTTGGCGATGAACTCGCTGTAGCGTGCCCGCTGCAAGGCCTGCTTGACGCGCGGGTACTCGCCGATGCCGCGGATGGCCACCACGACAAAGGGCAGGCCGCTTTGCTGGAGGGGGCTGAGGGCGATCTCGACCATCACTTCACTGCCGTCGCGCCGCTTGGCCACCAGATCCATGTGCGTTCCCATGGGGCGGGGGCGAGGGTTGTGGGCGTAGGCGTGGCGGTAGTTGGCGTGGCGCGGGCGGATGCTGTCGGGCACCAGCGCATCTACATTCACCCCGCTCAGCTGATCGGCGTCGTAGCCAAACAGTTGCTCGGCCGCAGGGTTGGCCAGCACGATGTGGCCTTGCTGGTCGACTAACAAGAGAGCGTCGGGGTAAGCGGTGAAGAGGGCACCGAAGACCGTGCGCTCATCCAGCCCTTGCGGCAACAGTGGGCGGGGCGGGCTTGCGCTCATGCGGCTGTTGCCATGCGGCGTTTTCATGCCGCGGTTGTCATGCAGAGGTCACGGCTGGCACAAACACATAACCCGCACCGCGCACCGACTTGATCAACTGCGGGTCGTCCGGATCGACTTCGAGCTTCTTGCGCAGCCGCCCCACCTGCACGTCGATGGTTCGGTCAAAAGGCGCAGCACCGCGCCCTCTGGTGTGCTCAAGCAAAAAGTCGCGCGACAGCACCCGGCCCGCGTGTCCGATCAATGCGCGCAGCAGATCGAACTCGCCGGTGGTGAGCGCGACCTCTTCACCCATTGGGTTGGTGAGGCGCCGCGCTGCGGTGTCTAGCAGCCAGCCGGTGAAGCAAAACTGCTCGCGGGGCACCGCGCTCGACCCCTCTGCGCCGGCTGCTGGCGCGGGCACCGAGGGCTCGATCCGGCGCAGCACAGCCTTGATGCGCGCCAGCAGCTCACGCAGATCGAAAGGCTTGGTGACGTAGTCGTCGGCGCCCACCTCAAGGCCTACCACCTTGTCGACCGCATCGCCCCGGCCCGTCACGATCACCAAGCCGCAGCGCCAGTGCTCGCGCAACTGGCGGGCAATCACGAAGCCGTCTTCCCCCGGCAGGCCCAGGTCGAGTAGCACGAGTGCCGGTGGATCAGCGGTCATCAGCGGGACGAGCTCACGCCCCGAATGCAGCGCCGTGACCCGGTAGCCGTGGCCGCGCAGGTAGTTGCCGAGCAGGGTGGTGATGTCGACTTCGTCATCGACAACGGCGAGGTGAACGGGCGTCACCGACAGGGAGCAGGGATGAACATGCCTGTAGGTTAACGCCTCTCAAGCCGGCCGAACATTGATCAATGTGCCATCAGCACCGGCAGGGTCATGTTGCGCAGCACGGTGCTGCTGGTGCCGCCGAGGATGATTTCGCGGGCGCGGCTGTGGCCATAGCAGCCCATGACCAGCAGGTCGCTCGACAGGTCGGCCGCCAGCGTCAGCAGCGGGTCACCCAGGTTGCCCGGCGCGGCGCCGTACCAGTGCAAGGTTGCTGCAACGCCATGGGCCTGAAGGTAAGCCACCAACTGGGCGCGTATGTCTTGCGTGCCGCGGCCAACGTCGTCTTGCCACACCGCCACGTCGACCTGTTGGGCGTGTTGCAGCAGCGGCAGGGCGGCCGCCAATGCGCGTGCCGATTCGCGCGTGGCGTTCCAGCCGACAAGCACACGGTCACCCACCGGGCTTGCGTCCCAGGTGTGAGGCACCACGATGGCAGGCTTGCCGCTGTCAATGAGCAACGATTGGACAAACTCGGGGGGCACATCGTGGGCATGCGCTGGGTCGATCTCGTGCTGGCCCAGCACCAGCAGGTCGGCATTCAAGGCCCGTTGCGCGCTTCCCAAGATCACGGGCTCGGCCTGCATGTCTTCCCAGGTCACGGCAGGGCCGGGTGTGCCCAGGGTCTGGTCGAAGTACTGGCGGGCTTGGCTGCGGCGACCCCGGTCCAGATCGGCCAGCATTTGCCCGGCTGCAGCGCTTTCAGCCATTGCAAACGGCAGCGCAACGAAAGCCGATGTCACGGCATACAGGGCCGTGAGGCTGGCGCCGTGTCGCTCGGCCATGCTGCGCGCCAGTGCGAGCCGCTGAGCACTGCGTGGCGATGCGTCCAGGTGGCAAAGAATCGACTTGATCTCGCAAGACATGGTGGGCTTCAGTTGGCAGCGGGTGGGAGGCAGCAACCCGGTGTGTTCAGTCGTTCTGGCGCGGCACGATGAGCAGCGGCACCTTGCACCGCGACAACACCCCCGACGTGACCGACCCGACCGCCCAGGCACCGAGTGCGGAGTGCCCGTGCGAGCCCATCACCAGCAGGTCGAAGCGACCGGTTTCGGCCACACGCACGATGGTCTCGGCCACGTGACCAACCTCTTGGCGCATGGCCGGCCGCCACTTGCGCTGGTCACTGAAGCTCATGATCGGCTTCAAAACCGCATCGGCCTGGTCGCTGTAGTACCGGTCGATGGCGGCATGGTCGATGAAGTGGGTGACCTGGGCTGGCAGGGGTGGCACCACGGTTAATACGGTGAACTCCGCGTTCTGGCCCAGCAACTCGTCGTGGGCGGCAAGGTAGGCCAGCATGTGCTTGGTGTAGGGGCTGCCATCGACGGCCAACAGAATCTTCATGGTCACTCCTTTGGGAAAGAGAGGCACCGGGATGCCGACCACTGCAGACTAGTTCTCTCTGCTGCAAATACCTTGATCTTGCTCAAATAGAGCCGCACTCTGAACTTGAGCTGCCTCAAGCCTCAGGCGAGGGCAGGGGCGGACACTGATTCCTTCTGCAACGCCCTTTCAGCCCACTATGTATGCACGCATCCTCGTTCCCCTGGACGGCAGCTCGACCGCGCAGCGCGGCTTCGATGAGGCGCTTGCGCTGGCACAGGCCCTCAAGTCTTCGCTGCACCTCGTGAACATCGTCGATGCGCGCATGCTCCTCGGCCACGCCGGCAGCTATGCGCCCCAGCAACTGCTCGACGACTGGCATGCGGCCGGCACCCAACTGATTGGTGAAGCGCTGGACAAGGCACGCGCCAAGGGTGTGGGCGCAGAAGGCGCCGTGCGCTGCGATCCCGGCGCGCGCATCTGCGACTTGATCACCCGCGAGGCCCAGGATTGCAAAGCGGAGCTGATCGTAATGGGAACCCACGGCCGACGCGGGCTCAACCGCCTGGCGCTCGGCAGCGACGCAGAGCTCGTCTTGCGCGACAGCGCGGTGCCGGTGATGCTGGTGCGCGACCCTTTGGCTCAATGAACCGGCGGCGAGAGTACGCGTGCCACCCGCTGTCGACGCAAAAAAAGGCGGCCTCTATGGGCGCTAGCGAACAGACGATCCAGCGACTGACCGCGCAGGCTACTGTCACAGGCATGCCATGCCTGCCGGCTTGTGAAGGAGCTTCAAATGGCATCGAGCAGCGCGTCATCGTCCATCAACGCCAATCGCACCCTCGGACGGCGCCCGCGCCGAAGCGGCGACGTGCGACTTTTCGGCGTGACCATCGACTGGTTGGCCTCACTGCCTGCAGGGGTTCGACCGCTTCAGCTTCCCATTGATTTCACACGAATCACCAACGAGCTCAACAGGCTCTGGGACGATCCCGTGGAGCTGGACCGGTACTTCTCTGAAAAGGAGGCCGATCACCGAGGTGGGCGTGTGGGCTTTCCGCCTTTGGTTCGTGAAGAGCTGATCGCGCTGCACATCTATTCAGTTCGACGCCGGCTCGGCGTGCAATAGCCCGCAATTTCTCCATGCAGTCCAATCTTTGCAGCGGTCGCATCGTGGGTCCGGTTGTCTACATCCAAGACGGCGGGAAGCAGGCGAACATTCCGCTCGGTCCTTGTCTGGTCGAGCCGATTGACGACGAGCGTGTCGATGTCATCTGGGGCGCTCGCGGTCAGCGCTCGGCTGTGCTGTCCCTGCATGACCTGCAGGCCGCAACTTCAAGTGGCCATCTCGTGCTGCTCTGAGTCATCCGATCCTGACGTCGTTTGAGGAAATCGCGCCTTGAGTGCGACAACGAACAGAAGGCATATGGTCCCGGAGCGCACACTTTGTGTTGGCCTTGCGCAGACCCCATGGCAAGAACCGTCCGACCGACGGCGGTACTTTGATCTTTGACGAGGACTCAATCCATGACCTACCAGGGTGAACGTGCCCATACGATCGCCAGCGAGAGCAGGCGCAACTTTGCGGTCTCGAAGGTCCGCATCGACGCAGATGGGCAAGTCAGAGACGTGCTCTGGACCGAGGTAAGCGGAAGGTCCGATCAAGATGTCGGCGCGCCCGTCGTGGCGCCTGTGGCCGACGTGGTGGACGCCATCCAGGATGGTGCTCAAGTCGCTGCGTTGTTTTCTTCGTCCAAGGGACGGTTGCCGGAACGTGTGTTCGTGGTGCTCAAGAAAGACGACGGCAGGGAGTACATCGCCTTCGACAATTCGCCGTCACCTGGACGAAATCTGGCCGACATGGCGAAGCTCGACGACGGGGCTGGCCATGCCGTTCCTCCAACGGGTCGCAAGATGAGCACATTCGCGGTGTCGAAGGTGAGGCTGGACGCGGACGGCCGAGTCATCGCCATGCTTTGGGGGAGGGTGGACACCGGCAAGAATGCCTGGGCCACGCCCGAGGTGGAGGCACCCGTCACCCAAGCCGTGGACGCGCTCGACGCTGGCGATCAGGTGTTTGGGCGTACACCCCCAAGCTGAACGGGGCGTGGAGTGCCCCTTGACGCCTCCCGCCGAAAAAAATCGGGTTTGGGCGTACACCCCGAAGCAGCGCGACGTCGACCGCAACGATGGTTCGGATCAAAAAAGGAACCGCAACGGTCGGCGTGAACGTGGATACCCCCCACATCGCCAAAGCGACAGCCAGCGCCACGAGCGGCGGTGGAACCTTCAGTTCATCAAGTGTGTTCATGTTGATACGCTCCAGCGCGGACCAATACCCCGGCACCGTGGCCGCTTTTCGGCAGGGATCAGCGGGTGTCAGTCGGCCATCAAGATCAGAGAGAACAGACAAGGGTCGAAAACAGTTTCGATCAGCCGGCGCGTTCCGCGCGATCACGTACGTTCACGAGATCCTCGACCGTGCTGCGCACGCGATCGTAAGCGGCATCAAGGCTTGCTTGGTCGTCATCGGGAAAGAGCTGCTCGGGTGGGATTGGCATTCCCATGCGAATGCGAACGGTCCAGGGAACCCACGGTAGCTGGGAGGCTGGAAGAACCATCCAAAGCACTGCGAGCGCGCTCGCGGTAGCCCAACCGAGGCTTGGGCCAAATCCGAGGAGGCCGGCTGCTCCAAGCACCCCGAGCAGGGTGACCGGAAAGCGCCTGACGCCCATGAGGCGCGGGAACACGAGGAGCGTCGAGAGGATCTTTGAGCGGAAGAGGACGGGCGCTGTGTAATGAGATCCTCGGATCCCCATTGGCACGACAGGTACGCGCGCTGCGCGGGCGATCTTCAGGAACCCCTTTCGCTGACCGAAGTCGACACTCCGGGCGTGCCACACCGGCCGTGTCGCGTCGATGTCGCCTCCTGGAAAGACAAGGACGGGAACGCCCGCCAACAGCGCGCCAAGCGCAGCCTCGTACGTCGACGGAATGGCTCCGAGGTCGAGCATCCATTTTCCCGCAGGCCATGAGTTGAACGAGAGCGGATGGACCATCGCGGCCGGAAATCGAAGATCCTTGCAACTGAGGAAGGACGCTATCAAGCATGCGATGTCCGGGTTCCCAAGACCGGAGTGGTTCGCCACGAGCAAGTACGCGCCTTCGACGGGGGCATTGGACGAATTCTCGATCGCAGGCCGGAAGGCCAGCCTAACGACGGGCACGACGTAGCGTGACCACGCTCGAAGGGCCGCAGGGCTCGGCTGCCCAGGATTGGGCTGCTGACGGCCCTCCCGACCGAGTCGCTCAAGTCGCGAGGCGCGCTTCAAGTCGGGCTCCGCTGCGGTTCACCGGCGATGAAGTGCTCGTCACCGTAGCGCAAGTAGTCCGCGTCCTCGGTCCCGAGCCAGCGGTCCCACCAGATGAAGTACAGGCCGTAGTTGCCGCGATTGCGAGCGTGATGGAAATGATGATGGGTTATCGGCGTGATCCAGCGCAGTGGCCCGCGCGGAGTCCAGTGCCAGGGCCACAGTTCGTGACTGCAGTGCCCGACGGCGTTGCGCACGATCATGTGAACCAGGAAGATCGCAATCACTATGCCGTGCGTCGGCACCAGGGCCACGAACAAGGGCAGGAACGCCGCCTGGATCGCTGCCTCGATCGGATGGAAGGCATAGGCTGCCCAAGGCGTCGGGTGCACCGACGCATGGTGGCGGCCATGCACCGCACCGAACCAGCGGCGGTCGTGCAGCAGCCGGTGCGTCCAGTAGAAGTAGGCGTCGTGGGCCACCACGATCAGCACCAGGCTCGCCCACCACCAGGCCCATCCATATGCCGCCACATCGTCGTAGATGCGAACGCGGCCGGCCGTGGCGAGCAGGTACAACATGGTCCCGTTGGCGGCGAAGATCAGCACTGTGGACAGCGAGTAGATGAACTCGTGGCGAACTTGACCAGGCCGGGGCGCGGCATCGAGGATTCGGCGCCCCGCGAGCCGCTGCTTGAACAGCACGTTCACCAGCAGCCAGACCAGCCCGGCCACGACGGCATAGCGGAGGAAGTCGACACCGAGAATGGTCAGCGCGAGGGTCACGAAGGATGGGGCTTGCATTGGTAGTCCAATGGGTTGTAGTGCCCCATGGTCGGGAGCCGGCCCGCACGCGGCTCGCCGATTCGTCGCAAACCCTGGCCGATTCGTCGCGAAATCTGCTCAGTTCGTTGCCGGGCGGATCGACAGGCGTGCGGCACCCCGGTATTCCGAGGGCGTCATGCCCATGCGCTGCTTGAAGGCGCGGTTGAACGGCCCGATCGAGCCGTAGCCGCATCCCAGCGCGATCGTCAGGATCGGCAGGTCTTCTCCCACCAGCCGCGCGCTGGCTTCCTGCAGCCGGTAGTGGTGCAGGAAGTCGTTGAAGTTGCGGTAGCCCAGTTCCTGGTTGATCAGCGTGCGCAGTGCAGCTTCTCCGAGACCGAGGGTCTGCGCCAGCGCAGCCAGCGTCAGCCCATCGCGACGATAGAGGCGTTCGTCGGTCATCGCCTGTTGCAGGCGCGCCATCGTCGGTGAAGGTATCGGTGGTTCGGCTGCTGCGGCGGGTGTCGTAACGACTGCGGCGAGCGCGGCATCGACCGGCGCCGATTCCGATTCCGATTCCGGCAAGCCCAACACGTCATTCAGCGACCGGCGCGCCACCAGGACCGCCAAAGCGAGGGTGACGCCCCCGATACCCGCCACGTGCAGGGCCGGCAGCAGCCGGCCGATAGGTTGGCCACGCACGGCCAGTTCGATCACCAGCGCCAAAGCCGCATAGACCCCGATGCCGAGCGCCGCCCAGCGCCGCGCCACGCGGCGCGGTTGCACGAGGTCGTCGCGCCAGCCATTGACGATCTCCCACAGCGCGGCAGCCGTGAACGCCAGCATCGCGATGGCATGCAGCACCACCAGAAGCGACGGACCCGGGTCCGAGATCCCTTGCCGCGCTGTGTCCAGATGGGGCAGGTGCGCTGCCAATCCCAGCGCAGTCATGGCCAGCGGGAGCGCGATCACCGGCAGCGAGATTGCAAAGTGGTCGGTGAACAGCGCACGGGCCGCAAGCCACATCCATGAGGTGGTGGCAGCGCACAGGGCCAACGCGAGCACTGCGAGCGGGCGGGGAAAACCGAGCAGCACGTCGGCTTGCTGGCAGAACAGGTAGGCCAGCAGCGCGAGCGTGAACGCGGCGAGAGCAGCTCGAGCCGAGGCGCGGGCACCCGGCAGTGCCAGATTGACGAGATGGAACATCAGCAGACCGGCCACCGCGCCGCGCAGAAACGTATCCCAGTTGATGTAGGCGGCTTGCATAGGTGTTCCACTCGGGATTCTGACTCACGCACTTGCGAGCGCCCACACAGACAGTCAACCCGGAACCCGCTACGCTACAACGCACTAAGGGGAGTCCGTCATCATGCCGATCGGGAGTTTCGACGCCATCGTCATCGGTGCCGGCCGGGCTGGGCCGCTCTACCCCCCACACCGACGAGACCAAGCAGGCGCACCAGCTCTGGGCTGCGTTCGGGGCGCGCCAGAGCTGAACCGGGCGCCGATCACCCCTTGCCGCCTCCCGCCGGAAAAATCGGGTTTGGGCGTACACCCCCTGTTTACCTTGTTTCCATCGGCTCATGGGCACTTGCTGGACCGGCGGTTCGTGATCGCCGACTACGACGATGGCCGCAAGACCATCGTTCTGGATGGGCCCGCAGCCCACGAACGCGGAATCCATGACATGGACCGCCTCGACGCGGCGACGGGCGGCGGGCCATGAACGCGATGACCACACTCGCACTCGGTCTCTTGTCGCAGACTGTGGGTTCGATCAAGTCGGTGCCACCAACGTAACCTGCCCTGTGCCGGTGTCGGCGCCCTGGTTCTTCGGAACACAATCAACGGCAACACGTCGCTTCTACGCAGGAGAAATGCATGTCTGTCCAGAGCCAATACGCAGAGAAGCTCGTGTCCGCTGCCGATGCGATTCGACATGTACGCAATGGCGACTTCATCATCGTGCCGACGGGGGTCGGCGAGCCGCCTGCGCTGCTGACGGCGTTGTCTGATCAACGGCACAGCTTCCACGACGTGAAGGTGGCGCAGATTCTGGCGATGCGCAAATACGCCTACATCGACCCGGCCACCACGCGGCATGTGCGGCATGTCGCCTTGTTCTTCGGCGGCGCCACGCGCGCCGGCGGGCAAGAGGGGTGGATCGATTTCACACCGAACCATTTCTCGGAAATTCCCGCACTCATCCAGCGCGGCAGCATTCCTGCCAACGTGGTCTTCAGCATGGCGTCACCCATGGACGAGGAGGGAAATTTCACCATCAGCCTTGGTGCCGACTACACCATGGCAGCGATTGCCAAGGCGCGCGTGGTCGTACTCGAAGTGAATCCAAATGTGCCTTTCGCATTCGGCAACTGCCGCGTCAACATTTCCCAGGTCGCCGCCTTGGTCGAAAGCTCGGACCCAGTGCTCGAAGTCGGCCTGCCGAAGATCGGTGCGGTGCAAGAGGCGATCGGCAAGTACGTCGCCGACTTCATAGAAGACGGGTCGACGCTGCAAATCGGCTATGGCGGCATCCCCGACGCCGTGGTCATGCAGCTGACGGACAAACACGACCTCGGCATCCACACCGAGATGATTGGTGACGGCATCCTCAGGCTGGTGGAGTGTGGCGCCGTCAACAACCGCCGCAAGAACTACTTGCCGGGCAAGATCGTTGCGACCTTCGCGCTCGGCTCGGCGAAGCTGTATCGCTTCATGCACCGCAACCCCATGCTTGAGATCCACCCGGTCGATTTCACGAACGACCCCACGCTCGCCGGCATGAACGACAAGCTGATCACCATCAATGCCACGTTGCAGATCGACCTGTTGGGCCAGTGCGGGTCAGAGAGCCTGGGATACGCGCCCTATTCCGGCACAGGCGGGCAGACCGACTTCGTGCGCGCCGCGAATCGGTCGCGCGACGGCAAGTCTTTCATCGTTCTGCCTTCCACCGCCAAGAATGGTGAGCTGTCGCGCATCGTCTCGACCTTGAGCCCCGGCACCCATGTCAGCACCAGCAAGAACGACATCGACTACGTGGTCACGGAATATGGCGTCGCGCAGTTGCGCGGGAAGTCTGCAACGCAGCGCGCACAGGCGCTGATCTCGATCGCGCACCCGGACTTTCGTGCCGAGTTGACATCGCAGGTGAGACAGTGCCGGCAGCTCTGACGTCATGCCCAAGGCTTTGCGCGCCTGCCACAGCCACAGCGGCGAGGAACGACCAATGGCTATTTACCGCGCATTGCTGGCTGGCCCGCAGGCCAGCTGTGCTTCGCGCGCGGCCGTGCCCCCTATGGCCGGGTGCCGACAAACAATGCGACGTCGTAGAAGTCTGATGACGTGGTGACGCCCACCAGGCTCCTCTGCAAACCATCGTATTTGGCATGGCCTGTCAGTGTGTAGCCCGCCGCAGCGCACCGCGCCCCGTAGGTCAGTGTGAGGTCGTACACGTTGCCTATCGCGTGGGGGTAGAGGGTGCCAGCGGCGTTGCATCCACCAGGTGTCGTGACGCTGACGGCGCCCGACGAACTGACCACGGCCACTGCGGCGTCGACGCCTCCACCCAAGCTGGCCAACTGGCCTGTGTACGTGCCGTACACGTTGGTGAGCGCGGGAAAGTATTCATAGGCAGTTGAGTAGTCGGCTGCCCACGCGTCTGTGCCACCACCGGCGTACGCGAGCGTCGCATCGAAGTAGTCGCTGAATCCAAACGTGGCGCCCAAGCCCACGGGGGTGGAGGTCTGTCTGGCGAAGTTGACGTCGTGCAATGTGTTCGACGTGAACGTCGACCCGCTCGCGCTGCCGTCGCCGGTGAGGACGCCTTCGATTGCGGTGCTGCCCGCAGGTGCCACTGGCCCGTACAGGGCGTAGAGACGGCCCGTCTCCAAAACAATCACCGAAACATCGCGCCCTGACGCCATGCGGCCTGAATAGAAACCTGCTGCACGGTCCAGCGCAGTGAAGGGCGGTGGGCTCGGAATGGGGGGCGGGTCGTCGTATGCGACGTCGACGCCGCCGCCACAACCCGCGAGCAGCGCCACTGCCGCGAGGGCCGAGATGCTGAGGGCGCCTTGACGGGACACGGGGCCTGGCAAGGCCCTGGCCCGAGGTGAGGTGTTGTTCATGGTTTACCTTTGCGTCAAAGACGGTTGGACACACCCGCGGGAGCTACTGCGTTAGATGCAGTTCATGCGATCGCTCTGCATTGAACGCGGGCCAGACCACTTCAGTTGACCGAAGCCCTGGCGCCGACGCGGTTCACGCTCGACCGCGGCCTTGCCCACACCGTGTTGCGCTGGCATTCACAGCACGCATGCGAGGCGTCGAGAAACTCGTTTGAGTGGAACGGCGACTGCACGCCCAATGGCAACCGAAGCGCAGGCCAATGCGCCGAAGCCCAACAGGAGCGTCCCATGTCCAAGGTCATCTACCAAGTCGCCGAGCGCATCGCGCTCATCCAGCTGAACCGCCCGGAAGCTAAAAATGCCATCGACCAAGAGTTGCACTCGCAATTGGTGGATGCGTTCCGTTTGTTTGGCGATGACAGCCAAGCCGATGTGGCTGTCGTGACAGGCTGCGGCGACTCTTTTTGCGCCGGCATGGATCTGAAGACCTACGTGCCCCAGGTGGTGGGCTCGTCTGCGCAGTTCGTGAGGCAGATGGCCGACATGGGCTTGGGCGGGCTCACACGAGGCCTGCACCGGCTCAAAAAGCCGGTGATCGGGGCCGTGAATGGCTGGGCGCTGGCGGCCGGTTTTGAGCTGGCACTTGCATGTGACATTCGGGTTGCTTCAGAGCGCGCCAGCTTCGGGTCTTTCGAAGCGCGCCGGGGCTTCCATCATGGCGATGGGGGCATCCCGCGGCTCGTCAACATGTGCGGCACTGCCGTCGCCATGGAGCTGGTTCTCAGTGCAGACCCCGTCGATGCCAAGCGGGCACTGCACCTGAATCTGGTGTCCAGCGTTGTGCCGCACGATGAACTGATGAATGAGGCTTACCGTTGGGCCCGCAAGCTGCTGCGCAACGATCAGCTGGCGCTGCAATCGGCCAAAGAGACCGTGTTGGAGATGGTGGGCCGCAGCCTCGATGATCAGTTGCGACTGGAGGCCATGTATGGCTACTCCATCATGGCCTCAGGTGCCGATGTCACGGCCCGACTCCAAAGCTTCTACGGCAAGACCGATGCTGGCCGGGTGGGCACACATGCCGACCCCGCGGCACTGTGATCCTGGGTGTTGATCAGTGGCGTGCCTCAGCTCCGCCTCTTTTTTGTCAACGCTGGGCCTGACTTCGATTTCTGAAGGAGGTGGGCGGCGCCCGCGGCCGCCAGGAGATCAGAGGTTTGTTGAATCTCTTCTACCAGCCATTGGGCCAACAGATCAACTTCTGCACGCGTTGCGCCATCAGCCCTGACCAGCCAATAGGCGTAGTCGCTGACGCCCAGGCTGGCCTGTGGTTGAGCCACGAGCCGCCCGTCTTCCAGCATCGGCAATACCAGCGCCAAACGACCCAGGGCAACACCGTGCCCCTGTATGGCGGCTTGCACGACCTGGTCGTACTGGTTGAAGCGCATGTAGGCACGTGGCGCCGCATGGGGGCTCCCTATGGAAGTGAGCCAGTCTGACCAACGCAGCCAGGGGCGCGCCTTTTCATCCAGCTCCAAAAAAACTTCATCAAACAAGGCCTCCGGGCGCGAAAAGGCTCGTGCCGCCACGCTCTTGCTTGCCACCGGTATGACCTCTTCGCCAAACAAGCGTATGGCGTTGGCTGGTGCGCTTTCTGCTCGGCAGTAGCGCACCGCCAGATCTACGCCTTCTTGTTCGAGATTCAAAACTCGGTTGTCTGCGGCCACGCGTATGTTGAGCTGAGGGTGCAACGCCTGAAATGCACCGATCTTCGGAAGAATCCACAGCGAAGTGAACGCCATGTTGGCGGTGATCGTGATGGGCCGGGCTTTTCCTTTGCTTCGGGTTTCTTCGGCGAACTCAAGCAAGCGCGAGAGCCATGGCGATGCAAGGTCGAAGAGTTGCTGCCCCGCTTCGGTGAAGGCGATGGCTCGATACCCTCTGACGAACAATGGAACGCCCAGGTACTCTTCCAGGGTCTGAATCTGTCGACTGACGGCCGACTGGGTGAGAAACAGGTCTTGCGCCGCGAGCGTGATGCTCATGCGTCTACCCACTGCCACAAAACCCTTAATCGCCTCGAGCGGTGGCATCTTGTAGGAGAAGTTGTCCATTGGGTCGTGGGCGCTCGGTGTCAGCCGCCATCGCCGTTCGCGTGCTGCAGCAGTTTGGTGATGTCTTGCGAGCTTATGGCTTGTGTCGCGTAAGAGAACGAACCGTGATCGTGCAACTCGTTCGCCGCCGCCAGAAACGCCCCCAGTGCGGTGCGACAGAGCGACGCCCCCACGCTGACCCGCTTGACCCCAAGAGCGCTCAGACCCGCCAGCGTCAGGCGGCTCGTCGCGAGCCCCGACATGACGTTGACGGGCCGGTCGACCGACCTCACCAGCGCTGCAATGTCATCGGCATTGACCAGCCCGGGGGCGAACAGCACGTCGGCTCCGGCGTCTTGATAGGCCTGCAGGCGCGCGATGGTGTCAGGCAGGTTGGGTCGCCCGTGCGAATAGTTTTCGGCGCGTGCTGTCAGCATGAAAGGGAAGGGCAGCCCGCGTGCGGTTTCAGCGGCTGCGCGTATGCGTTCGACGGCCAGCTCCTTTGAATAGATCGGGTCAGCGTGAAGCCCTGTGTAGTCTTCAATCGAACCCCCGACCACCCCCGCGGCCGCCGCCAGATGGATTGTTTCTGAAACGGTGTCAGGCGCATCACCAAAACCATTGACCAAGTCGGCGCTGACAGGCAGTTGGGTTGACGAGGTGATCTCCAGCAGATGCGCCATTGTCTCTTCGCGGGAGACCGTGTTGTCGATCTTCCCCCGAGAGAACGCGTAGCCTGCGCTGGTCGTGGCCAGCGATGAGAAGCCCAACGATTGCAACAGCCGTGCGCTGCCCACATCCCACGGGTTCGGAATGATGAAGGCCGCCTGACCATGCAGGTCTCGAAAGGTGATGGCTTTTTCGTACTGGCTCGGCATGATGGGGTTCATGGCTTGCTGGCTAGCGTGCGGTGGCAGCGCTGACGAAAGGGAAATCGATGGGGGTCTGCGCCACATGACTGAAGTAGTTCGTGAAGATGTTCATGCCCACGTGCGCAATGATCTCCACGATTTCGGCTTGCCCAAAGCCTGCGTCTTTCAGGGCCGTGAGCGAGCTCTCGACGACATGGCCCCTGGTCTCCAAGATGTGCCGTGTGAAGTCCAACGCGACTTGCGTTTTCGCGTCAAGAGAAACTCCCCTCAGATTGGCAGCCAGCTCGCTGCCCGAAACGCCGCGCCCCTTGCCAGCGAGTGTGTGGACGGAAGCGCAGTAGTCGCACCCATTCACGCCGGCTGCGGCCAGGGCGATCTGCTCGCGAAGCTTGGCATCGAGCACACCGGCTGAAAGCGCTTCGGTTTGGCCCAGGTAGAACTTGAGCGCCGCGGGCGAGTGCGCCAGCGCCTGAACAAGGTTGGGCACTCGACCAAGCTTCTTCAGCACTGCGCTGAGCAGGGGTGCTGACCCTTGTGGTGTGTTGTCGGGGTGTACCGGGTCGAGTCGGGGCATGCTTGCTTTCTTTCAAGGGTTTCAGTTGGATGAGGCGCTCTGCTCGTGTGCAGAGTTGAGGGGTGCGGACCGCATGGCGACAAGCATCCCCGCGGTGACGATGCCCACTCCGCAAAGAGCAAGTACGGTCGGCTGTTCGGCCAGCAGCAGTGCGGCTGCAATGGTCGTGACGCAAGGCACCGCTGCCGTGAACAGCGCTGTTTGCGCCGCCCCCAGAGAAGCCACGGCACGCGTGTAGACAAAGATGGAGACCGCGCCAATGAAGACGCCTTGAAACACCGCCTGGAAGGCGATGAGGCCCCAGCTCAGCGTCACGGGCGATGTGGCCGGTAGAAGCGGGTAGAGCGGCAGATAGCAAAGCATGGACACCGCGGCAACGATCGAGGCGGCATGAGCCGGCTTGAGTCCCAAGCGACCTGCCAGAACGCCGTACCCCGACCAGCAGGCCGACGCCAGCAGCAGGCAAAGATCCCCCAGCAGTGGGTGCACGGATGGGCTCATCGAGCTGTCCCACGCCATCGCCAAGACCCCCACGAAAATCAAGGTCAAGCCCATGACCTGGCGTTTACGCACGGGGGCTCGCGACGTGAGCCAGATGATCGCAAAGGTGAAGAGTGGCAGCGTGCCGTGCAGAAGCACAGCACCGTGACTGGCCGGTGCCCACGCGAAACCTGAGTACGCGAACAATGCAAAACCCAAGCCGCCAAGAAATGCGAGCTGCAGCATTTCGAGCCCACGAAGCGCTGTCGCCCCGCGCTGAAACAACAGGGGCGACAACAAGATGCCCCCAATGGTGAAGCGCAGCAGAGCGATGTCTCGCAGGGCCAGCGACGACGCCAGCCCGAATCTGGAGGCCAGCGTGAACCCGGAAAACAAGATGACGGTCACGACCCCGCAGCCGAGACCGATCTTGCGATCTCTGCGGTTAGCAGATGCCTGTGCGACGCAGGGGGCCGGGCTTTGATGGCTGTGCATGTTGCCTAGGGGCTATTCGGCGGCCGGGCTGCTGTTGAAGTAGGTTTCACCCTCTGCCGGACACCGTCGGGCGCGCACGTCGTCTGCATACTGGCCCACGGCTTTTACGATCTCTTCACGCTGCTTGCCATAGCGCCGCACGAACTTTGGCGTCCAGTCAAAGAGACCCAGCATGTCGTCGGTCACGAGAATCTGACCGTCACAAGCTGCAGAGGCGCCAATGCCGATCGTGGGCGCGCTGATGCGGCGGGTGATCTCGCGCGCGAGCGGCTCGGCCACGCCTTCCACAACGACAGCAAAGGCGCCGGCTGCATCGACCTCACTCGCCTCTTGCAACACCATTTCGCGCTCTTCCATGCTCTTGCCTTTTGCCCGAAACCCCCCGTCCACCAACACAGACTGGGGCCTCAAGCCCACATGGCCCATCACTGGAATGCCTCGGCGCACCAGGTAGGCAATGGCCGAGGGCACCGTGGGGCCACCCTCTACCTTGACGGCAGCAGCCCCCGTCTCCTTCAAGATGCGCACGGCATTGGTGTACGCAAGCTCAAGGGGCCCCTCGTACGAGCCAAAGGGAAGATCGACAACGACCATGGCCCGCTTGGCCCCGCGCATGACGGCCTGGGCGTGCAAGATCATCATGTCCATCGTCACCCCGACCGTGTTGGGCAGGCCATTCAGGACCATGCCCACGCTGTCGCCCACCAGCAGCACGTCACACAGCTCATCGAGTATTTCGGCCATGGGTGTCGTGTAGGCCGTCAAGCACACAAGAGGGCTCTGGCCTTTTCGCGCGTAGACCTCGGGGGCTGTCATGCGCTTGAGCTGGCTGTCACGCTGAGCTGACATGGTGTTCTCTCCCTTTGTTCAAAATGGCCGCGTCATGGGCTGCCTTCTTTCTCGACGATGAGCACCCGTGCTGCACCGCGCGGCCGAGCGACGTGCTCACACCCTTCTTCTGCAAAAAACACATCACCGGCCTCAAGAACAATCGTTTGCTCCACGCCGTCTTCGCGACAAGACATCTCCACAACGCCATCGAGCACGGCAAAGACTTCATCACCGTCATTGACGTGCCATGTGTAAGGCTGATCGGTCCAGTGCAAGCGGGTGGTGACGCCGCCCATGTTGGCAACGGCGATGGCACCCCAGGCGCGGGACGCCGTGAAATCGCGGCTTCTTATCGTTTTCATGGTGGTCCTTAGACGACTCCGGTCGGGTGCGCCTGTCTCGTCATTTGTTCAGCCGAGCGAGCGCGAGTGTGGGCATGCGGTCAGATCTCATCAAACGTTTTCTGGGCATGCCGACCCCAGCGCCACGCATGCGAGACCGCTGGGGGGTGTTGCGCGTCAGGTCACGCAAGCACAGCGATGGCCTCCACCTCAATGAGCCACTGAGGGTGAATCAAGCCACTCACAAAGACCAGGGTGCTCGCCGGCGCAGGCCCTGCACCGCAATGCCGCTTGATCGCAGCGAGCAGTGGCGCGAGCTCGGTTCGCGCCACGCTGTCGACGATGTAGATGTTGAGCTTTGCAATGTCTGAAAAGCTACCGCCCGCGGCGCGGGTCGCCGTCAGCAGATTGGCGAAGACCCGGTCCGTCTGCTCGGCAAAGCCGCCCGCAGGGTCGTTTGGTTTGGCCGGGTCGCTGCCCACCTGGCCTGATATGAAGACGAAGCTTCCGCCCGTCACCCGAGCCAGGTGCGAGTACCCCATCACGGGGCCCAGGCCGGCAGGGCTCTCGAATGTCAGATGTGCGCTCATGCCGCCACCGCGCTGAGCTCGGAGACCTTTCGCACCGCCTCTGCCAGGATGAGGCGCGCTTCGGTCGCCATCACGGGGCCCGCTTTTTCAGGCACGCCCATGTCGAAAGGCGGCGCTGGCGCATATTCGAAGAGCAACTGCAAGCGCTGCGCTTCATGAGCGCCACGAACCTGCTGGGCCACGATCAATGCGAAGTCTATGCCTGCGGTCACGCCACCGCCGCTGATGCGGTTGCGGTCGACCACCACGCGCTCGTTCACCGGCACGGCGCCGAAATTGCTGAGCAACTCGCGGAAGGCCCAATGGCAGCCGGCGCGATAGCCCTTCATCAGGCCCGCGGCGCCCAGAAGCAAAGAGCCCGAGCACACACTGGTGACGTATGCAGCTTGCTTGCCCTGGCGCTGCAACCAGCCGATCACTTGGGGGTCGCTCATCATGGGCCCTTGGCCTGGGCCGCCCGGCACGCAGATCATGTCCAGGTCGGGGCATGTCTCGAATGTGTGGGTCGGAACGATGGTGAAGTTGCAGTCTGTCGGAACCGGGTCGAGTGTTTTCCAGACGATGTGAATTTCTGCGCCGCTCATCATCGACAGAATTTGAGCGGGGCCGGTGAAGTCGAGTTGCGTGACGTGGGGAAAGAGCAGGAAGCCGATCTTGAACGGTTGAGTCATGAGGTCCCTTGGTAGGTGTTGGGGTGTTAGAAGTCGAAGCCGACTGAAATCAGTATGGCATAAAATAGATAAAATCATCAAATGATGACAAAGGAGCTTGAATGAAGCGCATCGCCGTGCTGGTTTTCGCGGACGCACAGCTGCTAGATGTGGCGGGCCCGGCCAGCGTGTTTGGCCAGGCCTCGTTGCAAGTGGCGCCGGCCCACTACGAAGTGCTGCTCGTCTCTAGCGCCGGGGGAGAGGTGCGAACAGACTGCGGCGTGGCCGTGATGACGCGCCCGAGCGCCGAGGTGGCGCCAAGCTCGATCGACACGCTGATCGTCGTCGGTGGGGAAGGGCCTGCCATTTCGGCCGCCCTGCGTGACCGTGTGGCCTGCGCCTGGACACAAGAGGCGGCCAAGCACGTGCGTCGCCTCTCTTCTGTGTGCAGCGGCGCCTTCCTGTTGACGGACTGGGGGCTGGTGGATGGCCGGCGGGTCGCGACTCACTGGCGCGCAGCGCGCGAGCTGAGCACGCGGGAGCCCCGGATCACGGTCGACGCAGAGGCCTTGTTCATTGAAGACGGCCCGGTGTGGACCTCAGCCGGTGTCACCACGGGCATAGACATGAGCCTGGCCATGGTGGAACGCGACATGGGGTTCGACGTCGCGCAGCGCGTGGCCCGCGAGCTCGTTCTGTATGCCCGGCGGCCGGGGCGGCAGTCTCAGTTTTCGAGCGCCTTGGCGCCGCGCGAAGGCGCCTACCGAGAGCTCATCGTGTGGATGGGCAAGAACCTCAAGAAGCCGCTCGACATGGAGCAGCTCGCAGAGCGAGCCGGCGAGTCGCCTCGCAACTTTCACCGCAAGTTTTCTGCGGAGATGGGGCGCTCGCCTGCCGCCTATGTGGAGCGCATGCGCCTGGACCGCGCCCGCGAGCTGCTCGACGCCGGCGCAACCTTGGGAGAGGTTGCAACGGCGTGTGGCTTCGGGTCTCTGGACAGGATGGGGCGGGCGTTCAAGGCCGGCTTTGGGCTCCTTCCGTCGACCTATCGCGCCCTGCATGGGGAGGGGTCGGAAGGTTGAGGTGGAGGGGCCCGGCCATCGGGCAGCGGCAAGTCGATCGTGCGGCCGCAAGGCCCTGTTCGAGGCCTAAGCCCGCGGGGGGCCGCCGCACCCTTGACGCATGTCTGTCATCTTGGCGTTTCGCTTTGCATCTAGGATCGTCGCTCCTGCGTACCTTCCCAATGCGTGGCGACCTCGCGGTTAGATGGTCGCCCAAAGCGCAACACAACCCGCCGCTGCGGCGATACGAGTTCTTGATGACTTTTTTGGGCGTGCGTGTGCTGGTCTGGCTGCTCGTGGTGTGCGTTCCGGCGCAGGCCGGCGCGGCTGTGTCGCTGCGCGCAAAAGGCCCGGCCCATGCTCACGTCGAAGTGCCGAGCACGGCTCGCTCGGCGGTAAAGGCCATCAAGGAACGGGATGCCGAGCATGAAGCCTGGCACGCCCACGAGCACGAGCACGGTGCAGCGCACCATCACCATGACGAAGACGACGACAGCGTAGTTCTCATTGCCAGCCCCGACGATGACGAGCACGGCGCAGGCGGGGGCGCAGGCAAAACCTCGGTCATTGAGATGCCCGGAGTGCTGCCGCCTGCGCTCGGCAATCCGACAGCACCGGTAGGACGCGAGCTGGGCGACACCGCAGCAGTTGCGTTCGAGTCGCGCACTGGGTTGCCGCTTTACCGCCCACCCCGCTAGATGAGGTGGGCGCGCGCCGACGCGCTTCGCTGCAAACCGCAAGCGATGAACCTCTGGCAAAAACTCTTAGCCCGGTGACGCATGGCGCCACCGGCTTATCCCATTGCGCCCGCGGAACCGCGAGATGCGGGCTCCGCTCAGGAAAACTCATGCACAGCAAACACCACCGGGCCACAGGCCTGGTCCAACACGCCCTGGCCCGCCGCTACGGCTACGCCCCCCGTCCTTGGCATCTGCTCGCAGCAGCAGCTTCGGCGCTCGCAGCGCCCGCCTGGGCCGGCGGCGAGCAGATCCTCGAACCGGTGGTTATCACCGGCACGGCAAACAGACAAGTCGGCATGGCCGACTCGGCCAACGTCGGCACGGTGAGCCAGAAGCAGATTGAAGCTCGTACGGTCTACCGGCCCGGCGAACTGCTCGAGTCCACCCCGGGGCTCATCGTCAGCCAGCACAGCGGCGAAGGCAAAGCCAACCAGTTCTACCTTCGCGGTTTCAATCTCGACCACGGTACCGACCTGCGCACCACGGTTGACGGCATGCTCGTCAACCAGCGCAGCCACGGCCACGGCCAGGGTTGGACGGATCTGAACTTCCTGATCCCGGAACTGGCGACTGGCCTGCGCTACAAGAAGGGGCCGTACTACGCCGGCGAAGGCGACTTCTCTTCGGCCGGCGCTGTCGAGATCACCTACGCGAACGAATTGCCGCAAGGCATTGCCAATCTCAGCTTTGGCCAGAACGGCTACCGCCGTGTGCTGCTGGCCGATTCACCGGCCCTGGGATCGGGCAAGCTGCTCTACGCATTGGAGGCGCTGCACAACGACGGACCATTCAAGCGCCCCGACGACTACCGCAAGCTCAACGGCGTGCTGCGCTATGCCGAAGGCGACAAGGCCAACGGCTGGAACGCGACAGCGATGGCCTACAAAGCGAAGTGGAACGCTACCGATCAGATTCCGCTGCGTGCCGTGCAAAGCGGGCAACTCGATCGCTTCGACCTGATCGACCCCACCGATGGCGGCGAAGCCAGCCGCTACAGCCTGTCTGGTGCTTGGCACCGCAGCACGGGCGGCGGCTCGACCGAGGTGAGCGCCTATGTGGCGCGCTGGGGGCTGGACCTGTACTCCAACTTCACCTACTTCCTTGACAACCCAGTCGATGGTGACCAGTTCAACCAGCCCGACAGCCGCACCATGACCGCAGTCAATGCACGTCATGTGTGGGCGACCAACTGGTTTGGCCGCGACGGCGAGAACGAGGTCGGCACGCAACTGCAAAACGACCGCATCAGCAACGGTTTGTTGAACACCAAGGCGCGCCAGACCCTGTCCACGACACGGCGCGACCGCATCACCGAAAGCAGCGTTGGCGTCTGGTTCCAGAACGCTACCCCGTGGACCAAAACCTTTCGCACCGTGCTCGGCTTGCGGGCCGACACTTTCAGGTTCAAGGTCAGCAGTGACCTGGACGCCAACTCCGGCTCGGCCAGCGACAACATCCTGAGCCCGAAGCTGAACTTCATCTTCGGGCCTTTCGACACCACGGAGCTGTACGTGAACCTGGGCAGCGGCTTTCACAGCAACGATGCGCGCGGCACCGTCATCACCACCGACCCGAAGACTGGTGACCCGGTTGACAAGGTGACACCGCTGGTGCGCTCGAAGGGGCTTGAGTTCGGTGTGCGCACTTCGTTCATTCCTGGGCTGCAGACCTCGTTGTCGCTGTATCGGCTGGACTTTGCCTCGGAGCTGTTGTTTGTCGGCGATGCAGGCACGACCGAGGCAGGGCGCCCGAGTCGCCGAACGGGCTTCGAGCTGGCCAACTTCTACAAGCTCAGCGACTGGTTGACCATCGACGCGGACATCGCCTTCGCGAAAGCACGCTTTCGAGAAACGGCGCCGGAAGGCGACCGCATACCGGGTGCGGTGGAAGGCGTGGCGTCCGCGGCGGTGGCGGTCGACAACTTGGGGCCGTGGTTCGGAGCCGTGCAGTTGCGCTATTTCGGCCCGCGGCCGCTGCTGGAGGACAACTCGGTGCGCTCCAACAGCAGCGCCACCGTGAATGCCCGCGCCGGCTACAAGATCACCCCGAAAGTCACCGTCGAACTCGATGTCTTCAACCTCTTCAACAGGCAGGTTTCGGCCATCGACTACTACTACACCTCTCGCCTTCCAGGCGAGCCGGCCGAGGGTGTCGCCGACAAACACTTTCACCCGATCGAATCGAGGTCGCTGCGAGTCGCGTTGAACATGGCGTTCTGACGGAAACCTGCCCTGGGGCCCCTGAGTGCACCGCGCTGCGTCAGCGTGGCCCCAGCTCCACGTTGATGCACTGGCCGCTCCACACACGCAGCGACTTGCTGCGTGACGCCTCGGGCGCATTGACGCGAACGTCAACGGTGCAGCGGAAGGAGGAGGCTTGCGCGCCGTCTAAGCCCACATGCAAAAACCGGTTCAGCTCGACGCTGGGCGTGGCCGTTCTGACGGTCCCGCTGCGCGGTGACGCCGTGCCGTTGGGGTAGTAGTCGGTGTAGGTCCAGTCGTAGCTGAGTGCCTCGGCTGTCGGGTTCTCGATGGTCACCTGGCCGTAGTAGCGCGACGGGTCGGCCCCAAGGATCGACAGCTTGCAACCGAACTGCCGGAAGTCGATCAACGCGCTGTCGGCCACCGCGTTCGCGACACAGCCGAAGCCCAGGTTGCCGATGTTCACCCTGTCGCGCGACAACACGCCGAAGCTTGAGATGCGCGGGTAAGGGTTCACGGGAGGCGGCGACACCTCGAAGCTGCCCAACGCAGAAGCGGGCAGGCCCTCGGAGTCTCGGGTGGCAACGCTGACTTGCCGGATGCCTGTGGCGCCAAACCGGATGACACGGCTGCAGGCGGTGCCCGAGACGATGGCATCGGGCGCAGTCACCTGCCATGTCATGGCGGCGCAGAGCGAAGCCGAGTCGGCTTCATTGAGGTCGCTCACCACCGTGCTCACCACAAAGTTCTCGTTCTGCTGCGGCTTGCCGCTGTCTTCGAAGCGGATGATCGGCGCCGAGTTGAGTACCACCAGCGCACGGGTCGTCGTGACCTGTTGTGACCCGTAGCGCGCAACCACCGTCACCTGCCGCGACCCCTCGGTCTGCAAGGTCACGGGCAGCGAGTTGGCAAACAGGCTGCCGCCCAGCGGCGCGTTGACCAGCCATTGCCCGTCGTACAGCAGGCCGTCACGATCGGAGGTGACCGTCAGCCGCGCGTAGTTGGCCACCGGGTGGTTCACCACGATCTCGCTGGCCAGGTCGGCGCGAACACGCAGCCCCACCGCGGCATTTGCGCGCAGGTTGACGCTCAGGCCGGCTGTGCCGCCGGGCACCACTTGGTCGGCGTTCCAGCGTGCGCTGCGGTTGGGCAAGATGTCCAGGACCTCGAGCGAATAGAAGTTGTCGCGCACGTAGCTGGCCGGCACGTAGTAGTAGCCGGCGTCGCCTGCGGTACAGCCCCATGAATTGCGCACGATGAAATAGCCGCCACTGCCCACCGTGCTCGGCGGCCCGCCCGGCAACGAGAGCTGTTCATTGCTGACGAAGCCGACGATCTGCGCCAGGTGGTCGCCGTAGCTGCCATTCACCAGATCGCCCTGCTTGTTTTTCATCTGGCGAAGGTAGGTGGACACAACGCCGGCGGGCGCGGCCATCAAGCCTTCGTAGATCGGAAAGGTGCCGATCAGCGACCGGCCAGCGGCCAGGTGCGCGCGCAGGATTCTGTCGTCGAAGGGCTGGCCGTTAGACCACACCGGCAGCACCCGACTGCCACGCACGCCGGTCCCCGGCGCGTCGGGAAAGGCGTGAACCTCATAGCTGCAGAAGGTGTCACCCTGCTGCATCGTGCAGACGATGTCGCTTTGGTGCGCTACCGGCCAGCAGCTGCCGGAATAGTTGGTGCAGGCGCCGAAGTACGAGGCGGCCGTGCCGGCCACGCCGCTGTCGAACGCGTTGTCGGCCCGACCTAACGAAGGGTTGTATGTCCAGGCGGGTTCGAACGGCAAGCGCTGGAAGCGGTCTTCCGCGGTGTTGAGCGCGAAGGCCGCCGAGCCGCCGTCGACCCAATCATTCGGGGCCCACAAGAGCTTGACCCGGTTGGCCAGGAACTGCTCCGACAGGTCGGGCGTGGTTCCCAATTGCACCTGGTCGCGGCTTTCCACCGCTCCGATGGCCGCAAAGGCCCAGCACAGGCCCCGCCGGCCCTGGTTCTTCACGGGCGAGACGAAGCTGCGCAAGGGAAAGTAGTAGCGACTGGCATACCCGGTTGGCGTGCAGGGGCCGTCGTTGTCGCGGCCAGTACCGGGGTTGAAAGCCAGCGCCCGGCGTTGGGTGTTCTGCGTGCCGGTAGGTGCAGGGGGTGCGCTCGGGTCGAGCCGCGTGTTGTCGATGTCGGGCAGCGTGCCGAGCGCCGTTTCCATCTGCTGCGCCGCCTGCCTGATCTGCTCCAGCGTGGCACCGGCCAACGAGGCGGGCACCGGCATCTGTGCCTGCAGCGCGTCGGCTAGCGAGGCATACGACAGGGCGTAAGCCGCCAGCGCCAGCGCCGGGTCACGCGCGCGCCGGTAATCGGCCGCCGCGTTTTCTATGGCCGTGCCCAGGCTGTTCAGCGCCACCCGCTGCCCGTCAGGCAGCGTGGCCGTTGCGTCGGCATCGAGGTCGGTGGTGGTGGCCGCCTGCGCCAGCAAGGCTTTCACGGCATCGCCCAAGTCGGCCTGGCTTTCCAGAAAGGCTCGCTCGGCCGCCACATGGGCCTGACGCGCGGCACGCTGGGTTTGCCGCGTGCCGTCGGTCACGAGCACAAGTTCGCCTGCGGCCTGGCGGCGGCGGAATTCATCAGCACCCACCTGCTGCGCGCCCGGGGGCGTGGCACCGATCCAGGCGTTGGCTGGCACGAACAGCGTTTCTGCGGGCGCAGAGGCCGGTGGCGCGACAGGCGGTGCAGCCGGCGAATCGCCACCTCCGCCACCGCAGGCTGCCAAGGTGAGTGCGGCGGCTGCCGCGATCGCTGCGCGGCGCAGGCGCCGCAAGGTTGGGTAAGGGGTGGTCTGCATGGTCTCTCCCATTGGCAGTGCTGTGTTGAAAGACAGAGTGAACAAGGCTCGCGCGCTCGCTGCGGTCATGGCAGCGTCACGATGAGCATCTGGCCCATGCTGAGCACCACCAGTTGCCCGGGGGCGAGCACCGCGATGCTGTCGATGTCTGACACCGTGGGGTTGGAGCCGAGCAAGATGACGCCGCTGCGATAGACAAGCACGCTGGGCGCGCCGCCAGGTGGCAGCTTCATCAGGCCGGGGTAGCCGGCGTAGTAGAGGGTGCCGTCTGCGCCGACCGCGATGGCCGTGACCTGGCTGTTGGGCGGGATGGGTACCGTGCTCACGCTCGCGCCATCGCTTGCGATCCTGCGAACCACGCCGTCGAGGCCGGTGTTGTCGACCACGTACAAGGAACCATCCGGCGCAAAGGCCATGGGGCCCGGCGTGGTGAAGCGTGCCGCGGCCACCGGCCCGTCGATGCTGCTGCTTTGCCCCATCACACCGGCATACGTGCTGACGCTGCCGGCCGCATCCACCCGCCGAATCGCATTGCCGCTGTCGGCCACGAACACGTCACCACCCGGTTTCACGGCCAGGCCGCGGATCAAGCGGAACCGTGCTGCGCTGGCACTGCCGTCGACCGCGCCGGCATCGGTTCGGGAGCCTGCGAGCAGGGTCGTGGTGCCATCGAGCGCGATCCGCCGCACGCCGAAATCGTCTCCGAGGTAGAGCACACCGGCGCTGTCGCTGGCCAATGCCGCGAACCTGCTGTTGAAATGCGCCGCGCTGCCCAGGCCGTCGATCACGCCGTTGGCCAGCGCGCCGGTCGGCAGCCCCGCCGCGAGTGTCACGGCGCCGGTCGGGCTGATGCGCCGCACCAAGCGCGTCTGCACCTCGAACACCACGACATTGCCCGCCGGGTCGACGGCCACCGATTGCAGGCCCCCACTGCTGGCCAGGCTTGCAAAAGGCATCTGCGTGAGCGTGCCCACGCCTGTCGCCGTGATGTTCTGCGCGAACCCCGAGGCTACGGTGTGCAGCAAACCGGTGGCGCTGGCCTGCCTGAGCTCTCGGTTCTCGGCGAGCATGAAGCCGCCGTTGGGCGCAAGCGCGATGCCGCCTTCGCCCTGCAACTGCGCCGTGGGCGCAATGCCGTCGACGAAGCCGACGCCGAGTGCGCGCGAGCCGGCCAGTGTGGTGACCGCCAGGCTCGTCAGGTCGAGCTGGCGCAGCAGGCCGGCGGCGTCGCGAAAGGTGAGGGTGTTGCCGCGCACCACCATGGCGGTAGGCCCGACGCCGGCGGCAGTGCCGATGCCGTCTGGCACGGAGCGGTCGTTGATCGAGTTGCCGGCCACCGTTTCTATCGAAGCGGCCGAGTTGCCGCTGCGCACGATGCGGCGGATGCGCCCCGCGTCAGCCACCAGCACGTCACCGTTTGCAGCCACTGCCAACGCGCTCGGGCCCAGGAGGTAAGCAGTTCCGATGGGCCCGTCTTGGAACGCGGGGGTGATGCCAGCGTAGGTGCTCACGACACCGGCTGTCGTGACACGGCGAACGCGCCCGTTGTCGTAATCGGCGACGTAAAGATCGCCGTCGGGCCCCATGGCAATGGCATAGAGCCGCGTGAAGCGCGCGGCGGCCCCAGTGCCGTCGGCATTCCCCGCGAGGCCGGCCGAACCCGCCAGCGTGCTGACCGAGCCATCGGGGGCGATACGCCGGATGGTGTAGTTGTCCGAGTCGGCCACGTACAGGTTGCCAGCTGCATCATGGGTGAGCCCCAGCGGGCGGTTGAACAGCGCCACATCGCCGGCACCATCGGTGGAGCCAACGCCACTCCCACCCGCCACGGGCGTGATGGTGGACAGGTCTGCACTCAGCCGCTTGATGCGGGTAGAGCTGATGAAGGCAAAGCTGCCAGAGGGCTCTTGGTCGATGTCTGACAACGAGTACAGCTGGGCCTGTGGCCGCAAACCCACGAGCGGCAATGCGCTCGTGGTCACCACCGGCGGTAGCGTGACGCTGAGCAGCGCAGCCTGGCTGGTGGTGATGCTCAAGCCGCCGCAGTCGAGCCGCGCGCGGAGCTGCAGCGCGTTGTCACTGATGATGGGGGAAAAGCTGTAGGCGGCGGCCGTGGCCGAAGTGATGTCGCTCCAGCTGAGCATGCCGCCCGGGGTCTGGCCGCGTTGCCACTGGATGCCGAGCGCACCCGCGCTGCAGGTTGCAGCCACGCTGAAGCTGGCCGGCGTGCCGGTCACCACCGTGGTGGCGACGGGCTGCAACGTGACCGTCAGCACCGGCACCCTCATCAAGACCGTGAGCGTGGCGGCATTGCTCGTGACCGTGCCCGCCGCATTGCTGACGACTGCACGAAAAGCCGCACCGCTGTCGGCCAGCACTGTGGCCGCCAAGGTCAGCGTGGTCGCCGTGGCGCCTGCGATGTCGACCCCATTTCGTTGCCATTGGTAGGCGAGGGGGGCCGTGCCTGCCGCCGCGACGGTGAAGCTCGCACTCTGGCCTTCGGTCACGCTCACAGAGACAGGCTGCAGCGTGAGGGTGGGCGGCACCGCGGGGCCACCGCCACCGCCACCATCGCCCCCACCACCGCAGGCGGTGACCAGCAGACAAAGCGCGGCCAGTGCCGCGCGCCAGCCACCGAAGCGGTGCTGCCGTGTTTTGTTCATCGTGTACTCCCATGTAGGTGGGGCACGGTCGCGCACTGCCCCTGTTCAGCATCACGGGCCCGGAGCGGCAAGGCGGACATCGAAGCGCAAATAAATCCACCGAGCGCTGCGGGTTAGCATGGCCATCACCACCGACGACGGAGACGAGCTGGACCGATGGGCGACA
>NZ_JBKJOQ010000118.1:0-6925 GCF_046595475.1 Rhizobacter sp.
TTTATCTCTGTCTTGGTGCCCAGGAGAGGACTCGAACCTCCACGGAGTTACCCGCTAGTACCTGAAACTAGTGCGTCTACCAATTCCGCCACCTGGGCATTTCAGGAAGTCTTGGATTCTATCATTAAACAAACAAATTTTTCAAACGCCTCCGCCATCGGGACTGAACTGATGAGCGAGGTCGAAGGCACCGTGCAAGGCCACCGTGACGGTCATGGTTTTCTCGTGCGCGACGATCGCCAACCCGACCTGTATCTCTCTCCACAAGAGATGCGCGCAGTCTTGCACCGCGATCGCGTGAAGGCGCGGGTCATCCGGTACGACCGCAAGGGCCGACCTGAAGGGCGTGTGCTTGAGATTCTGGAGCGCAAAAAGGCGCCGATCATCGGGCGTTTGCTGCACGAAAGCGGCATCTGGCTGGTCGCCCCCGAAGACAAGCGCTATGGGCAAGACATCATGGTGCCCAAGAACGCGATTGCCAACGCGACCGTGGGGCAGGTGGTGGCCATCGAGCTGACCGAGCCGCCTTCGCTTTATTCACAGCCCATGGGCCGTGTGACCGAAGTGCTGGGGGAGATCGACGACCCCGGCATGGAAATCGAGATCGCGGTGCGCAAATACGAAGTGCCGCACCAGTTTTCGTCAGAGACGCTCGCGCAGGCGGCGGGTCTGCCCGACAAAATCCGCCCAACTGATCGACGTGACCGCATCGACCTGAGCGACGTGCCGCTGGTCACCATCGACGGCGAAGACGCACGTGACTTCGATGACGCGGTGTACTGCGAGCCCGTGAAAACCGGCCGTGGCAAGAGCGCCTTTGAAGGCTGGCGCCTGGTGGTGGCGATTGCTGATGTGAGCCACTACGTGAAGCCTGGTGAGCCCATCGATGACGACGCGTATGAGCGTGCCACCTCGGTGTACTTCCCACGGCGCGTGATCCCGATGCTGCCGGAGAAGCTCTCCAACGGGCTGTGCTCGCTGAACCCGAACGAAGATCGTTTGGCGATGGTGTGCGACATGCTCATCACGCAGGCGGGCGAGATCCACGCCTACCAGTTCTTCCCAGCGATCATCTGCTCGCATGCGCGCTTCACCTACAACGAGGTGGCGGCGATCTTGTCGAACACACGCGGGCCCGAGGCCGCTCGCCGCAAGGACTTGGTGCCTCATCTGCTGCACCTGCACGAGGTTTACCGCGCGCTGCTGAAAGAGCGAGCCAAGCGCGGCGCGGTCGATTTCGAAACGACCGAGACGCAAATCATCTGCGACGACAACGGTCGCATCGAGAAGATCGTGCCTCGCACGCGCACCGAGGCGCACAAGCTCATCGAAGAAGCCATGTTGGCAGCCAATGTGTGCTCGGCCGATTTCATTGCCCAGGCCAAGCACCCGTCGCTGTACCGCGTGCATGAGGGCCCTACGCCCGAGAAGAAGACGCTGCTGCAAAACTACCTGAAGCAACTCGGTTTGGGCTTGAGCATCAGCGACGACCCCAAGCCAAGCGAGTATCAGGTCATCGCGGCAGCAACCAAAGACCGCCCGGATGCGCAGCAGATCCACACCATGCTGCTGCGCTCCATGCAGCAAGCCATCTATACGGGCATCAACAGCGGCCACTTCGGGCTGGCTTACGAGGCTTACACGCATTTCACCAGCCCGATTCGCCGTTACCCCGATTTGCTGGTTCACCGCGTGATCAAGGCGCTGCTGCAAGGCAAGCGCTATAACCTGATGAGCGGTGCGCTCGAAGCGGCCACCAAGGCGCGCAAGAGCGCAGGTGCGGAAGACGAGCGATGGGAGGCCACTGGCGCGCATTGCAGTGCCAACGAGCGGCGTGCCGACGAAGCGTCACGGGATGTCGAAGCCTGGCTCAAATGCCGCTACATGCGCGAGCACCTGGGTGAAGAGTTTGGGGGCACGGTGAGCGCGGTCACGAGCTTCGGCTTGTTCGTCACGCTCGATGGCTTGTATGTCGAAGGCCTGATTCACATCACTGAGTTGGGCGGCGAGTATTTCCGTTTCGACGAAGCGCGCCAAGAGCTGCGGGGTGAACGCTCCGGCGTGCGCTACGCGGTGGGCTCGCGTGTGCGGGTGCAGGTCAGCCGTGTCGACCTCGATGGCCGCAAGATCGACTTCCGCATGGTCCATGAGGGTGAAGAGGCCGCGATCGTGGCACGCGCCAAGCGCGACAAGGCGGGTGTAGACAAGGGTACCGGGCCGATCGCCGAGCTGGCTGCTGTGAAAGAAGCCGATCGGGCCGTCAAGGCTGCGACCAAGGCACGCAAGAGCGGCGCTGCTGGCAAGAAGGGCGCTCCGCACCCGGTGCGTGCGGCCAAGTCGGCAGCACGCCAATCATCGACCAAGGCGACGCGGCGACGTTGATCAGCGAGGTGATGCCGCGTGCATCGCCGCGATCAGATCGGCGGCGCGCAAGGGCGGTGCGGTACACAGATCGGCTGCATGGCCATGCAGCCATGTGGATTGCCGCGCTGCGTGCAGCGCACCTGACCCTGAAGCCGACCAGCTACCACCCAGCCACCCGGCCAGTACATCGCCGGTACCGGCCGTGGCCAATGCCGCGTTGCCCGTGCTGTTGATCCATGGCAGGGACGCGTGGGATGTGATCACCGAGCCGGAGCCCTTGAGCACCACCACGCAATCGAAACGCTCGGCCAGTTGACGGGCGGCACCCAGGCGGTCGGCCTGCACTGCGCCCGTTTGGGTGTTCAGCAAACGCGCCGCTTCCAAGGGATGAGGCGTGAGCACAGTCTCTCTGCCTCGGGTGTTGCGTGCGATGAGCAATTGCTGCAACGCGCTGTCAACCGAGAGGGCGTTGAGTGCGTCGGCGTCTAGCACCAGGCGGCCTGCCAGGCTCAGCAGTCGCTGCAGCGGCTTGCGTACAGCTTCACCCCCGCCGCAGCCGCAAACCACCGTGGCGCGGCTGAGTTTCTCAGCGCCTTCGTCCCACCACATGTGGCGGAACATGAGCTCGGGCCGATGCGCATCGACCGCGGGCGCGTCGTCGCCCAACAGGCTGACATAGACACGCCCAGCGCCAGCAGCATGTGCGGCCCGGGCTGCGAGCAGGGCCGCTCCGTTCATGCCGATGGCTCCGCCGACCACGGCAAGGTCACCGAAACTGCCTTTGTGCTGCGCGTGCTTGCGCGACGTGATGGAAGTGGCTGCAGCGCTGAGGATGGCGGTGGCAGCTGTTCTCACGGGGGTTTGCAAATCTTCGAACCAGACTTCGCCGGCAAGATCCCGCCCCGACCCGGTGAACAAGCCTGGCTTGAGGGTGAGCAAGGCCAGCGTATGGGTGGCGGTGATGCAGTGCTCGCCATAGGGCTGACCAGTGTCAACATTCAGGCCGGAAGGCAGGTCGATGGCGAGCACGGGGCAGGGCAGGCTGTTGAGCTGTGTGATCCATTTCGCCATCTCGGCGCTGGGTGCGCGGTTGCTGCCCAAACCCAGCAGCGCGTCGATGGCAATGTCGGGCGCATCCAGAGAATGGCGCTGGGTAGAAATCGAGACGCCCGCGGTTTCGGCGCGTGACAGCGCATTCAGAGCATCGGGAGGCAGTCGCGCAGGGTCGGCTGCAAGGGTCACCTCTACGCGAAGTCCGGCCGCGTGCAGCTGCAGCGCAGCTTCCAGGCCATCTCCTGCGTTGTTGCCCGGCCCGCAAACGACCCACGCGCTGCGGGCATGTGGGCGCAGCGCGCGCGCCAGCGCTGCCACGGCGGCGCCGGCGCGGCGCATCAGCGTGTGCGGCTCGGCATCGGCTATCGCTTGTTGCTCAGCGAGGCGGCTGCTCGCGGCGTCGTGGAGAGGCCACTCATGGCGGGTAGGAAGAATGCGTTGCATCAAGGCGGACTCCTCAGCCGCGCAAGCGCTCGACGCCGAGGCCTTCGACGTCTATGCCCGCAGGCTGGCCGCCGATGGCGTCGGCTACCACCCGCGCTGAGCCGCAAGCCAAAGCCCAGCCGCTAGAGCCATGGCCCAGGTTGATCCACACGCCCGGGATGCCGCTCGCTCCAAGTACTGGCGGGCCATCGGGCAACATAGGCCGAGCACCTTTCCAGACTTGCGCCTGGCTCATGTGGGCTGCGCCGGGGAACCAGTCGTTGAGCACCTTGTAGAGTGTTTCCAACGCAGCGCGGTTGTGAGGCTCGGCCCGCCCGCCGAGCTCGGCGCTGCCTGCGACGCGCACGCGTGAGCCCAAGCGGCTGATGGCGATCTTGTAGCGCTCGTCCATTACGGCTGCTCGTGGGCCTATGTCGGGGTGCGCTTCCAGCTTGCGCAGAGGAGCGGTGACAGAGTAGCCATACACCGGCGCGAGCGGTAGCTTGAGGCCGTGAGGCTTGAGCAGATCGTTGGCCCCGAGGGCGGCGCAGACCACGACTGCATCAAAGCTCTCGGTTTCGGGCTCGAAGGGCAATACATCGGTAGGTGGGCCGTCGGCGCGCTGCGTCGCATCGGCGTTCAGCCAGGTCGACTCTTCCATCGGCGAGTACACCTTGGTGATGCGCGGGGTCTTGCCCGGGTGCAGCGACTGGACGTTGGTGTGGAAGCGAAACGTCGCGCCCAGCAGCTCGGCCTCTTCGCGCAGCAGAAGTGCGAACTGGCGACAGTTGGCCACCTCGTCGTGTGCGAGGTGTATGCCCGCGTGCAGCTCGGCCTCTTGGTTCAAACCCGGCTCAGCTTGGCGGCACTGTGTGGCATCGAGTACCCGATGGTGAACCCCCATCTCGGTCAGCATGCTCAGGCCTGCTTGGGCGTGTGACATGTCTTTCGCTGAACGCAGCAGCACCAGGTAACCCTCGGTGCGCTCGTAGTCCAGCTGCAACGAGTGCGTGAGGTGGTGCAGCCGCTCTTTGCTGTAAACCGCCAGTCGCTGCAGGCGAGCGCGGTTGGTCTTGTAGGGACCGGTGCGGCACGAACGCCACCAGCGCCACATCCACCTCAATGTGGCGGGGCTCAGCCTTGGGTTCAAGCGCACGGGCGCATGACGCATGAAGAGGTGGCGCAGCATGTGCCAGGGCATGCCCGGCGCGGCCCAGGGGGTCACGTAACCGGGGGCTATCACGCCGGCATTGGCAAAGCTGGTTTCGGCTGCGACGCTGCCGCGCCGCTCGAACACGGTCACCTCATGGCCGTCGGCCGCCAGCTCATAAGCACAGGTCACGCCGACGATGCCGGCGCCGATCACGGCGACGCGCATCAGTTGTTCCCTTTGGTGAGAGCGTGCTCGATGGCGAGCGAAACATCGAGCACGGTGTCGTCTTGCAGGGCATGGCTCCAGACCATGAGGCCGACAGGCAGCTCACTGGCCTGATGGCAGGGCAGGGTAAGCGCGCAACCGTCTAGCATGTTCACGACCGAGGGATTGCGCAGCAGAAGGGCATTGGCGGCGAAGAAGGCGTCGTCGCTTGCCAGGCTGGCGACGGTGGGCGCGACGATGGGCACGGTGGGGCTGAGCAGGGCGTCGAAGTAGCGCAGCTTGCTTGTCATGCGGCGGATCCAGTCGGCTCTTGCCTGTAGCAGCTCGATGTAGTCGGCAGCGCTCATAGATTCACCGCGCCGAATGCGCTGCGCCACACGCGGGTCGTATTCAGCCTGCTGCTGCGTGATGAGCGCTCTGTGCCAGGCCCAGCTTTCGGCGGCCGAGAAGCCGCCAGTGGCATTGATGGCTGCCAGCTCATCCAGCTCGGGCAGGGCAATTTCATCGATGCGCGCGCCCGCAATGCGCAGTGTGGCGAGGGTGCGTTGAAAGGCGGTGGCGACCGTGGCATCCATGCCGTCGAGCAGCCGCGTGGGCACGCCGAATCGAAGTGCGGCGAGCGGATGCCGCGTGAGCGGCACACGCCGCGCGGCCAGCACTTCGTGCAGCAGCACAGCGTCTCGTACCGATCGGGTGATGGCACAGGCGGTGTCGAGCGTGCTGGAGAGCGGAATGGCGCCGTCCGTCGGTGTCAGCCGAGCGGTGTTCTTGAAGCCGACCAGGCCTTGCAGCGCTGCCGGGATGCGGATCGACCCTCCGGTGTCCGAGCCCAGAGCAGCCCAAGCCGCACCGCTGGCCACCGATACCGCACCGCCCGAGGTGGAGCCGCCGGGAATGCGGGGCTGTGAGTCGAGGGCGAGCGTGGCCGCGTTTGCCGGGGTGCCGTAGTGCGGGTTGATTCCCACACCCGAAAAGGCAAACTCGGTCATGTTGGTGTGGCCTGTCAGCGCCGCGCCAGCCTGGCGCAGGCGCGCCACTGCAGGGCAGTCGGCACTGGCCGGCTGGGCGCAGGCCAGTACGCGAGAGGCGGCGGTAGTCGGGTGGCCTTGTACGTTGAACAGATCCTTGACGCTGATGGCCAGGCCGCCCAGCCGCGGCAATGGCCCCCCAGCGGCGAACTGGGCATCGATGGACAGGGCAGCTGCAAGGCCTTGCTTGTCGAACCGCCGTACGTAGGTGTTGGCGTTTCCCGGCAGATCGGCTCTGGCGAGGCTGGCGGCCAGCGCATCTGCGGCGCTCAGTTGCCCCAGGAGGATGGCATCACGGGCTGCAGTCAGGTCATTCGTCATGGAGGGCTGAGAAGGCCTGCTATACTCCGCGGGTTTACCTGAATGCGGCTCATGTCGAGCTGGCGTGGGCAAACGAAATCGCGAATCCGGCTGTTTAAAGGTGTTGCGTATCGCCCCTCAAGGGCAGCGCAATTCAGGCTGGATTCTAGAACCAACCTTTGGAGTTCTCATGTCAGTCACCATGCGTGAAATGCTGGAAGCCGGTGTCCATTTTGGCCACCAAACCCGCTTCTGGAACCCGAAGATGGCCCCGTACATCTACGGCCATCGCAACAAGATCCACATCATCAACCTCGAGAAGACGCAGCCGCTCTTCAACGACGCGATGAAGTTCATTCGCCAGCTTGCTTCCAAGCGC
>NZ_JBKJOQ010000109.1:0-17758 GCF_046595475.1 Rhizobacter sp.
TTTGCTGCGCAAACTTTCCATGTCCACACCTCGCTTCGCCTCGGCGCCGAGGCAAAGCGAGGCGAGTGGTGAAGAAATCGCATCAGGTGTGCGGCGTAGCTTCAGCAAGGCGTTGACCGGCCGAACCTTGTAGCCACGCAGCTGTGACGAGTGGAGAGCGCCTTTGCTTTGGTTACTTTCATTTGGCGCGACAAATGAAAGTGACTCGCCCGCCGGGGCGACTACCCGGCGCCGACGGACAAGACAGGTAGAAGCCAATACGCGAAGCGGCACGGGCCTTCGATACCTCAGGCTGAGCGGGCTGGGCGGGCTGGGCGGACTGCGCGGGCTGAGCGGACTGCGCGGGCTGAGCGGTCTGAGCGGTCTGAGCTTGTCGAAGGGTCAGGCTAAGCGGTGGCGATGCACAAAAGGCGAAAGGCGAAAAAACTCAGCGCCCGCGTCGCACCCTCAACAACTCATCCAAGATCAACAACCCCGCCCCCAAGGTAATCGCGCTGTCCGCCACGTTGAACGACGGGAAGAAGTACTGGCTGCCCCAGTGCACCTGAATGAAATCCACCACATAGCCGTGCAACAACCGGTCGACCACATTGCCGACGGCCCCCCCAAGGATCAACGCCAGCGCCAAGGCAAACAACTTCTGCCCGCCGTGGCTGCGCAGCATCCACACGATGAAGATCGCGGCCACCACCCCCAGACCGACGAAGAACCAGCGCTGCCAGCCCGAGGCGCCGGCCAAGAATGAAAACGCCGCGCCGGTGTTGTGCGCCCGCACGATGTTGAAGAAAGAGGTGACGTAGAGGCTTTCGCCGTACTGGAAGTGGTCGAGGATCAGCGCCTTGAAGAGCTGGTCGAGCACGATCACGATGAGCGCAATGCCCAGCCAAGGCAGCAGGTTGCCCGGTGATTTCTTGAACGCCATGATCAGGCTGCCTTTCGTGATTCACCAGCGCCGTACAGGTTGCTGGTGCAACGGCCGCAGATTGTGGGGTGGGCTGGATCAGCGCCTACATCGTCGCGGTAGTGCCAGCACCGGTCGCATTTCAGCGAGGTGCTGACCTCGGGTACCACGCGGAAATCTTCGGCGTCGTCGGTCAGCAGTTCCAGAAGCGCGGCCTTGGACGTGATGAGCACGAACTTCAGGTCGTCACCCAGGCTCGCCAGGATGTTGTGCGTCTCGTTCTTGGCCGACACCACCACATTGGCCTGCAGCGAAGAGCCCACCTTGCCGGCGCTGCGGAAGTCTTCGATGCGGCGATTGGACTCGTCGCGCACCTTGCGGATCAGCTGCCACTTGGCCAGCAGCACCTCGTCTGCCCAGGCTGACGCATTGCTGTAGGTCTCGACAAAGATCGACGGCGAAGCGCCCGGCGCAAACAGCTTCCACGCTTCCTCAGCCGTAAAGCTCAGGAACGGCGCCATCCAGCGCAGCATCGCATGCGTGATGTGCCACAGCGCGGTCTGCGCGCTGCGCCTTGCCAGCGACTTCGGTGCCGTGGTGTAAAGCCGATCCTTCAGGATGTCGAGGTAGAACGCGCCCAGGTCTTCGCTGCAGTACACCTGCAACTTGGCCACCACCGGGTGAAATTCATAAACCTCGTAGTGCGCCAGCACCTCGGCCTGGAAAGCAGCCGCACGCGCCAACGCATAGCGGTCGATCTCCAGCATCTCATCGAGCGGCACCGCGTCTTTCGCAGCGTCAAAGTCGCTGGTGTTGGCCAGCAAGAAGCGCAGCGTGTTGCGGATGCGGCGGTATGAGTCGACCACTCGCTCCAGGATCTTCTTGTCGATGGCCAGGTCGCTCGAATAGTCGGTGGCCGCGCACCACAGGCGCAAGATCTCGCCACCAAACTTCTCGGCCGATTCGCCCAGGGGCATGTAGTTGCCCAGGCTCTTGCTCATCTTCTTGCCCTGGCCATCGACCGTGAAGCCGTGGGTCAGCAGGCCACGGTAAGGCGCATGGCCTTCCATGGCGCAGGCGATCAGCAATGACGAGTGGAACCAGCCGCGATGCTGGTCGTGGCCTTCGAGGTAGAGGTCAGCCTCGGGGCCGGTGTCGCTGGTGGTGCCGGGGTGGCTGTGGCGCAGCACATGGAAGAAGGTGGAGCCCGAGTCGAACCACACGTCGAGGATGTCGTTGCTCTTGGTGTACTGCGGCGCCTCGGCACCCAGCACGTCTTCCACCGTCAGCTTGGCCCACGCCTCCACCCCGCCTTGCTCCACGATGCCCGCCGCGCGGTCGATCAGCGCCATGGTGTCGGGGTGCAGCTCGCCCGTTTCCTTGTGCAGAAAGAACGGCAGCGGCACACCCCAGTTGCGCTGGCGGCTGATGCACCAGTCGGGCCGGTTGGCAATCATGTCGTGCAGGCGCGCCTTGCCGTTCTCGGGGTAGAAGCTGGTCTCTTCGATGGCAGCCAGCGCGGTCTGGCGCAGCGTCTTCGGCGGCGTCTCTTGCGCAAAAACACCCACGCCTTCGTCCATGCGCACAAACCACTGCGCCGCGGCGCGGTAGATCACAGGCGTTTTGTGGCGCCAGCAGTGCGGGTAGCTGTGCACCAGCGTCGAGGTGGCGAACAGGCGCCCGGCATCGCGCAGCGCATCGGCCACCAAGGGCGCCGCTTTCCAGATGTTTTGCCCGCCGAAGAGCGGCAGCGTGGCTTCGTACTGGCCGTTGCCTTGAACCGGGTTCAAGATGTCTTCCACGGCCAAACCATGCGCGCGACAGGAGTTGAAGTCTTCGATGCCGTAGGCAGGCGACGAGTGCACGATGCCCGTGCCGTCTTCCGCGGTCGCGTACTCGGCGGCGTACACCGGCGACAGGCGGTCGTAGCCTGGGTCAACATGGGCCAGCGGGTGGCGGAAGTTCAAGCCTTCGAGCTTGGCGCCCAGGGTCGTCGCCATCACCTTGCCTTCGAAGCCGTAACGGGCGAGGCACTTTTCGACCAGCGCACTGGCCAGCACCAGCAGGCCGCGGTCGGTGTCGACCAGCGAGTACTCGATGGCGGGGCCCACGTTGAGCGCCTGGTTGGCGGGGATGGTCCAGGCAGTGGTCGTCCAGATCACCACGAAAGCGTCTTTCGACAACGACGGCAGGCCGAACGCCGCGGCGAGCTTCTCGGGCTCAGCCGCGAGAAAAGCCACGTCGACCGTTTGCGACTTCTTGTCGGCGTACTCGATCTCGAACTCGGCCAGCGAGGAGTGGCAGTCGAAGCACCAGTACACCGGCTTCAGGCCGCGGTACACATAGCCGCGCTCGATGATTTTCTTCAGCGCGCGGATCTCGTTGGCCTCGTTGCCGAAATCCATGGTGCGGTAGGGGTGCTCCCAATCGCCCAGCACGCCCACGCGCTTGAAATCGGCCATCTGCTGGGCGATCTGCTCGGTAGCGTAGGCGCGGCTCTTGGCTTGCACCTCGTCGCGGCTCAGCTTGCGGCCGAAGGTCTTCTCGATCTGGTTTTCGATGGGCAGGCCATGGCAATCCCAGCCCGGGGTGTAGCGCGCGTCCATGCCCTTGAGCTGGCGCGCCTTGACGATCATGTCTTTGAGGATCTTGTTGGCCGCATGGCCCACGTGCAGCTGGCCGTTGGCGTAGGGCGGGCCGTCGTGCAGCACGAAGCGCGGCGCGCCGTGGCGGGCTTCGCGCAGGCGCTTGTAGATGCCTTGCTCGTCCCATTCCTTCACCCAGCCGGGCTCGCGCTTGGGCAGGTCGCCGCGCATGGGGAATGGGGTGTCGGGAAGATTCAGCGTGGCCCGGTAGTCGGTGGTGCCCGCGGGCGAAGAAAGAGAGGTCTTGTCGGTCATGGCGGCGCTTTGATGTCACTGGCACGCCGCGAGGGCGGGCCTGAGAAGGGGGGGTCTGGCCGCGTGGGCCAGTGCTCGCGTAAGGGGTGTGGGCGAGCTTTAAATTCGATCGCGCGTGGTTTGGCGGCGTTGCGCCGCATGCGCGGCGAGAAAGTCTTGCGCGTCGAGGGCGTCTTGCCGTATGGCGGCGGTCAAGGCATCCAGCCCGTCGTAGCGGGCTTCATCTCGCAGTTTGTGCAGCAGTTCCACCCGCACGATTTTACCGTAGCCCCCTTCCAGCCCCAGCGTGGCGGGCCAGTCGAAGCAATGGGCCTCCAGCAGCACCCGGCCGCTGTCGTCGACGGTGGGGCGCACGCCCAGGCTGGCGACGCCATCGACGGGCTCGCCAGCCAGGCCATGCACGCGCACCGCAAAGATGCCTCTGGCGGCGGGGCGGGGGTGGGTGAAGCGCAGGTTGAGCGTGCGGAAACCGTCTGCCCGCCCGAGGGCGCTTTGGCCCAGGTCACGGCCCAGCTTTTGGCCGTGCACCACGTGGCCGCTGATGCTGTACGGCCGGCCCAGCAACGCGGCAACCCGGGCCATGTCGCCGGCGGCGAGCGCGTCGCGCACGGCTGAGCTCGACACGCGCAAACCGTGCACCTCGTAGCTGTTCATGCGCGCCACATCGAAGCCTTGTGCCGCACCGGCGGCATCGAGCATGGCGTAGTCGCCCACGCGCTTGGCGCCAAAGCGGAAGTCGTCGCCGACCAGCACGTAGCGCGCGCCCAGGCCGCGCACCAGCACGTCTTCAATGAAGGCCTGCGCCGACTGCGTGGCGAGCGACTTGTCGAAACGCAGCACCACCACCTGGTCAACGCCACAGCGCTCGAGCTCGCTCAGCTTGTCGCGCAGCGTGGCGATGCGGGTGGGCGCCGCCTCGGGTTTGCCGGCGAGTGCGGCAAAGTAGTCGCGCGGGTGCGGCTCGAAGGTCATCACGCACGAGGGCAATCCGCGGTGCTGGGCTTCGGAGCGCAACAGCGCCAGCATGGCCTGGTGGCCGCGGTGCACGCCGTCGAAATTGCCGATGGTCAGCGCGCAGGCCTTGGCGATCTGTGGGTGATGAATGCCGCGGAAAACTTGCATGGGCGACGATTATCGCGGGCTCACGGCTTCCGGCCCGCTCAGCCACTGCCACTGGCCCGGCGCCAGATCGGCCGGCAAGTTGAGCGCACCAAACGCACTGCGGTGCAGCCCCTCAACGCGGTTGCCCACCGCCGCCAGCATGCGTTTGACCTGGTGGTACTTGCCTTCGGTCAGCGTGAGCTTGAGCGTGAGTTCGCCGGTCAGCTCGCAGGCCGCGGCCGCCACGGTGGCCGGGTCGTCAATCAGCTTCACACCGGCCAGCAGCCGCTCCACCTGGTCGGGCATGACCGGATGCTTGCAAGTCACGTCGTAGACCTTGTTGACGTGCTTCTTGGGCGAGGTGAAGCGGTGGATCAGCGCACCATCGTCGGTGAACAGCAGCAAGCCGGTGGTGTCTTCATCGAGCCGGCCTATGCTTTGCAGGTCGCGCCGGCGCAGCTGCACCGGCAGCAGGCTGTACACGCTCATGTGGTGCTTGGGCTTTTGCGAGCACTCCACGCCCTGCGGCTTGTTCATCACGATCAAGGCCTTGGCGTGGTACGGCCACACCTCGCCGCGCACGCTGAACTGCAGGCCCTCGGGGGCCATGTCTTCGAAGGGGTCGTCGTGCACTTGGCCGGCGATGCAGACGTAGCCTGAGGCGATCAGGCCTTCGCATTCGCGCCGGGCGCCGAAGCCTTGGGAAAACAAGATCTGGGACAGCTTCACTTACTGGTGTAGTTCAAGAAACACCATGTGATTCTCCGACACCGGCCAGGCCCAGCCGGCGATGCGCTCACCGTTGAATTCACCGACCACGCTGCGGTTGATGTCCGTCGGCTTCACCTTCAGCGTGGACACGCCCGCCACGCCCGGCACCAGACCCGGCGGCGGGCTCTTGCCGTCAAAGCTGACCTGGTCGCGCGGCAGGCCGAAGTAACCACGCGGCCGCGACATTGCCACGAGCGACTTGGCATCTTTGTCGGCATCACTCAGTCGCCCCGCAAGCAGGTTCACATACCTGGACGAGCGAGGAAACGGCGACCGGTAGACGTGCGTCACCGCATAGCCAGGCGCGCTGACCACAAACTCATAGCTCGACTTGCCATCAACCTTCAGCGGCCCCCAGCGCCCGTCAGCCGCTATCGCCTTGTGCAGCACGGCAGTGCCTTGGCGCTCGCCGGTGGCCGCGTTGGTGGCGTACACCTCGACAATCGCCCCCACCAGCGGCAGGTTGCTGGGCGCACCGCCCTGCACGTTGTTGACGCCCAGCCCCGACACCAGGCCATCAAGCACCACCTCGGCCTCGGGGGTGATGGACGACGTGGGTGGCAGTTTGCCGGTAATGAAGCGATAAGCCTGCGCGAAGGCCTGTGGGCCGAACGCGGTTTCGCGGTGGTCGATGCCCGCGATCACCACGTTCTCCGCACCCTTCAAGGCTGGCCCGTCGAAGCTGACGTTGGTCGGCTTGCCACGAAACCCCAGCCAAGCGCCGTCAGGCTGCGCGTACTTGTCGTTGTTGTCGGAGCGAATGGTCATCCACTTCACCCCGGGTGTGACCTCGTCACCACTGGCACCCTTGGGCGTGTTCAGCCCGCGCAGGAACGGCCCGGCGCCGTTGAATTCATTGCCCGGATTGTTGTCGGGATTCGCTTGAACCCCGTGGTTGGGTGTGCCGCCCAAGATGGCATACGACACCTTCTCGGCGCCGCCGCCATTGGCGATGTAGTTGCGTATGGCGTTGCCGCCCCGCGAGTTGCCCATCAGCACCACGCGGCTCGCTCCCGTGGCCTTGAGCAGCTTGTCGACCTCGGCCGAAAGCTGGTTCATTTGCTCGGTGGCCGAGCTGCGGCCGGGCTGCGGAGTGGTGTCGGTGTCGCGCGCCAAGGGGTAGGTGAGATCGATGGCAAGCAGCCGCTCACGCGGCCAACCGTTGGACTCAAAGCGCCAGACCGTCGTGGTCCATTGCGCCGCGGAGTCGCCGTTGCCATGCACGAAGAGCACAGGAGGCTGGCTGCCGCCGTAAAGGCTGGCACACGAAATCAGCAGGCTGGTGCTGGCGACCAGCCCGAGCAGCAGGCTTCGACGAAGCAGGGTCATGGTTTGTCTCCTTGGGAGGTGAGGTCTCGGCGCACGCTAGCACGACTGATGGGCCCGGCACCGTGTCTCCCCGGCGACAAGACCGCTCGTGATAATCCTCCCGGTGACCCCATCCGGCTACCGCCCCACCATCACCGCCCTCGCCCTGGGCCAGCTCGTCGCCTGGGCGGCCTTGTTCTATGCCTTCTCTTCGTTCGTGCTGCCCATGCAACGCGAGTTCGCCTGGGGCAAGCCCGAAACCATGGGCGCACTCACGCTGGGCATGACGGTGTGGGGCATCAGCAGCTATGCCGCAGGCGCGGCCATCGACCGTGGCCATGGCCGCTGGGTGATGACGCTGGGCGCGGCGCTCGCCGGCACCGGCTTTCTGCTCTGGTCACAAATACACACCCTCTCCATGCTTTACATCGCATGGGCTGTGATGGGCGCGGCCATGGCCATGACGTTGTACGAGCCCGCCTTCGCGGTGTTGACCAAGCGCTACCCCGACCACTATCGCCAAGGCATCACCTCGCTCACGCTGGTGGGCGGCTTTGCGAGCACGCTGTCGTTTCCGGCGGTGGCCTGGCTGATCGCCACCTGGGGCTGGCGCCATGCGCTGATGGTGATCGGGCTGCTGCTGCTGTTCGGCGTGGCGCCGCTGCATGCCTGGGCCTTGCGTGGGGCCGACACCCCTTCGCGCGCCGCTGCACACGACGCGGTCGACAACGCCACACTGCACGAGGCGCTGCGCCACCGCGCTTTCTGGTTGCTCACCGTCGCCTTCGCGCTCTACGCGTTTGTGTCGGCCGCGCTGTGGGCGCACATCATGCCGGCCTTTGCCGCCAAGGGCACCAGCGAGAGCCAGGCCCTGACGGTGGTGATGTGGGTAGGCCCGGCGCAGGTGGTGGGGCGTGTGGTCTACCTGTGGCTGGGCCGGCACATAGGCCCGCGCAGCCTGGGCCTGATGGTGCTGGCGGGCACGCCGGTGTCGCTGGCGGTGTTTGCCTGGGCCGACCACCTGGCGGGGTTGCTGCTGTTCGCACTGCTCTTCGGCGTGGCCAACGGCCTGAGCACCATCGTGCGGGGCAACGTCGTGCCGGAATACTTCGGCCGCGAGCATGTGGGCCGCATCAGCGGCGCGATGTCAGCCATTGCGCTGATGACGCGCGCCGCCGCACCGCTGGCGGTCGCGTGGCTGCTGCTGGCCGTGCCGGGCTACCGCGAGGTGATGGGGGTGCTGGCACTGCTGGGCGCGGCGTCGTGGCTGGCGTTTGCGCTGGCGCAGCCGCCACGGCGTTGATCAGCGCTGCAAGCGGCGAATGACCTCTTGCGCGCGCAGCTCGGCTGCAAGCGAAGCATCGAGCGGTGAGCGGCACAGCCCGGCGTGGGCGTACTGCAGGTTCTCGTAGAGCTGCGCCATGGCGGGGAAGGTGTCGAGCAGCACGTCGAGGTCTTCGCCGGGCTCGGCATCGCCCAGCTCTTGCGACAAATGCCGCACCACCGAGCGGTACTGGTCTGCCGAGATGGGGGTGATGCTGCGCTCCAGGCGCTCCAGCAGCTGCGCCAGAGTCAGCAGCACGCGAAAACGCTCAGGAAGGGTTCGGGTTTGCGTGTTCATGCTCCAGACGTGGAGGCGCCCAGCCAGTCTTCAAGATGGCGCGCAAAATGCACGCTCCTTTTCACCGGCACAAAGTCATGAAGATCGCCACCTACAACGTCAACGGCATCGGCGCCCGCCTGCCGCGCCTGCTGGAATGGCTGGCCGAATCGTCGCCCGACGTGGCCTGCCTGCAAGAGCTGAAGACGCCCGACGCCACCTTCCCCATCGCGGCCATACGCGAAGCGGGCTACGGCGCCATCTGGCATGGCCAGAAATCATTCAACGGCGTGGCCATTCTGGTCAAAGGTGGTGAGCCCATCGAGCGGCGCCGCGGCATGCCGGGCAATGCAGACGACGTGCAGAGCCGCTACATCGAAGCCGAGGTCAACGGCATCGTGATCGGCTGCCTCTACCTGCCCAACGGCAACCCGCAGCCCGGCCCCAAGTTCGACTACAAGCTGGCCTGGTTCGAGCGCCTGATGGCGCACTCGGCCGAGCTGCTCAAGGAAGGCAAGCCGACCGTGCTGTGCGGCGACTACAACGTGATCCCGACCGACGAGGTGGCCGACATCTACTCGCCCGCCTCGTGGAAGAAAGACGCGCTCACCCAGCCCGAGAGCCGCGCCGCCTACTTCCGCATGCTCGACCAAGGCTGGACCGACGCCATTCGCAGCCTGCACCCGACCGCGCCCATGTACACCTTCTGGGATTACATGCGCCAGCGCTGGTCGCGCAATGCCGGCTTTCGCATCGACCACCTGCTGCTCACGCCCGACCTGGCCAAACGCCTGGACGCTGCCGAGGTCGACCGTGACGCGCGCGGCAAAGAGAAGGCCAGCGACCATGCGCCGGTGTGGGTGAAGCTGCGCTGAAACGTCAGCAGGCCATGAACGGGCACCGGTTCGGCGCCCATTCAGACCCTCAGGGGCGCTTCTCCAGCGTCATCACGTCGTTCTCACGTTTCATCTGGAAGCGGGTGAGAAAGCTGTTGCCCAGCAAGACATAGGGCATTTGCGCGGGGATCACCACCGCTTCGACGTTGTAGACCAGCACGTCGCCCAGCCGCACCGAGCTGAGCACCACCCGGTGCACCGGCACCGGGCCATTGGCCGTGCCGACCATGCCGCGCTGGCCCTCGCGGTACTTGAGCCCGACGCGATCGGCATCTGCCTGGCTCATGGCCACCATGGTGGCGCCGGTGTCGACCACGAATTCGACTGCCCGACCGTTGATCGAGCCCTGGGTCGTGAAGTGGCCGCCAGGCCCGGCCGCGAGCACGATGCGCGAGCCGCCGCCTTCGCTCGCCACACCGCCCAGGTTGACCTGTGCGCCACCCATCGGCACGGTGACGCGCTGGCCCGCCAGCTCAACCACTGCAGCGTCGGCCGTCACGCTCAAGAGCTTCACGCCTTGCACGGTGCTGCCGACCGCAACGGTGCGCGGGCGCCCGTCGATCATCAACAGCGCCTTGTCGCCCAAGCGACCGCTCATCGACACGGTCTGCGCGCTGGCAGCGCCTGCCAACAGCACAAGCGCCACGGCCCATGCGCGCACGCTCAATCCCGAAAGTTGTCGAAGGACAAGGGCGCGTCGGGCACTTCCTTGCGGATGAGGGCCATGGCGGCTTGCAGGTCATCGCGCTTGGCGCCGGTGACACGCACTGAGTCGCCCTGAATGGCGCCCTGCACCTTCAGCTTGCTTTGCTTGAGGTGGTTTTGAATTTTCTTGGCGGTGTCGCTGTCGATGCCGCTCTTCACGGTGATCAGCTGCTTGACCTTGTCGCCGCCTATCTTTTCGATCTTGGCGCTGCGGTCGAGAAAGCGCACGTCGACATTTCGCTTGGTCATCTTGGCCAGCAAGATGTCGAGCACCTGGGCGATCTGGAAATCGCTGTCGGCGTAGACCGTGAGCTCTTTCTCTTTCAGATCGACACGCGACGACGAGCCCTTGAAGTCGAAACGGGTGCCGATTTCCTTGGCGGTCTGGTCGACGGCATTGCGCACTTCAACCAGGTTGGGGTCTAACACGGTGTCGAAGCTGGGCATTGAGAATCTCTCTTCACGGTAATCAGCGAAAATTCTCCCATGCAAATCGAATCAGGCGTCAGCTTGAAACCCTATAACAGCTTCGGCCTGCCTGCCGTGGCACAAACGCTGGTGCGCGTGACCAGCGACGCCGACGTGCGCCGCGTGGTCGACCACCCCACGCTCGGCATGTCGCCCAAGTTTGTGCTGGGCGGGGGCAGCAACATCATCCTCACGCGCGACATGCCGCAAGTGGTGCTCAAGGTCGAGGTCACGGGCCGTCGGCTGGTCGAAGAGCGCCCCGACGCCTGGATCGTCGAGGCCGGTGCCGGCGAAAACTGGCACGACTTCGTCGCCTGGACGCTCGCGCAAGGCTACCCCGGGCTCGAAAACCTGGCCCTTATCCCGGGCACCGTGGGCGGTGCACCAGTGCAAAACATAGGCGCTTATGGCATCGAGATGAAAGACCGCTTCGAGTCGCTCGACGCTGTCGACCTGGTGACCGGCCGCACCGTCACCCTCGGCCCCGAGCTGTGCGCGTTCGGCTATCGCGACAGCGAGTTCAAGCGCTCACTGGCCAGCCGCGTGGTGATCACCCGCGTGCGGTATCACTTGCCCAAGCCCTGGCAGCCGGTGCTGGGCTACCTGGAGCTGGAGCGCAAGATGACCGAGACCGGCCTCTTCACACCCAGCGCGCAGCAGGTGTTCGACTGGATCTGCGCCATACGCCGCGCCAAGCTGCCCGACCCTGCGGTGGTGGGCAATGCGGGCAGCTTCTTCAAGAACCCGGTGGTCACGCCCGAGCAGTGTCGCGACATCATTGGCCGCGACCCGGAGATCGTGCACTACCCCATGCCCGACGGCAGCATGAAGCTCGCTGCTGGCTGGATGATCGATGCCTGCGGCTGGAAGGGCAAATCGGTGGGCCGTGCCGGCGTGTACGAAAAGCAGGCGCTGGTGCTGGTGAACCGCGGTGGCGCCATCGGCTCCGAGGTAATGACGCTCGCGCTGGCCATTCAAGAAAGCGTGTACGGGCGCTTCGGCATACGCCTGGACACCGAACCGGTGGTGGTGTGAGGCAACGACTCGCGCTTGTGGTCGTCGGCGCGGCATAAGGGTGGGCTTGAACGCCAGCGTTGACGCAAAGAACGCAAAGGAAAAAAAGGGCGCGAAGAAGTTGAAAGCGCGCAGCTGCGGCGCCTACCTTTCATTTTCTTTGCGACCTTGGCTGCCTTCCTTCGCGTTCTTTGCGTCAACGCTGGCGTTCAACTGCCGAGCACCAGCGAACCAGCGTCATCGCTGCGTTGAGGCGCCTGCCTCGAACCAGCGCTTGATCAACTCGCGCTCTGGCAGGGTCATCTGGGTCGCGTTGTTGAAGGGCATCAGCTTCAGCACCACGGCCTGCTGATACACCGCCTGTGCATTGCGCAGCAGCAGCTCGGGCGTGTGCAGCTGTATGCCCTTGCTGACCAGCTGCTCGTTGTGGCACATCACGCAGCGCTGGTTCACCACCTGCTGCACCTGGGCGAAAGTGGGCAGCGGCGCTGCCGCGGCCACGGGCGCAGAGGCCGGCATGGAAGCCGTGATCACCCCCGCCAGCAGCACCACGCCCACGATCGCATACGCCCACGGCACAGGCTGGCCGGTGGCCAGCGCCTTGTGCCGCAGCACGAACGACTGGCGGATCAAGGCGCCAGACAACATCATCATCACCAGCACCAGCCAGTTGTAGGCGCCGCTGTACAAGAAGCCGTAATGGTTGCTCAGCATGGCCAGGATCACGGGCAGCGTGAAGTAGGTGTTGTGCACGCTGCGCTGCTTGCCGCGCTTGCCGTAGACCGGGTCTACCGGCAGGCCTGCCCTGAGCGCGGCCACCACCTTGCGCTGGCCCGGGATGATGACCATCAGCACGTTACCGCTCATGCTGGTGGCGATCATGGCGCCCACCAGCAAGAAGGCCGCGCGACCGGCGAACAACTGGCATGACAGCCACGACGCGAACACGATCAAGGCCAGCACCAGCACGCCCACGATCAGGTCGCCATGCTTGCGGTGGCCGAAGAGCCGGCAAATGCCGTCGTAGATGGCCCAGAAGGCAACAAAGAAACCCAGCGCGGTGGCGATGGCTGGGGCGGGCGACCAGTCGAACACGTTCTTGTCGATGAGAAAGGTGCTGGCGTTGAAGAGGTACAGCACCGCAAACAGCGCAAAGCCCGTGAGCCAGGTGGAGTAGCTTTCCCACATCAACCAGTGCAGCTTCTCGGGCAGCTGGGCCGGCGACACCGGGTACTTCTGCTGGTGGTAGAACCCGCCGCCGTGCACCGCCCACATCTCGCCACCTATGCCCTTGTCACGCTCCTTAGCGTCAGCTGGCGGCGTGAGGCCGTTGTCGAGGCCGACGAAGTAGAACGAGGCCCCGATCCAGGCGATGCCGGTGACCAGATGCGCCCAGCGCAGCAGCAGGTTGAGCCAGTCGATCAGGTGCGCGTCCATGTGCATAAAGTTTCAGCTGCCGCGGTACGTGGAGTACGCCCAGGGGCTGGCCAACAAAGGCACGTGATAGTGCTGCAGCGGGTTGGACATGCCGAAGTCGATGGGCACGGCGTCGACGAAAGGGGGCTCGGGCAAGACGACCCCGCGCCCACGGAAGTAGGCCGCCACCTCGAACAGCAAGCGGTAGGTGCCCGTCTTGAAGTTGCTCTCGTCCAACATTGGTGCACTGGCGCGCCCATCGTGGTTCAGCGCCAGTTGCTTGAGCAGCTCCGGCGGCCGGCCAGCGTCGAGCCGGTACAACGCCACCAGCATGCCCGCGGCGGGGCAACCGTTCATCGTGTCGAGCACATGCGTGGTAAGTTGGCCCATGGTGTCCTCTGGCATCAAAATGGCTAGCTGCTGATCGAGCCAGACGCGTAAAAGTGTATACAGCCGCCCCGTCAGCCGCCAAAGATGCAAATCGTGTGCCGCCTGAAGACCGATCCGCCATGACCGACGAAACCTACCCCCGCGACCTGGTCGGCTACGGCCGCAACCCACCCCACGCACAGTGGCCGGGCGGCGCAAAAATCGCCGTGCAATTCGTCTTGAACTACGAAGAAGGCGGCGAGAACAACCCGCTGCATGGCGACCCGACGTCGGAGACCTTTCTCTCCGAGCTGATCACGGCCCAAGCCTACGAGAGCCGCCACATGACCATGGAGTCGATGTACGAGTACGGCTCACGCGTGGGCGTGTGGCGCATCCTGCGCGAGTTCGAAAAGCGCAAGCTGCCGCTGACCGTCTTCGGCATCGGCATGGCCCTGCAGCGCTACCCCGAGCTGCTGGCCGCCTTCATGGCCAACGACTACGAAATCGCCAACCACGGCCTGCGCTGGATTCACTACCAAAACCTGCCCGAGGCCACCGAGCGCCGCCACCTCGACCAGGCGACCCAGGTGTTGCGCGACATGACCGGCGGCGCCTGGCCCTTGGGTTGGTACACCGGCCGCGACAGCCCCAACACGCGCCGCCTGGTGGTCGACCACGGCGGCTACGAGTACGACAGCGACTACTACGGCGACGACCTGCCCTTCTGGACGCCCGTGACCAAGACCGACGGCAGCACCGTGCAGCACCTGGTGGTGCCCTACTCGTTAGACACCAACGACATGCGCTTCGTGCAGACACAGGGCTTCAACACCGGCGAGCACTTCTTCACCTACCTGCGCGACAGCTTCGATGCGCTGTATGCCGAGGGTGACACGGCTCCCAAGATGATGAGCATCGGCATGCACTGCCGGCTGCTGGGCAAGCCCGGTCGCATCGCCTCGCTGCAACGCTTTCTCGACCATGTGCTCGCGCACGACAAGGTATGGGTGTGCCGTCGCATCGACATTGCGCGGCACTGGAAGCAGCACTTTCCCGCGCCCACCACCCCATGAGCCTGACCCTCGCTCAGTTGAACGCAGCGCCGCTGGCCGAGGCCACGCGCATGCTCGACGGCGTGTACGAGCATTCACCCTGGATCGCCGAGGCCGCGTTGGCGCATCGCCCGTTCACAAGCCTGGCGCACTTGAAGCACCGCCTGGCCGACACGGTGCGCCGGGCCGAGCGCACGGCACAGCTCGCGCTGATCCGCGCTCACCCGCAACTGGCCGGTGCGTTGGCCGAGCCACTCACCGCGGAGTCGGCGCACGAGCAGGCCACCGCCGGCCTGAAGGCGTGCACGCCTGAAGAGCTGGCCGCACTGCAGCGGCTCAACGCCGAGTACCTGGCCAAGTTCGGCTGGCCCTTCATCGTGGCGGTGCGCGGCCCGCGCGGCACCGGCCTGTCGCGGCAAGAAATCATCAGCACGCTGGCGCGCCGCCTCGAAGGCCATGCCGACTTCGAGCTGGCCGAGTGCCTGCGCCACATCCACCGCATTGCCGAGATCCGGCTCAACGACAAGTTCGGTGTGGTGCCCACACTCGGCAACCAGGTGTGGGACTGCGCCGAGCTGCTCGCCCAGCACAGCGATGTGGAGGACGCCCTCACCGTCACCTACCTCACACCGGCCCATCAATCGTGCCAGGTGCAGCTGGTGCGTTGGATGCGCGATTGCGGCTTCGACGAGGTGGGCGTTGATGCGGTGGGCAACGTGGTCGGCGTCTACAAAGGCAACGACTCCAGCGCACCTCGCCTGCTCACCGGCAGCCATTTCGACACCGTGCGCAACGGTGGCAAGTACGACGGCCGCCTGGGCATCTTCGTGCCCATGGTGTGCGTGCGCGAGCTGCATCGCCAAGGCAGGCGCCTGCCTTTCGGTGTGGAGGTGATCGGCTTCGCGGAAGAAGAAGGCCAGCGCTACAAGGCCACCTTCCTGGGCTCGGGTGCGGTGATCGGCCGTTTCGACTACAGCTGGCTGAACCAGCAAGACGCCGACGGCACCACCATGCGAGAGGCCATGCAAGCGGCCGGCCGCGACATCTCTCGGATTGATGAGATGAAGCGCGACCCAGCGCAGTACATGGGCTTCGTCGAAGTGCACATCGAGCAGGGCCCGGTGCTCAACGAGATCGACCTGCCGCTGGGCGTGGTCACCTCCATCAACGGCAGCGTGCGTTACGTGGGCGAGATGGTCGGCGTGTCTTGCCACGCCGGCACCACGCCCATGGACCGCCGGCGAGACGCCGCCGCCGCCGTGGCCGAGCTGGTGCTCTACGTGGAGAAGCGCGCGGCGCAGGTGCCGAATTTGGTGGGCACGGTGGGCATCCTCCACGTGCCCAGTGGCTCGATCAACGTGGTGCCTGGTCGCTGCCAGTTCAGTCTCGACATTCGCGCGACAGCGAATGAAGTGCGCGACGCGATGGCGCACGACGTGCTTGCCGAGCTGCAGCGCATCACCGCCCGCCGCGGCCTGCACTGCACGCTGGAAGAAACCATGCGCGCCGCCGCTGCGCCCAGCGCGCCCGAGTGGCAGGCGCGTTGGGAGCGCGCGGTAGAGGCTGTGGGCCTGCCGGTGTTGCGCATGCCCAGCGGTGCCGGGCATGACGCGATGAAGCTCGACGAGGTGATGCCGCAGGCCATGCTCTTTGTGCGCGGGGGCAACTCGGGCATCAGCCACAACCCGCTGGAGACCATCACCAACGACGATGCGCAGCTGTGTGTCGAGGCGTTCATGACGCTGCTTGAGCAGTTGGTGGAGGGCTGAGGTATGCCTGTATTTTTTTGGACGCAAAGGGCGCGAAGGAAGACGCAAAGGTCGCTAAGAAATCAAGACGTTTTTCCTTTGCTTTCCTTGCTTCTTCCTTTGCGTTCTTTGCGTCTTCCTTCGCGTCCCTTGCGTCCAAACTAAAGCCTCCCCAGCACCATGCCCCGCTACGCTGAACTCGACGCCTGGATCGACGCCCACTTCGGTGACGAAGTGAAGTACCTGCAGGCGTTGGTGCAAGTCCCCACCGACACGCCGCCGGGCAACAACGCGCCGCATGCCGAGCGCACCGCCGAGTTGCTGGCGGGCTTCGGCTTCGAAGCCGAGAAACACGCCGTGCCCCAAGCCGAAGTCGAGGCCTACGGCCTGCAATCGCTCACCAACCTCATCGTTCGCCGCCGCTATGGCGAGGGCAAGACGATCGCACTCAACGCCCACGGCGACGTGGTGCCGCCTGGCGAAGGCTGGTCGCACGGCCCCTACAGCGGCGACGTGGCCGACGGCAAGCTCTACGGCCGGGCCTCGGCCGTGAGCAAGAGCGACTTCGCCACCTACACCTTCGCCGTGCGCGCGCTCGAATCGCTGAACGCCCCACTCAAAGGCGGCGTTGAGCTGCACTTCACCTACGACGAAGAATTTGGCGGCGAGCTGGGCCCGGGCTGGCTGCTGAAGCAGGGCCTCACCAAGCCTGACTACCTCATTGCCGCCGGTTTCAGCTACCAGGTGGTGACGGCCCACAACGGCTGCCTGCAGCTGGAGGTGACGGTGCACGGCAAGATGTCGCACGCTGCCATCCCGACCAGCGGCGTCGACGCACTGCAGGGCGCGGTGCACATCCTCAACGCGCTGTACCACCAGAACACGCTGTACCAGCAGCTCACGTCCAAGGTCGAGGGCATCACCCACCCTTACCTCAACGTGGGCCGCATCGAGGGTGGCACCAACACCAACGTCGTGCCGGGCAAGGTGGTGCTCAGGCTCGACCGCCGCATGATCCCTGAGGAAGACCCGGTCGCGGTGGAGGCCAGCATCCGCCAGGTGATTGCCGATGCCGCCGCGCAGCAGCCCGGCGTCACGGTGGACATCAAGCGCCTGCTGTTGGCGCGCGCGTTGCAGCCACTGCCCGGCAACAAGCCGCTGATCGATGCCTTGCAGAAGCATGGCCAGGCGGTGTTTGGCGAACCCATTCCCACCTCGGGCACGCCGCTGTACACGGATGTACGGCTCTACTGCGAGAAGGGCATTCCGGCCGTGATCTACGGCGCCGGGCCGCGCACCGTGCTCGAATCGAATGCCAAGCGGGCGGATGAACACGTCGTGCTCGATGACCTGAAGCGTGCCACCAAGGTCGTTGCCCGTTCCTTGTATGACCTGCTGAGTTGAGAGAAGCACATGACATCTCCCTTTCCACCGTTCGGGCTGAGCCTGTCGAAGCCAGCGCCGTGCACAGTGGCCCTTCGACAGGCTCAGGGCGAACGGAGATAA
>NZ_JBKJOQ010000122.1:0-158899 GCF_046595475.1 Rhizobacter sp.
CTCGACAACGAAGTGGGCATCAAGGTCAACCTGGAGGTGAGCAACATCGTGCGCGAAGTGCGCAGCCGCTCGGGCACGCTGACCTACCAGATCGGCACGCGCCTCGCGACCACCGCGCTGCGCCTGAAAGACGGCGAGACACAGGCCCTGGCCGGGCTCATCAGCGACGAAGACCGGCATGGCACGGTGGGCGTGCCTGGCATGGTCGACCTGCCGGTGCTGGGCCGCTTGTTTTCCAGCGAGCGCAACGACCGCAGCAAGACCGAGATCGTGCTGCTGATCACGCCGCGCGTGGTGCGCAACCTGGCCACGCTCTCGCCCGACCGCAACGAGCATGTGGGGGGCACCGAAGCCGTGGTGGGTGCGGCGCGCCTGCGCTTGCAGGGGCAAGGCAAGATGGTGATGCCGCCGGCAAGCGGCGCGCGCGCGCGCCGAGGCGTGGTGCCGCCAGCCGGTGAAGCCGAGCCTGAGCCGCCGGCACCTGAAGCGGCGCCCGAAGCGGCCCCCGAGCCCGCCGCGCCCGCCGCGCCTGCCGCGCCCCCTGCGCCAGCCGCTGCGCCCGCGTCCACGAGTCGCGCCACACCGTGAAGCCCATGCGCGCGCTGCCCTTGCCACGCCTAGCGACCGGGTTCACCCTGGTCGAGCTGCTGATCACCGTGGCCATCCTCGCGCTGCTGGCCGGCGGGGCCATGACCTTTGCCGACATGAGCGCCAAGCGTGGCCAAGAGCAAGAGCTGCGCACGGCGCTGCGCCAGATCCGCGAGGCCATCGACGCCTACAAGGCTGCCGCCGATGCCCACCGCATCCAGACCAGTGCTGACGAATCGGGCTACCCACCCACACTGGCTGTGCTCACCGAGGGCGTGCCCGAGACGGGCGACGCCAAGGGCCGCAAGCTCTACTTTCTGCGCCGACTGCCGCGCGACCCGATGGCCGACGCGAGCCAGCCGGCCGAGGCCACCTGGGGCCTGCGCAGCTACGACAGCGAGCCGGGCAACCCGCAAATCGGGCGCGACGTGTTCGACGTGTACTCCATGTCGCCGCGCATCAGCCTGGGCGGGCGCGCCTACAAGGAATGGTGATGGCGATAAACCCGGCACGCGGATTCACGCTGATGGAGCTGATGGTCGTGATGGCCATCATTGCGAGCCTGATGACGCTCGCCCTGCCGCGCTACTTTCACAGCGTCGACCGCAGCCGCGAGGCCGTGCTGCGGCAAGACCTGCAAATCATGCGCGACGCCATCGACAAATTTTTTACCGACCGCGGCCGCTACCCCATGACGCTGGACGAGCTTGCCGAGAAACGCTATTTGCGCAAACTGCCAGCCGACCCGGTTACCGAAAGCAACACCACCTGGGTCGCCGTGCCGCCGCCCGACGGCGAAGCGCGCGAAGGCGTGTACGACGTGCGCAGCGGTGCGCCAGGCAAAAGTCTTGATGGAGAACCCTATGAAAGCTGGTGAACCGTGATGTCAATCAACAAAGTGTCACGGTTGCTCTCTATCCTGCGCCGTGCATGTCGTGTTCAAGCCAGCGGTACTCACCGCACCGGCCACGCGCGTGTATCCCTGGAAGTACCAACGTGAGCCAGTTGCCTCTGCTCGACGATATCGACCGCGTCCGCTTTTCTGATGCGGTCGAGGCGTCGTTTCGCGTCTCCAGCCGGCAGCAGTTTTTCGTGTGGAGCCAAAGCTCGGTGCAGGCGCTGGTTCCGCACGAGATTCTGATCTGCGGCATTGAAGATGGTTCCCGCCAGGGCATGGCCATGCACCGCTTCAGCGCGAGCCGCTACTTCCGCCAGGAGCAGTTTGACGTGGTCGCCGACCCGCTCAACGGCATGATGCCGCGCCTGCTCGCAGTGGCCGCAGGCAAGCGCTCCACCGTCATCTTTTGCCCCTGCAGCAATGGCAAGGCGGTCGACGACCGGCTGCTGGCGCTGGTGTCCGAGAACGAGCTGAAAAACCTGGCCGCGCAACTCGTGATGGGCACGCGTGGCAAGTTCGAAGCGTTCTATGTGTTCTCACGCCTGTCGGTCGAGCTCGATGACAGGCTCAGCTACCTGATCGAATTGCTGGTGCCGCACTTGCACAACGCCTTTTTGCGTGTGCTGGCCACCGAACGCGAAGCCGCCGGCACCAACACCCAACGGGCCGGCCGCATCGTCACGCCGCGGCAAGAAGAAATCTTGAACCTCATCAAAAACGGCAAGACCAATTCCGAGATTGCCGAAGTGCTGAGCTGCAGCCCCTGGACCATCAAAAACCACATCCAGGCCATCCTGCGCAAGCTGGACTCGACCACCCGCACGCATGCCATTGCGCGCGCCATGAGCCTGGGCATCCTCAACCCGGACTGACGCGCTAGCCGCCCACCCTCTCCCGGGGCCCGACATCCAGTGGATGTCGGGCCCCGGTTGCTTTGGTGCGCCCATTTCGCATCGACGGGCACGTGGCTTGCCCCCATCCCTTGCCCCTATCCCTTGCCCCATACCCCCCGCAGGACTAGCTATTTCGGTCGCAGTAGCGATGTGCTGCCTTCTCGCCACCGTCACGGTAGCAACGTAACGTCACCACGTCACCTCATTGGTGCAGCCAGGGTGGAGAACTGGTGTCATTCATCAAATCAACCGAGGAGGGCTTGCTGTGGATGTGGATCTGTTCATCAAAAAAATGCCGCACGTGGTCAAGGAATTGATCAGCCGTGAGGCCTTCGACAACCGCCGTTCCATCAACCAAGAGGCCATTGCCCTGCTCGAAGAGGCGCTGGTGCACCGCGTGGGGGCCGCGGGGCCGAAGCGCAAGCGCATGGAGGCGCTGCTGGAGGACTACGTCGATTCGGGCGCCGGTGCGCTGGTCGCCGATGGCGTCAACACCGGCTTCAAGCGAGCCACCTGACACAAGGGCGATGTGCCCTTCAACCAACCAAGGATTCATTCATGCCGACAATTTTCAAAACCGCGCTCAGCGCAGCCCTTGCGGCCGCCAGCCTGTGCATGCCCACGCTCTCGTCGGCGACCATGACGCCGATAGAGCAGGCTGCTTTCGCCTTGCAAAGTGAGGCGCCGGCTTCGTCTGGCTCGCTTCTGAAGCTGATGGCGCAGACGCTTCCGGCAGAGCACCCCGAAGCGGTCTCGCCAGACCGTTCAGCGACAGCCAGTGGGCTGCCCGGCCGGTTTGCGGCTGACGCTTACACCGGCCCGCTGCGCGCTCACTCTGACCTGGCCTTGTGGAACCTGGTCGCCGCCATCCATGCACAGCAGAAGCACCAGTCCTTCGAGCTGGTCGATGCTGGCCTCAAAACGGTGTGGGAATTTGAGCGCGACAATGTATCGGCAGTGCCTTTGCCGGGTGTGATGTGGCTCTTCATCATGGGGCTGCTGGGCCTGGCCGGCACCCGCGTGACCGGGGTGGGCGGTGTGGCACGTCGGCGTGAAACCGAGCCCGCCTTCGGTGGGCTGGCAGCGGCTTGAGGCGTGGCAAGGCGCGTGACGTGAAGCCGCTAGGCAGCCCGCGCGCACGCGGCTTCACCTACCTCGGCCTGCTGTTCATCATCACTTTGCTGGGCCTCACCGCGGCCATGGCCAGCGTGGTGTGGAGCACGGAGCAGCGGCGCGAGAACGAGCGCCAGCTGGTCTTCGTTGGGCGACAGTTCCAGGCGGCCATCGAGCACTACAGCCGGCTGGCCACCGGCCCCGAGCCGCGCTATCCGCGCGAGCTGAACGACCTTTTGCGAGACCCGCGCGCAGTCAACGTGCGCAGGCACCTGCGGCAGGTTTATGTCGACCCCATGACAGGTGAGCGCGAGTGGGGGCTGATCCGACTGCCTGATGGCGGCATCGTCGGTGTGCACAGCCTGTCAGAGCGCACGCCGCTTCGGCAGAGCTTTGCTGCCAGTGCAGCCAGCCAGGCGAGCGACGAAAGCTATCGCAGCTGGCGCTTCATCGCGCCCAGCGCCGCAGAGCTGGTGGTGCAGGCCATTCGCCCTGAGGCAGAGATTCGTTCGCCCTGACCCTTCGGTGCCTCAGGGCGAAGGGAAAACCAAAAACTCTCGCCCTCTCTGGCAGAGAGCTCGGGGCGATCGGAACACAGCCTGCGCCGAAACGAAACCCGAACTCGGCCCCACGAAACACAAGCACCGCCCAAACGGGCTGCTGGCCTCGTCGAATTGTCATCTTGCGACGGAAGAATCGGGTGCTTGCTTCTGGCTGCCGGTGCGGCCCAGGCTTGCCCTTTGTTTTCATGGTCCCGCCTCATGCTTCTGACTTCGTTGCTACGCCGCACCCTCGCGCTGCTTATCTGCTTCTGCTTGACGAGCATGGCGCTCGCGCAGCCCACTGCCGCCGCAGACCCGCCGGTGGCCCACTTCGACATCTTCGAGTTTCGCGTCGAAGGCAACACCGTGCTGCCGGCCGAGCGCATCGAGCGCGCGGTGTTTCCCTTTCTGGGTGAAAAGCGCACCGTGGCCGATGTAGAAGCCGCGCGCACTGCGCTCGAAGCGGCCTACCGCGACGCCGGCTACGGCACGGTGCTGGTCGACACGCCCGAGCAGCGCATCAACGCCGGTGTGGTGACCTTGCAGGTGGTGCAGGCGGCGGTGTCGCGGCTGCGCGTGGTGGGCGCCAAGTACTACTCGCAGGGGCGCATTCTCGACAAGGTGCCCGCGCTGGCCGAAGGGCAGGTGCCCAACTTCAAGGTGGTGACCGAGCAGCTGGCCACCGTCAACCGCTCGGCTGACCGGCGTGTGACCCCGCTGCTGCGGCCGGGCAAGGTGCCGGGCACCACCGAGGTCGATTTGACGGTGGAAGACCGCTCGCCTCTGCACGGCAACCTGGAGCTGAACAACAAGCACGGCGCCGACACCACCTCGACGCGGCTGCAAGGCTCCTTGCGCTACGACAACCTGTGGCAGAAGGAGCACAGCCTGGGCGTGCAGGTGCAGGTGTCTCCCGAGAATATGGATGAAGTGAAGGTCATCTCGGCCTCGTACTCCATGCCGGCGGGCGAAGGCTTGTGGGTGTTCTCGGCCATACGCTCGCGCAGCAACACCCTGGTGCGCCAGAACGACATGATGGTCGTCGGCACAGGCAGCATCTATGGCTTTCGACGCGTGTTGATCGACAGCAGCGAGACGCGCACGCAGTCGCTGACCCTGGGGGTCGACTACAAGAACATCACCGGCATCAACTACCAGACCGACGAGGTCGGCAACATCGTGAAGGCCCCCGGAGGTTCCACGTGCAATGGGGCGCTGCTATGCACACCCATCCGCTACGCGCCGTTCAGCGCCACCTACTCTGCCAGCACGATCGACAAGCAAGGCAGCTGGCAGTACGGCAGTGGGTGGGTGCTGGGCCTGCGCGGTTTTGTTGGCAGTGAGCAAGATTTCGCCAACAAGCGCTACCTCGCGCAAAGCAATTTCTCGGTGCTGAAGTTCGACCTCGCACGCACCCACAACCTGCCGCATGGCATGACGCTGTTTGCCAAGGCCGAAGGCCAGGTCAGCAGCCAGCCCCTGATCAGCGACGAGCAGTTCGTGATGGGCGGTGTCGACAGCGTGCGTGGTTACCTCGAGTCGACTTTCGCGGGTGACAAGGGCTTGCGCACCTCTGTCGAATTGCGCAGCGGCCACCTCGCACCCGAGAGCTGGGCCTGGCTCAACGGCTTGCGCGCGCACGTCTTCCTGGACGGTGCTGCGCTCTGGCTCAAGTCACCTCTGCCCGAGCAAGACTCGCGCGAAGGGCTGCTCAGCACCGGCTTTGGCCTGCGCGTCCAGGCCCGCAAGCAGTTCAGCCTGGCTCTGGATCTCGGCTGGCCCCTGCACGACGCAGGCCCCACCTTGAAAGGCTCTTCACCGCGCCTGCATGCCAGCGGCAGCGTCGAGTTCTGAGCATGGCCAAGACTTCTGGCAAGCGCAGCGCGGTGCCTCACGTGCTGGCCATGGGCAAGGCCATGCCCAACCCCGCGCAAGCCTTGGCTGAAGGGCAGCGCCAGCTGATGGCCGGGCAGCTCGGGGCCGTGGCCGCCACGCTCAGGCCGGCGCTGGGTGATGCGATTCATCGGCCTGAGGCACTGTGCCTGCTGGCGATCGCCGCGATGACGGGCCAGCAGGCGGCAGAGGCCGTGGCGCATGCGCAAGAGGCTGCCGCGACGCGGCCAGACGTGGCCCGCTATCAGTTTGTGCTCGGGCGAGCGCTGAAGATCGCTGGCGATGGCCAGGCCGCCGCCAGCGCCTATCGCCGCGCCATCGAGCTGCAGCCTGCTTACGCCGAAGCCATGGTGAGCTTGGGCATCGTGCTGAAGGATCAAGGCGAGCTCGACGAGGCGATTGCCTTGTACGAGCAGGCCTTGGGCATCGCCCCGGCCATGGCGGTGGCCCATGCCAATCGCGCCCATGTGCTCGCGTTGCGCGCCGAGCGCCAGGCGAAAGAAGGCTACGAGCACGAGCCCGATGCCGACATGCTCGACGCACAGGGCAGGGCGGTGGCGCTAGACCTGAAGAACCCGCGTATGCACCGCAACTACGGCGTGCTGCTGCTGCAGGCCCGCCGCCACCCGGAGGCTGTGGCCGCGTTCAATGAAGCGCTCACGCTAGACCCGACCGATGTGGAATGCTGCCTGCGGCTCGGGGATGCGTTGCAAGACCTGGGCGCCGTGGCGCTCGAACAAGAGGCCTACCAGACATGGCTCAAGCGCAACCCGCCCAACGGCCCGGTGATGCGCGCGCTGTCGAGCGCGCTCACGCGCATGGGTGAAGCCGACGAGGCGTTGGCCTGGGCCGAGAAGTCGCTCGCGCTAGACCCCGACCCGGTCACGCTGTTGCAGCTCGCAAGCGTGCAGCAGCAGTTGCGCCGCGTGGGCGAGGCGCTCGCGCGCAGCCGCGAGGCGCTGGATGCCGGTGGGCGCTTGCCGGTGATGTACCCCAACGTGCTGCTAGGTGCCAACTACTTTCACGAAGACCCAGCCCCTGTCTACGAGCTGCTGGCCGAGTTTGGCAGCCGCCTGCCCGCGCCTGAGACGCCGCGGCCGCCCTGGCGCGCCAAGGCGGCTGGCGAGCGCCTGCGCATAGGCTATGTGTCGGGTGATTTTCTGCGTCACTCGGTGTCGTACTTCGTAGAAGCCTTGCTGGCCAGCCACGACCGCACACGCTTCGAAGTGGTCTGCTACCAGAACAATGCGCACACCGACGACGTGACGGCGCGCCTCAAGCGCCATGGCCATCGCTGGGTGGAGTGTGCCGGCCTGTCCGACAACGCCTTGCGCAGCCGCATCGTGGCCGACGGCATCGACATCCTCATTGACTTGTCAGGCCACACGGCGCATTCGCGCCTGATGATGTTTGCCACGCCCAGCGCGCCGGTGCAGGTGGCTTACCTCGGCTACCCGACTGTGACAGGCGTGCCAGCGATGGACTTTCGCATCACCGATGGCGTCATCGACCCCGGCGACATGCCACCGTTTGCCTCTGAAGCGCCGCTGCGCATGCCGGGCACCATGTTTTGCTACACGCCGGATGAGTCGGCGCCGCCATTGGTCGCGTCACCTGCACTTGCATGTGGCTACGTCACCTTCGGGTCGTTCAACAACATCGCCAAGGTCACTGACCGCACGCTTGCGCTGTGGGCCGCCACGCTGCGCGCGGTGCCCGGCTCGCGCCTCTTGCTCAAGGCCAGCACCATGGCGCAGGCCTCTAACCGCGGCAGCATCGAGCGCTTCATGGTCGCGCATGGGATAGCCACCGAGCGGCTCACCCTCATCGCGCGCACGCCGTCGACCGAGAGCCACCTGGCGCTCTACAACCAGGTCGACATCTCGCTCGACACCTACCCCTACAACGGCGCCACCACCACCTGCGAGGCGCTGTGGATGGGCACCCCCGTGGTCACGCTCAGCGGGCGCACGCACACCTCGCGCATGGGGGCTTCGATCCTTGCCGCCATCGACCGCGCCGCGTGGGTGGCCCACAGCGACGTGGCCTATGTCGAGACCGCAGCTGCACTCGCGGCTGACCTGCCGGCGTTGAACGCCTGGCGCTTGCGGGCACGCGAGCACTTGCAGGCGAGCCCCCTGCTCGACCGAGTGGCCTTCACGCGTCAGTTCGAAGCCCTGCTCGAGCAGGCCTGGCGCGCACGCGGCTGACGCTGGCTAGTCCGTTCAGATCATGGGAGTGAGCGTTTGGGACGCTTCCAGGTCACGCGCGGCCGTTACCTTCACGAAGGGAGTGTCGTGTCGTTCAGTGCTGTTACTTCCCGTCGCACAAGTCAGCGTGCGGACTAGGCTGAACTGGCTAGCAAAGACTTGCTTTCGAACATGCGAGCGACACCGCCGGTTCGTAGATTAGCGTTAGTCGACTTGAGCGAACTGTTTGCGAATTGTCGACGTGAGGTCGCTGGTTGCGGCTGGGAATCGGGTGGTTGCAAAACTGCTCTTCTCCGAGCTTCAGCGGCGGAAGCACACCAGTTTTTTTAATCACCCAGGAGAGACCTCAGATGAAACTAAACCTCAAGACAATCGCGGCAGCTGTCGCGCTGGTCGCCGCCGGTACCTCGGCCAATGCAGCCATCGTGGCGGGCGCCAATGGCTCGCTCGTCATCGCAGCCTTCAACACCGTCACCCACTCGTACTATGTGCGTGACACCGGCTTCCTGTTGAACGACTTCCTGCCCTCCAGCGTCACCACCGCCGCTGGCGATGGTGGTGTCACCGGCACCCGTACGCCTGACGCTGGCCTGCTGCTCGACAAGACCAACACCGCCACGTTCGGCGCCGATGCCACGTTCGCCAGCTGGCTCACCGGCCAGACCCTGTCGGACATCCGTTGGACCGCCTTTGCCAATGACCAGTCGTCGGCAGCCGGCACCAACAACGTGTCGCGCATGATCCTGGCTTCTTCTTCGGCGACGCCTGTTGTTTTCAACTCGAACGTCACCGCTGCTGTTGGCTCAACGAATGCGTTCGTTGGCGTCGTAGGCTCGACCACTGGCCCGACGAACCCGCCCCTGTTCGACACCAACCTCAGCGTCGGCGCCGCCACTCTCGGCACGCTCGACAGCGCTTCCAGCCTTTTCTACTTTGCCCGCTCCACGGGTACGCTGGCCAACGCAACCGCTGCCGTCGCCACGCGCTATGGCAACGCCACAGGCTTTGCCACGGTTACGCTCGAGTCCGACGGTGACTTCGTGTACAGCTTGGCCGGTGAAGCGCCTGCTGCCGTGCCGGTGCCTGCTGCCATCTGGCTGCTGGGCTCTGGCCTGATGGGCCTGGGTGGCATGGTTCGCCGCCGCAAGGCTGCCGCCGCCGCAGCCTGATCGTTCCCTGATCTGCATTCAGTGAGCTAAACCCGCTCGCCTTTTGGCGAGCGGGTTGTGGCGGAGCTTTGCCTGCATTCGTGCAGCCAGGGTGCTGCCCAACACAATTTATTCCACCCTACTGAGGATTCCCCATGAAGCTTTCACGCATCGCCCTGGCCATGGTGGCCACCTGCGGCACCCTGGCTGCCGCCCCGTCGTTCGCCATCACCGCTGCCAACTACACCAATACCGGTGAGTTCGCTGGCAGCACGCTGAACATTCGCATCTCGGGCGCCACCGCGCAAGACAACGGCATTCTGGGTTCGGCGCTGTCGCTGTGCCAAGCTGGCACGGTTCACCGCTACGCCATCAGCAACAACTTCGTTTTCTATTGCACCCCTGATGCCGGCACCAACCCCGGCCAGATCGCCATCCCGGCGCGCGCTGCGTCTAGCGGCGGCCCGATCAACAAGCTGGCCATCTACAAGTACTCGGTTGGCGGCTCGGCTTTCGGCGTGACCCCGCTGAACAGCAACAACGTGGCTGACGGCTCGGCTGGCGGCAACGGCGCTCAGCTGCCCTTCCTCGACCTGGCCAAGATCAACACGGTCTGCACCGGCGCCAACGCCACCACGACCACCCTGACCTTCGGCCCCGGCACGAACGGCAGCTATACCAACGTGGCCTGCGGCACCGGCGCGATGACCACGCCTGCCGTCACCTACGTCGGCCTGGCCGATGTGGAGCCTGCATTCTTCACGCCTTCGACCGGCAACTTGGGCTTCACCGCCGCCACTGCCCTGATCTTCGCACCGGTCGTGACGAAGAATGTGTATGACCGCCTGCAAACCCTGCAAGGCCTAGTGGCACCGGCTTGCGGCGCCACGCTCGATGCCGAAGGCTGCATGCCGTCGCTGAGCAGCGCCCAACTGACCACGCTGTACACCCAAGCCGGCCAAGCCTGGTCTGGCGTGAATGTCACCGGTTTGGCTGACGATGCTGTCTATGTGGCTCGCCGCGTTGACACCTCGGGCACGCAAAAGACCTTCGAAGCCCTGATCGCTCGTACCCCGAACGGCAACACCCTCGCCAAGAGCTGCCAAACGGGTACTGATCCTTTCGTGACGCCGGACAGCCTGACCACCACCGGTGACAGCGAGAGCGTCTGCCTGACCGGCGGCGCCTTGCCCACGGTGTTCGCCGGCAGCGGCGGCGGCAACCTGCGCAACTGCCTGACGAACCACCAAGCCGGTGGCCGCAGCGCCATTGGCATCTTGACCACCGAAGACAAGCCGAACGCCAGCTGGCGCTTCGTCAAGGTCGACGGTGTGGCCCCGAACCAGGCACAAGTCGCGGCCGGCAAGTACCGCTTCTACACCGAAAATGTGGTGGTCACCCGCACGGCTGGCGCTCTTGCCACGGCCGCTGCAGAAGGCTACTCCGCTCTGGTGGCTCGCCTGAATGCCGACTTCGGCAACAAGACCATCATCACGCAAATCAACGGCGCCCCGCAGACCTTCGGCGCTGCTGGCCTGATGGCCCTGCTGTCGCGTCAAACGTCTGCCCCGGACAACGTGGCTGACTTCACTGGTGCGAACTCCATCAACCCGTGGTCCAAGGTTGCGGGTTCCGATGTCAACAACTGCCAGAACCCGAAGCTTTTCAACTGATCACTTTTAACAAGTGATTCCACCGCTACGGCGGTGTTAATGGGCCGGCACCCTGTATGGGGTGCCGGCTTTCTCCATTTCGGGGCCGCAGCTTGGGTTCTCGTCGTTCTGTCATCAAAGTTTTTGAGAATGGCCAGCCGGCCTTTTGCGCCGTGCGTGACTGCCTTGTGAAAGTAATTGCATGAAACCCCGCTCCGTTCGCACACGCCTCGCTCCCCCTGTTCGCAACGGGGCGTGGCCACAGAGCAGCTGCAGCCTCCTGGTGCTGGCCGGCATGGGCCTGATCAGTTTTGCGCTGCCGCTCGATGCCTTGGCCCAGCGTGTGCCGGCCCCCAACACCCTGCCGGTCTTGCGCAGCGTGATCAGCGGCAACAACACCTGGGTGCGCACGCCCACCACCACCGCCGGCGGGCGCAGCCTGCTCACCATCGACCAGGGCGACCAGCGCGCCATCATCGATTGGCGCTCGTTTGACATCGGCGCCAACGCCGAGGTGCTGTTCAGGCAGCCGGGCGTGAGCGCCTCGGCGCTCAACCGCATCTACGACGCGGTGCCCAGCGTCATACGCGGCCGCCTCAGCAGCGTGGGGCCCGATGGCACCGCGGCCAGCGGCGGCCAGATCATCCTGATCAACCAGAACGGCATCGTCTTCAACCGCGGCGCGCAGGTGAACACGCAGCTGGTGGCCAGCTCGCTGAACATCAGCAATGAGCGCTTTCTTAACCTGGGATTGACCAGCGGGGGCCTGACCACGCCCGCGTTCGAGGGCGGCTACAACCCCGACCCCGAGGTAGGCAACGGCCTGATCGTGCCCCTGTTGCCGGGCGGTCCACGGCCGGGTGCCATCAGCTTGGGTGGCGGCGATGCCAACGCGCCTGCGCCGCTGCTGCAAGCGCCTTCCGGCGGCTCGATCATGTTGTTCGCGCCCAGCGTCGACAACCAGGGCGGCATCATCAAGGCTCCCGATGGCCAGGTGCTGCTGGCCGCTGGCAGCAAGGTCTACCTGGCGCTGAACGACGACCCGAAGAACCTCACGTTGCGCGGCTATGTGGTCGAAGTGGAGGCGGTGCCCGATGGCCCGGCGCTCAATCTCACGAGCCTGATCCAGAACACGGGCGACATCAGCGCCGACCGCGGCAACGTGACGCTCGCCGGCCTGGCCGTCAACCAGAACGGCCGGGTGTCGGCCAGCACGGCCATCCAGGCCAACGGTTCGGTGTACCTGACGGCGAAAGCCAAGGTTGCCGACGGCGGCCAAGTCGTCACGCAAGCCGGCACGGTGAGCCTCGGTGCCGGCAGCGTCACCGAAGTGAGGCCCGATGCGGCCGACAAGGCCACCTTGGCCGAAAGCCAGAGCTACCTCGACAAGAGAGGGGAAATCAAGGTCGAAGGCCGCACCATCGCCAGCAGCGGCACGTTGCAGGCCAGCGGCGGCAAGATCACGCTAGAAGCCAAGGACGCGGCCGACCCGAGCGGAGCCCGTGTGTACCTAGACGCCGGCAGCACCACCAGCGTGGCCGGCAACTGGGCCGATGTGGCTTTTGCTGACAACCTGCTCACCTTCAAGGTCACCTCCAACGAGCTGAAAGACTCGCCCGACCAGAAGACCGGCATCTTGAAAGGCGCCACCGTCACTGTCGACCTGCGCAAGGGCAGCCCGCTGCTCAACCTCGACGGCTACATCGCGGCCCAAGGCCGCACGGTGGGGCAAAAAGCCGCTGTGGGCGGCCAGCTCGACATCAGCTCTACCGGCGCGCTGATCCAGCGCAGCGGCGCCACGCTCGATGCCTCGGGCGGCGGCTATCGCTATGGCGCCGGCACGGCCCCCACCAGCGTGCTGCTGGGGGCTGATGGCCGGCTGTACGACATCGGCAGCGCGGCCGAGCAGCGGCCCTACAGCGGCCAGGTCGACAGCTACACCAAGACCGATGCGCGCTGGGGCCAGACCCAGGTGTTTCGCGGCGGCACTTATGGCATAGGCAAATCGGAGGCGGCTTACCTGGAGGGCAAGGCGGGCGGCAGCATCACGCTGAACTCTGCCGCCGGCCTGGTGCTCGACGGCCAGCTCAAGGGCGGGGTGACGGTGGGGCCTAACCAAATGGCCGCTGCGCCACGCGGTGCGAGCTTGCGCATCGGCGACGTGTTCGATGCCAATACGACCGAGTTTGGTTCGAACCAACGCATCGGTCATGTGGGCTTTGCGCAAATGACCAGCGACACGCTGGGGGCGGCATTCAATCTGTCTGCGCCGTTGAGCAGCGCGCAAACCGACAACGTGACGCTGGCGGCCGAGCAGATCTTCGGCCGCGCCAGCATGGCCGGGCAAAACGCTTATGTGCAAAGCGCCTTCGACTCGGTCGAGCTCAATTCCAATGGCCGCATCGTCGTGCCGGAAGGCGTGCACATCGACGGCGCACCGGGCTCGTCACTGGTGCTGCGCTCGCCTCAGATCGAGGTGGCCGGTGCCATCAGCATGCCGGGCGGCAGCATCACCTTGAGGCCTGTCGACACCCTCCGCCCGCTCACGCCCGATTTGTCCGCCGACAAGAACAGCGTGACGGTGCGCAGCGGCGCTTCGCTGTCGACCGCGGGTGTGTGGGTCAACAACGCCAGCGCTGACGGCTCGTTCGTGGGTGATGCTCTGCCCAGCGGGCGCCTGAACGTCGTCCTTTCACCCGATCAGAAAACCACGACCACCACCACATCGTCGATGCTGACGGGCGGCAAGCTCACGATCTCAAGCAATGGCGCAGGCAATTCGGCCACGGTGTTGGAATCTGACGCGATGCTCGACGTGGGTGGCGGTGCAGCACTCAGCAGCGGGCGCAAGCTCACCTTGGGAGATGGCGGCACGCTGTCCATCGCCAACGGCTTGTCGAGCTCTCTCAGCGCCGACTGGCTGCGGGCCGACCTCTCGGGCTACTCTGCAGGCAACGGCGGCAAGCTGGTGCTGAGCACACCGCGCGTGGTGCTGGAAGGGGCTGATGCCAGCGGCACGCTGCCCCCCAACACCACCGCGCTCGGCCCCGAGTTGTTCTCGGAGCGCGGCTTCTCCAGTGTGACGATCAACACCATTCAGGGGGTAGACATCACCGCCGATGCTCGCATCACGCTGCAGCAAAAGAACCGTGTGATCGACTCCCTGCAGGCCAGCGCGCTGGCCACGGGCGGTGACTTGCGCCAGGTGTCCAAGGTCGAGCTGCTGCCCGACCATTTGCGTCACGCCGTCGACCTCAGTCTGTCTTCTGCTGAGTCGAACAAAAGCACGGGCGCTGTCCAGGGGCAGGCGATCCTGACCATGGCCGCGGGCTCGGTCATCCAGGCTGACCCCAAGGCCACGGTGTCGCTGTCGGCTGAAAACGGCTTGCAGGTCGACGGCCACATCATTGCGCCGGGGGGCACTGTGCTGCTCAACCTCGCGGCACCGGCGCGTGACGGGCTCGTCACCCCCGACCTGTCGTTAGGCTCTACCGCCGTCATCTCGGCGGCCGGCACCTTCGTGCCCAAGCCCACGCTCGACGGCACGGTGCAGGGCAGTGTGATCGGCGGCGGCAACGTTGCCATCAAGGCCATGCGCGCGGGGGTCAATCTGGCCGAAGGCGCATCCATCGATGTGTCAGGCATCACGCAAGTGCTGCAGTTGCCCAGCCCCGATGGCAGAGCAGCGCCGGTGAGCATGGCGGTGGACGGCAACGCCGGCAGCCTGCTCATCAGCAGCCAGGGAAGCACTCAGTTGGGTGCCACGCTGAAGGCCAGCAGCGGCTCGCCGCAGGGCGCGGGTGGTGCTTTTGCGCTGGAGCTGAAGGGGCTGGAAAAGGGAGCCGACCCGGTGGCCGAGCTGCGCGAGCGGCGCATCATCGTCACGCAGCAGGTGCCCGGCGTGGCGCCGATTGCCGACCCCGCTTTCGCCGATGCCGCGCTGGCCATCGACGACCTGCGTGCCGCCGGTTTCGACAAGTTGCGGCTTCAGTCCGAGAACCGCATCGAGCTGCGCGGCGACGTGGCGCTCGACTTTGCGCGGGGCATACGCTTCGACGCACCGCTGATCGATGTGACCCAAGATGGCCGCGCCAGCTTGCGTGGTGCATCGGTCGCGCTGGGCCAATCGTTGGCACCGCGCGACGGCGCAGGGACGGTCATGGACCTGGGGGCGTCACCCGTTCTGCCTACGCGCGCCGGTTCGGGCGTGCTGTCGGTGCAGGCCAACACCATCGATCTGTTCGGCTCGGTCACGCTCAACGGCATTGCCCAGGCGCGTCTCTTCAGCGAGGGCGACATCCGCATGACGGGCCGCGCCGTGGCCTCGCCGGCCGGAGACCGCAGCTTCGGCGGGCAGATCGGCTCTCTGACGACGAGCGGTGATCTTCTGCTCAGCGCCACGCAGCTTTACCCCAGCACACGCAGCGACTTCACGCTCTCGGTCGTGGACCCATCGAGCGGCGCCCCCAGGGCGGGCGGCAACATCGTGATCGCGAGCAACGGCAAATCGGCGGGCGATGTGTACTCCGCCGGTGGCAAGCTGGCCTTGATGGCCGACAACATCGTGCAGAGCGGGGTCGTCAAGGCGCCGCTGGGCGAGATCGACCTGCGTGCCGGCTCGCGCCTGGAGCTGGCGCCGGGCAGCGTTACTTCGGTGTCTGCCGACGGCTTGACAGTGCCGTTCGGCAGCACCAGCGGCGGTATTTCATGGTCCTACCTGGACAACGCCGCGGGTGGCAATCGCAACTCGGTGATCACCGCCAGCGCCGACAGCAAGCGCATCGAGCTGACAGGCCAGACCATAGATGTGCAAGCTGGCGCCAAGGTCGACCTGTCGGGTGGCGGCGAGATACAGGCCCGCGAATTCGTGCCCGGCATCGGCGGCACCAAGGATGTGCTGGCCAAGCCCGACACCTACGCCATCATTCCCAAATCACAGCTGAGCAGCATGCCGGTCGACACCGACCTGGCCGTGGCGCAAGACATCGGCTTCGGCTTGTTGACCAACAAGTACGACACCAGCGTGTATGACCAGCTGCACATCGGGCGCGGTGCCATCGTGCCCGAGGGCGACTACGTGCTGCTGCCGGCGCGCTACGCGCTGCTGCCCAATGCCTACCTGGTGCAGCTGCAAACCGGCAGCACCTACGCCCACCTGAGCCCCGGCCAGACCACGCAGCTGCTCAATGGGCAGGCCGTGGTGGCGGGCTACCGTGTGGCCGGCGGCACGACCGTCCGTGAGTCGAACACCGTGGGTGTGGTGGTGCGCCCGGGCAGCGCGGCCACACGCGAGTCTGACTACACGCTCACCACCTCGAGCTACCTCGCCGAGCAGGCGGCGAACAACCGCACGCCCGCGCCGCGTCTGCCCATGGACGCGGGGCACCTGCTCATCAGCAATACCACCGCGCTCACGCTCGGCGGCGAAGTGGTCACCACCCCGGGAACGGGTGGCACCGTCACCGAGCCCACCACCGGCCGCGCAGCGCAGATCGACATCAGCGCTGAGAGGATCGCCGTCGTCGACCGCATCGGCAGCGACAACGGCATCGACGCCGGTTACCTGCAGCTGGAAGGCCGTGCCCTGTCGGCGCTGGGCGGCAGCCTGCTGCTGGGCGGCAAGCGCACGGCCGATGGCGATGGCGTGCGCATCAGCACCGAGGCGCAGCAGATCGTTGTGGCCAACACGGCGGCCGGGGCGCTGTCGGCGCCCGAGCTGCTGCTGTCGGCAGCCGACAGCATCGAGCTGCGCAGCGGCAGCGTGCTCACAGGAGCCGGCGCCACCGCCGGCAGCACCGTCACGTCGATCAAGGCCGAGGGCGATGGCGCCCTGCTGCGCTTGTCGGGCGGCGCGCAAGCCAGCGTGGACCGCGGTATGACCGCAGGCAACGCCGGCACGATACGCATCGACGACGGTGCGGTACTGAACGCTGCCGGCTCGCTGCTGCTCGACGCCACCCGCTCGATGCAGTCGCAAGGCCGATTGGCGGTGGCCGCGGGCGGCGCGGTGTCGCTCGCTTCGTCTAAGGTGAGCCTAGGCGAGACCGCCACGGTGGCCGACATCGGCGACGGCCTGGTGCTGTCAAACACAGCCCTTGCCAACCTGGCCAGCCTGGACACCTTGCTGATCAAGGGCTACGACGGCATCGACCTGTTTGGCAATGCCCAGCTCGGCTCGGCGGCGACACGTCAGCTCACGCTCGACACTGCGGCCTTGCGCGGCCACGCCGTGGGCAGCGTGCCTGCTGCGGCACAGATCGCGGCGCGCGAAGAAGTGCGGCTCATCAACACCGGCAGCCAGCCTGTGGCCGATGCGGCCGTGTCGTCGGGCACGCTCGCCATCGATGCGCAACGCATCGTGGTGGGTGCGGGCGCACAGAAGATCAACGGCTATGACACGGTGACCATGACGGCCACCAACGAAATGGTGGGCCAAGGCACCGGCTCCCTGGCCGTGGGCGGCGACTGGCGCATTCGTGCGCCGAAGGTCGGCATGGCCGCGGGTGCGGACCAGACCTGGCAGGCGGCCGACCTGCGTGACGCAGCCAACCCGCTTTACTCAGCCTTCACGCTGGCGGGCATCGCAGGCAGTGCCGCGGGCGTGGGCAGCACCGACAACGCAGCGGGTGGGCGTTTGCACCTCGAAGGTCGCAGCGTAGAGGTGGCGACCACCGTGCAAGCCAGGTCGGGTGCCATCACTGTGGCCGCCCGCGGGGGCGACGCAAGCGATGGCGTCACGCTCGCCACAGGTGCAGTCGTCGACGTGCACGGCTTGACCAAGGATTACCACGGCAACGTGGTGGCGGCGAATGCGGGCCAGGTCAACTTGAGCGCCACGCAGGGCGCAGTGACGCTGGCCGCCGGCTCGACCGTCGACACGCGGGGCGTGGGCGGCGGCGATGCCGGCAGCCTGCGCATCGCGGCTGACACGGTGGCGTTGCAAGGCACGCTGCAAGGCACGGCTGAAGCCACAGCCGCCAGCGGCCGCTTTGCGCTTGACGTGAAGCGCGGCGACCTGCTCGACTTCAGTGTGTTGAACACCGCGCTCAACAGCGGAGGCTTCAACGAGGCACGCGAGATTCGCTACCGCCAGGGCGACCTGCGGGTGCGCGCCGCCGATGTGGTGCAAGGGCGCGAGCTGAGCCTCTCGGCCGATGCCGGGCGCATCGACATCGAAGGCACGCTGCATGCGCGCTCCAGCCGGGGCGGCGCCAAGGTCGATGTGTGGGCCGCCAACGGTCTGTCATTGACCGGCGCGCAGGTGCTGGCCGATGGCACGGGCAGCGAGGCGAGCGCAGCGCTTTCCGATGGCGGGCAGGTGCGCATGGGCACCGCCGGTGGCACGCTGAGTTTCGACGCAGGCTCGGTGATCGACGTGCGACCCGGTGCCAAAGGCAAGACGGGCAACGTGAGCTTCACCGTGGCGCGCGACGCCGCCAACGTGGTGGCGCCCGTGAGCCTGGACGGTACCGTGCGGGGCATTCGTGGTGCCAACGGCAACGCGGCCCAGGTGGCACTCGAAGCGCAGCGTGTCTATGACGCGAATGGCGGCCTCGACCTCACCGGCTATGCAGCCGACCACGCCGCCTTTATCAACGGCAACGATGGGTCGGCCTTGCTGGGTGGCCTCAGGGGTGACGTCAATGCCACGCTTCGTGGTGCTACCGAGCTGCGCAGCACGGGTGACTTGAATGTCGACACGGCGTGGGACCTGACCAGCAGCGATTGGCTGGCCGGCGGCAAGGCGGGCACGCTCACGCTGCGCGCCGGAGGCAACCTCACCATTGGCAACGCGCTGGGCATGCCCAATGACAACCTGTTGGCCGGCGACACCTGGAACTTGAAGCTGGTGGGTGGCGCTGACCTGACGGCGGCCAATGCGATGGCGGTCAAACCTCTTGCCGAAGTCGCCGGCGCCGACAGCGGCAATGTGCTGCTCAGCGGCAACACCGCCAAGGTGCGCACCGGCACCGGCTCGATCGAGATTGCGGCGGCAGCAGACTTCCGCCTGGGCTCGACGAGCAGCGTGGTGTACACGGCCGGCAAGATCGGCGCGGCCGACACTGCTGCCAACGGCAACAACCGTTGGTCGCAAGGTGGTGGCAGCATTTCCATCAAGGCGGGGCGCGATGCCTCGGGTGTTGATGCACCCGATGAATTGGTTACGGAATGGATGCGCCGCAATTTCAGCCGCACCAATATCTTGCCCGCGGAGTGGTGGGTCTACCGGCCGAACTTCCAGCAAGGGGTGGGAACGCTCGGCGGCGGCGATGTGCGCATCGAGGCTGGCCGGGATGTGAGGCAACTGAGCGCCATGCTGCCGACCACCGGCCGCAATGCCGATGCGTTGGACGTGCAGGGCGGAGGCAATCTTCAGGTGCACGCCGGCAACGATGTGGTGGGCGGCAGCTTCCTTGTCTCGCGTGGCTTAGGGCAGATCGTGGCGGGTGGTGATGTGGGAGGCTCTAGCTTGCCGACGCAGCTCTTCCTGATGGGGGTGAGCAGTGGGGAGGCGCCGGCGCAGGCCAATGTGTCGGTTGTCGCCGGGCGAGGGGTGGCGGTGCAAAGCGTCGACAACCCGACGGCGCTTCCGCAAGACACCTCTACGCCCGGCCTTGGCCCTGGCCTCGGCAATGGTGGAGGCAATCGGGCGCTGACTTTTTTTACGTATTCCCCCAACAGTTCGGTGCAGTTGTTGGCCGAATCGGGTGACCTGAACATTGGTTATCGCATGGCAGGAACTCGCCGCCTGAGGAGTGCCGACTACGTCGGTCCCGCCGAGGCCCCTGGCGCTTACCCAGCCACTCTGATTGCGGCTGCTCTGAATGGCGATATCTCCCTGGAGTCAACAGCGGGCAGCCCCATCGTGACATTCCCTTCACCCCAGAGCACGGTGTCGTTGCTGGCCAACGGGTCGGTGTTCGACCCCAACCTCATCGTCTCGGATCGCGCGCCGGACAGCATGAATGATGTCTCTCGGCCCCTTCTCTGGAACGCGGGCAGCGGATCGTTCAGCTCGTTCGATAGGCTTGTATCGAGCAACCTCACGGGCCGGATCGTTGACCGACCGGTGTCCGCAGGGCTTCGATTCGACATACAAGGATTGAATGGCGACGTGCGCAGCAGTGTGGGCCTCAGCGATCTGCGTCTGCCCGCGGAAAGCCGAATCCGTGCCGGCAGGGACATCAGGAACCTGGCGCTGACCTTGCAGAATCTCGATGCATCTGATGTTTCGGAAGTGCGTGCCGATACCGGCGATGTGGTGCCCACTGGCATTGAAATGCGGGGGCCTGGCAGCCTGCTGATTCAAGCGGGCCGCAACGTGGACGTGGGCACTGCCGCGATCATCAACGGCCCGTCGAACCTGGGTGGCATCATCGCCACCGGCAACAACGCCAATCAAAGCCTCGCCAACAGCGACGCCGCCCACCTGACCATCACGGCCGGTGTGCGCGGTGATGTGAACCCGGCGCTCTTCAAAGCGACCTACGAAGACCTGATCGCGCTCAACGGCCAGACTGACGCGATCCTCGCGTTCTACCGCGCGCTCAACGGTGACGCCGACCGCGCGGCCGTGCGCAGTGCGACGAGCGTGCAAGACCTGGCAGCGCGCGACAAGACCTACGCCGCGTATGTCGCGCTGGTCACCCGCTACCCCGGTGTGCTGAGGGCGTATCAGACTGCCGACAGCACGGGCTCGTTGCCCTTGGGCACTTCTGCAGAGGCCCGGCAGGCCACGGCGCTTTATGAGCTGCTCAACCGCGAAACCGACGCCGCCAAGATTGCGAATGCGCGCAGCCTGGCCGATCTGGCGCAGGGCACGCAAGGCGGCAACGCTTACGCAGCCTTCGCCGGCCTCGATGCGCTCTACCCCCGCGTCTTTGCCGACTACCGCGCGCGCCGCGGCCGCGGTGCGCTGCCCCAGGGGCTCACGCCCATCATCATGTCGGATGCCTTGGCCGAGGTCACGGCTTTGGCGGTGCCTGCAGGCAGCGTGGGCAAGGGCAGCATCTTCACGCCCTTCAGCTCCATCCAGACCTATGGCAACAGCCGGCAGCCCGACAGCAGCTGCGTGGGCCAATGCAGCGGGCAAGGCGACATCGACCTGTGGGCGCCGGGCGGCAGCGTCATTGCCGGGTTGACGACACCGATCGAGGGCATCACCAACGGCGTGGTGACCAATGGCGGTGGCGCCATTCGCAGCGTGGTGGGCAACGACTTCATCATCAACCAGGGCAAGGTGCTCACGGCGCAGGGCGGCGACATCCTGATTTACAGCAGCGGCGGCAGCGTCGACGCGGGCCGCGGCGCCAAGACCTCGCTCAGCACGCCACCCCCCACCAAGACGCCGATCCTCGGGCCGAATGGCGAGGTGACGGGCTACACCTACACCATCCCGGCGAGCGCATCGGGCAGCGGCATTCAAACGCTCACGTCCGACCCCGATGGCATCGGCCCGCGCACCGCTTCGGCACCAGGCAGCATCTACCTCTTCGCGCCGGCGGGTGCGGTCGACGCGGGTGAAGCCGGCATACGCTCCAGCGGCAACATCGTGATCGCCGCGCAGACGGTGCTGAACGCCAGCAACATCTCCGCGGGCGGCAGCGCAGCCGGCGTGCCGGTGGCGGTGGCCGGCAGCCTGGCGTCTTCGCTGGCCGCGAGCGGTGGCACCGCCGACAACGGTGCCAAGGCAGCGCAAGACGCCGCCAAGAACGCGGCCGAGGCGGCGCGGGCTGCCACCGCTTCCGGCGTGCAAAAGCCCAACATCCTCACCGTCGAGGTGATGGGCTTTGGTGACAAGAACTGCAAGGAGCAGGAGAAAGACTGCTTCGCCAAATGATGGAGTCGCAAGGCTTGCGCGCGCTGCGCGTGCTCAACGTCATCCGCACCGTTGACCCCGCATCGGGCGGCATCGCCGAGGGCCTGCGCCAGTCGGTGATGGCCACCCGCGCGATGGGCCATGTGGAAGAGGTGCTGACGCTGGACGCGCCCGACGACAGCTGGGTGCCCAGCTTTCCCGTGGCAACCCATGCCATAGGCCCTTGTGCCAGCCTGTACGGCCACAGCCGCCGGCTGGTGCCATGGCTGCGCGAAAACGCACACCGCTATGACGCGGTCGTGGTGCATGGCCTGTGGCAATTTCACAGCCTCGCGGTGTGGCGCGCGTTGCGGGGTGGGCCAGTGCCGTACTTCGTGTACCCGCACGGCATGCTCGACCCGTGGTTCAAGCGCCAATACCCGCTCAAGCACCTGAAGAAGTGGCTCTACTGGCCCTGGGCCGATTACCGCGTGCTGCGTGATGCGGCGGCGGTGTTGTTCACCGCCAGCGAAGAAGCGCGGCTTGCGGCGCAGTCGTTCTGGCTTTATCGCGCCAAGCCCGCCGTCGTGGGCTATGGCGTGGCGCTGGGCGCTGCCTCGCAAGAGGGCAGTGCACATGAATTTGCGCAGGCCTGGCCTGAAACGCGCGGCAAGCGCGTGCTGCTCTTTCTTGGGCGCCTGCATGTGAAGAAGGGCGGCGACCTGCTGATCGAAGCCTTTGCGCAAGTGTCAGACCAAGACGAGCGCCTGCACCTGGTGATGGCCGGGCCCGACGACCGCTCGGGCGTGCGTGCTGGGCTTGAGGCCCTGGCCGCGCGGCTCGGTGTGGCGCACCGCATCACATGGACTGGCATGCTGACCGGCAGCGCCAAATGGTCGGCCTTGAAGGCGGCCGAGGTGTTTGCGCTGCCATCGCACCAAGAGAACTTCGGCGTTGCAGTGGTCGAGGCGCTGGCAATGGCCGTGCCGGTGATCATTTCCGACAAGGTCAACATCTGGCGCGAGATCGTCGACGGCGGTGCGGGCCTGGCGGGTGCCGACACCGTGCAAGACACCGCGGCGAGCCTGCAGCGCTGGTTACAACTGCCGCCCGAGCAACGGGACGCCATGAAACTGCGGGCGGCCGCCTGCTACTTGCAGCACTTTCACATGGCCTCGGCCGCCAAGCGTCTGGTCGACACCATCCGCTTGCACACCCATTCCGGGGGTGCGCCGCCCCCAGTGGGCATGATCTCGCTCAATTCACGGCCCTGAAATAAAGGCTGTCTATTCTCGGCGGCTGTCCTTTGAGATGGTTGCACCGCCGGTCATGAAGAAACTTGCTGCTTTTGCTCTCGCGCTGGCCTGCCTGCTCGTCACCAGCGTCTCGCATGCCGCGTGGAATGCCGAGTGGAAGCAGCGCACGAAGATCGGCCTCAACACGGCGGCCGATGGCCTGCCAATCTCCGCTGCCCTTGATTCAGCGCTGGTGCTGGTGCGCCTGCACACTGGCAACTTCGGCTTCGTTGACGCCAAGCCTGACGGCAGCGACCTGCGCTTCATCGCGGCCGACGACAAGACGCCGCTCAAATTCCACATCGAAAAGTTCGACGGCCTGAACGAGCTGGCGCTGGTGTGGGTGCAGGTGCCCAAGCTGGCGCCTGGGGTGAAGAACGATTTCGTCTGGCTCTACTACGGCAACCCCGCTGCCAACGCGGGCGGCGACGCCAAGGCCAGCTACGACAGCGCACAGGCGCTCGTCTATCACTTCAGTGAGCGCGAAACGCTGCCACAAGACGCCACGGCCAACGCCAACCATGCCCCGCGCTCCACCGCCAAGCCGAGCGGCTCCGGCCTCATCGGCGGCGGCCTGAGCTTCGATGGCAGTTCCGAGCTGGCACTGCCGGGCTCGCCGTCAATGAAGGCTGGTGCCAACGGCATGACGGTGTCGTTCTGGATCAAGCCGACCGACGCGGCCGACGCGCGTCTCTATGAGCAGACGGAAGGTGCCGGCGCGCTGCGCATCTCGCTGCGCGGCGGCAAGCTGGTGGTGGAATCGGGCGGCTTAGCCGCTACATCAGCCGCACCCGTCAACCCTGGCGCGTGGCAGCACATCGCCGTGGTGGCCAAAGACACGCTGACGGTCTACCTCAACGGGCAAGAATCGGCCAAGGCCGCGGGTGCATTGCTCGAATGGGGCAATGCCGCGGTGGTGGGCAAGGGCTTCAAGGGTGACATCGACGAGCTGGAAGTGGCCACCACGGCGCGCTCGGCCGACTGGGTCAAGCTTGCCGCGCTCTCGCAAGGCCCCGACCAGAAGCTCGTGGTCTACGGCCCGGCTGAAGGCGGTGGCGAAGGCGAGGGCGGCCCGTCCTACCTGAAGATTCTGCTGAGCGCGGTCACGCTCGACGGCTGGGTCGTCATCGGCGTCTTGATGCTGATGTTTGTGGTCAGCGTTTACGTGATGGCGGTCAAGGCCATGCTGGTCATGGCCGCTGCGCGCGACAACGACCGTTTCAAAGCGCAGTTCGACGCCATGTTTTCCGGCATCGCAGCCACCGACGGCAACCGCGCGGACGAAGAGAAAGCCGCTGTCGCCCAATATCGGCACTCTTCGCTGTACAGGCTCTATGCCTCAGGGGCTGAAGAGTTGCGCCACCGCTTCGTCGCCTATGCCAAGGCCGGCCGCGAAGCGGTGCTGACAGATGCGTCGATCAACGCCATACGCGCCACGGTCGATGCGCGCCTGGTGCGCGAACTGCAGTGGCTCAACTCGAAGATGGTGCTGCTGACCATCTGCATTGCCGGCGGCCCCTTCCTCGGGCTGTTGGGCACCGTGGTCGGCGTGATGATCACCTTTGCGGCCATTGCCGCCGCGGGCGACGTGAACGTGAACGCCATCGCGCCTGGCATTGCCGCTGCGCTGGTGGCCACGGTGGCGGGCCTCGCCGTCGCCATCCCTGCGCTCTTTGGCTACAACTACCTCAACAGCAAGATCTCCGAGCTGACCTCGGACATGCAGGTCTTCATTGACGAGCTGGTCACCCGCATCGCCGAGAACCACTCGGTTTGATGGCTGAACGCACGGCCATGAAAGCGAAGCCATGAAAATGCAGGCCGCCAACAAGGCGTACGACGACATCAACGTCACGCCCATGCTCGACCTGGCCTACGTGCTGCTGGTGATTTTCATCATCATGACCACGGCCTCGGTGCAGGGCATCAAGGTCAACCTGCCCAAGGCCAGCGCCGCGCCCAGCCTGGCCAAGCCGCAGACCAAGGCGATCACGATTCGAGACGACGGCCAGGTGTTTCTCGACACCTACCCGGTGACCATGCAAGAGCTGGAAGACCGTCTGCGCCAGCTGAAAGCGGTGAACCCCAGCTTCCCGGTCGTCATCAAGGGCGACGCCAAGGTGCACTACGAAAAAGTGGTGGACGTGCTCGACCTCATGGGCCGGCTCGACATCACCCAGCTGGGTCTCGTGACCCAGCGCCTGGTGAAGTAACGGCCCCAGGGCCCGAACAGGGGGTGAGCGATGTACCACGATGAAACTGCCGCGGGTTCCAGCTGGGTCAAGAAGCTGGCGCTTGGCGTGGTGGCCCTCGGCGTGATGGTGGCGGTCGTGATGCTGCTGATGCACTACCTCTCTGCGCCCGCCAGCAAGCCCCACGGCGTGCAGCAGGTGGCGATCCTCAGGCAGCCGCCCCCGCCGCCACCCAAGCCACCCGAGAAGCCGCCTGAGCCGCCCAAGGTGAAGGAAGAGGTCAAGGTTGACACGCCCAAGGAGGAGCCCAAGCCCGTCGAGCCCAAGGCGGCTGACGAGAAACCGGCCTCTGACAAACCGTTGGCCGTCGACGCCGATGGCAGCGCCGGCTCTGACGGTTTCGGCCTCGCTGCCAACCGCGGCGGGCGCGACCTGCTGACCACCGGCGGTGGCGGTGGGGCGTATTACTCCGGCTTGCTGCAGCGCCAGTTTTTCGAAGCGCTCACGCGCAATCGCAAGGTGCTCAAAGACGACTTTCGCGTGATCGTGAAGGTCTGGCTCGGTGACGACGGCCGCGTGAAAAAAGCAGACATCGTGAACGGCTCGGGCGACCAGCAAGTCGACGACCTGATCCAGGTGACGCTGCTGGAGATGAACCCCTTGCACGACATCCCGCCGAGCTCGATGCGGCAGATCCAACTTCGCCTGAGCAATCGCTCCTGACTGGCTTCATACATTCCCGCCTCCATGAACTTCACACCTATTCGCTTGACCGCCGTGCTGGCCCTGGCCTTGTGGGCAGCACCCTCTTTTGCCGCGCCCGAGGCTGATGCCGAGCAGGTGCGCGCCGCCACCGTCAAGCTGATCAACATGTTGGTCGAGCAGGGCGTGCTGACCCGTGAGAAGGCGGAAGCCCTGCTGAGCGAGTTCAACAAGCCGGCCAGTGCGCCTGCCCCCGCGCCGGCCCCGGTGCGCGTGCCCTACATGCCCGAGTTCATGCGCAAGGAGCTCAAAGACGAGATACAGCTCGACCTGGCCGCCCAGGCGGGCCGTGAGGGCTGGGCCAAGGCCGGCAGCGTGCCGGCCTGGGTGCGCGGCCTGGAGTGGGAAGGCGACGTGCGCACGCGCTATCAGTTCGACAACTTCTCGCCCGACAACGCGCTGGCCGTCAATGTGAACGAGACCAACCGCACGCGCGCCGTGGCCGTGCTCAACACCACCGAAGACCGGCGCCGCCTGCGTGTGCGCGCCCGACTGGGCCTCAACGCCCGCATCGACGACGGCTGGACGGCCGGCGTGCGCCTGACCACCGGCAGCACCACCGACCCTATCTCGTCGAACCAGACGCTGGGCACCTACGGCAACCGCTTCACGACGGCCTTCGACCGCGCTTACATCCGCTACCGCGATGGCGAGGTCTTCAACGCCGTGGTGGGCCGCTTCGGCAACCCCTGGTTCGGCACCGACCTCGTGTGGGCCAACGACCTCGGCTTTGACGGCGTGGCCGTGCAATGGACGCCGGCTTTCACGCCACGCCTGCGCGGCTTCGCCACGCTGGCGGCCATGCCGGTGCAAGAGGTGGAACTGTCCAACGCCGACAAATGGCTGTACGGGCTGCAGGTGGGCGCGAGCCAGGCCAGCTTGCACGATGGCATGGGCGCGAAGTTCGGCATCGGCTACTACCGCTACGCCAACATCGTGGGCCAAGTGAGCCCGGCCAACTCCAATCTCAACGAGTTCACCGCACCGGCTTTTGCGCAAAAGGGCAACAGCTACTACAACATCTCGTCCGACCTTGCACGGCCCCTGCTCGGCCTGGCGGCCGACTATCGCTTGGTCAACGTCACAGGGCAGGTGGACTTCCCGGTGGGTACGGGCAACCGGCTGGTGCTGACGGGTGACTATGTGCGCAATGTCGGTTTCGACCGTGCAGCCGTGAGCGAGCGCGTGGGTCAGGATGTCGACCCGCAAACCAGCGGCTACCAGCTGCGTGCGGCCTTCGGCAACTACGAGGTGAAGAAGGCCCGCGATTGGCAGGTGTTCATGGCCTACAAGCGCCTGGAGCGCGACGCCGTGCTGGACGCGTTCACCGACGGCGACTTCCGCCTCGGTGGCACCGATGCGCGCGGCTACATCCTCGGTGGCAGCTACGGTTTGGGCAAGAACGTGGCGGCCTCGCTGCGCTACTTCAGCGGTGACTCGATCTCGGGCCCGCCCCTGTCCATCGACGTGATCCAGCTTGAGCTCAACGTGCATTTCTGAAAGGGCTGGCATGACACCGCACCGCACTTTCAACCACCGCACGCTGGCCCGCTGCGCACTCGCGCTGGCCTTGGCCGTGTCAGCGTTGGGAGCGTCTGCACAGTCAGGCGACGAAGCCAAGAAGGCGGCGCGCCGGGCACAGCTGCAACTGCAGCAGATGCAGCAGCAGGCCCAGGAGGCGCAGGCCGCCAAGGCCAAGGTCGAGAGCGACAAGGCTGCCGTCGACAAGACCCTGGCCGCGCAGAGCCAGCAGATGGCGCGGCTCAAAGGGGCTTTGCCCAAGGCACAGGAAAAGCTGAAGGCAGCCGAGACCGAGCGTGATGCGCTGGCTGCCAAGGTGGCCGCGCTCGAGAAAGAGCTCGCTGAGCAAAAAGCCAGCGCCGAATCAGCCCAGGCTGCGGCCCAGCGGGGGCAAGTGCAGCGCGACGAACAGCGCGCCCAGCTGCAGCGTCTGCATGACGCGCAGGTGGTGCAAGTGAAAGAGTGCAGCGCCAAGAACGACCGCTTGCTGCAACTGAGCGCCGAGCTGCTGGAGCGCTACCGCAACAAGAGCGTGTCAGACGTGATGAAGCAACGAGACCCGGTGCTGGGCCTGGGCGACGTGCAGATGTTCAACCTCGTGCAGGAGTACCGCGACAAGGCCGATGCCGAGCGCTACTCCCCTTCGATCAACAGGTGAAGCCGACAAAAAAATGACCTCCTTATGCGCACTGAAGTTCGTCCCGCGCGTGACCCTGATCACCGCGACGTTCAGCCTCAGCTTGCTGGCCTCCTGTTCCAACCTGCGACTCCCGACGTTCATGGCCGATGGCCCTATGCCGGCAGCGCAAGGCGAAGCGGCACGCGCCGAGCCCATGGCCGTGGTGGCCGACCCCGCCTACATGATCGGGCCGGAGGATGCGCTGGAGATCTCGGTCTGGCGCGACGAGACCCTGAAGGCGGCCACCCTGGTGCGCCCCGACGGTGGCATCTCATTTCCCCTGGCGGGTGACCTCATCGTGGCCGGCAAGACCGCCACTGAGGTGCGCGAAGAGCTGGCCAAGCGCTTGTCGAAATTCATTCCCGAGCCGGTGGTGACCGTCTCGGTGGTGCGCGTGTCGAGCTACCGCATCTATGTGCTGGGTCGCGTCAACAAGCCGGGCGACTTTCAGGTCGGCCGCAACATTGACGTGCTGCAGGCCCTGAGCATTGCCGGTGGCATGACGCCGTTCGCGTCTGAAGACGGCATCCAGATCATCCGCAAGGTCGACGGCAAACCGATTTCCATTCCGTTCGAGTACTCCCGCGTTCGCAAGGGCGGCGATCTGTCGCAGAACATCACGCTGAAAAGCGGAGACGTGCTGCTGGTTCCGTGAGCCTGCCGGTGAAGACCGGTGCGTTTGCGGCGCAAGGCTGGTGGTCTGCGCTGGGTGCGTTGGCCTTGGGGTTGCTACCTGTTGGCGCGCGCGCCGAGCAGTGGACGCTGGAGAACAGTCTTGTTTCGCGCTTTGAATCGAATGACAACGTCGCTCTTGCACAGACCTCACCCGGCACCATGAACACGCTTTCCCTGTCGACCGCCCTCAACGCTGCACGCCGCACCGAGAACTCGGCCACGCGCGTGAATGCGGGCGTGACCTCGCTGCGCCAGTGGGGGCCAGGCGAGCAGGACCGGGTCGATGGCCGGCTCGGCTTGGGGCAGTCGCTCAGTGACCCCTTGAACAGCTACACAGGCGAGTTCCAGGTGCTGCAAGACTTCAACAACGCCACCGGCACCGCCGACGTGGCCGTGCCGCGTGGCCGGCGGCGCAGCAAGACGCTCTCGGGCGGCTGGACGCGCTCGCTCACGGAGCGCACGAGCAGCAACGCGCAGATCGACATGGAGCGCACGGGTTACGGGCAGGATGTGCCGGGAGCTGTGAACTACCGCAACGCATCGGTGTCCGGTGGCGTGTCTCACCGCTGGACGGACGTCGGCTCGCTGAGTGTGAGCCTCAGCCATTCCGAGTACCGCACCGAAGCCGATACCAACCGCAGCGCCACTGACCAGATCAACGTGAGCTTGTCGCGCGCGGTGTCGGAGCGCAGCAGCGGCTCGCTGAGCTTCGGCACTTACCGCACGAAGACGCAGACTCCGCGCGCCATCGCGGTGTGCCCACTCGCGATCTCGGAATGCCTGGCCGGGAACGTCCCGTTCACTGTGGGGTTGGCGCGCGCCTACACCACCGACCATGGCCTGCAGTACAGCCTGTCGCAGCGCTACCAGTTTGACGAGACGACCGAACTCGCGTTCAGCGCCGGCCGCCAGCAAGCGCCCAGCGGCGCGGGCTTCGTGGTGCGCAGCGACACCCTGAAGGCGAGCGCCAACCACGGCTTCTCGCCCACGCTCAATGGCGGCATGAGCTACGCGCAGTCTCGTTCGACGTATCAGGGGACCGACACGGCCGTGGCTCGGCCGGCACAGCAGACCTTCTCGATGTCGCTGTCCAAGCAGCTGAGCCCCGACCTGAGCTTGGACGCGAGCTACCAGTTCAGCCACGCCGAGGGCGTGTTGGCGGGGCAGGGCGCGCGCAGCAACAGTTTCGCCATCTCCCTGCAATTTGCCTGGCCCAAGCTCGACGCCGCGCGTTGAGCCGCTACATCACCTCATTCAACACGCACACCATGTCAGCCATTCCGCAGGATCTCTACCCTTCCGCCGACGCCGCGGCCCCGCAGGGCAAGTCGCTGCGCGAACACCTGGGCGTGCTGCGGCGGCGCCGTGGCCTGATGCTGTTGGTGTTTGCGGCGCTGTTCGCCGTCGCTGCCGTCGTGGCGGTCGCGTTGCCGCCCGTGTACCGCTCCACCGCCACCATCCTGATCAAGGAACAAGAGATCCCGCAAGAGTTTGTGCGCTCCACCGTGACGAGCTTTGCCGACGAACGCATCCAGGTGATCAGCCAGCAAGTGATGACGCGCTCGACGCTGCTCGACCTGGTCGACCGCTACGGCCTGTATGGCAAGGCACGCCAACGCGAGACGAGCGAAGAGATCCTTGACCGCATGCGCCGTGACATCAAGCTCACGCCCATCAGCGCCGAGGTGACCGACCGCCGCACCGGCTCGCCGGTGAAGTCGACGATTGCCTTCAGCCTGTCGTATGACAGCGAGAACGCGGCCAGCGCCCAGAAGATCGCCAACGAGCTGACCACGCTGTACCTCAACGAAAACGTCAAGAACCGCCAGCAAAAAGCGGCCGAAACCACCTCGTTCCTCGACGAAGAGTTGTCTCGCGTGAGCGACCACATTTCTGAAGTGGAGCAAAAGCTCTCGCTCTTCAAGGCACGCAACCAGGGGCGCTTGCCCGAGCTGAACCTGTCCAACCAGGTGGGCAGCGAGCGTGCCAACAGCGACATCCAGCGCCTGGAGCGCGAGATCGTGTTCCTCAACGAGCGCACGATGGCGCTGCAAACGCAGCTGGCAGACACCAAGCCCAGCTTGCCGGTGAGTGGTGCCAACGGCACGGTGCTCGACCCCGACGACCGGCTGAAAGCGCTGCAGTTGCAACTCACCAGCCTGATCGGCACCTACAGCAACGACCACCCCGACGTGAAAAAGCTGCGGCGCGAGATCGCGGTGCTGCAGGCCGAAACAGGCGGTGTCGACAGCGACAGCGCCGACCGTGAAACCCGCTTGCAGGAGCTGCGCGCGCAGCTCTCGGTGCTGCGCCAGAAATTTGCCGACGACCACCCTGACGTGGCGCAACTCAAGCGCTCCATCACCGCGCTTGAAGCGCCGGTGGTGGCGCAGGCCGTGGCCGGCGGCGAGGGCGCCAGGCGCGCTCGCAAGGCCGACAACCCGGTCTACATCACCGTCAAGACGCAGATCGAGACCACCATCGCGCAGGTGCAGTCCCTGCGCACCGAGCGCGACGAGCTGCGCGCCAAGCTGGCCTTGTTCGACATGCGGGTGAGCCAGACGCCGGAAGTCGAGCGCGAGTACCTGGAGCTGATGCGCGACATGGACAGCTCGCGCGGGCGCTTTCGCGAGCTGCGCGACAAGCAGATGCAAGCGCAGGTGGCCGAGCAGCTGGAGCGAGGGCGCAAGGCCGAGCGCTTCACCTTGATCGAGCCGCCGATCTTTCCCGAGAAGCCTTACCGACCTAACCGAGGGCTCATCTTGATGATGGGCGTGGTGCTGGCCCTGGCGGCGGGCCTGGGTGCAGCCGTGCTGCGCGAGGCCATCGACCAGACCGTGCACAGCCCGCGTGACGTGATCCGTTTGATGCAGGTGCCAGTGCTGGCGGTGCTGCCGGCGCTGCCCAGCCCCAGCCTGCTGTTGCGGCGCGCGCGCGCGCGCAAGCTCACCGCCGTGGCCCTGGTGCTGGCGGTGGTGGCGGCGGTGGCGGCGCTGCACTTCTTCTTCATGCCGATCGACGTGGCCTGGTACGCCGTCCTCAGGCGCCTGTCCAACTGACGACACCGAATGACTCTCATGAAGCTAATCAACGAAGACGACTCCGGCATGAGCGAGCCCACGCCCCCCAGTGCTGCCAAGGTGCATGTGGTCAAGCCGGCTGCGCACGCTGCCGAGGCCGAGACTCGTGCGGAGCCCTTGCACATCGAGTACTCCAGCACCAGGGTGATGGGCGATGCCTTGCAACGCTTGCAGCGCACGCATGGTGTGGTGAAGATGGACCGCTCACCGCTGGCCGAGTCGTTCAAGATGCTGCGCAACCAGGTGCTGCAACGCATGCGCGCCGACGGCCACACGCTGTTGGCGGTGACGAGCCCGCGGCGCATCGAGGGCAAGTCACTGACGGCGGTGAACCTGGCCCTGACCATGGCGGCCGACTACGACTCGGCGGTGCTGCTGGTCGACGCTGATTTGACCGGGCAGGGCCTGCAATCGCTGTTCGGCCTGGAGGGTGCTCGGGGCTTGAGCGACCACCTGATGCATGGTGCGCCTATTGCAGACTTGCTCATCAACCCCGGCGTGGCGCGCTTCGTGTTGCTGCCTGCGGGCCAGCAGGCGGTGCTCAATTCGTCGGAGCTGCTCGCCACCAAGGCAGCCCAGCAATCGATCCTGGAAATGAAGCAGCGTTACCGCGACCGCTACATCATCGTCGACCTGCCGCCCTTGCTGGACACCGCCGATGCGCTGGCCTTCTTGCCTCAGGCCGACACCACGCTGGTGGTGATCGAGGAGCACACCACCGCGATGCAAGACGTGCAGGCCATCACCGACCTGATGGCGCCCTATAACCTGATCGGCACGGTGATGAGCCATGCCCGCGATACCGACAAGCCCGACCCTGCCAGCCGGCGGCCTTGGTATCGTCGCTGGAGGCAAGGCGAAGCTTGAACCCACCGGCTCCGCTCGAGTTGAGCCTGCCTCCGCTCCGGCTGGGCCTGGATTCGTTTGGGCTGAGCCCACCTTCGCTGGGGCCGAGCCCACCTTCGCTGGGGCTGAGCCCACCTTCGCTGGGGCTGAGCCCACCCCCGTTTGGGCTGAGCCTGTCGAAGCCCAGCGATGTGCACAACCCTTCGACAGGCTCAGGGCGAACGGAGCCGGAGCCGGAGCCGGAGCCGAGCCGGCATCCATCATGACCCGAGCCAAGCGTTGGGTCATCGCCTGTCTGTTCCTTTGTGCAGCAGGCGCGCACGCCGCCGTGCCCCCAGCCCAAGACCCCAGCACTCTGCCGCAAATTGCGCTGCCGCCCATCGGCCTGCAGGCACAAGACCTGGCGGTGGTCATCAACGAGGCCGACCCGGCGAGCGTGGAGACGGGCGAGTACTACGCCAGCCAGCGCGGCCTCAGCGCCGAACGGGTGGTTCGCGTCAGCTTCCCGCCTGGCCAGGCCGTGATGAGCCAGGACGAATTTTTGCGCGTGCAAGAGGTGCTGCGCGACAAGCTGCCGGCCACGGTGCAGGCCTATGCGCTGGCCTGGACGCTGCCCTACCGCGTCGACTGCATGTCGGTGACAGCCGCCTTCGCCCTTGGCTACGACCGTGCCTATTGCGCCTCGGGCTGCCAGCTCACCCGCGCTTCGCCCTACTACGACAGCCCCAGCAACGCGCCCTACACCGACCATGGCCTGCGCCCCGCCATGCTGCTGGCGGGCAAGAGCGTTGACGAGGTGAAAGCGTTGATCGACCGCGGCTTGCGCTCCGACAACCGCTGGCCCGCCGGCACGGGCTATCTGCTGAGCACCAGCGACAAGCACCGCAACGTGCGCTCGGTGAGCTATGAGCTCACGCGCCGCAAGCTGATGGGTGGCTACCCCATAGAGCGGGTCGACGCCGATGCGCTGGAAAACAAACCCGACGTGATGTTTCTCTTCACCGGCTCGCAGCATGTGAGCGGCCTGCGCAGCAACCGCTTCCTCGACGGCGCCATCGCCGACCACCTCACCTCGCTGGGCGGCATGCTCACCGACAGCCCGCAGACCAGCGCTCTGGAGTGGTTGTCAGCTGGCGCCACCGGCAGCTACGGCAACGTGGTCGAGCCCTGCAACTACCGCCAGAAGTTCCCCGACATTCCGGTCGTGATGGGGCGCTACCTGGGGGGTGAGACGCTGGTCGAGGCCTACTGGAAGAGCGTGCTCATGCCAGGGCAGGGCGTGTTCATTGGCGACCCGCTGGCGCGGCCGTTTGGCGGCATCCGCTATACGCGCAACAGCACTCAGCAACAAGTGCAGACCCACTTGCTGCGCCCGGGGGTCTACATGCTGCAAGGCTCAAACGCCAGTGCAGGCCCGTATCGCAACGTAGGCCTTGCAAAGGTCACCGGCTACGGCGCTTACGACCTGCGGCTACCGGCCAGGGGCTTGCCCTTCTACCGGATGCTGCCCCTGCGCTGACGCCACGCAGGCCGGCTCATTCGGATCATGTCTGTGCCGTGGCGTCGATGGCAGGCTGACACTTTGGTGGCGCAGCATGCACATCCTTTGCTGCTGATGGGTCTCGGGCTCTTCGGTATTGCAGGCGCGCGCAAGCGCCACTGAAGTCCCCCCGCCTGCGGAGTTTGTACATGACCACGATGGAAGAGTTCACCTTCATCGCCGCTCAGCTGGAGTGGCTGGAGGTTCACCTGTGTTCGCAGCCCCCCAGCGCCGAGCCGGCGCGTATGGACAGCGCGCTGGCGGCCCTGTCATGCGCGCGCGCTGTGATCAACGAGCTGGCCCACATCGGCGGCGTGCCCACGCAGGCCGTGGCGATTTCCATCGCCTGAACCTGGCTCAGGACTAGCACTTACAGGCCAGGGACGCGCGCTGGTTGCGCCTGTCACCTGTCACGTGCGCTGCCGAAACTCCACTGAGCGGCCACGTCCATGTGGTCGACAACCTCTGCAGGGGCAGCCATGACGAAACGATGGGAGGGCTTGCGCGCCAGCGCAGGCAAGTGGTGTGGTGCGGCGCTCGCCGCGGTGGCCTGTGCTGCAAGCTTGCCGGCACTGGCATCGAGCTCGGGTGTGGTCATCAGCCAGGTCTATGGCGGCGGTGGTAACGCAGGCGCGCCTTATCTGAATGACTTCGTGGAGTTGTACAACGCCGGGGCGGGCTCGGTGTCGCTGGCCGGCTGGTCGTTGCAGTACACCTCGGCCGCGGGCACGAGCTGGGGCAGCCAGAAGGTCAACCTGTCGGGCTCCGTCGGGCCCGGCCAGTACGCGTTGATCCAACTGGGCAGCGGAGGCGCGGCGGGTGCCGCGCTTCCCACGCCGGGCTTCACGGGCAGCTTCAACATGAGCGCCACGGCAGGCAAGGTCGCGCTGGTCAACAGCACCACCTCGTTGCCAGCGGTGAGCTGCCCATCGGATGCCTCCATCGTCGACCTCGTCGGCTTCGGCGCCAGCGCCAATTGCTCAGAGACGGCGCCCACCGCCGCACCGTCCAACACCACGGCCGTGTTGCGCGGTGCCGGTGGCTGCACTGACAACGACAACAACGGCACCGACTTCGCCACCGGCGCGCCCGCGCCGCGCAACGCGGCATCGCCAGTCGGCAACTGCGGTGCCGTCGCGCAGCCGGTGGTTCCGTCTTGCCCGGCCGCGCTGAATGTCGCCACGGGCGCAGCGCTCGATTTCTCGCTCTCGGCCAGCGACGCCGACAGCATCGTCAACGCCGCCGCCTTCCAGAGTGGCAATGCACCCGGCATGAGCCTCACCGCCTTCAGCGCCGCCGCAGCCAACGGCGGCAGTGCCAGCGTGAAGCTGAGCCTCGACAACACGGTGGCCGCCGGCAGCTACCCGGTGGTGGTGAATTTCAGCAACAACGCCAGCCAGAGCGCCAGCTGCAGCATCAGCCTCAATGTGGCCGCGGTGTCACCCAGCTACACACCCATCTACACGATTCAGGGCACGGGTGCGACCAGCACACTGACGGGCGTGCGCACCACACGCGGTGTGGTCACCCAGGTCAACAACAACGGCTACTACCTGCAAGACGCGGTGGGCGACGGCAACCCCGCCACCTCGGACGGCATCTTTGTGTTCACCAGCACCGCGCCCCCGGTGTCTGCCGGCCATGTGGTGCAGATCACCGGCACGGTGAGCGAGTTCAACACCGGGGCCGCCACCAACGCCCTCACCGTGGCCAACCCGGTGACCGAGTTCAGCAACCTCACCAACACCGTCTTCACCGGCACCGGCAGTGTGGCGCCCACGGTCATCAGTTTCCCCGTCGCCACGCAAGGCGACCTGGAGCGCTACGAGGGCATGCTGGTGCAGATCAACACGCCACTCACGGCGTCGCAAAACTACTTTCAGGGCCGCTATGGGCAGGTGACGCTGTCGGCCAATGGCCGCCTGGTCAAGCCGACCAACATCTACCGACCCGGCACGGCGCAAGCGCTGAGCCTGCAAGACCTCAACGCTCGCAGCAGCCTGATGCTCGACGACGGCAGCAGCCTGCAAAACGTCAACCCCACGCCCTACATCGGCGCCGACAACACGCTGCGCTCGGGCGATACCTTGCCCGGCATCACCGGCGTGATCGATTACGGCTTGGCCACGTCAACCAACACCGGCCCGGCCATGTACCGCATCCACCCCACCGTGGCGCCGGTGTTCACCCGCGCCAACCCGCGTACGGCAGCGCCGCCTGCGGTGGGTGGCAATGTGAAGGTGGCGAGCTTCAATGTGCTCAACTTCTTCACCACCTTCCAGAACGGCAGCAACGCCGCTGGCCAGACCGGCCAGACCTGCACCCAAGGCAGCGACACGCCGGCGGCATCTCTGTGCCGCGGTGCCGACGACTTGGCCGAGTTCTTGCGCCAGCGCACCAAGATCGTCGAGGCGATGAAGGCCATCAACGCCGACGTGTTCGGCCTGATGGAGATACAGAACAACGGCAACGTGGCCGTACAGAACCTGGTCGACGCCTTGAACGCCGCGGTGGGTGCCAACACCTACGCCGTGGTGCCCACGCCGCCGACCACCGGCACCGACGCCATTCGCGTGGCGATGATCTACAAGCCCGGCACGCTTGCGCTCTCGGGTGCGTCGCAAAGTGATGCCAATGCCATTCACAACCGGCCGCCGTTTGCGCAGACCTTCAGCGCCGGTGGCCAGAAGTTCAGTGTGGTCGTCAACCACTTCAAGTCCAAGGGCAGCTGCCCCGCCAGCGGCTTGGACACCGACCAGGGCGACGGCCAGGGCTGCTTCAACGAGCAGCGCAAACAGCAGGCCACGGCGCTCTTGAGCTTCATCTCGACGCTGCAGGCTGCAGCCGCCGACAACGACGTGATCGTGATCGGCGACCTCAACGCCTATGGCGCCGAAGACCCGGTCAATGTGCTGACCACGGGCGGCCTGGTGAACCAGGTGGCGCAGGCCGACCCGGCAGGCTACTCGTATGTGTTCGACGGCGAAGCGGGTTACCTCGACCATGCGCTGGCCACGCCCAGCCTGTCGTCACAGGTGACCGGCACGGTGCACTGGCACATCAACGCCGACGAGCCGTCGATCATCGACTACAACAACGAGTTCAAGCAGCCGGCTTGTGCGGCCTGCGGGCCCGACTATTACAGCGCCACGCCTTACCGCGCGTCCGACCATGACCCGGTGGTGATAGGGCTCAACCTGTCGGCGGGTAGCGCACAGACGATCAGCTTCAGCGCGCCGGCCGACCGCGCGCTGAACTCGGGCAGCTTCGCCGTGAGTGCCACGGCGTCGTCGGGGCTGGCGGTGAGCTTCACGTCGAGCACCGCGCCTGTGTGCACCGTGGCAGGAGGCACGGTCACGCTGGTCAACACCGGTACCTGCACGCTCAACGCCAACCAGGCCGGCAACGCGAGCTTCGCGCCCGCGCCCACTCTCAGCCGCAGCTTCAACGTGACGGCCGCGCTGCCGTCGCAAACCATCAGCTTCCCGCCATTGCCCGACCGCCCGGTGGACGGCGGCGGCTTCATGCTCGCGGCCACCGCCAGCTCAGGCCTCGCCGTGAGCTACAGCAGCCTCACGCTGGCGGTGTGCAGCGTGACCGGCAACAGCGTCTTGGTTGTGAGCACAGGCCTGTGCACGCTCACAGCCGACCAGAGCGGCATGCCCGGCTACCTGCCGGCGCCGCAGGTGACGCAGTCGTTCACGGTGACCGCTGCAGGCCCTGGCGGGGGTGGGGACGGCGACGTGCCCACCTTGCCCGAATGGGCGGCAATTCTGATGGCCACTGTGCTGCTCGGCATCGGCGCTGCGCGCAAGAAGCGTCCTGACTAGCGACGAACTCAGCCAAGGGAGAACGGCACTTGGCTGAGGCATGTCGCAATTGAGATTTTCCTGATCCGCGAACTCACTTTCCGTTCGCGCTGAGCTTGTCGAAGTGCCTGCACCGAGGTGCGCGCTGGCTTCGACAAGCTCAGTCCGAACGGAGGTTGGTGTCGCGAATTTTGAAGATCTCAATACTCGGGAGAAACGTGGACGGCCTTACGACCTGCGCCGCAGCAGCAGCCCGCCGCCGAGCAGCAGCATGGCCCAGGCGGGCAATGCGGGCACGTCGGCGTTGGCCGCGCCGTCTGGCGCGAGCACGGCCGTGACGGTGTTGTTGGCGGCTTGTGGGTCGGGCAGCTCCGAGACCAGGCTTGCGCTCAGGTTGACGGCGCTGTCCAGGCTGTCGATGTGCAGCGAGAGCAGGTAGGCGACCGAGGCACCACTGGCCAGCTCGGCCGTGCTGCAGACGACCACCGCAGCCTGCAGGCTGCAGCCCGCCGGCAGATTCAGCGCCGTCACGCCAGCGGGCAAGGGCAGGTTTGCCACCACGCCGGTCGCCGCTTGCGGGCCGGCGTTGCTCAGCGTGAGCGTGTACACCACGGTCGTGCCGGGCAAGGCGGTGGCCGGGCCGCTCAGCGTGATCGACACATTGGCCTGCGCGCTGGTGTTCAGCCCCCACTGCAAGCTGATAGGGCCGCTGGCGCCGCCGCTGCCGTCGACACGCCAGTGATAGGTGCTGCCGGCTTGCGCCTGGAAGTGCAGTGCCGAGTTGATGCTGCCGGAGCCTGCGTTGTCATTGCTCGCCCGCGGCACGAGCGAACCCAGGGCCGCGCCTGTGTAAACGTCGAGCCGCGTATCGAAGCCGCTGCCCGCAGTGTCTAGGCTCACCTGCCCCGAGGCGGGTGCGGTCCAACGCCACCACACCGAAGGGCTGGTGTCTGACATCGCACCGGGCTCGGCCGCTTCGCGCGTGGCGAGGCGGTTGCTGCCGCTGAAGCTGCCCGCTGACGTGCTCAGAGATTCGGCTGCGGCAAAGTTGTCGTTGTGCGGCCGGGCCGACGCGAGCAGGTTGAGCCGTGGGTGCGTGAGGCCATTGCGCGCATCGGTGACGGGCGTGCCGTTCGAGGTGAGTCGCCCTTCGACCATGGCCAAGGTCTCGTCGGGGAAGGCCGCGCGCAGCACCGCCACCGCGCCGGCCACATGAGGCGCGGCTTGCGAGGTGCCGCCATAGTTGTAGCCTGCCGCCGTGATCACGGCGCCCGGTGCCAGCAGGCTCATGAAGGTGGCGCTGTTGGAAAAGCAGGTGACGCGGTCGGCCGAGGTCGTGAGGTCGGTGCACTGCGCGGCTTGGCCGTTGAACCAGGTGAGACCGCCTTGTGCGCTGTCGTAGGCGGCACCCACCGAAAGAGCCCCGGGTGTGCAGGCAGGGCGGCTGATGCCCGAGACAAAACTGCCGTTGCTGTAGGCGTTGTTGCCGGTGGCCGCCACCACGCTGATGCCGGCGTTGCGCGCATTGGCGATGGGTGTGGCAAACGCATTGGTCTGCACGTCACTGCAGGCCGTGGTGTTGTGGCTGCCGTCACCCAGGCTCAGGTTGATGGCAACGATGTTGAGGCTGCTGCGGTTGCTGATCGCCCAGTTGATGGCGCTCAGGATGCTGGAGGTGGATGCACCCGCGCTGCTGAAGACCCCCAGGCTCGCCACCCGTGCGTCGGGTGCCATGCCGATCACGATGGCAGCCACGTTGCTGCCATGCGCCTGGCTGCTGCTGGGGCTGGCCACGAAAGACTGCACTGCCGCGACGCGGCAGGTCGCGGGCGTGGCCACGGCGGTGCAAGCACCGAAGGCTGCGTTGCCCAGCTCGATGCCGTCGTCGATCACCGCCACTGTGCTGCCGCTGCCGCGCAAACCGGCTGTTGCGACCGGCGGTGCCGACACGAGGGGCAGGCTTTGCGCCAGTGCGCGCTGCAGCAGGCGATCCGGGTGCACGGCAAGCACGCCGGGTAGGGCGGCGATGGCGCGCAGCGCGGCCTCGCTGCGCAGCTCCCGGTGTAAGAAGGGCAGGTGGCTGTAGTCGGTGAGCGCGATGACGTCGCTACGTTGCAGGGCAGGCGCCGCGCCGCGCTTCAGCGCGCGGTAGCGGGATGCGATTTGGCGCAGCCCTTCGTCGTCGTCGACACCTCGGGTCGAGCGCGCCCGGCGTGCGGCGGCATCGCGCTCCACCGCGCTGGCGTTCAGCTCGACGATCACGCTCACGGGCTCACCGGCACGCAAAGACAGCAGCAGCTCTTGCGGCACGGGCGCGGCCGATGCCGAGCTGGCCACCTGTGCCAGCAGGCTGCCGAGTGCCAGCCATGGCAGAGCCGTGAGCCTCATGCGGCCTGCGCTTTGCGTTGAGGCATGGCGCGCTGCGCCAGCGCAATCGCGAGCACTGCTGCGACGAGCCCGAGCACCAGGCGGCCTCCGCCATTGAGAAAGATGTTCCACCACACCAGCGGCGATGACCGCCCGGGTTCGTAGGCACGCAGCTGCGCATCCCACAGCCAGGCCGCCAATGAAAACGGCGTGTCAAGCAGCAGCACCAGAGCCAGCAACCCACTCACCAGAGACAGGCGCAGTGCCATCTCGTGCCAACGCGCGGGCCACGCCAGCACCAGCACCAGGGCTACCAGCACCGGCTGCAGCACGGTGCCGATGGTGGTGCCCACCACCATCAGCTGTGTGCCGTCGGGCACGATGGCGCGGCCGCCTAGAAACAGGCTGCGCTCCAGCACCGCCACGGCGGCGATGGAGGCGTTCTGGCGCTCCTCGACCAGCTCGACGCGGGCGATTTTGAAGTCATCGGCCACCATGGCCAGCGCGGGCGACAACACCGGCAGCAGCAGCTTGGCCACATCGCGCGAGCAGAAGTGCGCGGCCAGCAAGACGAGCGCGCTGGCTGCCACTAACCTCAAGGGCAAGCGCCACATCAGAGAGGCTCGTGCCTGTGGCTGCGAGAGAGCCACCAATGAAAGAAGAGGCCGGTCAACAGCACCATCAGCAGCGGAGCGGCCGTGGTGTGCAGCAGGTCGAACAGCCCCTTGTCGGCGCGAAATGCATAGAACAACGCCACGATGCGCACCTGGTTCAGCGCAAAGGCCCATACCAAGCCCAGCAGCAGGCCCGCGAGCCGCATGCGCCACGGCATGGCGAACACCAAGAACGCCGCAGTGAGCAGAAACACCACATCGGTTCCTTCGCAGCCGAAGAGCACGTTCAAGCCGCCGCCGCGCGCCACGATTCGGGTGTCTTTGGCGCTGGCGCCCACCTCTGGCGTGAGCAAGTTGATGGCGACGGTGGCGCTGCGCACGGTGAGCTCATGCACCCACAGCCGCTCTATCCACGTGCCGCGGGCGGCTTCCCAGCCGGCTTGCAAGGCCATGAAGACGAGTGCGAAAGCCAGTGCGCGCAGCAGCAGTCCGCGCAGCTTCTGCGGCCCGCCGGGCGATCCGGGCAGAGAAGAGGGTGGCAGAGAAGAAGAGTGCGCGGTGTCCATGGCCGCGGAGCACCTTAGCGGCGAACTGTGACAACACGAGCGGCCCATAAGGCGGACTGTGGCGCACTGACCCGAAGGGACCAGAACCAGTGCCTGCGCCGCTGCACGCCGTGTCACACGCGCCAAGCACCATGGGCGCATCAGAGATGTGAGGTGGCACCGTGGGTTCGAGCAAAGGCTTCAAGCGTTCAGTGGGTTTGGCGGTTGCCGTGGTGGCTGCCTGTGGTGCCTTGCAGGCGGCCACGCCCACCACGTCGCTCACACCCCTGACGCAGCGCCCACAGGCCCGGGTCGCACAGGCGTCCATCCTTGATCGTTTGCTTTCGCCCACGGGGGTTCGCGAAACGCGGCGCCTGGCGCGCAAGGCTCAGGCGGCCACCAGCCCGTCGCCTGCGGTTCTTGCGAGTTTCGGCAACGGCGGCGGTTCGGGCCGTGCGGGCCAAGTCGACACAGACGCCAACATGCGGGTTGCCTCAGCCGTTGACCCTGAGCCCCATTTCGAGCCCTGGTCGCTGGGGGTCGCCCTCTTGAGCGTGATGATCTTCGTTGCCCGGCGTCGCGGCGCTGAGTAAACCCGCTCTGTCATTCCCGTGAAAACGGGAGCCCATGCTGGCGGGTGCACCTGCGTGCTTGGATCAGCACACTTCCCTGGCAGCAGTGCGCCGACCGTCTTCAGTTGGCAGAAGCCAAAAGGTGCTTCTGCCCACGCCTCACTTCATTGCCAACAGCTTGCGTGCTTCATCAAGGCCGGGCAGTGCGGCTTTGCTGTCCACCGCTTTCTTCAGGTGTTTTTGTGCACCAGGGGCATCGCCCTTCTTGTACAGCGCCATCCCCAAGTGCAACTGGTACAGCGGGCCTTCGGGTGAGCGCTGCACGGCGCGTTCGAGCACCGTCACTGCGTCGTCGTACTCGCCGAGCTTGTAGTGTGCCCAGCCCAGGGTGTCGAGGTAGCCGGGGTTGGCCGACTCCTTGAAGCCGCGCGTCAGCGTGAGCGCGCGTGCGAGGCTGGGTTGGTCGCCTTTTGTTTCGGCGAGCAGGTAGGCCAGGTTGTTGGCGGTGGCGTCATCGTCGGGTGTGCGCTTGAGCAGTGACTCATACACCACGATGGCTTCTTCGTTGCGCCCAGCACGGGCCAGCCACTCAGCGCGTGTGGCTGGTATGGAAGTCTCAGCCGGGTTGGCCTTCTCGCCTTGCTCTAGCACCGTGATTGCTTCGGCAACACCGCCGCGTTGTGCCTTCACGCGGGCCAGGCCTTGGTAGGCGGCCGCTGACTGGGGCGCGAGTTCGATCATCTTGAGGTAGGACTGCTCGGCCAGATCGAGCTTGCCTTGCGCCACAGCGACTTCGGCGCGCAGCCGGTGCGGCAGCGCGCTCTTTGGGTCCAGGGCGGCAATGGCGTCGATGCGCTTGTAGGCGTCGTCGAAGCGCCGCTGCGCCATCAGCACGCCGATGACCGACAGAGCCGGTGCGGCGGCCTGCGGCGCAAGCTTGGCGGCGGCGTCGTACTCTTTGATCGCGGCTTCGTATTTCTTCTGGTTGGCGTAGAGCTGCCCGAGCTTCATGCCGCCTGCCGTGTCGTTGGGGAACTGTGCCTTCAGTGCGGTGTAGACGGCTTCGGCCCCGGCGGTGTCTTTCTGCGCCAGCGCGAGCTGGGCCTTCATGTCGTAGGCCCGCATGTTTTGCGGGGCTGCCTTGATCGCTGCGTCGGTCTCGGCGGCAGCGGCTTTGAACTCCTTGGCGTCGGCCATGTCGGCGGCCAGCAGCAGGCGCAGCTCGGGGCTTGCCGGCTTGAACTTCACGGCGTCGGCCAGCACCTCGCGCGCCAGCTGCGGCTCTCCGGCCTGCCGGTGCGCTTGTGCCAGCAGGCCGACAACCTCGTGCGAGCCGAGCTGGTCCTTGATGGCGGCGCGCAGGTCGAGGATGGCGCTCTTGGCGTCGCCATCGGCCAGCAGCATGCGGCCGCGCATCACCAGGGCTGTGTTGTCGCGTGGGCTGGCCTTGAGCACCTCGGCGTTGAGTGCCTTGGCTTGGGTGAGCTTGCCGCCAGCGAGCAGGTCGGCTGCGAGCTGGTTGCGCGCGGTCAGCCCTGCCGGTGCGTCCTTGTTGCCGTCGATGATCTCTTGCAGCACGCGGCGTGCGTCGGCCTGACGGTCACTGCTGCGGTAGAGGTTGACCAGGCCGAAGCGCAGGTTGGCTTCTTTTGGCTTGGCGGCAATGGCGGCGAGGTACTCTTTCTCGGCCACGTCTTTGCCGCGCCGCGCCGTTAGAAAGTCGAGCAGGGCCAGTGTGCGCTGGCTGTCGTCAGGCTGCGACTTGATGGAAGCGCGCAGCACCTCTTCGGCACGATCTTGCTCGTTGTGCTGGGCGTGATAGACCGCCCAGGCATTCCAGAGCTCGATGCTCTTTGGGGCCTGCTCGGTGGCGCGGCGGTAGTAGTCGGCGGCGTGCTGGCGCATCGCAGCGTCGCTGCTGGCACCGGCGATTTGCCCACCCACCTGCAAGAGTGCGAGGTTCTTCGGGTTTGCTTTCAAGGCCGACTCGACCACCGCCAGCGCCGCCGCGGAGTCGCCTTGCGAGGTGTACAGCCCGGCCAGCAGCATGCTGGCTTCCACCGGCGTCGATTTGGGGTCGCTGACCAAGGTCTTGGCCTGTGCAATGGCGCCCGGTACGTCGCCCTTGCGGGCGGTGAGCGCAGCCTTGATGGTGAGGGCGCCAACGTGCTTGGCATCGGCGGCCAGCACCTCGGACAGGGCCTTCTCCGAGTCGTCAACACGGTTGGCCATCATGTAGAGGCGGGCCATGCCGACCTTGGCGTCGAGGTGATCGGGCTTGAGCTCCACAGTCTTCGAGTAGTTGGCAAACGCGCGCTGGATCTCGCTCTTGGCCTCTGACACCTGGCCTGCGATGTAGAAAGCCTGCGCGTTCTTCGGGTCGATTTGCAGCACGTTGCGCATCTCGACGCTGGCTTTGTCCCAATCGGCCTGGCGCACGTAGCTGGCGCCTTTGTCCAGCCCCGATTGAATGCGGTCGGCCTTGCTGCTGCAGGCGGCGAGAAGGGCAATGGCGCTGCACACGGCCATAACGCGCAAAGGTGATGAAAGGTTCATGGTGGACTCGGTGAAACAGAGGGGCTACTTCAACGCACAGCCGCGAGAGCGGCGACTGTGGCGGGTTCGGTGTTGGGGGAAAAGCGCGCGAGGAAGTCTTCGTATGCGTCACGAATGCCGCGTTCCAGCGGAATCTGCGCTTTCCAACCCAAGCGCTCCATTGCCGACACGTTGAGCAGCTTGCGAGGGGTGCCATCGGGCTTGCTGGTGTCGAAGACAACGCGGCCCTTGAAGCCGACCGTGCGCACCACCAGATCGGCAATGTCGCGGATCGAAAGATCCTCGCCCACGCCGACGTTGATGCATTCGCCGACATCGCTGGCATCGAGTTTTTCGAGGGCGAACACGCAGGCCGATGCGAGATCGTCGACGTGCATGAGTTCGCGTCGTGGCGTTCCGGTGCCCCAAACGGACAACTCGTCGTGGTGCTGCACCTTGGCTTCGTGCGCACGGCGGATGAGGCCGGGCAGCACATGCGAGCCTAGCGGGTCATAGTTGTCGCCCGGGCCGTAGAGATTGGTCGGCATCAGCGACAGGAAATTGGTGCCGAACTGCCGGTTGTAAGACGCACACGCCTTCACGCCAGCAATCTTGGCGATGGCATACGCTTCGTTGGTCGGCTCCAGCGGGCCACTGAGCAGCGAGTCTTCCGAGATGGGCTGCGGCGCGAACTTCGGGTAGATACAGCTGGACCCCAGAAACACCAGCTTCTGAACGCCGTAACGGTGGCAGGCCTCGATAACGTTGGCTTGAATCGACAGGTTGCTGCGGATGAACTCCGCAGGCTGCTCGGCGTTGGCCAAGATGCCACCGACCTTTGCGGCCGCGAGCACGACGTGGGTCGGGCGATTCCACTGGAAGAACGACATCACGTCGCCCGACACGGTGAGATCGAGCTCCCTGCGCGTCGCCATCAGCAGGTTGTTGTGGCCTTGTCTCTGCAGGTGGCGAACGACGGCAGAACCTACAAGCCCGCGGTGGCCGGCCACATAGATTCGGCCGTTCTGAAGATCAGGATGATTCATGGCTAGGCCCTGTTTGCATGGGTATAGACGGTCGGTGATTGACGTGAGCGCCCTGTCGGTAAGGGTTCAGGTGTTTCGTTCAGTCGGGAATGTGCTGACGCAAGCGCGGTGCGGCCGTGTCCAGAAAGGCCGTCAGGCGCTGGTCGGCGCGGGCGATGTCTTCACCGGGCGCCACGGGCGTGACAAGTCGGATCAGCGCGCCGTCGGAGCGGTCTCGCGTGATGCCGTCCTGGAGAATGAACCACTTCACGGCGAGCTCGTTGGTGAGCACGCGGCCGCGCTGGTCGAACCAGTAGTAGACGAGCTGCTTTTGCTCGCCTTTCTGAATGATGGCGCGGTTGACCCGCATGGCAGCTGCAGGCGTGCTCGCGCGACTTGATGCCCGCAGCGCCACCGGTGCCTCTTCGAACTGCGAGATCTTCCAGCCGCCAGCCGGGATGCAGGTGCGCGGCGAGTGCGCCGACTGGCCACCGCTCTGGTTGTCGTAATAGGCGATGTAGAAGTTGACCCAGGGTTCACCGGCACGGCTGTAGTTGACGATCAGGTGGTCGTCGACGGCCAGCGTGGCGATCACGTCGCGGTCTAGGTGGTCGAGGCGCCCGACCCAGCCGCCCGGCAAGTCCAACGGGAACTGGGCCAGGGGCGCGCGCTGTGGCTTGGTCAACCCGCGTGGCGGCACCAGCATGGCGGCCGCGCCGGCGGCGGCCAGCAGCACACTTCCAAGCAACATCGGTGCTGACAGACGGTGATAGTGAATGGGCGCGCCTTTGGCGGGAGGCTCGGGGTATTCGAGGCCGAAGACCGCGCGCAGTGATCGGCTGCGGCCGCCGATGCGCGCCAGCACCATCATCTCGCCCACCAGCAAGAGCAGGCACACCATGAACATGAACCAGCCTTCGAAGTCGTGCAGCAGGCCTTCGGCCATGCTGCTGCCCCAGTACTCCACCGTCACGCCGATCAAGCCTATGCGCAGGCTGTTGATGACGATGGTGAGCGGGATCGTCGACACGACGATGAGGGCACGCTTCCACCAGGCACCCTGGAAAAAATAGGCCGCGAGGAAGCCCAACACCATCAGAGGGAACAGATAGCGCAGGCCGCTGCAGGCCTCGACCACCTGCAGCTTGAAACTGCCCAGGTCGATGACGTTGCCTTCAAGGAACACGCTGATGCCGAACAGGCGGATCAGCGCCACACCAATCTCTGACGAGATCAATTGCAGCTGCTGCGACAACTCGCGCAGCACGAACTGCGGCAAGGGGATCATGAAGAACAGGATCGCCAGCGGCATCGCGATGACGCGCGTGCCTCGCCAGCCGATGAAGCACCCCGACAGGCCGAACAGCGAGATGACGAAGCCGTACTGGCTGAAGAGCCGCACGGCGCTCATCTCGCCGAGCGCGCCCAGAGCCAAGCCGACCGCGATGACCAGCAGGCCCGTCCATGAACCCGTCAACTCGCGCTGGCGCAGCAGCTCGCTCTTTTGCCAGATGAGAAAGGCCGAGATCAGCGGAATGAAATAGCCGTAGCTGTATTCCTCTACCTGCTGCCAGCTGTTCACCATGAAGCGCAGGCCAGGGTAGAAGGCCGCGATCACGGCCGCCCCGGAGGTGGCCGCGACGAGCCACTGAGCCAGCGGCACTTTCCATACCGGGTCGGGAGTTTGCGAGATGAGGGCGGTCGACATTCCTGGTCTTCTTGTGGCGTGCGCGCGCTGGCACTGGATCGACTCAGGTTAGCGGCGCTTTGTGACATCGACATGGCGCAGACCTCGATTGGGTGGGCACGGGTGTCAAGGCGCCGACACATTCGCCCTCTAAGCTGGCGCGCTCTACAAGGTGGGTCGTGCAGAAGCGATCTACCACTTCGCGCCTTGGCTGCTTTTCTTCACTGTCTTTCGATGTCCACGACTCCCATTGCAGCGACCGCGGACCCCTATCTTCAGCCCAGCATGTCGCTGCGCAACCGCGCCGCGCGTGCGGTCTGGGGCATTGCGCACCTGCTGCTGATACGGCCCACGCCGCGGCCGCTGCACGCCTGGCGCGCGTTCGTGCTGCGCCTGTTCGGTGCCAAGCTCGGCGCTCACTGCCGCATCTACCCTTCGGCCGAGATCTGGGCACCCTGGAACCTGATCTGCGAAGACGCGGTGGCCATCGCCAACGGAGCGGTGCTCTACAACGCGCTGCCCATGCACTTGGCCTCGCACTGCACGGTGTCGCAAGGGGCCTACCTGTGCGGCTCGACGCACGACTTCGACGACCCTGCGTTTCCGATGATCAGCGCGCCCATTCGGGTCGGACGCTATGCGTGGGTGGCAGCGCGTGCGGTGGTGTGCCCGGGTGTGACAGTGGGCGATGGTGCGGTGTTGGGCCTGGGCAGCGTGGCCACGCGTGACCTTGATGCCTGGACGGTGTATGCCGGTGTGCCGGCGCGAGCAATTCGCAAGCGGAGCCGACCATGAAACCCGACCGCTCGATGATCGAGCAACTGCGCCCCGAGACAGAGCAACCCGGCCCCCGCAGCATTCATGCCCACGTCACGCGGCCCATCGTGCAGCAGCTCGTGAAAGCCGTGGCGCACACGGTGCTCGACCTGGGCTGTGGCAGCGGCTGGTTCAGTGCGGCACTCGATCGCTGCGGGTTCGCGGTGACTGGCATCGACAACAGCGAAGCCAGCCTGAACCTGGCACGACGGCACTACCCGCACCTGGGTTTTCATCGGGCGGATGTGACGCAGCCGCTAGACGCGTGTTTTGCGGGGCGATTCGACGCCGTGGTGGCGGTCGACGTGATCGACCACATGCCGCTGCCGCGCAAGCTGATCGAAGCCGCGCTCTCGGCACTCAAGCCCGGCGGGCTGCTGATCATCACGTCGAACTTCCATGGTTACTCAAAAAATGTGGCCCTGGCACTGGCTGGCCGCTTTGACTCGCGCTGGGATCCACTGCTCGACCACGGCAAGGTGAAGTTCTTTTCGCGCGCGACACTGACCTCGCTGCTGTGCGAGTTCGAGCTGCGCGATCTGCATTTCGAGACGGCGGGGCGTATTCCGATGTTTGCGCGCAGCATGCTGGTGGCCGCGAGAGCGCCGGCCTGACCCTCGACGCGCGCGGCGCACCTGGGGATGAAGTCGTGCTTCATGCATTGATCGTGGTCGTCAATCACATGGGGGCGTATGCAGAACTTGGCCTCTTGTCTGTCGTGCCGAGGTTGGGGGCGTTTGAGGCCATTCTGGGGTTTCTGGTCATCAGCGGCTATTCCGTCACCTCGTCGTATGCCGCGAAGCCTGCGGGTTTCCTGGCCCGCCGGCTGAAGCGATTGTTTCCGGTCTATGCGGTCAGCCTTATCGCCACCTTGCTTGTGACGGTGTACGTCGAGAAAGCAAGCTGGCCGAACCCCCTGGTCATTGCGGCGAATGCCTTGTTCTTGAATCAGATGGTCACGGCGACGTCGATCGTGGGCCCGGCATGGAGTCTCTCGCTGGAGTTCTGGCTCTACTGTCTGCTGCCGCTGCTGTATCCGATCGACCCGAAAACAAGCCGGTGGCTCGTGTGGACCTCGTTTGTGGCCTACTTGGCCTACACGGCGCTGAGAACGCTGTAGCACCTGCCCTATTACGCTGGGGTGGGGTTCGGGGCGAATCTCGTGTTCCTGTCTTTTGCGTGGGTATGCGGGTCCAGGCTGGCGCGCCCGCACGACGACGACGCTGCCGGCGTGCTGCGAGATTTGCGATGGATATTCACCGCACACGTTGTGCTCTCTGCGCTCATCCTGTTGGGGTCTAAGGTCAAGCGAAGCGCGCTGGAAGAATTCTGGCGTGTCGATCTACCGACCAGTGCCCTGCAAGCCTGCACGCTGGCCGTCATTTACCTGGCGTTTCGCCACCTCACGGTGCACAAGCCGGTCACGGTGGCCCCGCCGGTGAAGGCCATGCGCCTTCTGGGCGATGTCTCGTACCCGCTCTACCTCATTCACATTCCGGTCTGCATCGTGACGGCCAATGCCGGCGTGAGTTCGCCGTATCTGATCTTTGGTCTGTGTGTGCTGGTGTCGTACCTCATCTACCGCGTGTTCGACGACTACTCGCAACGCCGTTCACCCTCGCCGGGGCAGCCAGCACAGCGAATGGCCTAGCGGCTACTTGCGGGAAGACTCGGCCGCGTGGTATCAGCGCAGGACAATGGTGCCGCCCCGTTGGCCCCGCCCGCTCAAATCGCGCACGTCATTCCAGCCTTCGAGGCGCCAGCGGTGCACACCCGCGTGCGCCGATTCGTCGTTGTGATACAGGTAGAGCTGATCGTCGATGCGAACGAGCGTAGGGCTGAAGGCGTTGCCGCTCATGCCTGGCTGCACCGGCGCGGTGGGCGGAACGATGCTTGTGCCGAATTGGCCGATAAAGAGGCCCGACTCGTCGAAATGCATGAACTGGCTCGCCTGGCCGACCTGGCCGCTGCGCATGTCTTTGTAGAACTCGCCGTGGTAGCCGTAGACGACGTGACGCCCATGGGCCCACACCGCGTTGCCGCCGTATTGCAACGAGGCGTCGATGGCCTTGGTCTGGTAACTGCCCTTGCCATCCAGGGCGGCGGTCGGGCTGGCTTGCCAGAGCCAGCGCTGCCCGCCCCGCTCAGCCGCACCGAGATGAAAGCCTTCGTTGCCCCTGATCGATGAGTCGAAGAAGATCACCTTGCCCGAGCCGGTGAGGGGAAAGCGTGGCGGCATGCCCATGGCACCGCCGCGGAAGTAAGGCGTGCCATCCAGCGTGGGCACGCTCGCTAGCACCAGCGGTTCGTTTGACCACACGGGGTCGCCCGCGGCATCGAAGCCGGCTCGCGGCAAGCGCATCGAGGTCTGCGTTCGGGGGCCGGTGAGCGCGTAGCCGAGGTCGCCGTTCTCATACAGCACCTTGTAGGTGGTGCCCGGCAAAGGCGCACCAAAGGCGCGCACCACCCGCAGCGGCCCCGTGGCGGGTAGCTCGACTATGACCTGGCGCCTGTTGACCATCATCAGGCCGTAGGTGCGCCCGTTGGCGAAGGTCTCAACCGAAAGGAGTCCACCGAAGGCGGCGTTGAAGGCGTACTGGTCCGCCAGCGTGAGGGGCAGCCCGCCCAACCAGTTGCGCACCAGTTTCCAGGGTCGGCCGGCCCCCCAGGGGGTGCGGGTAGGGGCTTCGAATTCCAGAAAGTTGGCGAACACGCGATGCGGTGCACCGTGATCCACGGTCGATGTGTAGACGCCGGGCAGGTAGGCCACTTGGGCGTCGCTGCGCGCCGTGCCTTGCGCGAGCGTCGCATCGCTGGTTCGAAATCGCAGCATGCGGTTGTTGCAGGTGTCGATCACCCACAGCGTTTGCTCAGGGCCCACCGCCATGGACGTTTGCTCACGACCCTCGCGCGTCTTGAAGCAGAGCTTGTCGGGCTGGACCTCGGGGTCGGTGCCGTAGCCGCCGATTCGGCCGATCACGAAGTCGGGCCGGCCCTGCGGGTCAAAGCGCCGCAACTGCTGGCGAGCGCCGCCTTCGGCCACCCACAGCACGCCGCTGTCGGTGGGGTGGGCCGCCAGCGCCAGCGGCCGGGTGAGGCCGCTCAGGGTGGCCACCTGCCTCGGCACGTGGTCGAGGTCGGTGTAGCGCAGCACGGTATCGCCCGAGATGAGCCACAAGTCACCGTCGGCCGACATGGCGATCTGGTTCAGTGCCTTGCCAGCCAAGGGCACGGTCATCTCTTGCAGCAGCTCGCCGCTGTGTTTGTCGAACAGCCGAATCACATCGCGCATGCCGTGTGCCACCGCCAGCACCCGACCTTGCGCCTGCACTGCGATGCCGGTTGGCGCTTCGGAAGGCTCGGTGTGCAAATCGATGACGCCCCGGTATTGCTGTTGCTCGTAACACGCAGTGGAGTTGGGTCGGCGATTCAGGCAAATCGGTACCCCGGCGGCGAAGGCGCTCGGCTGGGCGCTCTGAAGATCAAAGGCGCCGACGAAGTTCGTGCGTATGAGCCCGCCCACGTTGGCCCAGTAAAGCCGGGTCGCGTCCACGGCGACCATGGCGTACGACACAAACGTGTCCTTGGAAGGGAAGGGTCGGGTGTCGCGCTCGGGCGTTGTCAAATCGAAGCCATGCAGCCCATCCTGCTGCTCATTGAAGCCCACGGCGTAGATCGCCTTGCGGCCCGAGATCACGATGCTTGTGGGCGGCAGGTAGGCCCGGTGTACCTGGTCGTCGCTCACCGTCGCCGAGCTGTTGCCGATCACCCCCTCCCACACGTAGCGCATGTGGTGGTGGATGAGTTTGACTTCGTACTCGCCGGAAGGCACGGGTTGACCGCTGTCATCCAGCCCGTCCCAGCTTCGCTGATGCGAGCCAGCGGTCAAAGGCTCGCCGCGCCACAGCGTGCGCAGCAGGCGGCCGTCGGTTGCATAGACGCCGGCGCTGGTGGTGGCGGCGCGTGGCAGCGAGAAGCTGATCTGTGCAAGGCCTGGCGTGGCGGCCGCTTCGACAGGCCCTGCCCAAACGCCACTTGCCCACCACAGTGCGGCCGCCCAGGCCCAACGCACGCTCATTGGAGTACCTTCGTGCCGCGCCCGCCGGCTCATGCGGTGGCGAGTTGGGATTTGCGCGATGGTGTTGCGCGTTGCAGGCGGGCCAGGGCGTCGCAAACCTTGCCGGTGTAGGTGCCCCAGCCAAACTCGAGTGCGCGCCGTGCGGCTTGGCGGCCCATTTCGATGCGCAGGGCCGGGTCGCGATACAGGCGCTCGAGTCGATCGCACACCGCTTCTTCATCGCGCTCGGGAATCACGAACCCATCGATGCCATCGCGCACGAGGTCACCGGGGCCGTTGGCGGTCACGATCACCGGCAGCCCGCAGGCCATGGCCTCCAGTACGACGAGCGGCATGCCCTCGACCAAGGTGGGCAAGACGAAGACGTGGCTGTTGCGATACAAGGCGGCGAGGGCCGGGCGCGTCTGGTGCGTGACGTGTTCGATGAGCGCGCGGTAGGGCTGCAAAGGCAGGTCACTGCCGACCACGCTGCCCACCAGGGTGAGGCGTGTGTCGGCGCGTGCGAAGCGGCGGTAGCCGCGCAGCAGGTAAGACAAGCCCTTGCGCTGGGTCAACTGCCCGGCATAGATGACCTTGAACTCGCTTGCCGGTGTTACCTGGGGGCTTGGGGTGAACGTCTGCAGGTCGACGCCGTAGGGCACCGTCCACATCTTCTCGCGCGCAATGCCTTGCGCCACGAAGCTGTCGGCAACAAAGCTCGACCCCACCAACACCGCGTCAGCGAGGCGGATCTCTTCGTCCAACCTTTCTTCGTGGCCGTCGGGCCAATCGTCGAAGTCGGGCCACGTCACGGCGAATTCGGGTTCGCGCTCGTTCTCCTCGAGCCGGATGCGGCGCCGCTCGCGGTGGTGGGCTACCGGGTAGTTCAGCACGGCTGTGCGTTGCGACTGGGCCGCCTGGAAGGCGGGCAGTGCAAAGCCTTCGTAAGCCACCACGCAGTCGGCGTGGGCCGCGTGGCGGCGAGCCGATTGGGCGACTGCTTCACGCACCGACATGTAGTGCTGGTTCGCCCAGCGGTGGCGGGTGGCCGGCGGCAGCACATGCAGTCGGCTGATCGCTGCGGCGCACAGGTCGGGCCAGACACCCGCCTCGCGGGTGAGCCCGGCAAGTGCCGGGTCGGTCATGCGTCGTCGGCCAAAAGTGCTGCCGTAGATTTGCCCAGCCCAGGGGACGGCTGACAAGGCGCGCTCCCAAGCGCGGCCCTTGTTGACGTAGGGCCGCACATAGGCCTCCAGCATTTCGCGTTGGCACAAGGCTTGTGCCAGTTGGTTCAGTTCGGGCGCGTTGAAGTTAACGACCAGGGTACGGGGCTGCGCAGCATCCTTCATGCGCAACATGTTAGGAAGGCCGTGTGACGGTTCGACGTGGGCCTGCGACATCTGGGTGCATACGGCCGTTGACGCCAAACCGCAATATTTGGTGGCTACAGTTCATAGCGGCCTTGGTACGTCAGCCCTTCGAGCGCAGACGGGCCGCATTGCCATCGCTCGCGAATCGGAAAGAACATCAAAAGAAACCAAAGCGCGCCTGAGCGTCACTGCTCGGCAGTCGGTTCGCAGCGACGGCCGCTCTTGTCATGAACCTTGTGCACTCTTCAACTCCGCTCATGGCAACGCCGGTTGGCGCAAATGAGCCGGCACGCAAGCGCCTGGTGACCGTGGTGTTGGTGATCTACCTGCTGGCGATCTTCGAAGGTGCGCTGCGCAAGTACGCCTTCCCACAGTTCAGCCAATTCATCTTTTTCATCCGCGACCCCTTTCTGCTCTATGCCTACCTGCTCGCCACGCGCCGCGGGCTCTGGCCGCGCAACAACTACTACTTCATGTTGGCGGTGTTCATGTGTGGCTTCGGCGCCTTGCTGCTGGGGGCGCAAATCATGACGGGCAGTTTCAGTGAGTACCGTGTGCTGCTCGGCATCTACGGTTGGCGCAGCTACTTCTTCTACATCCCGCTGGCATTTTTGGTGGGAGAGCAGTTCAGGTCTGCCGACTTGCAGCGCTTCGCACGCATCACCTTGCTGCTGGCCGTGCCCATCGGTGTGTTGGTGATCTTGCAATTCTTTGCACCCATCGACGCGCCCATCAACGTGGGTACGGCTGAAGAGGCCGAACTCAAGTTCAAGGGCATGTTCGTGACCTCCACCCACGTGCGCCCGGCCGGCCCGTTCACCTCCAACGCCGGGCAGCAGCAGTTCGTCACCACAGCCTTTGCGTTCTTGCTCGCGTTCTTGGTCGCGCCCGCGAAACAGCGCAAGGTGGGCTGGCTCATCTTGCTGCCTGCGGGAGCGGGGATTCTGAGCTGCGTGGCCCTGAGCGGCAGCCGGGGAACCATGCTGCAGACCGGCATGATTGCGATGTTTGCCCTGGCGCTTGGCCTGCTGGGCCGTGGCGCCGCTTTGAAGGCCAAGGCGTTGGCGCTGCCTGCCGCACTGGCCATGGCGGCGATTGTTTTGTACCCCATCGTCTTTCCCGAGGGGTTCGATGCTTTCGTTCAGCGCTGGAACTCGGCGGACGCCTATGAATCGCGCGGCTTCGAAGGCGGTGTGTTCGGGCGGGCGCTGTATGGCTTTGTCGACTTCTTGCGCCTGGTTGAAGACACACCGGCGCTGGGCTATGGCTTGGGCTTCGGTGGCAATGCGAGCAACCGGCTGGGCGCCATGGTTGACGGCATCAAGCCTTGGGATCTGGCCGAAACCGATTTCTCGCGGCACATGGTCGACTTGGGGCCGACCTTGGGCATGCTGTTCATCGTCTACCGCGTGGCGCTGGTGGTATGGCTGACGCGCATGGTGCTGCTGGCCACGCGCCGTGTCTCGGACCCGTTGCCGATGATGCTGTTTTCGTACGCGATGTACGTGGTGGTGCTGGGCCAGATCACGGGAAACGGATCGATCAACGTATACGGCTGGTTGTTCATGGGGCTGTGCATCGCGGCGTCGCGTGAGGCCTTGGCGTCACTGAAGGTCAGCGTGCCGGCCCGCGCGAAGCCGCTACGTCTGGAGCGGCCACGCTGGTTGTCGCGTGCTCCGGTGCCGCGTTCGGCGCGGGCCGAGGCCCCGCTGCGCGCCGCGCGGAGGCGCTGGTGAAGGCGCTGATCACGCGCCAACGCGTGGCCCGGTTGATGGGGTTTGCCTCCACCCAATTGGCTGTGCAATTGATCGGCTTTGCCGCGGGCATTCTGCTGGTGCGTCACCTCGCGCAAAACCAGTACGGCTACTACACGCTGGCCATCAGCATGACCAGTATCGCGGCGATCTTGAGTGACTTGGGCCTGATCACGGCCACGATGGCGGTCGGCGGTCGCCTGGGCGGACGGCGCGGGGCGCTCGGCCACCTGGTGGCCGATGCCTATGCCTTGCACCGCCGCCTCGCCTGGGTGGCCTTGAGCGTGCTGGCGCCGTGCTTTGCGTGGTTGCTGCTGCGTCAACACGCGGCGCCCTGGCAGGTGGCTGCCCTCACGGTCTTGATCATCGCCACGGCGGTGCTGAATGTTCGGGCCGGTGTGGCCCTGTCGATTGCGCGGCTGCTGGGCCATGTCGGGCTGCAGCAAAAACTCGATCTCGGCGTGAACCTTGTCAAGCTCGCGCTGCTGATGGCGGCGACCTGGTTGACGCTGGATGCGACGGTGGCCTGCCTCGTCAACGCGGCGGCGGCGGCGGCCTATTTCGTCATGTTGAGCCGCTACATGGATGCAAAGCTGGAGCTGCCTGCCCGCGCCGCCGGCGTGCAGGCGCCAGCATTGAGAGACCACCTGTGGAAGCAGGCGCCCAACTCGGTCTATTTCGTTCTCAGCAGCCAGCTGGCGCTGTGGCTGATCGGCGTTTTCGGCAGCGCCGAGCGCGTGGCGGAGGTCGGTGCGCTCAGCCGGCTGGGCGCGTTGTTCACGGTCATTTCTGCGGTGTCGGCCGCCTTGGTGTTGCCTTACTTTGCGCGCCAAGACGGCCATGCCGAGCTGCGCGCCGGCTTTGTCGGGGTCAACGTCTTCTACGCAGCGCTGATGGCGTTTCTGTGTGGGGTGACTGTGGTGATACCCGGGCCCATTCTGTGGGTCTTGGGTGGCAACTACGCAGCGCTGCACACCGAGCTGATGTGGATGGTCGTTGCCTCGACCTTTGCCGCCTGGGGTGGCACGCTCTACAGCATCGGCTGCGCGCGCGGTTGGGTCTTGCCCATTGGGTGGACGGTCTCGACCGGGGTGGTGGCCACGGCTGCCGCCGCGAGCTGGGTGGACGTGTCCAGCGTGCGGGGCAGCTTCATGATCAACACCGCCACCGGCTTGGTCAGCACCGTGGTTGCCTTTGTTTACTTTCAATCGCAACTCAGGCGGCATCAGCAACGCAAGGCGATGCCCGCGACGCTTCCGCCCCTGCCCACCTGAATATTTCGTGAAGGCCCACCCGACGGGCTGTGGTGGGGCTCGTCAAAGTGTCACGTTGTTGGCCGAACATGGCGCAAACACCGGGCCGAGCTGGCGATGTGTGCCAGGGTGACCGACCCGAGAAGAACAAGGGCCTCATGATTTATCAGTCAGTGAATTCAGCGGTGCTGGCGCGCGTGCCACAACGTGTCGATCGCGTTTTGGACGTGGGCTGCGGTGGTGGGGCCTTCGGTGCCGCCGTCAAGCACAGAACACCATGCACGGTTGTGGGTGTGACCTACGCGCAAGCCGAAGCGCAGGTGGCTCGCCAACAGCTCGACCGCGTCGACGTTGCAGACCTGAACAACTTCGACCCGAGCGTGTTGGGCGAGTTCGATTGCATCGTCTGCTCGCACGTGCTGGAGCACCTGCATGCGCCGCAGCAGGTGCTGTCGCGCCTGCGTGCCTGCTTGCGGCCCGGCGGCCGCCTCGTCGTCGCGCTGCCCAACGTGCTGTTCTGGAAGCAGCGGTTTCAGTTTATGCGTGGGCACTTTCGCTACACCGACGGAGGGTTGATGGATCGCACCCACGTCCGCTTCTTCGACTGGCACAGTGCCGAGCAACTGGTGCGCGAGGCGGGGTTCCAGGTGCTCGAGCGCAACGCAGATGGCGGTTTTCCGCTCTCACGCTGGTGTGGGCCTACGCTCGGTCGGGCGATCGACCGCTGGGCGCTGGGGCGCTTCCCTGGGTTGTTCGGCTTTCAGTTTGTGCTGAGCTGCGAAGCCGCTCTCGCGCCGGGCGAGCAGCTTTCACCGTCGGAGCGCGTCGCCGCCCTGGCCGTTGCAGCGTAAGGGGTGCGACATGCAAACCCCGCTCGTGAGCATCGTCATTGCCGCCTACCGATCGCGCGCGGAACACCTCTCTGCAGCCATTAGCAGCGCGCTGTCGCAGACCGTGCAGGAGATCGAGGTGATCGTGTCGGATGATTCGCCTGACCAGCGTTTGCGCCGTCTGGTCGAGTCGTTCCGCGACCCGCGGGTGCGCTACTGCCACAACGCGCCGGCGTTGGGGGTAGCGCGCAACCACTGGGTGTCGTTTGGCCGTGCCCAAGGGCGGTACATCGCGGTGCTGAACCACGACGACTGGCTGGCGCCACATTTCGTCGAACGCCTGGTCGGCGTGCTGGAGCGCGAACCCGAGGCCACGCTGGCGTTCTGTGACCACTGGGTGATTGATGGCGCGGGCCGTCGGCTCGAAAGCGAAAGCGAGCACAACTCGCGGGCGTGGGGCCGCTCTGCGCTGGCCGAAGGCATGCATCGGCCTTTTGAGCGGCTGCTGGCCGAGCAGGTGATTCCTATGGCGATGGGTGCCGTGTTTCGCCGCGCAGCCCTGCCGGCCGAGCTGCCCGCACAGGCCGGGCCGGCCTACGACCTGTGGTTGACCTACCTGCTGTGCTGCGGTGGCCAAGGGGCTTGGTATGTGCGTGAGCGGCTCAGCGCCTGGCGTGCCCACGAGACCAGCCTCAGTGCCCAGGGCGGCATCGCCTGGCTGAGCGGGGCCGCCGCCTGCTGGCACAGCGTGGCGAGCGATGTGCGATTCGCCACCATTCGGCCCGAGGCCAAGCGAAAAGCGGCCTTGGGTTTCTACGACTGCGCCACGCGCTCCTGGGCCGGTGGCCGGCGTGCCGATTGCTTGCGCTACGCGGCGCGCTCGCTGAGCGCCATGCCCACCTTGAAAGGTGCGCTGGCCTGCTTGCTGCCGCTGTTGCCCCAGCGGCTAGCTCCGCTGCGCTGGGCGCGTGGCCAGGGTGCGGCGTGAACCTCGTGCTCTACACCCACCCGGCGTTCCTCGGCTCGCACAGCCAGGCGCACTTTGCGCGCATGCTGGCCGAGGCGTTTCGCGCGCGCGGCCACCAAGTGGCGCTGCGACAGCCCGATGGTTGGGTGCATGGGCGGGTGCCCACCGGGCGCTGGTCGAAATGGGCGGGCTATGTCGACCAGTACCTGCTGTTCCCGCGGCAGATGCGGGCCGCGATGCGGCGCGACCCCCGCGACACCTTGTACGTTTTTTGTGACCAGGCGCTGGGGCCGTGGGTTCCACACGCTGCTGACCGGCCGCATGTCGTGCATTGTCACGACCTGCTGGCCTTGCGTTCGGCGCTCGGCGAGATCCCGGAGAACCCGACCTCACTCAGCGGGCAGGTGTACCAGCGCTACATCCGCCGGGGCTTTCGCCAGGCGCGCCACTTCATCTCGATATCGCACCAGTCGCGCGATGACCTGCACCGCTACGGCGGCGTGACGCCCGTGACCTCGGAGGTCATCTACAACGGGCTGAACCACCCTTACCGCCGCCTGGCATCCGATGCGGCACGGCAGGTGCTGCAGCAAGCCGGTCTGACACCCGATGCGCGCGGTTGCCTGCTGCACATCGGCGGAGGCCAGTGGTACAAAAACAGCGCCGGTGTGGTGCGTCTGTACGCGGCGTATGCGCGGGCCGTAGTGGCAAGGGGTGACACGCCGCTGCCACTGTGGCTGGTCTCGCCGCCACCGAGTGCGGGCGTGCAAGCCGCGCTCTTGCACGTGCCGCCGCAGGCCGAGGTGCGCTTCGCCAGCGGCTTGGGAAACGACACGGTCGAAGCGCTGTATTCGCATGCCCGGGCGCTGCTGTTCCCCAGCCTGGCCGAAGGCTTTGGTTGGCCGATTGCCGAGGCCCTGGCCTGCGGCTGCCCGGTCATCACCACCGACGAGGCGCCGATGACCGAGGTCGGTGCCGACGTCGCTACTTATCTGCCGCGGCTGATGTTCGCCGACGACGTTGCGGCTTGGGCCGAGGGCGGAGCACGCCAACTGATTGACGTGCTCAGCCGGTCGGAGGCCGAGCGCGAGCATGTCGCCGGCCAGGCATGTGCCAGCGCACAGCGCTTCGACGCCACCGATGCGATCGAGCGTTACCTCGGCACCTACCAGCGCGTCTTGGCGTTTGAATCCCGGAGAACCTTGCCATGACCCTCGACATTCGCAAACTCTCTACCGCCGGTGCCGACATGCAGAAGACGGAGGCGCATGCCTCGCGTCGCACCGTGCTGAAGCGTCTCGGTGCCTTGACGCTGGCGCCGGGCGCCACGGCCACCATGCTTTCCGCATGCGGGGGTGGGGGCGATGCCCCTGCGCCGCCACCGCCAGCCCCCCCGGCGCCCACGTCGCTCGATCGTTTGAAGGCGGGATTGCAGCGCCCGGCGCTCACCGCCGCGAACGCCCCGGTTGAAGTTTTGCAGGGGGCGGCCGATGCGGATGTTTCGTCGCTGGGCTCTGGCGCGGTGTTCTACCCGCCGTTGGTCAACCCCAGACTGCAAACGCTGATGACCGTGCCTCAGGTATGGGGCCATCGGCGCGACCGCTGGGAGCTGCATGGCGGGTTCCCCGGCAAAAGTGGTAACGACATCATCTACCCCGTGGCCTTGCCCTATCGCGCGTCGGCCACGGTCGACAGCAACGGCATCTGCGGCCTGCATTTCATCTTCGACGGCGCCGCGTTTGAAATCTTGTTCGCAGGTGACAACGTTTGGGTGACGCTGATTGCCGACGGGAAGTACATGGCGCCAGGCATCGTCAACGCTGAACTGCGCGCTGGTGTGCCGGGCCTTCGGCTGTCGGCCCCCAACGCCCTTGTGCGTTTTGATTTCGGCAGCGCGGCGACGCGACACATCTCGGTCTATGGCGTCTCGGCGCGCGGCCCCGCGGCCCTCGTGATCGGCCCGCAAGACTCGCTGCGGCCGTGGGATAGATCGAGCGAACCCTCGGTGGCGGTGATGGCCGATTCTTATGGCGGCGGTGCGGGCCCCGATTGGCTGGGCGGAGCGTTCTACGAGGCCGCCGCCCGGCTGGGCATTCCGCACCTTGACCTCGACGCGGGCGGTGGCACCGGCTATGGGCGCAATGGGGGCATCAACGGGGCTGCGGGAAACACATTTCTCGCCCGCTTGCCGAGCATCGTTGATGCCCAGCCGGATTTATTCATCACCGCCGGCGGCATCAATGACAACAACGCGTTTGCCATTCCGCCGTTTGCCACTGCAGCCGACGCGCTCGCGAGTTTCAACGCCAGCGTCACGGCCTACTACATCGAACTGCGCCGCCAGCTGCCGCTTGCGGTGCTGGCGGCACTCGGCCCTTGGTCACCGAACTCGACCTTCTCAACCGCCGTGATGGATCGCTCGAAGGCCGACACCATCAAGGCGGCTTTGCAGTCGGTCGGCGGGCCTTGGATCTTCATCGACAACTTGGTCGGCAGCTGGGTCAACAGCGCTGGTGCCAGCGCTGCGCCGACCGGGCCGTGGCAGACCGGAACCGGCACCAGCGCGGCTCCCAACGGCACGGGCAACGGCGATCTTTACCTGTCTGCTGACGGTGTGCACCCGAACCCGGTGGGGTTCGGGTACTTGGGCCTGCGCATCGCTACTGACCTGCGCGCGGCATTGCTGGCCATGTGACTGCGCTTGCCTGACACGCATGTACTGGTCACTCAATTCGGTGCGCGCGATCCTGGCGATCTGCGTAGTGCTCTACCACCTGAGCGGCACCCTCGCGCTTGTGCGCTACTTTCACTTTAATTTCTTCGCGAAGATTTTCGGCTTTGGGGGCGCACGCGTGCCTTTCTTCTTCGTGCTCAGCGGCTTCGTCCTGACACTGGCTTATGCGAAGAGCGTCGATCAACCGGGCAAGGTCTGGCCCTTTCTGAAGAAGCGTTTCGTCCGCTTGTACCCCTCGTTCTGGCTCATCCTGTTGTTGGTGATGCTGCCCGCGATCTTCTTCCCCAGCCTGCGCGAGGTGATTCCCCATGACCCGTGGCAGATGCTCAAGACATGGATGTTGATCCCGCAATACCCGAACGCACGGTGGCCCACGGGCGCGCCGGTCATCGTCGCCGCCTGGACGCTGCACTACGAGGTGGTCTCCTACCTGGTGGTGGCCACATGGATCTTCAATCGTGCACTGGGGCTGATGCTGAGCCTGTTGCTGGCTGCCAACGCGGTGGCCTGCTCGCAGTGGCAATGTGGGTTCTATGGTGAGTTTTTGTCCGCGGGCTACTTGCTGTACTTCGCCTTTGGCGCAGCAACGGCCTGGTTGTCGCAACGTTTGCCGCCCATGAAAAATGCGAGCTTGGTCGCATGGGGCGCGGTGGCGGCCTATCTCTTGGTCGCGGTGCTTTCGCACGAAAACCCCGCCGTTGACTGGATCGCCGACTCCAGCCTGGCCTTCACCTCGTTGGCCTGCGTGATCTTGTTGGCCCTGACGAACTGTGAAGATGGCCGGCCCCCCGAGCGCAACTCGGCGTGGGTCAAGCTTTTGAGCGATTCGTCCTATGTCTTGTACCTGTTGCACTACCCGGTGATCAGCCTGGTTTGCAAGGTGGCAATGGCGCTGGGCTTGCGCGGTGCCGTGGGCGCATTGATCACTTTCGTGGTGGCCTTGCTGTGCTGCATCGTTGCAGCCATCGTGTTTCACCTCTTCATCGAGCGCCGGTGGGTGTCGCTTCGGTGGCCATCGGCTCGCCCGGTACGGGTGCCAGAGTCAATGTGAATGCGTCGGGCCTGTCTTTGAGCTTCTTGGCAGGCACGCCGCCCCAGATTTCATAGGCACCCACGCAACGGGTGAGCACAGACCCCGCCGCGACCACCGCGCCACGGCGGATGGTGACGCCCTTGAGCACCACCGTGTTGGCACCGATCCAGACGTCGTCTTCGATGACGATGGGCGCTTCGGCACCGTCCGCCTGTTGCCCCATCGGGATGGCACGCGACGAGAACCCATGGTCATGGTCCACGAAGCGGCAGCCCGACGCGATCAGGGTGTTGGCACCCACGCTGATGCCGACCCGGATGTTGAATTCGCAGCCGGTACCGATGAACACCGTGTCGCCGAACCTCAAGCTCGGCCCCGGTTGGTAGATGCCGTCGAACTTGAAATAGGCGTCGTGTTCGAGGGAGCAGTTGCTGCCCAGGGACACCTGGTGAGGCCAAGTCACGTGGACCCTGGGTAGCGTCGTCCCCCGGCCGATGTTCATGCCTTGCGCACGCCAGTACGCGGTGCGCAGGGCATCGGCCACATAGAGGCGAGCGTTGGCCCGCAGGCGAAAAATGGCTTTGGCAAAAAGACGCTTCATGGCGAAGGGCGGGGCGTGAGCGGTGGTCGCTCCACCTTGAGCGTGACCCAGCGGCGAATCGCATCGGTTCTTCGCTCGAACAAGTACCAGAACAAGGCGCCGAGCAGCAGCAACACAAGCAGCCACAAACCGAATTGGAGCAACCCTTGGGCATCGGGCGGCAGCTTGGCGGTGCCGTAGAACCGGGTCGCAATGAACAGCACCAGCGGGAAGTGCAGCAGGTAGAGGGAGTACGAAAACTCCGACGATGCATGAGCCCACCTTGCCAGCGAACGGGGAACGGCCTCACTGCGCAAGTTGACGAGACCGATGCACAGCAGGCAGAACGTGCCGCCGACGACGAAGTCGGCCGGCACACCCCAACCCGATTGAGTCGAACCCACTTTGCTGTACACCAGCGCGGCGCCGAACAGCAACAGGCCCACGGCCGTGGTGGCTCTGGCGGCGGCCGGCCTCAGCTGGCCACTGAAGCGATAGATGATCAAGCCGAGCAGCCAGATGAAATAGCCTTCACGAACACCGGCCGGCAACCAGAACAACACTGCCAGGGCCAGCAGCCCGGTGGTGAACCGGGTGACCCGAGCAAGTGGTTCGCCGTTCGCACGCCCACCGATGGCGAGCGCGCACAGCGGCAGCAGCACGTAGTACCAGAACTCGTTCGCCAGGCTCCACAGTGGCCCGTTGGTGCCGAAAACAGGGGCCACGATGGTTTGCAGGAACAGAAGATTCAACAGCCCGGTGGACAAGCTCGCCGAGTAAGCCTCACCGGGCGAGGGGCCCGAGTTCCACAACGCGCGGTGGCTGCCGGCAAGCACGTCGGGGGCATGGCGGCTGAGCCAGCAGTCGACCAGCGCGGTGACAAGGAGCGCCGGGATGAGCACCACCCACAGGCGCGACAGCCGGGCTATCGCGTACTTCTGCCAGTTGAACGTGTCTCGGTTCCTGAGCACGGCCCCGCCCACGAACAAGCCACTCAACACGAAGAACACCATCACGGCCTGGTGGCCGAAGCCGGTGGACAGGTAAAAGAGCTTTTGCGTCCACGAGCTTGCGCTCAGGGATGTGTGATCCACAAGGATGGCGCTGCGCAGGTGCCCTGCGCACACCGCGATGGCACACAAGCCCCGTGCGAGATCGAGCCAGACGAAGCGCTGGTCGTGCTTCATGCCGCCGCCAGGGCCCACAGCTGGGTCGCCTGCAGATCCAGACGGTGTTCGCTGTACCAGCGGTGAGCGCCCGCCGCGGCAAGCTCAAGCGTGTTGGCTTCAAGAACCGACTCGGCCTCGACGGCCAGTGTCTGCAAAGAGAAGTAGTCGCGCCCGCCGACGAGGCCATCGCAGTCGGGGCCAGGCGGGCTGGTGTCGATCACCACACAGCCATGCGCCGCATAGGCCGCGAACACACCCGATTTGGCCAGGCAGTCGGCGGGGTAGTCGACCAGGGCAAAGCGAGACGACTGCAACAGCGCCCCGAGTTCAGCTTGTTCCAGCCGGCCGAGGTGACGGCTGGGAAGGCCAAGCGGCTTGCCCTTTGCTGCCACGCCGCTGCCGACCTCGACCAGCTCTTGAACGCCCAGCCGTTGCAATGCCGCCTCGTGGCCCTGCAGCGCTTCGAAGACACGTTGGCGCGTGGACGACAGGCCGAACACCACGGCGCGCGCAGCCCTATCCGACGGTGGCGACACGCTGTGTGGTTCGCCTACGTTTGAAAACACAGCCCGCTGGTGCAGGCTGACGCCGCCGCGGATCTCGTGACGCAGCCAGTTTGCGTGTCTCTGAGTGTTCGTCCAGACCGCATCGGCCCTCTGGGCCAGCATGGTTGCGATGCGCCTCTGAAACCCTGAGACCCAGAATGCAGAGCGCCAAGGTGGGCCGCTCGCAAACAACTCGTGAAACACCACCGTGAGCCGCAGGGTGTGCGGGCGGGCTGCGCGCAAGGCTTGCAGTTCATCCAGCAGCCAGAAACACACGCCGCGTTTGGCGTAGCCGTAGCCAGAAAAGTGCAGCACGACCGAACAACGCTCGGGGCCGGGCTCGCCGATGCAAGCGTCGATGCGCGCGGCCAGCGAGCGCTCTGCCGCCACCCGCTCGGACAAGGCGATCACATGCGAGCTCAGGCCGCGAGCGTCCCATTGCGCCTTGAGGCATTGCAGGTAGTCGAACACGCCACCCTGGCCTTCAGGCACGACCTGGATCAGCGTAGGGGGGGTGTCAGCGCGCATCAGAGGGTTGGGTGGGCAATACCAGGGGCATCTGGGCCGCGACTGCTGCTGAGTGGGCTTTCTGGCAGCCTTCATTCAGGTGGTACAGCGTGTCGAAGAAGCAGCTGACCGGGTAGCGCGAGAGATTGGGCAGCAACGCCGACGCCTTGCCGTACAGCACACGCTGCAAGGCGAGGGCCGCGCAAGGCACGACCAGTGCATATCGCAAGGCGCGCACCGCCTTCATCAATGGTTTGTCGCAGTTCTCATGCTGTTGGCCGTACCGAGGTCAAACGAGAAGACTTTCGACCCTGAGGCCTGGTAGATGCCTCCGCTGGAACGTGTGGCAAAGCCCACGCCGAAATTGGTAGGCCCGCCCACGGCGCTGGCAAACGAGAAGTCGGTGCCGAACTCGGCGGCCCCTGGCAGGGGGCCGAGTTCGCGGGCCGTGCCCGTGGTGGTGTCGTAGCTCACCAGCGTGGCGCCATTGAAAGCGCGGTTGCCGAATCCCTGGGCAAAGATGAAGCGCGTGCGGCTCTCACTGACATTGAAGTTCTCGGTGCCGGCTTCAGCCACGCTCAAGGGGTAGCCTCCTGCGGCCGAGTAGAGCGTAGCGCCGCTTTCATCGACGATGTCGATTGCATGGCTCACGCTTGCGCTGCCAACACCCGTGACCACCCATTGCTGGTGCCTGCCGTTGGCGCTGGTTTGCACCGAGGGTTTGACATCGATGGGGAAGGTCGTCTCGAACCTCGTGCCACTCAGCTTGCTGACGCGCACCAGGCGGTTGTCGGTGGCGGTGAACACTGTCAGGTAGAGCACGTTGCTACCCATGCTGGCGATGGTGATCAGGCCTGTGCCGCTGGCGAGTGTTGTTGCCGTGGGGGCGGCGCGGGTGATCTTCAGTACCTTCCAGGGTGAAGCGAAGGTGTTGGCTGGGTTGCCGTCGTAAACGTAGAAGGCTTCTGCGTCGAAGCCGATCAGTTGCCAGCCGTTGCCTGCCGTGAGGGCGCCGTTCAGCGGGGTTTCAGTCACCGTGGCGGCACCCGAGAAGCTCATCACGCTGAGTTGTGTGCCATCTTCCACCAGCGCCGAGTTGTAGGTGCTGGCCACCACGCGGGTGATGGCGGCCGTGCCGGCGGCGCGGGTCGTGAGGGTGGTGCTGGGGCTCCACAGCTCCACCGAGCGCGGGTAGATCCAACCCCGCGGTGCCAGTGTGACCGGGTCGCGTGATACATCCAGAGGGCGGTCACCGCTGAGTATGGTGTAGCCGAGCCCGCCGCTTGCGGACAGGCGTACCTCGGCGACGCCATCGTCGCCGGTACTGCACGTGCCGTCTCGTCCAGCCGTGGACACGATGAAACGGGAGTTGTCTGGCGTGGCGTGGTCGTTCGCACTCAGGACGAAGCGGCAGGCCGATCTTGTCTGTGAGCGCCTCACGTGCGTGAGCGGCGCAGTACCGTCGGCCTGCATGGGCACGCTGCGAACGTCGCCGCCGAAAATGTAGACCAGCGCATGGGGCTGAATGGAGGTGGCCGTGAGCTGGCTGGCGTTCACGACTCCGCTCACCACCATGTGCGTGTCGGTGATGGCCTCGCTGGCCACTTCGATCACGTACTCGTTGTCTGGCAGGCTGGGGTGAACGAGTGACAAGCCGTGCTTGAGCGCGGTGGTCGAGCCCGAGGCCTTCAGCGTCCAACCGAACGGGCCCGAGCTGGGGTAGGTCAGCGGCGTGCTGCTGCCGGGCGCCGGTGCGTCGTCACCGCCACCACCGCATCCCCCCAGGGCAGACATCAACACCAGGAGCGCTGTCAGTCGATCAAATGGGAAGTGGTTCATGGTGTCTGTGGGGTGAGGGCTGAAGGGTTCTGCAGCTGGGCCAGTTGCCCCAGAACACGCGGCACATAGGCCGTGGTTTCTGCAAAAGGCGGAATGCTGTGGTGGTAACGGATCACCGCGCCTGCGCCGGCGTTGTAGGCGGCAAGTGCCAGGCGCGTGTCCTGGCCGAACTGATCCAGAAGGCTGCGCAAGTGCCGCGCGCCGGCATTGATGTTTTGGTAGGGGTCGAAAGGGTCAGTGACGCCGTATGCCCTTGCCGTGCTGGGCATCAGCTGCATGAGCCCGCGTGCACCACGCGGAGAAACCGCTCGCGCCGCGTAGCCCGATTCGACCGCGATCACCGCTTGCACGAGCGCGGCAGGAAGGCGATGTGCAGTGGCCGCCGCCTGCACCAACGCGGCAAGTTTTGGGTCAGCTGCAAATGCCGAGCGCGTGGTGACCGCTGTGTGTGCCAGCGCAGCGGGCGGGCCGCTGTCGGCTTGCGAAGGCGATGCCACCAGCAGCCGCGCCGACGGCAGCTCGCCCTGATCCGAAAGGCGAATCGATTCCAGATCATTCTCGATCACGAACACCCCAGTCGACCCCGTGGCCGCACAAGCCGCGTGCATACACGACGCGACGATGCAAGGCACCAGCAGGCGCATCGCAATGCGGTTGAAGAGTCGAGCGAGGGACGGGGGCATGCCGAATCAATTCGGGATCGGGGTGAAGCGGGCAAGTTAGCAGCACCATGTGACAGTCACATCACAGACAGCCCCCTTTTGGCCATGACCTTGTCATGAACGGCCGCTACCGTCGGCCGACCAAAGAGGAGCAGGGATCATGAAACGCGACGACACGAACCCCATCGAGGTGCTGAATGACACCACTGCGCAGCCCAAGCGGACCGTCGCCAAGCGGGCATTGATTTCAGGCGTGACCGGCCAGGACGGCGCTTACCTGAGCGAACTGCTGCTGAGCAAGGGTTATGAGGTGCATGGCATCAAGCGGCGCGCGTCGCTGTTCAACACCGAGCGCATCGATCATCTGTACCAAGACCCGCATGAGGATCACCCGCGTTTCATCTTGCACCACGGGGACCTGACGGACAGCACCAACCTCACGCGCATCATCCAGCAGGTGCAGCCTGACGAGATCTACAACCTGGCGGCGATGAGCCATGTGGGGGTCTCGTTCGAGATGCCCGAATACACAGCCAACGCCGATGGCACCGGCACCTTGCGCATGCTCGAAGCCCTGCGCCTTCTCGGCATGGAGAAGACCACCCGCTTCTACCAAGCCAGCACCAGCGAGCTCTATGGTTTGGTGCAGGAAACGCCGCAAACAGAGACCACGCCCTTCTACCCCCGCAGCCCCTATGCGGTGGCCAAGCTCTACGCCTACTGGATTACGGTGAACTACCGCGAGGCCTACGGCATGTATGCCTGCAACGGCATTCTGTTCAACCACGAAAGCCCGCTGCGTGGCGAGACCTTCGTCACCCGCAAGATCACGCGGGCGCTGGCGCGCATCGCCTTGGGTTTGCAAGACTGCCTGTACCTCGGCAACCTGAGCGCCTTGCGCGACTGGGGGCATGCAAGAGATTTCGTCGAAATGCAATGGCTGATGCTGCAGCAAGAAGAGCCAGAAGATTTCGTCATTGCCACCGGCGTGCAGCACAGCGTGCGCCAGTTTGCGATGTTTGCCGCGCAAGAGCTGGGCATCACCTTGGAGTTCAACGGCAGCGGCAGCAGCGAAGTGGGTGTTGTGGCGCGCATAGAGGCACCGCAGAGCGGCATGGCGGCGTCATGCAAGGTGGGCGATGTGATCCTTCGCGTCGACCCGCGCTACTACCGGCCGACCGAAGTGGAGACCCTGCTGGGCGACCCGTCCAAAGCCAAGCGCAAGCTGGGCTGGACGCCGACCACAGACTTCCGCTCCTTGGTCAGCGAGATGATGAAAGCCGACTACAACTCCGCCCGGCGCGACAGCCTGCTGAGAGAGGCCGGGTTCGCGACGTTTGATTTTCACGAGTGACTGAGGCGGTTGCTTGCCGCTAGATCTCGGCGATCGGCGCCGGCATCTGGTGAGAGTCGTTTACGATGGCCCGAGCCTCTCGTCCCGAGAGCAAGCCTCGCCCGACTCACAGAATGCAGCAGCCCGCCAACGATCAGCCCTCTGCGCCAGAGCCTCTGCTGCGGCTCTTGTTCGAGCAAGCGCCCGGGTTTGTCGCCGTGCTGGAAGGCCCTGAGCATGTGTTCAAGCTGGCCAACCCCTCGTACCACAGGCTCGTGGGCGCCGCTCGCGAGCTGGTGGGCAAGTCTGTCGCGCGGGCGCTGCCCGAGGTGGTGGCGCAAGGCTTCGTGGCGCTGCTCGACAAGGTGTTCGCCACAGGCCAACCCTTCCTGGGCCGGCGCTTGCCCTACACGCCTGAGGGAATCGCGGGCGAGGCCGCTGCTTTGCGCCACCTCGATTTCGTCTACCAGCCGATCTTCGACAGCGCCGGCCGCACCACCGGCATCTTCGTGGAGGGTCACGATGTAACCGAGCAGGTCGAAGCCGAAAGCCGGCTGCAGCTCGAAGCAGAGATACGCGCCGCCCAGGCCCGCACCTTCGACATGGCGCTCTCCAGCATCCAAGACTTCGCCTACACCTTCGACCGCCAGCTGCGCTTCACTTATTCCAACAAGCCCCTGCTCGACCTGCTTGGCATCACGCTCGAAGAGATCGTGGGCAAGACCTTCTGGGACTTGCCGTACCCCCAAGACCTGGCCGACCGGCTGAGTGCGCAGATCGAGCAGGTGTTCGTCACCAAGGCGCAGGTGGTGGGCGAGACCTTCTATGCCAGCCCCACCGGCGTGCAAGGCTGGTTCGAGTACATCTTCAACCCGGTGATAGGCCCTGACGGAAGCGTGACCACCGTGGCCGGCTCCACGCGCGACATCACCAAGCGCCTGCAGCAAGAGAAAGACCTCGCGGCGCTGAACGAATCGGAGCGTACGGCGCGTGCCGAGGCCGAGCGTGCGAGCCGCATGAAAGACGAGTTTCTTGCCACGCTGAGCCATGAGCTGCGCACGCCGCTGAATGCCATCCTCGCGTGGTCAGAGCTGCTGCGCAGCGGCCGGCTGGGGCCCGAGAAGGCGCAAGAAGCGGTCGAGCGCATCTCGCGCAACGCGCGCGCCCAGGCCCAGCTCATTGCCGACCTGCTCGACGTGAACGGCATCATGTCGGGCAAGGTCAGCCTGGGCATCGAGCGCTTGCCCATAGGCACACCGCTGATGGCCGCGATCGATGCGGTGCGGCTCGATGCCGCCAAGAAGGCGGTCGAGCTGGTCGAGCCGCCGCGCAGCGCGCTGACGACCCTGCTCGACTGCGACCCGGGTCGGCTGCAGCAGGTGTTCTGGAACCTGCTCACCAATGCGGTGAAGTTCACGCCTGCGGGCGGCTCGGTTACGGTGAGTGTGGACGTGGGCAGCGACCAGTTGGTGGTGCGCGTGTCCGACAGCGGCGACGGCATAGACGCGCAGTTTCTGCCCTACCTCTTCGAGCGCTTCTCGCAGGCCGACAGCTCGTCGACCCGCAAATACGGCGGGCTCGGGCTGGGCCTGTCCATCTGCAAGAGCCTGGTGCAGCTGCATGACGGCGAGATCGCAGCGCAGAGCAGCGGCCTTGGGCAGGGCGCGTGTTTCACCGTCACACTGCCGCTGAGGCAGACGCACGTGCTGCCACACAAGGCCTCGCGGCTGGGCAGCCTGGGCGACGCTCCGCTGCCGCCAGCCGACAAGGTGCTTGCCTTGCAGGGCGCGCGCATCCTGGTCGTGGACGACGACGCCGAGGGTCGCGAGGTGGTCACGGCCGTGCTCAACCAATACGGCGCCAACGCCGTGGCCGTGGGCAGTGCCCAAGCTGCACTTGAAGAGCTGACCCGGGGCGAGCCAGCGCTGCTGCTGTGCGACATCGGCATGCCGCAGGTTGACGGCTACGAGCTGCTGCGGCGCGTGCGGCTCGCGAGCCAGGTGCCGGCCATCGCATTCACCGCGTTTGCACGCGACGAAGACAAGCAGCGGGCCCTCGACTCAGGCTTTGCGGCGCACATCACCAAGCCCGCCGAGCCTGCGACCACCATCTCGGTGTGCGCTGATGTGCTGGGGCGCGTGCGCGGGGTGGTTTAGCGGGCCGGCAAGCGGTGGCAGCTGAGGCTGTGCTCAACCGGGGGAGGGCTGGCGCTGGTACTCGTTCTGCTTCATCGCCAAGTACTCGTCACGCTCGATCTCGTGCAGCTGGCGGGCGTACTTCTCGGTCGAGGCGAACCAGGTTTCCAGGCGCTGTGTGCGCTGCTGCGCGGGCGGCGCGGCCAGCGAGGCGAGATAGGCGTCGATGGCCAGGTAGTAGCGCATGGTGTTGCGCTCGACCGCGCCGCGCATGCCACCGATGTAGCCCGAGTTGCCGTCGCGGGTGAAGCCCACCTTGCTGGCCCCGACGGTGGCCAGGTAGCCCTGCATTGCCAGCTTGGCCGCGAGGCCGATGCCATACGAATAGTGCAGGCTCAGGAAGGTTTTGTTGCCACCTTCGAGCGGAATCGCCTGCAGCTGGATGCGGTAGTTGCGCGTCGAAAAGGGGCCGGCCTCGGCGCTGAGGCGCACGTTGAGGTAGTCGGTGGTGGTGGTTTCGGGTTGCACGACGAAGCCCACCGCGTAGGCGTCTTCCGCCGGTTGGTCGTACTTGCGCCCGATGCGCACCGCCAGCGCGCGGCCGTTGACGATGCATTGCTTGGTGTTGATCTGCAGCATCAAGATCTCGCACAGGGCGGCGGGCTGTTGCAGGTGCTCGCGCGCCCGCGCAAAGGGCTGGGGCAAGACGGCGTCGATGCTGCCCTGCAGCTGGTTTCCCACCTCGCTACTGGACAGCTTCAGAGGTTTTTGGAACGCGCTTCGCGCCAGCTCGGGGGCCAGCTGCTCATACCGCGCTTGCAGTGCCGCGGCTGAATGCTCATCGGCCGCCAGCGCGGGCAAGGCTGAAAGCGCGGCGACGACGCTCACGGCGACCGTGACAAGCATCGCGCGAGCCTTGCGCTCAAGGTGGGTGGGCTGATCTGCCATGGGGTCTCCGGGCAACGGTGGAAGTAGATGGTGACGGCGCAGTGGCCCTGCAGCTGTAGGACATGGCGCGCTAGTCAGGTGGGCCACTGACGCGTATTTGGATGAGCCCCTGCATCGGCGGTTCCCCAGCGCATGGCGTACGCTGTGCAACTCACGCTTCTTTACCTTCTGGGCCCCCATGACAAACCGCCTCTCGGTCGCCAAAGACAAACTCAAGTTCGTGCTGCTCGAAGGCATACACGCCTCGGCGGTAGATGCGCTGCGGCGCGACGGCTACACCCAGATCGTCAGCTCGCCCAAGGCGCTGGCTGGCGACGAGTTGCGCGCGGTGCTGGCCGACGCGCACTTTCTGGGCATCCGCTCTCGCACACAGCTCACGGCCGAGGTGTTGCAGGCCGCGCCCAAGCTCACGGCAGTCGGGGCGTTTTGCATAGGCACCAACCAGATCGATCTGCACGCGGCTTTGCAGCTCGGCATACCGGTCTTCAACGCGCCGTTCTCCAACACGCGCAGCGTGGCCGAGCTGGTGCTGGCCGAGATCGTGATGCTGATGCGTGGCATCCCGCAGAAGAACGCGGTGCTGCACCGTGGCGGCTGGACCAAGAGCGCCGAGCATTCGTTCGAGGTGCGCGGCAAGACGCTGGGCATCGTGGGCTACGGCCACATCGGCACGCAGATCGGTGTGCTGGCCGAGCAGCTGGGCATGCGCGTGATCTTTCACGACATCGAGGCCAAGCTGCCGCTGGGCAATGCCAACCCGGTGGATGGCCTGCACGAGCTGCTGGCCACATCTGACGTGGTGAGCTTGCACCTGCCCGAGCTGGCGTCAACCAAGGGCCTGATGGGCCGTGAGCAGATACAGGCGATGAAGCGCGGCTCGCACCTCATCAATGCCTCGCGTGGCTCGGTGGTCGACATAGACGCACTGGCCGAGGCACTGGAAAGCGGCCACATTCAGGGCGCGGCGATCGACGTCTTTCCGGTCGAGCCGCAGGGCAATGACTCGAAGTTTGAGTCGCCGCTGATCCGCTTCGACAACGTGCTGCTCACGCCGCACATCGGCGGCTCCACACTGGAGGCGCAGGCCAACATCGGCAAAGAGGTAGCCGCCAAGCTCGTGCGCTACAGCAACAACGGCTCCACCACCTCGTCGGTCAACTTCCCCGAGGTGGCGCTGCCCGAGCACACCGGGCGCAGCCGGCTGCTGCACATACACCGCAACGTGCCGGGCGTGATCGCGCGGGTGAATGAGCGCCTGTCGAAGGCGGGCATCAATGTGGCGGCGCAGTACCTGAGCACGCGCGACGAGGTGGGCTACGTGGTGATCGACGTCGACACCGCGGCGCCCGAAGCAGCGCTGGCCGACCTGTGCTCGCTGCCCGACACCATTCGCTGCCGCATCCTCTACTGAATAGCAACGCGCGGCGGTTTTCCTCCACAGTGCAGGGGACCGGCCCACTTGGTGACAATCCCTGCATGTCGGACGAAAGCCAAATCGAAATCCCGCCGTCGTTCATCGCGCTCTTTGTAGCGCCGGGGCGCATCAAGCCGAACGCGCCGCGTGCGGAGATCCAGGAGCGCTACGAGTTCTGTGAAGACCTGGCGAGCATGCTGACCGAACCGGCGCAGCAGCGGCTGTGGGAGCTGGGCATCACCGAGGCCGATGTGCTCGGGCGCATGCGAGAAGGCTTGTTGACCGGGCAAGCCGTCGTCAACGAGGCCGAGGCTGGCTGGGTGATGAGCCGTCTGGCCGAGCTGTTGGGGTGGGAGGGCCCGCCGGGCTCGGCGGGCCGCTAGCGCATCAAACGGCGTCGGTCTGCGCGATGCCGGCGATGGCCCACTCGCGGCTGCCGTCGGCTGGCTTCACCAGGTGCCAGATTTCGTCGAATGTGGTCGTGGCCGCATCTTTTTCTTCGCGGATCAGGCCGTGGAAGCGCACGCTGACGATCTGGCGGTCGGCCTCTTGCGCAAAGTCGAGCACTTGCGCGTTGAGCTGCACCACGTCGGTCTGCTGAGCGCCTGGTTTGCGTTCCTGCAATTCAAGCCGGAAGGTGGCAAACATCTCGGGCGTGGCGAACTGGCGCAGGTCTTCCAGGTTGCTGGCGTCGTTGGCCGCTTGCATGCGGATGAAGATCAGCTTGGCGATGCGCTCGAAGGCAGGTGCATCAAAGCCCGCCGGCAGGTTGCCTGCGGGGGCTGCGGCAAAGCTCGGCTCGATGGCGGCTTGGTGCGCGCTGCCGGAGCCGAAGGCAGGCGCCGCACCGGCGCCCGCAAACTGCAGCGGCGCATTGTTGCGATTACCAGCCCCCGCGCCGAAGCGGCTCATCAAGAAGCGCACCACGAAGATCAGCGCCACACCGATCAGCATCATCGTGAGGATGTTGCCCATGCCCTCACCCATGCCGAAGTGGCTCATCAGCGCGGCAATGCCCAAGCCGGCGGCGATGCCGGCGATGGGGCCCATCCAGGAACGCTTCGGCGCGGCCGCCGCGGGTGCAGCAGCAGCGGTGCCCGGAGTGGCTGCTGGCTTCGCAGGCACCGGCTGTGCCGGTTGCGGCGCCGGTGTTTGCCGCTTCATGCCGGAAAAGCCGCCACCGCCCAGGCGCTTGGCCTCCACGGTGGTGGTGGCAAAGCTCAGGCTCAAAAAGGCCATGAACAGGCTTAACAGAATGCGTTTCATGCGGGCTCTCAGGGGTGTGCAGGGAAATCCTGCCTGTGAAGGGCAAGTATGAGGGCGATGGTACGGTTTGCAAGCTCCGGTTCAGCTGGAGGCAAAACTCAGTTTCATCTGCGCGGCGTCAGGCGGCCAAGGGCATCGTGATGATGTCGATTTGCTGCAGCACCTCGGGCGTGAGCTTGGGGATCACATCAACCGCTCCCAAGTTGCTCTGCAGCTGGCTGATCTTCGACGCGCCGGTGATCACCGTGCTCACCCGCGGGTTCTTGGCGGCCCAGGCGATGGCCAGTTGCGCCACGCTGCAGCCCAGCTCGGCGGCGATCACTTCGAGCTTGGCCACGGCCGCGTTCTTGGCCTGGTCGGTCACGCTCTCGACGATGAAAGCCATGTCGCGCCGCGCGCCGCGGCTGTCTTCGGGCACACCGGCCTTGTACTTGCCGGTGAGCAGGCCGCTGGCGAGCGGGCTCCACGTTGTAAGGCCCAGGCCAATGTCTTCGTACAGGCGCAGGTACTGCTTCTCTACGCGCTTGCGGTGGAAGAGGTGGTACTGCGGCTGCTCCATCAGCGGCTTGTGCAGGTGGTGCTTGTCGGCAATCTCGTAGGCCGCGCGTATGTCGCCTGCGCTCCACTCGCTGGTGCCCCAGTAGAGCGCCTTGCCCTGCGTGATCATGTCGCTCATGGCCCACACGGTTTCTTCGATAGGCGTGAGGGGATCGGGGCGGTGGCAGTACACGAGGTCGATGAAGTCGAGGCCCATGCGCTTGAGCGAGCCGTCTATGGCCTGCGACAAATACTTGCGGTTGAGCGTGGCGCGGCGGTTGATGGCCGTCGTCTCCTTGCGTGCCAGCCCGAGAAAGAACTTGGTCGAGACGATGTAGTTCAGGCGTGGCCACTTCAGCGCCTTGAGCGCCTCGCCCATCACCACCTCGCTCTGGCCATCGGCATAGGCTTCGGCGTTGTCGAAGAAGTTGACGCCACCGTCGTAGGCCGCGGCCATCATCTCCTTGGCGGCGTTGACATCAACCTGGTTGTGATACGTGACCCAGGAGCCCAAAGACAACTCACTTACTTGGAGGCCACTGCGGCCCAGGCGTCGGTAGTTCATGTGCTGTCTCCGTCTTGTTGAGTAGGTGACTTTCTTTATACCAAGCCAGTGCGAATCTCGCTGTCATTTGGGTGAAAGCGCGAACCTGGGGCTGCTATCGTCCCGACCCATGCCACGCTTTGCCGCCAACCTCAGCCTGATGTATGCAGAGCACGCTTTCCTGGACCGCTTCGCGGCCGCGGCGGGCGATGGCTTCTCGGCGGTGGAGTTCTTGTTCCCGTACGAGTACGCGGCGGATCTGCTGGCGGGCCTGCTGAAGGCCCATGGCTTGCAGCAGGTGCTGTTCAACGCCTCACCCGGCAGCTGGGCTTCAGGTGACCGCGGGTTGGCCTGCCTGCCGGGGCGAGAAGACGACTTCCAGCGCGCGCTTGCACAGGCGCTCGACTACGCGCTGGTGCTGGCCTGCCCGCGCATACACGTGATGGCGGGCCTCGCCCCCGCGAATGCCGACCGCGCGCCGTTGCAAACCACCTACCTGCGCAACCTGGCGTGGGCGGCGCAGCGTGCAGCCGATGTGGGCGTCGACCTGCTGATCGAGCCCATCAACCGGCGTGACATGCCCGGCTACTTTCTTAACCGCCAAGACCACGCGCACGACATCGTGGCCGAAGTGGGCGCGCCCAACCTCAAAGTGCAGATGGACCTGTACCACTGCCAGATCGTCGAGGGCGACGTGGCCGCCAAGCTGCGCCAGTACCTGCCCACCGGCCACGTCGGCCACATGCAGGTGGCCAGCGTGCCCGAGCGGCATGAGCCCGACGAAGGCGAGTTGAACTACCCGTATCTCTTCGAGTTGATCGACACGCTGGGCTACAGCGGCCACATCGGCTGCGAGTACCGCCCGCGTGCGGGCACTTCGGCGGGCTTAGGCTGGATGTCTCAGATCAAAGGTTAGAGACGCCCGCGGCCACGTGGCCCGAAGGCACATGCGGCGCGGCGTTTTCGATGTGACCGGCCTGGTCGTCGAAGAAGAAGTCGGGCTCGAACTCGCGCAGGAAGGTGCCCTTGGGCAAGCCGCCGAGGAACATGGCCTCGTCGATCTCGATGTTCCATTCCATCAGCGTGCGTATGGCGCGCTCGTGTGCCGGCGCGCTGCGGGCCGTGACCAGCGCGGTGCGGATTCGCATGGCCGGCGACTGTTGGCGTTGCAGCAGCTGCAAAGCTTCGAGCAGCGGCTTGAAGGGGCCGGCCGCCAGCGGCAAGTTGGCGCGGTCGCGCTCGTGGGCCTGAAAGGCGTCGAGCCCGGCGTGCTGAAACACGCGCTCAGCTTCGTCAGAGAACAGCACCGCGTCGCCGTCGAAGGCAATGCGTACTTCATGCGGGTGCGCGTCAGACGCGCGCGCCGAGTGCGGGTACACGCGCGCCGCCGGCACGCCGGCTTCGAGCGCCGAGCGCACGTCGGGCTCGTTGGTCGACAAGAAGAGGTTGGCGTTGAGCGGCTTCAGGTAGCGCCAAGGCGACTCCCCGCGCGTGAACACCCCGCGCTGGATGGGCAGGCCGTAGTGCTTGGCCGATCGGAAGACACGCATACCCGACACCGGGTCGTTGCGCGACAAGATCACCACCTCGACCGAGGGCGATTTTGCGTTGAAGGCCAGCAGCTTGTTGACCAGCGAAAACGCCACGCCGGGCTTGGCCGGTTCGGCCACGCGCTGCAGCTGCAGCTGCATGTAGGCGCGGTCGTCGCCGGCTTCGAAGAGGCGGTTTTCTTCTTCGAAGTCGAACAGCGCGCGAGAGGAGATGGCCACGACCAGTTGGCCGGCAAGGGTGACAGGCATCGCTCGATCATAAGAGCCCGCCTGCCGCGTTGAAACAAACGAAACATTCGGGGCTGGAACTTGAAACGGTGCTGATACCGGCCGGCGCGACAGTGGCGAGGTGGGCAGACAGCCATGCGCTGCCCCAGACCACCGGAGTACCGACATGACCGAGATCGTCACCACCACGCTGCAACGCTTCTTTGCCCGCCCCGTCGCACACGGTGGCCACTCGATCCGCAAGGCGGCGGCTCGCTCGCGCGATGTGCGAGCGCACCGCCCCGACTTTGCCGACACCCGCCCGGTGGTGTTCCGCAGCGAAGCCTTTGCCGAAGACCTGGTGGCGACGCACGGTGCTGTCTGATCGCCCGGCGATGAGCCAAACCCCTTCCCGCGAGTGGATCACGGCGGTGCTGAGCCAGGCCGACATGGCCCGGGCTGCCCCGGTGGCCGACCGATATGATCCGGCCCTTGCAACACAGCACAAGGGAACGCAGGCCATGACGCAGGGCGATGCGAGCACCGGCACCACGGTGTTGGTGGTTGACGACGAACCCGAGTTGCGCTCGCTGTTGAGCGAGTATTTCGGCCGCCACGGCTTTGCTGTGCGCACCGCGCCCGATGCCGCCGCCGCCCGCCTCGCCATCGCCGAAGCCTTGCCCGATTTGGCCATCCTCGACGTCAACATGCCTGGTGAAAACGGCCTCTCGCTGGCGCGCTGGCTGCGCGATGCCCACCCCCGGGTCGGCCTGGTGATGCTCACCACCGCCGGCGAGTCGGTCGACCGCGTGGTGGGCCTGGAGTTGGGCGCCGACGACTACATCCCCAAACCCTTTGAGATGCGCGAGCTGCTGGCGCGCGTGCGCGCCGTGACGCGGCGCCTGAAGCTGTCGCAGCCGGTCGTGACCGCCGCAGCGGCTGTCAACGCGCGCCGCGTGCAGTTTGGCGCGTGTCAGCTCGACCTGGACGAGCGCCGCCTTTTCAGTGCCGACAGCACCGAGATCGAGATCAGCGCCGCCGAGTTCGACCTGTTGGCCTTGTTTGCCCGCAACCCCAACCGCCCGCTCAACCGCGACCAGATCATGGAGCAGGCGCACAACCGCGGCTGGGACGTGTTTGACCGCTCGATTGATCTGCGCGTGATGCGGCTGCGCCGCAAGATCGAAACCAACCCCGACAAACCTGAGGTGCTCAAGACGGTGCGCAACGTGGGCTATGTGTTCGTGCCCGCGGTCTCTGTGGCCACTTGACCACCGTGTCATGACGAAAGGCTTGGAGCGCGAATTCGTCTGGACGGGCCCCAACCAATGGGGCAAAGAGAAGTCGCCCCTGCCTCCGCTCGCCCCAGAGCTGATGAGCGCGTTGCTCGACAACATCACCGCCCGCGTGGCGGTGGTGGGGCGTGACCACTGCTTCCTCTACGCCAACCAAGAAGCGCTGGAGTTCTACGGCCAGCCTGCCGGGCAGGTGATTGGTCAGCACCTGTCGAAGGTCATTGGTGAAGCGGCTTACACCGGCTATCTGCCCTGGGCCGAGCGCCTGTTCAATGGCGACACGCTGCGCTGGCAAGGCTGGGTCGAGTACCCCACGCGCGGGCGCCGCTTCCTGCAAGAGACCATGGTGCCGTTTGCGCCGCAGGGCGCCGAGGTGCAGGGCATTGTGGTGTTTGGCCGTGACCACACCGACCTGAAGCTGCGTGAAGAGCAACTCGCCGAGCAGCTCGACCAGCTGAAGGCCAGCGAAGCGCTCAAGGCCGCCATCGTCGACCATGCGCTCGCTGCGCTCATCTCGACCGACGGCCAAGGGCGCATTGTCGAATTCAACCCAGCGGCCGAGACCATGTTTGGCCGCAAGCGCGCGGACGTGATCGGCGCGTTGGTGAGCGAGGTCATCATGCCGGAGCGCTACCGTGCGCAGCACGAGGCCGGCTTGCGCCGCATGGAGTCTGGCGGCGAGGGCCGCGTGCTCGGCAAGCGCATGGAGCTGCACGCCTTGCGCGCCGACGGCAGCGAGTTCCCGATCGAGATGGTGCTGTGGCGCACGAACGTGGGCGGCACCGGCTACTACACCGCGTCGCTGGTCGACGTGACCGAGCGCTACAACGCCGAGCAGCAGATCGAGCGCCAGCGTGACGCCCTGCGCCAGAGCGAGAAGCTCACCGCCATGGGCAGCCTGCTGGCTGGCGTGGCGCATGAGCTCAACAACCCGTTGGCCATCGTGATGGGCCGGGCGAGCCTGCTCGAAGAAAAGTGCGACGACCCCGCCATCAAGCTCGACGTGCAGCGCATACGCGAAGCGGCCGAGCGCTGTGGCCGCATCGTGCGCACTTTTCTCAACATGGCGCGCAGCAAGCCGGCCACACGCGAGAGCGTGTCGCTCAACGACCTGACGCGCGCCGCGGCCGAGATGCTCAGCTACAGCTACCGCAGCCACGGCGTCGAGATGCAGTTGCACCTGATCGACGAGCTGCCCACCGTGAAGGCCGATGGCGATCAGATCGGCCAGATCGTGCTCAACCTGCTGGTGAATGCGCAGCAGGCGCTTTCTGCCACCGAAGGCGAGCGGCGCGTGCACATCGAAAGTGGTGTGGAGGTGCGGCGCGAGAACCGCGAGCCGCGCGTGTGGCTGCGCGTGTCAGACAACGGCCCCGGCGTGCCCGCCGACCTGCGCGGCAAGCTCTTCGAGCCCTTCTTCACGACCAAGCCCGAAGGCATAGGCACGGGCCTGGGTTTGGCGGTGTCGCGCTCGCTCGCTCGCGACCACGGCGGTGATTTGACGCTGGAGCCCACGGCCCATGTGGGCGGTGCGAGCTTCCGGCTCAATTTGCCCATCAGCGGCGAGCCGCTGCAAGAGTCTGGGCCGATACCGCTGCAAGAGGCAGAAGGCGAGCAGCAGCGCGTGCTGGTGGTCGACGACGAACCCGAGATTGCTGGCCTGATGCGCGACATGCTCGAAGACGCAGGCTACGAAGTGGCGACGGCCGAGTCGGGCGCTGTGGCGCTGGCGCTGCTGGAGACTGCCCGCTTCGACGCCATCGTGTCCGACCTGCACATGCCCGAGATGGACGGCGCCACGCTGTGGCGCGAAGTGGCGCAGCAGCACCCGACGCTTGCGCAGCGCATGCTCTTTGTGACCGGCGACACCTTGTCGCCTGGGGCACGCGAGTTTTTGCGCAAAGCGCATTGCACTGGGCTCGACAAGCCGTTTTCCAAGGCGGACTTGTTGGCGGCTGTGGCGCAGTTGCTGGCCTGAGCCTTCAAGCGGCCCTGGCCGACACGCCTCGCGCCGCGTCCATCATGGTGGAGCTGACCACTCGATAGAGCGTCACCCAAGCCGCGTGCACCTCGTCGGTGTAGGCGGTGCCCAGGCCTTGCTTCAGTGTCTTGAGCAGCGCACCACCCACAGTGGCGTAGTGCTCGTCGCGCACGCCGTAGTTGACATGCCGTGCGCCTAGCTTGCGCAGTGTGGGCGTGAGCGTCTCGGGGTCGTCGAGCAGGCCCACGGCGGCACCGATCATCGTCATCAAGCGTGCGCCTTGCTGGGCCATGTTGCCCTGAAAGAGGTGGCGCAGGCTGGGGTCGGCGGTGAAGAGGTTGTCGTAGAAGATGGCGGCGGCTTGCGGCGCAATGGGCTCGATCAGCGCGAAGCTGCGGCGCACATGGCCTATTTGTACGGGGGTCATGAATAGCTCCTGATGTCTGGAGCTCACAGCATCGCGTTGGCGCGCTTCACGCGTGTTTCATGGCCGACCAGGCCGTGTTTCGTTGGTTGTGATCAATGCTTGGGCACGAAGATGAAGTCGCCTGCCTCGTGGCCTGCAAATCGAATCGGCGCGTACTGCGGCTTCTGCTGCACTTTGAGGCGCTGTGCGCGCAGACTGAAGCGCGCCGCCAGCGCATCAAAGAGGCGGCGCGTTTCGATGGGTTCGTTCACGGCCGCGAGCACGTCGAGCAGGCTGCTGGCGAAGAGCGAGTTGCGGCCGGCACCGCCGTCGACCACCGGCTCCAGCCCGCCCGAGGTGAGCGCCACGCGGGCGCGCAACTGCGAGATGGCGCGCAGCGCATCCCAGTGGCGCTCGCCCACCAGGTCGGCATCGGCCACGGGAAGCGCGGTGCGCGCCATGGTGCCCGAGTAGCACGAGTCGGCGATCACCAGCACCTGGTGCACGCCGAGCGCGTTGATCTGGTCGGTCACGTCGACCACCGACACCCAGTTGCTGCGGTTGTCACGCTCACCGTCGACCGGCACCCAGTAGCCGCGCTGGGTGCTCTCTTCCAGGTCACCGTGGCCGGCATAGAAAACGAGCAGGTTGTCTTCAGGCTTCAGGCTTGTGCGCAGCGCGTTGAAGGCGCTGAACAGCTCTCGGCGAGTGGAGTCGACCAGCATCGTCACCTGGAAGTCGTAGCGCTGCTCCAGCATGCGTTTCAGGTCTTGCGCATCGTTGACCGGGTTGTTCAGCTTGGGCCAGTGGCGGTAGGCCTGGTTGGCGATGATGAGTGCGTGGTAGCGCGTGTTGGGCAGACCGTGGCTGAGCTTGGGCAAGCTTGCGCCCGTGCCCGGGATCGCGCGAAAGCTCAGCGTAGCCTGGGTGCCTTGTCGGTCGGTGGCGGTGAGGCGCACGTCAGATGCGCCTTGAGTCAGGTCAAGCTCGGTGCGAAACATGCCTTGCGAATCGACTGCCAGCGGCTTGTTGTTGAGCATCAGCTGGCGCACGCCGGCCTCGGAGCTGACCTTGCCGCGGATCTCGCGCCGCTCGCCCTGGCCACGCAGCGGCACGACGGGCGCTGCACCGTCTTGCCCCGGTGTGGGCACCACGATGACCGGGTCAACCAGGTCGATGGTGACGCGGCCCGGCACGCCGGCCTGCCCGCTGGCCTGGCGGAACAGCCTGGCCGCGAGCAGCGGGTCGCGCTTCACGCCCAGGCCGCGTTCGTGAAGCGAGGCCAGGTTGATGAGCGCGCGGCTGTCGCCTTGCTGGCTGGCTTTGGCGTACCACTGCGCCGCGGTGGCGTAGTCGGCCACCGTGCCGATGCCGCGCTCGTACATCTCGCCGACTTGCGTTTGCGCTTCGGCCTGCCCTTGCTGGGCGAACGGCAGCCAGATGGCCAGCGCGCGAGCTGGGTCGCGGGTGGCGAGCGCAAACTCACCGCCGGCCTGTGCACATTCGTAGGCCGGCAGCTTCTGTGGGCGCCGCGCCGACAGCGAGGTGGCGAAATTGCCCAGCTGGCGCACCTGGCCGGGCAACACGCAGTCGACGATCATCAACTGCTCTTCGCTCAGGCTGGCCGGCGCCGTGGTGGGCGTGCTGCCGCACGCAGCGAGCAGCAGCGCGCTCAGGCCGGTGATGAAACTGCGGGCCATGGGCATGGGCTGCGATCAGATCTCGAACTTGAGGCCCAGGCCCAGCCGCGTTTCGCGCAGTTGGTTGGTGCCGCGTCGGTAGGACACATCGACGAAGCTGCTGACCCCACGCGTGAACTGAGCGATCACGCCGCCCGCCAGGCCAATGGAGCTGCGGCTCTCGGCGGCATCGGGGTCGAGGTCGCGCACCAGGTTGTTGGAGTTCGTTGCGGTGATGGGGCTTGCCTTCTTCCACAGCCGCTCGCGCCAGGTCGCCCGCACATAGGGAGTGAGCGTGCCGAAGCCCATGCTGTAGGGCTGCTGCAGTTGCGCGCTGAGCAGGGTGGCCAGCGTGCGCTGGCGGTGGTCGCTGACGCTGAAAGGCGGGGGGGCTGCTGCGGGGTTTGCCGCGTCGACGAAAGCCACCGCGTCGGTGCGGGTGTCGACGTACTCCAGCCCCAGCTGCGGGATGAACGCACGTGGGCCGAAGCGCCAGATGCGGCTGGCGCTGAGCCACGTGCCCCAGCTGTGGCTCAGGTTGTCGCCGCTGAACTCGCCTTGCCCGGCGCTGACGCGACGTGTTTCCAGCTGGGTGCGCATGTACGACAGCACGCCGTCGAAGGCGATGGCATTGGTGGTGAAGTAGCTGAGCGACGCGGCAAGCGAGGTGCTGTGCGTGTTGACCGTGGTGTCGCTTTGAAAGGTGTTGGTGCCGTTGATGTTGGTGGCGGTCTCGGTCTGGCTGCGTTCCACACGGCCCTTGGCCACATTGACCAGGCCGCCGAGCACCCACTGGCGTGACAGGGCGTGGTCGACGCCCACGCTGAGGCCGTAGTTGCGCACCTTCAGGGGCCCGCGGTCGTAGCGCAGCGTGGTTGCCGGACCGCCGCCGCCGCCCGCTGCCGGCAGCGGGGCATCGGCCGAGACTTGCGGCGAGGCGGCATCGTTGTTGCGCGTGCCGCGGTCTGGCTCGTCGCCGGGCTTGCAATCGTCACGCTGCTCGGGTGGGCAGTCGGCGGGGGTAGGTTGGGTCGTCTGGGCCTGGGATGCCAGGCAGGTGAGCGCGAGGGCAAGCGGCAGGGTGGTGCGGTGCAAAGACATGGCGTGGGCCTCCTGTTGGGCCGAGCTTATCGCCAACAGAAGGCTTCACCATCCCTCAAAACGCACTGAGCCGCTTTCAGCTCAGGGTTTGGTCTATTGCACGAAGCCGATGCTCGATTTTTTGAAGCCGGCTTCGGGCAAGTCGCCCGGCTCCACGCGGTCGCGGCGGGCCAGCTTGGCATTGCCGAAGGCCGTCATCCAGGCGCGGCGCATGTCGCGCGGGGCCATCTCGCACATGCAGTCGAGCACGTCGTGGTCGGGCTCGGGCGCGAAGCGGCTGCCCCAGTCGTGGTCGCTGCGGATGCTGCGGTACAGCTTGGCCGCGATGTGGCGGGCCGCCTCCCGGTCGGGTGCGAGCACCTCGTACACATTCATGCGGTTCAAGATGGGCTCGGGAATGGCGCGGCCGTCGTTGGCGGTGGCGACCCAGATCACCTGGCTGGCATCGATGGCCACTTCAGCAAACTCGTCGGTAAAACTGCCCGCCGTGTCGTGCTCAAGCAGGCTGTACAGCGCGCCCAGCGGGTCGTAGGCGTGCTCGCCGCCGGCCTTGTCAATCTCGTCGACCACCATCACCGGGTTGGCGTATTGGCCGTCGACCAGCGTCTCGAACACTTTGCCCGGGCGTGCGCCCTTCCATTGGCTGGAAGCGCCCGAGAGCACCCAGCCGGCGGTCATGGAGCTCATCGACATGAAGCCCATGCCGGTGCCCAGCAGGTGAGACAACTCGCGTGCGAAATGGGTCTTGCCGACGCCGGGCGGGCCGAGCAGCAGCAGCGGCGTGATCTCAAGTGCATCGCGGCTGTCTTCGCACAGGGCGATCTGGCGCTTGATGTCGTCGAGCACCTCAGAGAAATTGGGCAGGTCGTCGTAGAGGTAGCCCATGGCCGGCAGACCGGAGGGCTTGACCTGGAAACGCTCCGGGCCCTTCTCCAACATGCGCTCGTAGGTGGAGCGCAGGCCTTCGTGTTCCTTTTGAGGCAGCTTGTCCAGCTTCAGGCCGACCTCGTCGACTCTGTACAAGCTGCGCATGCGCGCGATCGGGATACCACCTCGCGATGAGCCTGGTGACACTGTGACCAACTGCTTGGATGCGCTCATAAAACCTCCAGAGGACGCAGACCTTCAATCCATTGAAACGCAGCCCCGGCAGGAGCAACCATCAATGAAAACCCGAAAGACCGTTCAGTTCTGCACGCAATGGCCACGCAGGAGCCATGCCAGAGCCCAAGCAACGCAAGGCGTCGATACCTCAGCCCGAACGGCAGCGAGATGTGCGACGGCTCGCACAAGCGCAGCGAAGTGCCCGCCAAGCAGGCTTCGATACCTCAGCCCCAACGGCAGTGAAATGTGCGACGGCTCGCACAAGCGCAGCGAAGTGCTCCCTCAAGCAACGCCCGCGGATCCGGCTCTGCCGGGCCGCTGGGTGGCGCCCCTCGGGGGCAGGAGCGAAGCGACTGGGGGGCCCTATTTCACCCAGGTGTTCAGCTGAATGATCGGCAGCAGCACGGCCAGCACGATCAACATCACCACGCCGCCCATGGCCACGATGAGCAAGGGCTCAAGAATGGTGGCCATGGCCATGGCGCGGCGCTGCACCTCCATGCTGGTCTGGCGCGCGGCGCGATCCAGCATCTGCGGCAATTGGCCGGTTTGCTCGCCCAAGCGGGCAAACATGGCCAAGAGACCGGGGAAGCGCTTCTTGCCGGCGAGTGCCGAGGCGAGCGGCGCGCCTTCGCGCACCTGCACCAGTGCGTCCATCGCATCGGCGCGCATCGCGCGGTTGGACAGCGTTTCGGCCGCGGCTTGCAGCGCCTTCAGGATGGGCACACCGGCACCGGCCAGCATGGCCAGCGTGCCGGAGAAGCGCGCCGAGTTGTAGCCGCGTGCGAGCTTGCCGATCAGCGGCAGGGTGAGGAAAGTGGCGTCGAACTGCTCGCGAAACACCTCGTTGCGCAGCATCAGCTTCAGGCCCACGCCGGCGCCTATTAGCAGCAGCAGCATCAACCAGCCGTAGTGGCGAATGAAGGCGCTGATGGCCAGCATCGCCACCGTGAGGCCGGGCAGCGCGCGCTTGGAGTTGGTGAACACCGAGGCCACCTGCGGCACCACGTAGGTGACGAGAAAGATCACGATCACGATGGCGATCAGCGACACGATGGCCGGGTAGAGCGTGGCGCCGATCAGCTTGGCTTGTAGCGACTGGCGTTCTTCCAGGTCGTCGGCCAGGCGCTCGAGCACGGTGCCCAGCGCGCCGCTTTGCTCACCTGCGGCCACCACGGCGCGGTAGACGTCGTCGAACTCGCGCGGTGCACTGGCGAGCGCGCGCGCAAACGTCGAGCCGGCGTTGACCTCACTGCGCAGGTGCGCCACCAGCTCGCGCTGGCGTTGGTCTTCGGCCTCGTCGCTCAAGGCGGTGAGGGCGCGCTCCAGCGGCAGGCCCGAGCCCACCAGGCCGGCGAGCTGGCGTGTCCAGACGGCCAGGCCGGTGGAGTTGAAAACCTTGCGCGTGAGGCGCAGCCCGCCGGTGGCCTGGGTGCCGGCCGAGGCGACCTGGGTCACATCGAGCGGCACCAAAGCCTGAGCACGCAGCTGCGTGCGGGCGGCCTTCAGGTTTTCGGCTTCGAGCAGGCCGGTGGTGGTTTTGCCCGCGGCGTTGAGCGCTTCGAACTTGTAGGCAGGCACGTTACTGCCCCTCGGCCGAGGAGTAGCACAGTCGATCCCCCAAGGGGGTCAAGCCCGGCTTGGGGCGGCCCGGCGCTGGGTCTCGCGTGCTTGCGATGGTCATCGTCTACTCCCGCGTCACGCGCATCACTTCTTCCGGCGAGGTGACACCTTCAGTCACCAGCCGCTCGCCGTCTTCACGCATCGAGCGCATGCCGTTGGCTTCAGCCGCCACAAAGATCTGCGACTCGGCGGCGCGGGCATGGATCAGGCCGCGCACCTTGTCGTCGGCCACCATCAGCTCGTACACACCCGTGCGGCCCTTGTAGCCGCTCTGGCCGCATTCGCCGCAGCCCACCGGGTGCCAGCGGCCGCGCGCGTCTTCTTTCTTGCAATGCGGGCAGAGCTTGCGCACCAGGCGCTGCGCCAGCACGCCCAACAGGCTGGAGCTGAGCAGGAAGGGCTCGATGCCCATGTCGGTGAGCCGCGTGACGGCGCTGGGCGCGTCGTTGGTGTGCAGCGTGGCCAGCACCAGGTGGCCGGTCAGCGAAGCCTGCACGGCGATCTGCGCGGTTTCGTAATCGCGGATTTCGCCGATCATGATCACGTCGGGGTCTTGCCGCAGGATGGCGCGCAAGGCTTTGGCGAAGGTGAGGTCGATTTTCGGGTTGACCTGCGTCTGGCCGATGCCGCCCAGCTCGTACTCCACCGGGTCTTCCACCGTCAACACGTTGGTGGTGCTGGTGTCGATGCGGCCCAGCGAGGCGTACAGCGTAGTCGTCTTGCCCGAGCCGGTGGGGCCGGTGACGAGCACGATGCCGTGCGGCTGCTGCACCAGCTTGTCGAAGCGCTGCAGCGTGTCGCCGCCCATGCCCAGGCCTTCGAGCGTGAATTTCGATTCGCCCTTGTCGAGCAAGCGCAGCACGGCGCGCTCGCCGTGCGACGAGGCCAGCGTGGACACCCGCACGTCGACTGCGCGGCCACCGATGCGCAGCGAGATGCGGCCGTCTTGCGGCAAACGCTTTTCTGAAATATCGAGCTCGGCCATGATCTTCAGGCGCGAGATCAGCGCCGCGTGCAGCGCCTTGTTGGGCTGCACCACCTCGCGCAGCGTGCCGTCGACGCGGAAGCGTACCGAGCTTGAGCGCTCGTACGGCTCGATGTGGATGTCGCTGGCACCGTCTTTCGCGGCCTGCGTGAGCAGAGCGTTGAGCATGCGGATGATGGGCGCGTCGTTGGCCGCTTCCAGCAGGTCTTCGACCGCTGGCAGGTCTTGCATCATGCGGCTCAGGTCGACCTTGCTTTCCACCTCACCGATGACGGTGGCGGCGCTCGACTCGCCGCCGGCATAGGCCACGGCGATGCGGTTGCCCAGCGTGCTGGCCGACTCGCGCTCCAGCGAGTCGATCTGGTACAGGCGCAGCACTTCGCTCAGCGCGGGCAGCGACACCGTTTCGGGTGCCCACAGCACCAGGCGCTCGCCGTCGTCTTCGAGCAGCAGCGTGTGCGCCTTGGCGTAGGCGTAGGGCAGGGGGTGGCGCGCGCCCATGATCAGTTCTTCACGGCGGCCGGGGTGGCGCCGGTTGCGGGCGCTGCAGCGGGCTGCACGCTCAGCGGCTTCTCGGTGTTGGTGACGCTGGGCAGCGTCGGCAGCACTGGCGATTCGTTGATTGGCGTCACAAAGCTGCGCTCAGGCTGCCCGCCCTGCTGCTGTGCGCGGATAAGGTCGTAGCGGTCCGTCGACAGCTTGTTGGAAGTTGCCGCGTCACGCAGCACGGTGGGCCGCAAGAAGACCATCAGGTTGGTGCGCGTCTTCTGCCGGCTCTGGCTGCGGAACAGCGCGCCGATGAGCGGGATGTCGCCCAGCAGCGGTACCTTGTTGACGGTGTCGGTAAAGCGGTCTTCGATCAGGCCGCCCAGCACAATGATCTGCCCGTCGTCGACGACGATGGTCGATTCGATGGAGCGCTTGTTGGTGGTGGGGCCTGCCGTGGTGGTGCCGGGGGCGACCTTGTCGCTCAAGCTCGATGACTCCTGGAACAGCGTCATGCGCACGACGCCGTTCTCGCCAATCTGCGGCTTGATGCGCAGCGTGATGCCCACGTCCTTGCGCTCCACCGTCTGGAAGGGGCTGGTCGTGGCCCCACCGGTGTTGGTGAATTGGCCGGTAATGAAAGGCACGTTGCTGCCGACGATGATCTTGGCTTCTTCGTTGTCCAGCGTGATCAGGTTAGGCGTGGAAATGATGTTGGTGTTGGTCTGGTTCTGCAAGGCGCGGGCGATGGCCGACAGGCCGTAAAGCCCGTTGCCCAGGTTCTTCAAGACACCGATGTTGAAGCCATTGGGCAGGCCGAGCAGTGCGGCGCCCGCCGTGGTGCGACCGCCCGCCGCAGCCACCGACAGGTCGATGATGTTGGCGCCGCCTGCATCGAAGCTGGTGCCGCCCGCGACGATGTTGGAGTCGCCCTTCTTGCCGGAAATGCCTTGCCACTGGAAGCCGAAGTCAGCGGCGTTGTCGCCGGTCACTTCGACGATCATGCTTTCGATGTAAACCTGCGCACGACGCGAATCGAGTTGTTCGATGACGGCTCGCAATTGCCGGTACACCGGCTCGGCGGCCGTGATGATGAGGGCATTGGTCGCCGGGTCGGCCTGGATCATCCCGCCGGTGGAAGGCCCGGCCGAGGGTGTGACGGGCGCGGCAGCGGCAGCGCTTTGCCCGCCGCCCCCTGCGTTGCCCGCGGAAAGGTTTGCCTGCTGGGCCGACGGGCTGGTACCTCCACCGCTCCCGCCTCCGCCGCTAGAGCCGCTGCCCCCGGCGCCGTAGGCCGCGCGCAGCACTGTTGCCAGCTTGGTCGCGTCTGCGTTCTTCAGGTACACGACGTAGATGTTGCCCATCGGGTTGTTGCCCTGGGTCGGCTGGTCGAGCTTGTCGACGATTGACTTGATGCTGGCCATGCGGGCCGGTGTGGCAGCGCGCACGATGAGCGAGTTGCTGCGCGGGTCGACCATGATCGACGAGGTGGCGCCGCCCAGGCCGGGGGCGCCGGGCACGGAGCTGCCGCCGTCGCTCAGGCGCTGCACCATGGTGGCCAGATCGGTGGCGACGGCGTACTTGAGGGCAATGATTTCCACGTCACCCGAGCTCGGCGTGTCCATCGCCGCGATGATCTTGCCGATGCGCGCCAGGTTGTCGGCGTAGTCGGTGATGACCAGCGTGTTGTTGCCTGGGTTGGCGTTGATGGTGTTGTTGGGGCTGATCAAGGGGCGCAGCACCGGCACCAGGTTGTTGGCGTTCTCGTGGCTCAGCTTGAAGATCTGCGTGAGCACCTGGTCGCCCTGGCGCGACACCGCACCGACCGACACCGTGCTCGACTGCAGCTTGGCATCGGCCTCGGGCACCACCTTGAACAGGCCGCCCGACTCCACCACCGTGAAACCCAGGCCGCGCAGGGCGGCCAGGAAGTTGAGGTAGGCCTCGCGCGGCGACAAGGGCTCTTCGCTGTACAACGTGATGCTGCCCTTGACGCGGGGATCGACGATGAATTGCTGCTTGAGGATGGCGCCCATCGCGCGGGCAACGCCTTCGATCTCGGCGTTGACGAAATTCAGCGTGACGGGCTCGCCCTTGAAGCGGGATTCTTTCGGCTGCTGGGCAAGCGCCACCGGCACCGGGGCCAGCGAGGTGCACATCATCACGGCCACCAGGGCGGCGGTGAGTGGTCGCCGAGGCGGCCTGCAGGTGGAGCGCTTGTTCATGCTTATCCGATCGAAATGACAGACACGGCGCCGCTGCGCCGGCCGATGATGTTGAGCAGGTTGTTGAGTGCAGCCTCATCGGCTTCGGTGGCTGCCTTGGCTTCGCCGCGGAAGCGCACGCCGTTGGCGCCTGCCGTGCCTTCGCCTGAGAGCTGCAAGGCGCCCTCGAGTGTGCTCAGGCGCAGTTGCGACGGGGCGCCTGCGCTGCCCGTCAAGGTGAAGCGATAGCTGCCCAGTGGCTCGAGCGTGGACACGCGCGACGAGGCTTGCAGCATCTCGATGTCGGCCTGGCCTTCTACCAGCCAGCGGCCTTGCACCGATTCAAGTTTCAGCCCTGGCGACGACAGCCGCAGCGAGCCGCCCAGCTGCAAGGTGTTCCAGGGTGTGCCCAGCCCGCCGAGAAACGCGCCCGGCCATTGGCCCACCCAATCGGGCTTGGGTGCCAGCGTGGCCGAGAAGCGGCCCAGACCGGGCTTGAGCAGCAGGCTGACGGTGCCGTTGAGGCAGCAGGCGTGCTGCATGCGCAACTCGAAGCCCAGGCCTTTCAGGCCGAGCGACCACTCCAGCCGCCCCGGCAGGGCGCTGGCGTCGCGGCTTCCCACACCACCTGTCAACACGGCCACCGCGCTGCCCGACCAGACGCTGCCGCGCGCGTCGGCCAGCTGCACACGTTGGCCGGTGGCGCTGTTGACGGCGCTGGCCAGCCAGGTGGCGGGCGCAAAGACGATGAGCCCGATCAAGAGGCCTAGCACGACGCCGCCCATGGCCCAGCGTGAGGCTGCGTTGCGGGACTTTTCCCACGCCATTTCGGCATACGACGATTCTTGCCAGTGCGTGGGCACGGCGCTCGAAGCAAAGCGGCGGCGAATGCCACGGCGAGCGGGTTGGCGCGCCATCACTGGCTCCCTCCGATGGTGAGGACGATGGTGCCGGCGTAGCCCTGCTGCCCTTTGGAGAGCTGGGCCTCGACCGGCCGGGCACGCGCACCGCTGCGCGCCTCGGTCAGCCAGGCGCGCAAGGTTTCGCCGGTCACGCCGCTCAAGGTGAGCGTGGCGCGATCGCCTTGCACCGCGATGCGGCCTTTCTCGCCCAGGCGATCGGTGGCCGACTTGAGGGCGAGTGCGGCCTGTGTGGCCGGAACCGGCGCCGCACCGCGCAGCTCGCGTGATTCAACTGCCATGCGCTGCATGGATTGGAGCTTGGCATCGAGCTCGTCAATCTGCGCCGGGGTTTCGCGCAGCGTACGCAGGGCCGGAGCCACCGCGATCATCCAGACGACGGCAATGCCGATGGCGACGCCGGCCAGCGTGAGGCCCAGCCGCTCACGGGGCGGCAGTGCACGCCAGCGCTCGGAGGCCTCGGTGCTCAGCGCCTTGAGCGGGGTGGGGAGGGTGATGGTGCGGGCTTTCACAGGCGCCCCGGGTTGGCGTTGGAGGGCGAGCGGCTCACGGTCACGCGGCCATCGATGGCCTCGACCTGCCAGCCGCTCGGGCGCAATTGATTGCGGAACTGCTCGATCTCGGAGGGGTCCCAGCCCGTGGCCGACAGGGTGAGCTTGCCGGGCTCGTAGCGCAGCGTGTCTACCTGAGGGCGGCCGCCGGGCCAGGCGCCGGCCGCGGCCTGCAGCATGGGTTCGAGATCGGTTTCACCGGGCTTGCCGGCCGCTGCGCGCAGGGTGTCGGTCTCGCGCTGCATCTGCAGCGGGGCATCGAGCACGCCACGCACTTGCGGGTGGGTGGTCTGCAGCAGCCGCACCATGGCCTGGCGCTTGCCTTCGACGGCGCTGTGCTGGTGCGAAGCCCACAGGTTGAGGCCCACCAGCTGCACCCCCACCAGGGCGATCAGCCCGTAGCGCATGGGCTTCCAGGCGGGGTTGAGAAACTGGCGCCACACATCGCGCAGGGCCCGGGTGCCGCGGTTCTTGCGAGCGAGCGTGAACTGACGCAGGTTCCACAGCGAGCGCGACGCCTGCAGCGCGCGCTGCGGCCAGTCCATCACGGTAACGGGTGCGCCCAGCCAGCGCTCGGCTGCCGAAGCGGTGGCCGGCGTGGCGCTCCAGCGCACGCCTTCTGGCAAGGGTGTGGGCAGCAGGGCGCGCGCCAGGGTGCCCTGTAGGGCGATCTGGGCAACGCCATCGGCATGGGCCCAGGTGAGCGTGGCGCCTTGTGAAGGGTCGCCCAGCTCGGCGAAGTGGCCGGTGGGTGGCTCGTCGGGCCATGACATTGGCACCACGCGGTCAATGAACACATGCGCCTTTTCGAGCACCGCCAACTCGCCGGTGAGCCAGTTGCGGTCGACCGCAGCCACCCAGGTGGGCTGGCCTGCGGTGGCGTTGGGCGCAACAGCGATGTGCACGCTCGAGGCTTCTTCGAGCAAGGCTTCTTCGAGCACGCCCATCAAGGCCGCCGGCAGGCGCGCAGCGGGTGCCTTGGGCAGGGTGATGCGGTGCCAGCTCACGTCGGTGTCGGACAGCACGGCCACAGCGCCCGCCGCCTTGGGCAACAGCGCCACGGCGCAACGGCCCTGCGAAGTCAGGTCGATGCCGTTGGGGCTCAGGACGTAGGCGTACTCGGTGCCGAGGCCTTCAAGCGCAGGGCGGTCCGGGTCACGGGCTTGCAGCCGGGGGCGCGATGGGATTTGAACGACAAGCGTACTCATACAGGGTGCGAGGGTAGCGGAAATGTAAGTGCACGGACGTACAAACCTACCCGAATCAACAGCTTGCGGCGTGTTCTTGTAGTGTTCGTTGCAACGGGTCTCAGCATCTCTTTCAGCGCCCGCTGTCGGTGGAGTTGATGCGCTCGCTGGTCAACACCGTGATGGTTCGCTGGTTGCGCTCGACCAGCGAGCGTTGCTCCAGCACACGGTCTGACAGCCGCAAGCGGCCACGCACTTCGAAGAAGCGCGACTGGACGCCGACGCCCGCCAGGCTTTCTGCGTTGGTGCCGGGCAACTGGCTCTGGATGTCTTGGGGGCTCTTGAAGGGCGTGCGTTGCCGGTATTGCACCAGGCGTTCCGCATCGCCCACGTTGAGCCCTGGGATCATCGCCGCGATCACTTCGCGTCCCGCGGTGTTGATGTTGACGGTGGTGCGGTCGCGCAGCATCACGATGTGAGGCTCCAGGCGTTGCAGGGCTTGCGTGTCGATGCCGAGCCAGGTGAGCTGCGAAATGCGCCTGGGCGCGAGTGGTGGGTCGTTCACCGCACCCGGTGCGCCGGCCGGGGTGTAGGCGGCTTTCAAGCCGTTGACGAGCAGGTCGGCCACGGTGACGCTGACGTTGACGTTCTCGCACAGTCGGCGCAGCGCGTTCACGTCGGGTTCGGACACCTTGCCGCTGGCATCGACGAGGTTGCCCAAGTTGAAGCGCGCCTGCGCGTCGGTGATGCTGCCGGAGAGAAACGCCTCGGGCGCGTCGTCGGTGTTGTCTTTGTCGGCAGCCAGGAAGGTGGAGAGGCGCGCTTCGGCCAGCGGCACCGCCCAGGGCTCGCCGAGGTGGTCGACCTGCGCGGCGGAGGGTCGTGCGTCTTCCTTCAGGATCAGCCCGGCCCAGTCGAGCGCTCCCAACAGTATCCAGGCCGACTGGGAGCGCGAGCGTTCGGCCGTTTCGACCTGCACGGCGCGCCACTGCTGCCACACCATCGACACCGCCAGCGTGGCGATCAGGGTGACGATGATCATCGCCAGCAGCAAGGCCGCGCCGCGCTGGCGGGCGCGTGGTCGATGGGTGCGCAGCGGCTTCATTGCGGGCCGAGCGCGATTTCTCGCGTCACGCTGCCATTGAAGCCACTGCCTTCGCCGAAGCTGAGCACCAGTCGCACCGCCTTCAGCGGGTCGGCGTTGACTGGGGGTGCGCTCGCGCCCACGGCGGGTGCGAGTGCGGTGTCGCCGGCGCTTGACTGGCAGTTGCTCCAGGCATTGCCGCGATAGCAGTACGCCTGCCACTCGGTGATGCCGGTCAGCGTGCGCAATTGCCCTGCTTCATTGCCGATGAATTGCTGCGTGCTCAACCAACTTTCTTGCAGCGCCTTCACGGTGGTGACTGGCGGACCGGCCCAGCGCAGCCAGGTGCCCCCGCGCAAGGACCACACGACGAGCTGCAGGCCTTGGGGCGCACGCCGTGTGAGGCGCATCGAGATGCCGTCAAAACTGGGCAGGGGCTGCGGGATGGCACCACTGTCTTGCGTAGCTGCCAGGTCTTGCTCGAACTGGGCGATCACGGTGTTCAGGCGCAGCAACTGTTCGAGCCGCCCCTGGCTTGCGGCGCGCGTGCGCACGATGCCGTCAACGCCTTGCCACGCCATGACGGCCAGGATGGCCATGATCATCATGGCCACCAGCACTTCAATGAGCGTGAAGCCGCGCGGGGCGTGGTGGTGGCGTGCGTGCATGTCAGCGCCCGAGCACGGTAGACAGGGTGAGTACAGGGCGGTCGTCTTCGTTGAAGATTTGTGCGTCGGCCCGCAGGAAGTTGGGGTTGGGTGTGCGGCGTGAGATCAGTTTTCCTTTGTAGGCCACGCCAAACTGCTCGCAGGTGAAGTCGATTTCGGTGGGCACCTGGAAGAACTTGGTGAGCTTGAGCTCGGTGAGCTCGTTTTCAGCGCACCACTGTGCCGACGTGACCTCGACGATGCGCTGCGCGTTGTCGGTCAGCGCGCCGGCAGCCTTCATGCCAGCGCCCAGGGTCACCGCCACGATGGCCAGGGCGACCATCACCTCGATGAGCGTGAAGCCGCGTGTGCGGCAGGGCAGTAGCGGCTTCATGGCTGTTGCGCCGCCGGGTCGCCGTCGACCACGACAAAAGGGCCGAGGCCATCGCTTGCCACGGCCAGGCGCTGGTCTTCGAGCCGCAGCACGATGCGCTGCGGCGGAATCAAGGGCTCGGGGCCGAGCACGACGGCGCGCGCGCCGACGATCTCGGCCGAGACTCCGCTGCCCAGCCAGTGACTGGGGAATTCGCTCGCCGTGGTGAGGCCGACGAATTGAAAGCCTTCGGAATTGGGCTCGGCGCCGTGCGGCTCCCAGCGCACTGTCATGCCCGACGCACGCGACTCGGCGCGGGCCGATTCGAGCAAGGCCACCAGGCGAGCGGCTTCGTTTTCGAGCTGGGTGCCCGCGGGGTCGCGCAGCGACAGGGTCATCAAGCCCGAAGCAATGGCGATGAGCGCCACAACGACCAGCAGTTCGATCAGGGTAAAGCCCCTGACGAATGACCGCCTCGCTTGGGGCCTATTGCCAGGAGCCGATTTCAGCGTCTTTGCCTTCGCCACCGATCTGGCCGTCGGCACCCAAGCTGTACACATCGATCTCACCTTTCACGCCGGGGTTGGCGTACTGGTATGGCTTGCCCCAGGGATCGTTCTGGAGTTTGGGCACATAGGGCTTCCAGTTGGGGGGAATGATGCCCGTTGTGGGCTTGGTCACCAGTGCCTGCAGGCCTTGGTCACCAGAGGGGTAGCGCTGGTTGTCGAGCTTGTACAGCTTGAGCGCTTGCATGATGTTGTTGACATCGGTGCGTGCGGCGGTCACTCGCGCATCGTCTGCGCGGTCGAGCACATTGGGTGCGATCAAGGCGGCCAGCACGCCGATGATCACCAGCACCACCATCAGCTCAATGAGGGTGAAGCCGCGGGCGCGGCGCGGCGCGGGAAGCTTGGCAAAAGAGTTCATGACTTGCACGGATGGCGGGCGGTTGAGGCGTTGAATGATAATCGTCCGATGATTGCGCGATTGTCAGCTTTCGTGATTTGGGCCTTGGTGGCTGCGGGGACCGTGTTCTGGGGCATGCGCCTGCTCGTGCGCGCCGACCCAGTACCGGCCAATGCGGTGGTCGTCGGCGAAACCACACAGGTACGTGGTGATCTTTCGCGCCTGCTCGGCGCGGAGCCTGTGGCCTCGGTGGCCTTGGCACCCCAGGCCAGCAGTCGCTTCAAGCTGCTGGGTGTGATGGCCGCGAAGCCCAGCCCGTCAGGCATGACGCCTGGTGTGGCCTTGATCTCGATCGACGGCAAACCGGCCCGCGCCTTCAAGGCCGGTGCCCAGCTCGAAGATCAACTGGTGTTGAAGAATGTGAGCCTGCGCACCGCGTCTATCGGCGCTGCCGAAGGCAACACGTCGTTTGTGCTTGAGATTCCGGTGCTGCCCCCGCCTGCCACGGGGTCATTGCCCCGGGTGGGAAGTGAGCCGACCTCCATGCCTGCCCCTGCTCAGCCTCGACCCGCACCGCCTGCACGTGCGCAAAGGCCGGTGCAGGCCATCAACCCCGCTACCGCGCCAGCACCCGTGCCGCCAGCCGGCGCGCGCGCGCCGCGGCCGGGCATGGGCGACCCCAACGCGTCTCGCTGAAGCCTTTACGGGCGACCTGGGTCCGATGACGGGCCGATGTCTGCTGGCTGTGAGGGCCCTGCATCCTCGCCTTCGGCCACTTCGGTCAGCAGGGCCGCCGAGCTCATCACCAGCGGGAAAGCCAGCGTGGCACCGGTGCCGTCGGTGCTTTCCATGCCCAGCTCGAGCAGCGCGAGTGTTTTGAACAGGCCCAGCGTGGCCGACAGGCCCGGGTGGCCGTGGCTGCGGCAGAACACGCAGTAGTCGGTCACGGTGGGTGCGATGCGCGCTGCCACCATCAGCGCTGCGCAGGCCGGCATGCCATCGACCATCACGAGGCGCCGCTTGCTCGACGCCACCAGCATCACGCCGACCATCATGGCGATCTCGAAACCACCGTAGGCTGCCAGTACCTCGACCGGATCGGTGAGTTCCCGATGCCGGGTTTGCGCCGCCTGCAGCACCATCATCACGCGCGTTTCGTCTTCCGACGTCATGGCGGGCGTCATCACCAGGTTGTGTATCGGCTCGCCGGACAGGGCGGTCAACACCAGTGCGGCGCTTTCATGTGAGCCCACACCTATGCCTGCGCAGGCGATGAGGTTGCCCACCATCGAGTCGGCGATCTCCATGCCGGCCCGGATGGCGGCGTGTGCTTGGTCGAGCGTCATGGCCATGTTGACGCGCGCATTGCGCGTGCCGTGGGCAATCTTGCGGGCCATGAGCCTTGGGTGCGGCGCCACGGCTTCGGCCACGCCGCAGTCGACCACATTGAGATCCATGCCTTGCTGGCGAGCGAACACCGACACTGGCAGTTGCGAGGTGAGCACGCTGTTGACCAGACGCGCCGTGGACGATTGGCCGGCCGCACCGATGCCATCCACCGCCAGGCCGTGGTCGGAGGCGAACAAGACGATTTGTGGCGCCTTGAAGCGCGGCTTGAGGGAGTTTTGAACCAAGCCAAGGCGGATCGCCAAGGGCTCAAGCTCGCCCAGCTTGCCGGTGGTTTCGCTGCGCCGCTTGAGTTTGTCGCGCAGCGCCCGCTCAAGCAGCGGGTTGGCGGTGGGGGAGATGAGCGATCGACTGACAGGCATGGGCTGGGATTGTGAGGCAGTGCCGCTTTCAGGCACAACGCGCTGCGTATCAGCGCAGAAACAACTGGTAGGCGGGATTTTCGGTTTCGTCGACCCACGGGTAGGTGAGCCCCTGCAGGAAGTCTTTGAAAACCTTCTTGTCGCCGCGCGGCACCTGGATGCCGACCAGGATGCGACCATAGTCAGCGCCCTGGTTGCGGTAGTGGAAGAGGCTGATGTTCCACCCCGGGTGCATGCTGGAGAGGAACTGCATCAGCGCCCCCGGCCGCTCTGGGAAAACGAAGCGGAACAGGCGCTCGTCGCGTGCGAGCTCGCTGCGACCGCCGACCATGTGCCGCAGGTGTTGCTTGGCGAGCTCGTCGTGGGTCAGGTCGACGGTGGCGAAGCCGTGCTTGGCGAAGCTGCGGGTGAGCTTGTCTGACTCGCCGCGGTTGCTGGTCGCAAGGCCGACGAATACATGGGCCTTCTTCTCGTCGGAAATGCGGTAGTTGAACTCGGTGACGCTGCGCGGCCCGATCAGCTCGCAAAAGCGCTTGAAGCTGCCGCGAGCCTCGGGGATGGTCACAGCGAACACCGCTTCTCGCTCTTCGCCCACCTCGGCCCGCTCGGCCACGAAGCGCAGCCGATCGAAATTCATGTTGGCGCCGCAGGTGATGGCCACCAGCGTCTTGCCCTTGAGCTTGTGCGTTTCGGCGTATTGCTTGATGGCAGCCACACCGAGGGCGCCTGCGGGCTCCAGGATGCTGCGCGTATCTTGAAACACGTCTTTGATGGCGGCGCACACAGCGTCTGTGTCGACCACGACGAAATCGTCGACCAGGGCGCGTGTGAGGCGAAAGGTTTCTTCGCCGACGAGCTTGACGGCTGTGCCGTCAGAGAACAGGCCCACGTCATTCAGTTGCACGCGCTTGCCGGCTTTGACCGAGCGCACCATGGCGTCTGAATCGGTGGTCTGAACGCCGATGACCTTGATCTCTGGACGCACCGACTTGATGTAGGCCGCCACCCCCGAGATCAAACCGCCGCCACCGATGGCCACGAACACGGCGTCGATCGGCGCCTGGTGCTGGCGCAGGATCTCGACCGCGATGGTGCCTTGTCCGGCGATCACGTCGGGGTCGTCGAAGGGGTGCACGAAGGTCAGGCCGTGCTGCCGTTCGAGCTCGAGCGCATGCACATAGGCGTCGGAATAGCTTTCGCCGTGCAACACCACGTCGCCACCCAAGGCACGCACCGCGTCAATCTTGAGCTTGGGCGTGGTTGTGGGCATCACGATCAAGGCCTTGCAACCCAGCTTGTGCGCTCCCAGCGCGACACCTTGTGCGTGGTTGCCGGCAGAGGCGCAGATCACGCCCCGCTTGAGCTGTACGGCGTTCAGCCCCGACATCTTGTTGTATGCACCGCGCAGCTTGAAGCTGAACACAGGCTGCGTGTCTTCACGTTTGAGCCAGACCTGGTTGCCTACACGCTTGGACAAGCTCTTGGCGAGCTCCAACGGCGACTCGATGGCCACGTCGTACACGCGGGCCGTGAGGATTTTTTGCAGGTAACCGGCGAGCCCGAGTTCATCGTCGCGGCTCTTGGCGCGGCGTGGCTTTGCGGGGCGAACGGGGCCGGTCATGGCGTCTCCTGCAGGGGGTGGTTTCTGGGCGCCGGATGATACGGTGCGACCCAGAAAAAAACCCAAGGCATCGCTGCCTTGGGTTGAATCCACCAATGGAGGAGGTGGAGGAGACAAACGGTTGGTGTTAACGGAAATACACGCTGAACGCCAGTGCGCGAAGTGTATCTTGGAGTTATGTTGCGCTGCAATATTTTTTCCGCATTTGCATGTGTGATCCGACGCACTTTTGGGGAGCCGCACAATCACCATTTTGGTGATCGATTCAGCAGGCGGAGTTCGAGATGGAATGCACGATCAATTGGGTGGCCGCAAGCGGCATGGCCTTCATGGCTGAAACGGGCAGCGGCCACGTGTTGATGATGGACGGCGCACCGGATGGGGGCGGTCGAAATCTCGCTCCGAGACCGATGGAAACGGTGCTTGCCGGAACGGGTGGCTGCACAGCCTATGACGTGGTGTTGATCCTGCAGCGTGGGCGGCACAAGGTTTCGGGCTGCCAGGTCAAGCTGACCTCAGAGCGCGCTGCCACAGATCCAAAGGTGTTCACCCGCATTCACATGCACTTCGTCGTGACAGGCAAGGCGTTGCCCGAGGCGGCGGTGCAGCGGGCGATCGAGATGTCGCACCAGAAGTATTGCTCGGCCAGCATCATGCTGGCGAAGACTGCCGAGATCACCACCAGCCACGAGATCGCCGAGGCTTGACGCTAAGCGTTTAGCACTGTGCTCAAAAATGATGGGCGGTGGTCGTCATCACCTTTGCGGCGGCGCGCATCGCCCAACGCACTGGGGCTGGCAGGTTGGCGGCACCCGCTTGCCGCGCTTGCGCACCGTGGCGCGCTTCGTCTTCTTTCATCCGTTCCACAATGGCTCTTGAAGCCAAGTCTGCCGCCGGGAGTTTGTCGAGATGGGACGCGAGGTGTTGTTCAACTTGCGCTTCTGTCTCTACGACGAAGCCCAGGCTGACCCGATCGCTGATTCGCCCTGCCACCCACCCGATGCCGAAGGCTCCTGCGTACCACACAGGGTTCAGCAGACTGGGTCGTGCGTTGAGTTCGCGCAGGCGGTGATGCGTCCAGGCCAGGTGATCTGTCTCCTCACGAGCAGCTTCTCGAAAACTCGCGCGCAAGAATGGATCTCGTGTCGCCAAAGCCTGAGCGCTATACAGCGCTTGCGCACAGACTTCGCCCACGTGATTCACGCGCATCAACGATGCCGACAGCTTCGAATCAGGCGCATCGAGAGATGTCTTCGTCGCCGGGGGCTGCGGCGCGGGCCGTGCTGCTGTGCTGACGCCTGAGAGCGTGCGCAACGCGATGTCTGCGGCGCTAAGCCAGTCGTCGACGGCCGATCTCTTTCTCGTGATCTTGATGGAACTCATGCCCCCGAGATTACCCTAGGTGAAAAATGCCTTTCGAAGGCATTCCCGAACATGAATTCATGGGTGATTCCGGCGCTTGTGAATGGCATTTTTTCTCGTTGTTCGCCCACAACAATTGGCTCTATTTCAGTCGTGAACCTTTGCAACGCCTTCGGCCCTCTGGTGCAATACGCCAACTTCCGCTGAGGAGTTCGGCCTGGCTTCCCCGAAAGGGAGGGAATGCCCGGGACCCCTTGTTCAACCTAGGAGATAGTCGCAATGAAAAAATCTCTTCTCGCTCTCGCAGTGCTGGGCGCGTTCGCTGGTGTTGCTTCGGCTCAATCGTCTGTGACCATCTACGGTCAGATTGACCAAGGCATCACCAAGGGCAATGGCGGCACCGCTCCGAATAACGGCGCCAATGGCACCTCGGAGGCATGGCAACTCAAGCAAGCGCACGGCTCACGTCTGGGCTTCCGTGGTAACGAAGACCTGGGTGGCGGCATGTCTGCCCAGTTCCTCATCGAGCACCGCTTTGCTCCCGATACCGGCCAGGTCAACCCGAGCGCTGTGACCGCAAACCCCAATTTTTGGGATGGCGGCAGCTACGTGCAATTGACCAGTGCTGCTGCTGGTAGCGTGTATTTCGGTCGCTGGTATACCCCGGCGTTCTGGATTGCACTCAAGACCGACCCGTTCGGCTGGGACGGTGTTGCACAGGTGGGGTCGAAGGCGTGGGCCGGCTTCCTTACTCCGACCACCAATGGCGGTGGTGTGCGCACTGCCAACACGGTCGGCTACAAGACGCCGAACTTGGGTGGCTTCACTGCAAATGCGGCAGTAGGCTTGAGTGAAGGAAATGTTGGCCGCGACACCGGCTTCAATGCCGAGTACACGGCTGGTCCGATCTACGCGGGCCTCGGCTACGAAAAGGTTTCACGCTCTGGCACCCTGGCGGCTGGTCAAACTGCTGCCGGTAACTCGGTTGACGGCAACTCGTTGGTCAATGTTGGCTTTGCCTACAACCTCGGTTTCATTCGCCCCATCGTGTACTTCGGTCGCAGCAAGACGGGTGTGGGCAGTGTCAATACCAACAAGATCGTTGAAGTCGCCCTGACGGCGCCTATTGGCCCGGGCGTCCTGAAGGCAGCGTTTTTCCGCCTGAAGCCACAAGACGACAAGACCGAGCAGAAAATCGGTGTTGGCTACGACTACTTCCTGAGCAAGCGGACTCGTCTGTACGCAGACTATTCCCAGGCGAAGAAGGACGGCGTCAACGCCGCTGCTCTCCCCGCAGGGACCGGCTACTCGAACAACAGCGCCTTCAACGTGGGCGTTCGCCACGACTTCTGATTCAGCGTTCGTGCTCGTCGCGCGAACTTGAATTCAAGGCCACCTTCGGGTGGCCTTTTTCATGGCGTCAGCGGCGAATGCATCAGCTCGATGTAAAACACTGCTCCAGATGCTTGCCTTTATCCTTCATCGTTTTGTTCAGGCCATCGGCGTCATGCTGGCGGTAGCCTTTATTGCGTTCATGCTCTTCCAGTACGTAGGCGATCCCGTCACGAATCTCTTGGGGCAGGACGCAACGCCGGCGCAGCGCGAGCAGCTGCGTGTGGATCTGGGTCTGGACAAGCCATTCCCCCTGCAGTTTGCGCATTTCATTGGCAACGCAGTGCAGGGTGAGTTCGGCTTGAGTTTGCGTCAGGGCCGCAAAGTCTCATCCCTTTTGGCTGAGAGATTTCCCGCGACGTTGGAGCTTTCTCTTGTCGCAGCCTTCCTGGCTTTGGCGGTGGGCATCCCGCTTGGTGTGTATGCGGCTTTACGACGTGGAAGCGCCGGCGCGCAACTGGTCATGATGCTGTCGTTGCTGGGGGTCTCCTTGCCAACCTTTCTGATCGGCATCCTGCTTATCCTGGTGTTCGCGGTGCTATTGCAGTGGTTGCCCAGCTTCGGCCGGGGCGAGCTGACAGATCTGGGCGGCTGGGTCACGGGCTTCTTTACCCTGGATGGCTGGAAGCACCTCATCCTGCCCGCTTCCACGTTGGCGATATTCCAGCTGGCGCTCATCATGCGTTTGGTGCGTGCCGAGATGCTCGAAGTCTTGCGCACCGATTTCATTCGATTCGCGCGCGCGCGCGGTCTGCCAAACCGCACCGTGTACTTCGGCCATGCACTGAAGAACACCTTGGTGCCGGTCATCACCATCACCGGCCTGCAGTTGGGCTCCTTGATTGCCTTCTCGATCATCACCGAGCAGGTTTTTCAGTGGCCAGGCATGGGCCTGTTGTTCATTCAGGCAGTAACCTTCGCCGACATTCCGGTGATGGCTGCATATCTCTGTGTCATTGCGCTGGTGTTCGTCGCTATCAATTTGGTGGTGGACCTGCTGTACTTTGTGGTCGATCCGCGGTTGCGCGCCGAGCCTTCCGGCAATGCTCATTGACATCTCATTCAAGACAAGGAGCACGTGATGAAACTGAAGTCTTTGTTGCTGTTTCTGGTGTGGTTGTCGTCGGTGGGTGCGACCCAGGCCGTGACGCTTCGCGTGGCCAATCAAGGAGACGCGCAGTCGATGGACCCGCACTCGTTGAACGAGTCTCTGCAACTCAGCTTCACGAACAACGTTTACGAGCCGCTTGTGGCGCGCGACAAGAAGCTCGCCCTTACGCCGGGCTTGGCCATGCGGTGGTCCCAGACCAAGCCGACCGTTTGGCGCTTCGAGTTGCGGCGCGGCGTGAGCTTCCAAGATGGCACACCCTTTAGCGCCGACGACGTGGTCTTCTCGTTTGCGCGCGCCGCCGGCTCAGGCTCCGACATGCAAAGCTATACCTCGTCGTTCAAAGAGGTGCGCAAGGTCGATGCAAACACGGTTGAAATCGAGACCCTCACACCGTTTCCCATCCTGCCCGACGTGCTGACCAACGTCTTCATGATGAGCAAGAAATGGTGCGAGGACAACAAGGCCACCAACCCGGTGGACCGCCGCAAAGGCATCGAAAACGCAGCCAGCTTCAAGGCGAACGGCACCGGGCCCTATCGGCTGAAAGAGCGCCAGCCTTCGGCGCGCACGGTGCTGGTTCGCAACGGCACTTATTGGGGAAAGATTGAAGGCAATGTCGATGAAGTGATCTTCACGCCCATCGGCAATGCGGCCACCCGTGTGGCGGCCTTGCTGTCGGGTGAGATCGACCTGATGGAGCCCGTACCACTGCAAGACGTGGAGCGCATCAAGACCTCACCCAACCTCAAGGTGATGCAAGGGCCCGAGCTGCGTACCATCTTCCTGGGCATGGACCAGAAGCGCGATGAGCTGCTGTTCTCCAGCGTCAAAGGCAAGAACCCTTTCAAGGACAAGCGGGTGCGACAGGCCTTCTATCAGGCAATCGACATCGAGACCATCAAGACAAGGGTGATGCGGGGTGCCTCGCTGCCTACAGCGCTGATGGTGGGGCCAGGCATTCGCGGCTTTTCGCCCGAGCAGAACAAGCGCCTGCCTTACGACGTGGAGGCTGCAAAGAAGCTGATGGACGAAGCTGGCTATGGCTCGGGTTTCGAGGTCAGCCTCAACTGCCCCAACGACCGCTACGTGAATGATGCTGACATCTGCCAGGCGGTGGCTGCCAACCTGGCCCGCATTGGTGTGAAGATCAACCTGCAGACCGAGACCAAGGTCACGTATTTCCCGAAGATCCTGCGCCGTGACACCAGCTTCTACTTGTTGGGCTGGACACCCAGCACCTACGATGCCCACAACGCGCTGTCTTCTCTGATCGCTACACCCACGGACAAAGGGCAAGGTCAGTTCAACCTCGGTAGCTACAGCAACCCCAAGGTGGACGAGCTCACGCTACAGATCCAGAGCGAGACCGACCAGGCCAAGCGCGATGCCCTCATCAAGCAAGCTTTCGCTTTGCACAGCGATGATGTGGGCCATCTGCCATTGCATCAACAGGCCTTGGCCTGGGCGATGAAGAAAAACATCGAGCTCACCCAACTGCCCGACAACTACATGCCCTATCGCTGGGTGACCTTGAAGTGAGCGGCGGCGCGCTGGCGCGTTTCCTCGGAGGCGATGTCTGGTACAGCTTCAGGCGTTCACCGTTGGCAATGGCCTCGGCGGCAGTCGCCTTGGTCTGCGTGTTCTGCGCCGCCTTCGCAAACTGGGTGGCCCCGCACAACCCCACCGACCTGGCCACGCTGGAATTGGCCGATGCGCTGGTGCCGCCTGCCTGGTTGCCCGAAGGGCGTGCCAAGTACGTCTTGGGCACCGACGCTCAAGGTAGAGACATTCTTTCGGCGCTCATGTACGGCACGCGCATCTCGCTGATGGTGGGCGTGGCATCGGTGCTGGTGTCGATGCTGGTAGGCGTGACTTTGGGATTGGTGGCCGGCTTTGTCGGCGGTCGCACCGACGCCTTCATCATGCGGGTGTGCGACGTGATGCTGTCGTTCCCGGCGATTCTGGTGGCCTTGCTGGTCGATGGTGTGGGGCGAGCGCTTTTTCCGACGGCGCACGACACGCTGGCGTTTGGCGTGCTGATTGTGGCCATCGCGCTCACCGGCTGGGTGCAGTACGCGCGTACGGTGCGCAGCTCCACGCTGGTCGAGCGCAACAAGGAATATGTGCAGGCCGCGCGTGTCATCGGCGTGGCGCCGCTGCGCATCATGCGCAGGCACGTGCTACCCAATGCACTCGGGCCCGTCACCGTGCTTGCCACCATTCAAGTGGCTTCGGCCATCGTCATCGAAGCGACCTTGTCGTTTCTGGGCGTAGGCATGCCCGTCACGTCGCCTTCGCTCGGTACCTTGATCCGCGTAGGCAATGATTTTCTGCTGTCGGGCGAGTGGTGGATCACCATCTTTCCTGGCGCGGTGCTCGTGATGATTGCCTTGAGCGTCAACCTGCTGGGCGACTGGCTGCGTGATGCGCTGAACCCGCGCTTGCGTTGAACCCATGACCGTGCCTTTGCTCGAGGTCAAGAAACTGCGCGTCGAATTCCCTTCGCGCCACGGCACCCTGCTGGCACTCGATGACATCTCGTTCAGCATCGCGCCGGGCGAGATCCTGGGTGTCGTGGGTGAGTCAGGGGCCGGCAAGTCGTTGACAGCCGCGGCGATCATCGGCTTGCTCGACCCACCGGGCCGCGTGGCATCGGGTGAAATCTGGTTCGATGGCCGACGCATCGACAAGCTGCCCCATGACGAGATGCGCAAGCTGCGAGGCCGCCACATCGGCGCCATTTTCCAGGACCCGCTGACCTCGTTGAACCCGCTGTACACCGTGGGCCGACAACTGACCGAGACCATTCGGGCGCACCTGCCGATGACGGCCGCGCAGGCGCACGAGCGCGCCATCGGCCTGCTGCGGGAAACGGGTATTTCGGCGGCACCAGAGCGCTTCGAGCAGTACCCGCACCAGTTTTCGGGCGGCATGCGGCAGCGTGTGGTGATTGCGCTGGCACTCGCAGCCAACCCCAAGCTGATCGTGGCGGACGAGCCCACGACGGCGCTCGACGTGTCGGTTCAGGCGCAGATCATTTCGCTGCTCAAGCGCTTGTGCAAAGAGCATGGTGCCGCGGTGATGCTGGTCACGCACGACATGGGAGTGATTGCCGAGACCTGCGATCGCGTGGCCGTGATGTATGCCGGCCGCGTGGCCGAGATTGGTCCGGTGCAATCGGTGATCCACGCGCCTGCTCACCCTTACACCGTGGGCCTGATGGGGGCGATTCCTGCGATGAATGAAGACCGCGAGCACTTGCTGCAGATCGACGGGACCATGCCTCGCCTGACGGCCATACCCTCGGGTTGCGCGTTCAACCCCCGTTGCGCACGCGTGATGGAACGCTGCCGCAGCGAACGCCCTGACCTCATGAACGCCGGTGTGACACGTGCTGCTTGCTGGTTGCATGAAGCGGGAGCCAAGGCATGAGTGCCTTGGTGGAGGTGCGCGACCTGACCAAGCGCTTCGACGTGTCCGCCCCGTGGCTGAACCGCGTTATCGAGCGGCGCCCGCGCCAGTGGGTGCATGCGGTAGATGGCGTGAGCTTCTCGATCGAGCGGGGCCAGACGCTTGGCTTGGTGGGGGAATCGGGTTGCGGCAAGAGCACGGTGGCTCGCATGCTGGTGGCGCTGCACACGCCGAGCGGAGGTGAGGTGCGGTTCGATGGGCAAGCCATCGCGCACACATTGGCCGGGCCACAGGCCCTGGCCTTGCGTCGACGCATGCAGATGATCTTTCAAGACCCTTATGCGAGCCTCAACCCCCGCTGGAAGGTGCGAAACATCGTGGGCGAGCCGCTGACCGAGCATGGGCTCGTTCGCAATGACGCGGAGCTGAAAGACCGAGTGGTCGAGCTGCTGGGCTCGGTCGGGTTGGTGGCGGCCGACATGGACAAGTTCGCGCACCAGTTCTCTGGTGGCCAGCGCCAGCGGGTGTCGATCGCGCGGGCCCTGGCCACGCAGCCGGAATTCCTGGTCTGTGACGAGCCGACCTCGGCGCTCGACGTGTCGGTGCAGGCGCAGGTGCTCAACATCATGAAAGGCCTGCAGCGCAGCCGAGGCCTCACCTATTTGTTCATCTCGCACAACCTGGCCGTGGTTCGCCACGTGAGCGATGTGGTGGGCGTGATGTACCTCGGGCGTCTGGTCGAGGTGGCGGGCAAGACCACGCTGTTTGCGCAACCACGTCACCCCTACACCCGCATGCTGCTGGACGCCATTCCCGACATTGCCATGAGCGGCCGCGCACGCATACCTGTGCAAGGTGAAGTGCCTAACCCGCTCAACCCGCCGCCGGGTTGCTCGTTCCACCCTCGCTGCCCTCACGCCAACGATCGATGCCGCCATGAGCGGCCGGCCCTGCTTCAGATTGAGGGCGTGCAGGTTGCCTGCCACGCGGTCGAAGAAGGGCGCTTGTAGAGCGCCGTTCAGCGCGGCGTTGAAGCGGCCGGTGAAGCCGTGGCCGGTGACGTCGTCGCCTGAACCAGTGGGCCTTTCTGCCCGCACCCCGCAAGCAGAGAGACTGCGATCAATGGGCCTATTGCGAGCAGCTTGATAGGGTGGGCCGCTACACTGAATTTCAGTTTCAACATGCGGTGAATTATGACGGTCGCACTCATTCCCACACCCCTTACCGATGGACAGTTCAGCAGCCTCACCTCGGCGGTGCTGTCTTCGGTCGAAGCGGCTGCGGATCAATGGTTGCAAGACGATGTGGTTGACATCGACGCGCACCGCACCGGTGGCCTGCTTGAACTGAGCTTCCCCAATGGCAGCAAGCTCGTGCTCAACACGCAGCCCCCGTTGCATGAGCTTTGGCTGGCGGCCCGCTCGGGTGGCTATCACTACAAATACGTGAATGGGCGGTGGCTCGATACGCGCGAAGGGCGGGAGTTCTTCGAAGCGCTTTCAGCCTGCGCGAGTGAGCAGTCGGGCATGGCGCTGCGGTTTGCGGCGCCCGCCTGACGTATCAGCGTTTGAACAGATCGAGGATGCTTTTCTTTTCTTCCTCGCTGGGCGCAGCGGGAAGCTTGTCTTCCAGGCCCACACTGCTAACGCCGTTCCCGTGAGTGAATTCTTCGTAGTACCACTCGCCACCCAGGTTAACCACGCCTTCTGGGGCTGAGGGCTCTTCCACCGGCACACCTTTCAATACCTGCGACATGTAGTCGATCCAGACTGGCAGCGAGAGGCCACCGCCCGTTTCGCGGTCGCCCAGCTTGCGCGGGTTGTCGTAGCCTATCCAGACCACGCCCACCACGTTGCGCTGGAAGCCGGCAAACCACGCGTCCATCGAGTCGTTGGTGGTGCCGGTCTTGCCGTAGATGTCGGGGCGCTTCAGGGTGCCTTGAGCGCGGGCTGCGGTGCCTGAGCGTGTTACCTCTTGCAGCAGGCTGGTCATGATGAACGCGTTGCGCGCGTCCAGCGTGCGCGAGCTCTCGTCAAGTGCCTGTGGCTTGGCTTCGTTCAGCACGCGGCCTTTGGAGTCGGTGATTCTGCTTATCAGGAAAGGGTTGATGCGGTGGCCGCCGTTGGCAAAGACGCCGTAGGCCGACGCCATCTGAAGTGGTGTCACCGAGCCGGACCCCAGCGCCATGGTGAGATAGGCCGGGTGCCGCTCAGGCTCGAAGCCGAAGCGCGTGATCCACCCTTGCGCAAAGGCGGGCGTGATGGCCTGCAGGATGCGAATAGAGATCATGTTCTTCGACTTCGCCAAGCCACGGCGCATGGACATGGGCCCATCGAAGGTGCCGTCGTAGTTCTTCGGCTCCCAGGGCTGGCTGCCGGTCGTCCCAGCGTCGAAGAACAAGGGCGCATCGTTGATCACCGTGGCCGGTGTAAAGCCCTTTTCCAACGAGGCCGAGTAGATGAACGGCTTGAAGCTCGAGCCAGGTTGGCGCCAGGCCTGAGTCACGTGGTTGAACTTGCTCTTCGCGTAGTCGAAGCCGCCCACCATGGTGCGCACTGCGCCGGTGCGCGGGTTGAGCGAGACGAATGCCCCTTCAACCTCAGGCAGTTGGGTAATCGACCAATCGCCTTTCGCCCCTTTCACCAAGCGTATGACGGCGCCACGTCGTATCTGCGTCTTGGGGTTGCCCTTTTCGGCCAGGCCCGACGTCACGGGCTTCAGGCCCTCGCCGGTGACGGTGATTGATTCGCCGTTTTGCAGCACCGCCACAACCTTGCGTGGGTGGGTTTCAAGCGCCACGCCGGCACGAAATTCGTCGTTGTCGGGGTGCTCATCGAGCGCTTCGGCAACTCGCGCGTCAACGTCTTTGGCATTGGCGGGCAGGTCGATGTAGGCCTCGGGCCCGCGGTAGACCTGCCGGCGTTCGAAGTCGAGGATGCCTTTGCGCAGCGCGCGATAGGCCACCGTCTGCTCGGCGGAGTTCAGCGTTAGGTAGACATTGAGGCCGCGGTGGTAGGCCTCGTCGCCGTACTGACTGAAGATCATCTGTCGCGCCACTTCAGCTACGTACTCGGCGTGAACGGCCACTTCGGTCGGCTCGTGATACTTCAGGGGCTGGCTGCGCGCCGCGTCGTGCTGATCCGGGGTGATGAACCCGTTCTCCAGCATGCGGTCAATGATGTACTGCTGACGGATGGTGGCGCGCCGTGGGTTGGTGATTGGGTTGTAGGCCGAGGGCGCCTTTGGCAGCCCGGCGAGCATGGCTGCTTCGGCGATGGTGATGTCTTTGAGCGGCTTGCCGAAGTAGATTTCACTTGCCGCTGAGAAGCCGTAGGCCCGCTGCCCGAGGAAGATCTGGTTCATGTAGACCTCGAGAATCTGCTCCTTGGTCAGCACGCTCTCGATCTTCAGGGCCAGCAGCACCTCGTAGATCTTGCGGGTGAAGGTCTTCTCGGTCGACAGGTAGAAGTTGCGCGCCACCTGCATGGTGATGGTCGAGGCGCCCTGACTGCGCGATTCCGCGAACTGGGCAAGCCCCGCGCGGAGCACGCCTTTGTAGTCCACGCCGCTGTGCTGGTAGAAGCGGGCGTCCTCGATGGCCAACACGGCTTGCTGCATCACCTTAGGAACCTCAGCGATGGGCGTGAAATTGCGTCGCTCTTCACCAAACTCCCCCAGCAAGACGCCGTCGGCGGAGTAGATGCGCATCGGTAGCTTGGGCCGGTAGTCCAGCAGGCCGCTTATCTCGGGCAGGTTGGGGTAAGCGACGGCCAGCGCCAGCCCGCCCAGCAGCGCGAACATCAACATCCCGGCGACCAGCAAGCCCAAGAGCCACGCTGCGCCTCCGGCCAGCCAGCGCGCCCAAGGGGGCAGTGAAGCAAGGGTGCGGGTCGCGGTAGCGACTGGGCGCTCGGATTCGCTCATGGAACTCCAACAAAAGTGGGCGTGATTATAGGAAGCGCTCCGGCGTCTCCGGCAGATCGTGAACTGCTTGGCAAATGCTTGGGAGGCTCATCAGGGTTGACCCGTGAATGCCAATTTTTGACACCTTTTTGCGTCTGCGTTTTGCAACGACGCGAGGTTGTGAAAATTGGAAATATCTTTGTTGTACAAAGACTTTACTGCTAGCATTGAAGTAACTTCTTAACAATCCGGCGTACGTAAAAGCACGTTGGGAGAGGGCGTCAGTGAGCTTCCTAGACATGTTGTTGGGCCGTAAGCATCCACCGATGATCGGCTTGGACATCAGTTCATCCAGCGTCAAATTGGTGGAACTCGGGCAGAGCGCCTCCGGTGAGTACGTGTTAGAGCGTTTCGCGGCCGAAAGCTTCGAAAAGGGCTGGATCACCGATGGCCAAATCGAAAAATTCGATGAAGTCGCCGATGCGGTGCGCCGGGTGGTCACCAAGAGTGGCACCAAGACGAAGCAGGTTGTGCTCGCAATGCCTCAATCAGCGGTGATCACCAAGAAGATCATGCTGCCCGCTGGCCTACGCGAAGAAGAGCTTGAGTTGCAGGTTGAGTCTGAGGCGAACCAATACATCCCGTTCTCATTGGATGAGGTTAGTCTTGACTTCTCTGTCATTGGCCCGAGCCCCACATCCGTCGGTGATGTGGAGGTGCTGATTGCTGCATCCCGCAAAGACCGTGTGCAGGATCGTCAGGGCTTGGCTGAAGCTGCCGGCCTCAAGCCCGTGGTGCTGGACATCGAATCGCATGCGTCACGCTTGGCAATGGGGCGTTTGATCGAAGCGTTGCCCAACGAAGGTGCGGATGCATTGGTGGCGCTCTTCGAGATTGGCGCTGACACCACCAGCCTCAAGGTGCTGCGTGATGACGAGATGCTTTACGACAGAGATCAGGCCTTCGGCGGTTCTCAACTTACTCAGCTGATTTCACGCCAGTACGGTTTCTCGTTCGAAGAGGCTGAGCAGAAGAAGCTGGCGTCTGATCTCCCCGAAGACTACGAGACGTCGATCCTCGCGCCCTTCGTCGACAGCCTTTCGCAAGAAATCGGCCGAGCCCTGCAGTACTTCTTTACGAGTACGCCGCATCACAAGGTGCATTACGTGATGCTCGCTGGCGGTACTGCAACCTTGCCTGGCCTGAAGGATCGTGTGACGGAGTTGACCGGGTTTGCCTCGATGGTGGTGAACCCATTTGACAACATGAAACTCGGCTCGGCAGTTCGCGAGAGCAAGCTTCGCCGCGAGGCTCCTTCTTACCTGACGGCTTGTGGCCTGGCGATGCGGAGGTTCTTGCAGTGATCTTGATCAATCTGCTTCCGCATCGGGAAGAAAAGCGTAAGCGCCGCAAGGCGGCCTTCTTTCTCGGGCTAGGGTTGGCTGCCGCGGCGGGTGTGGCGGCGGTCGGCATGTGGTATCTGGTTCTGCAACAAATGACGGCCAGTCAGCAGCAGCGCAATGCGTTTTTGTCGGCTGAAATTCAGAAGCTTGAAGTTCAAATCAAAGACATTGCCACGCTTCGCGCCGAGATTGATGCGCTCAAAGCCAGGCAAAAGGCCGTTGAAGATTTGCAGATCGATCGCAACGTGCCTGTGCATGTGCTGAATGAGTTGGTGAAGCAGACGCCGGAAGGCATTTACTACCGCACGATCAAACAAGAAGGGCAAGTGCTTAACTTGGCTGGTGTCGCGCAGACCAACGAGCGCGTCTCCGAGTTGCTGAGAAATACTGGCAATAACTCCGAATGGTTGATGCGTCCTGAATTGGTTGAGATCAAGGCCGCGACCGTCCAAACTGCCAATCGCGAACAGAAGCGGCTCTATGACTTTGCTATGCGAGTCAGCATCAAGCGTCCGCAAGATGTCGATGCGAAGGCTGCTGCCGCCGCTGCTTCCGGCGTAGCTTCACAGCCCGTGATGTCGGGTGCTGCCGCTGCGAAGCCGGCGAAACCCTGAAAGACGACGTCATGGCTACACAAGCTAAATCCGTCAATGTCGACCTGAATTCAGTCTTTGGTGCCGCTGCTTCGCAGTTTCGAGGGCTCAATCCGAATGAGCCAGGCCAATGGCCTGTGTTGCCTAAGTTCGCGAGTTGGATTGTTCTGGCGATCCTCGTTGTTATTGCCGGCTGGTTTTTCTTGCTGTCTGGTGTTGATGAACAGTTGGAAGCAGAGCGGAGCAAAGAGCCGGCCCTGAAGCAGGACTATCGCGGGAAACTCGCGCAAGCTGTCAATCTTGAAGAGTTGCGCAAGCAGAAGCTTCAAGTCGAAGAGTATGTGACCCAGCTTGAGAAGCAGCTCCCAGGTAAAGCCGAGATGGACGCGCTTCTCTCTGACATCAATCAGGCGGGGCTTGGGCGCGGTTTGCAATTTGAATTGTTCAGGCCGGGACAAGTTTTGGTCAAGGACTACTACGCTGAGTTGCCCATCGCTTTGCGCGTATCAGGGCGATACCACGACATTGGAAATTTTGCGGCCGACGTGGCCAACCTTTCGCGAATTGTCACGTTGCATGGCCTGACGATCGGGGCTGGCAAAGACGCCTCAGGTAAAGAGACAAGCGGCTTGTTGTCGATGGAAGCCACTGCGCGAACGTACAGGTATCTTGACGCCAACGAAGTGAGTGAGCAAAGGGCCGCTGCCGCCAAAGCTGCGGGCGCCAAGGCAGGGGCTAAAAAATGATCAGCACACTATCTGTGCGCTTGTTGCCGGCCTTCTGTGCCAGCGTTCTTGTTTTGTCTGGGCTTGTAGGCTGCAGCGGCTCGCAGGATGAGTTGCAGCAATGGATCGAGCAACAGCGCCGAGAAGCCAAGCCCAATGTTTCTCCGTTGTCCGCGCCCAAAAAATTCAACCCACAGCCTTATTTGGCTGGCAATGCGGTCGAGCCGTTCAGTACTCAAAAATTGACTGTGGCGATCAAACAGGAGGCGCGGCAGTCCAACTCGTTGCTTGCGGCCGAAATCAATCGCCGCAAGGAGCCATTGGAAGCTTATCCGCTTGACAGTATGAGCATGGTGGGCAGTGTGACAAAGCTGGGGCGCCCCTATGCGCTGCTGAAAGTAGACAACCTTCTGTACCAGGTCAAACAGGGTGACTACCTGGGGCAGAACTACGGAAAGATCACCAAGATTTCTGAAACCGACATCTCGTTTCGCGAGATTGTCCAGGACGCAGCGGGCGAGTGGATTGAGCGCACCAGCTCCCTTCAGCTTCAGGAGAAGGCGCGATGAAGAACATGCAGGAGATACAGATCATGGGTAAGTTGCGGGCTCGTATCTTGGTGCTCGCGTTGCTCTTCGGTGCATCCGGAGTAGCGCTCGCCGAAAACGCGATTCAGTCAGTCAACAGTTCTCAGCAGGCTGGCTCAGAGGTCGTGCGGATTGAGCTGTCTGAACCTCTAACGGCTGTGCCTTCGGGTTTCACCGTGCAAACACCGCCGCGAATTGCACTGGATCTGCCAAATGTTGGGAACGCCATGGGGCGCTCCAACATTGAAATCAATCAAGGGAATCTTCGATCGGTCAACGTGGCTCAAGCCGGTGAGCGGACGAGGCTTGTATTGAATCTGAAGCAGGCGGCGAACTACAAGGCGCAGATCCAGGGAAAGTTCTTGCTCGTGGTCATGGACAGTGCGGCGTCGCCCGCCGTTTCCAGCGCTACGCCTGACCAACCGGTGCACTTTGCTGAAAATCAAAACCAGTCGCAGTTGGCCTTGAAAGGGATCGACTTCCGCCGGGGGCCCGACGGCTCCGGCCGCGTCGTTGTTGACCTCCCGAACAACCAGGTTGGTGTCGATATTCGGCAGCAAGGGCAGAGCCTCGTCGTCGAGTTTTTGCGTTCAAGCTTGCCTGAAAACTTGCGTCGTCGACTTGATGTCACGGATTTCGGGACTCCCGTTCAGTCCGTTTCCACTTTCCAGAATGGTGATCGAGTGCGGATGGTGGTTGAGCCTCGTGGCGCTTGGGAGCACAGCGCCTATCAGACCGACAATCAATTCGTACTTGAGGTTCGTGTTCAAAAGACAGACCCGAACAAACTGGTTCAGGGGCCGGGCTATGCAGGTGAAAAGTTGTCGTTGAATTTCCAGAATATTGAAGTTCGTGCCTTGCTTCAAGTGATCGCTGACTTCACCAATTTCAACGTCGTGACCAGCGATACGGTGACAGGGAATGTGACTCTGCGGCTCAAGGACGTACCTTGGGATCAGGCGCTAGACATCATTCTCCAAGCAAAAGGTTTGGGTTTGCGCAAGTCAGGCAACGTTATCTTGATTGCGCCTAAGGACGAATTGGCCGCCAAGGAAAAAGTTGACTTGGAGGCCAAGGCGCAGATCGCAAGCTTGGAGCCTGTGCGTACACAGTCATTCCAGCTGAACTACACGAAAGCCGAAGAGGTCGCCAAGGGACTGTCAGGTCAGTCTGGCGGCGGCGGTGGAGGAGCGGCGACTCGTATTTTGTCGGCGCGCGGCAGCGTGATCTCCGAGTCACGTACCAATCAACTTTTCATCAGCGATATCCCTTCTAAGCTAGAAGAGATTCAGGCGATGATCGCCAAAATTGATATTCCCGTTCGGCAGGTGCTGATTGAGGCGCGCATCGTGGAGGCTGGAGACACGTTCGGCCGATCCTTGGGTGTCAAACTAGGATCAACTGACTTGCGCGGCTTGCGCGGAGGCGTGGCTGGCTATGGAACTCCTGAGTTGAGCGTAGGTATTGGCGGGAATTTGAATGCAATTGGACTTCAGACAGGGCAAGTCTCAGGGACGACCGTTCCATTCAATGACACGCAGTTCGTGAGTCTTCCTGCCGTGGGTCAGAACAATTATGGAGCCGCGACGTTTGCGGTCTCGCTATTCAGTGCTGCGGCCAATCGCTTTCTGAATCTTGAGATATCCGCCTTGGAGGCTGACGGTAAGGGAAAAATTGTTTCCAGTCCGCGCGTCATCACTGCCGACCAAGTTAAGGCACTGATTGAGCAGGGCGAGGAGTTGCCTTACCAAACTGCTACGTCAAGCGGTGCGACCGCCCTTCAGTTCCGCAAGGCGAATTTGAAGCTTGAGGTTACCCCGCAGATCACGCCTGAAGGCAACGTTATTCTCGATGTCGACATTAACAAAGACAGTGTTGGCAGAAGCACTGCCGCTGGCTTCGCGATTGATACTAAACACGTGCGTACTCAAATATTGGTGGAGAACGGCGGCACCGTTGTCATCGGCGGCATCTTCACTCAGAACGAGCGGGAAGATGTGACGAAGGTGCCGTTGCTGGGAGACATCCCTCTGCTGGGCAATCTTTTCAAAACACGGACGCGCACCACGAGCAAGACCGAGCTGTTGGTTTTCCTCACGCCAAAGGTGATCAGCGATCGGTCGGCTGCGCGATAGTTTTGGGTAAACCGACCGAAATTAGAAACAGGTGAAATCGATGAAAGCTAATCTGCTGAAGAGTTCCTACGCAGCGATGATTGCTGTCGTGACAATGACAGCTTGCGGGGGGAGCAGTGACGACGGAGCAGGGCAAGCCTCAGACTTTCAGGTCTCCCCCGCGGAGGTGAAGTGGGAAACCGCGGCGGCCACGTGCGCGCTGATTAAAAGTGGCGAATACACCATCATCGGTGGAACGGCACCCTATACCCTTTACAGCCCATACGATCCGGATCCTGCCGATGCAGCCAGTCCAGGCATAACATTCGGCGCGCCGGGAGGTATTGCGCCTACCAATGCGGGGACTTACACCGTCTCCAATCGAAATCAGCGGGTAGCCATTTACATACAAGGCTGTTTCGACCCCGCGGTTGTGACCGTTCTTGATAATCTGAAGCGTGTGGCCACCATCAAGGTTTCTTACGCCGCTTCAGGGCCTTAAAAGGAGCAGAGAGCTTGGCTCCGCTGGCTGACAGCGTTCAGCCCTTGGTCTGCCCTGTGATTGCTCTTGTTGGGATGCCGGGGGGCGGGAAGTCCACCGTAGGCCGCCAGTTGGCCAAACGTCTCGCTTGGAAATTCGCAGACACGGACGCATTGATCGAGAAGCGCATCGGCTCCTCGATCCGATCTTTCTTTGAGTCTCACGGCGAAGCTCGTTTCCGAGACATCGAAGAGTCACTCGTCGAAGAAGTGACGGCCGGTGACCATCTGGTGCTCGCCACAGGCGGGGGCGCCGTGCTTCGAGAAAAGAATCGGCAGCGTCTGAAAGAGCGTTGTCACGTTGTGTACTTGCGCTCTTCGCCGGAAGAAATCTTCCGGCGACTGCGCAATGACACGGCGCGCCCATTGCTTCAGGTGCCAGATCCGCTTGGGAGGTTGCGAGATCTCTTTAAGCAGCGCGATGAGTTGTATTGTGATATTGCCCATTTCGTCGTCGAGACGGGGCGCCCGTCGGTCGGAACTTTGGTCAACGTGGTCTTGATGCAGCTCGAGCTGGCAGGTTTGATTGACCCGTCGGCAGTGCCTTCAAGCATCGGCGCTGCCGTGGGCGCATCCGAAGTCCCTAGGGGTCGCGCGGCTACACTGCCGGCATGCAAAGGCGAACCGAAGTAGTCGGTATTCAGTTGGAAGATCGCAGCTACGACATCTTGATTGGTGCTGCGTTGCTGCATCAAGTCGCGAGCTTCGAGGGGCTGCCCTCTGCCTCCGTTGCCGCGATCATCACCAACCCCACCGTTGCCAGCTTGTACGCTCAGGGCTTGCGTACTGCGCTCGAAAGAAACTATCCGAAGGTCTTGACCATAGAGATTCAGGACGGTGAGTCGTTCAAGGACTGGGCGTCACTCAATCACATTTTTGAAGAGCTGTTGAAAGCCGGCTGTGACCGCAAGACCGTGATCTACGCCCTGGGTGGCGGGGTGGTTGGTGATGTGGCCGGTTTTGCTGCGGCTTGCTACATGCGTGGCGTGCCTTTCGTGCAAGTGCCCACCACATTGCTGGCGCAAGTTGACTCGTCTGTGGGCGGCAAGACCGCTATCAACCACCCGCTGGGCAAGAACATGATCGGCGCGTTCTACCAGCCGCTGCGTGTCATCGCCGACCTGGACACGCTCGATACCCTGCCCGACCGCGAGTTGGCTGCCGGCCTGGCCGAAGTGATCAAGTACGGACCGATCGCGGACGACGCTTTTCTCACTTGGATCGAAGCCAACCTTGATGCCCTGTGGGCTCGTGACAAGACCGCGCTCGCCTATGCCATCAAGCGCTCTTGTGAAATCAAGGCCTGGGTTGTGGGACAAGATGAACGTGAGTTTGGCCTGAGGGCGATTCTCAATTTTGGCCATACTTTTGGCCACGCGATTGAGGCCGGAATGGGCTACGGCACTTGGCTGCACGGCGAGGCGGTGGGGTGCGGAATGGTGATGGCGGCCGATCTGTCGTGCCGGCTGGGGCTAGTTGACAAAACCTATGTTGAACGCCTGACAAGGTTGATCGAACGCGCCAGGCTGCCCATTCGGGGCCCGGTCTTGGGTGCCGATCGATACCTGGAATTAATGCGGGTCGACAAGAAGTCTGAAGGTGGCGAGATCCGCTTCGTGGTGATTGATGCCCCCGGTCGGGCTTCGGTGCGAGCAGCACCTGACGGCATGGTGCGCGACGTGATTGCCACCCACGCAAGCTGACAAGGCGCAAGAGACCGGATTCATGCTCAAGCCTTTCGCGTGCGACCCCTTGGCGTCACGGGGCCGGCGCCATGCAGAGCCGGCTGCGCCCACGCGCAGCGAGTATCAGCGCGACCGAGATCGAATCGTTCACAGCACCGCGTTTCGCCGCCTGGTCTACAAGACTCAGGTCTTTCTCAATCACGAAGGGGATCTCTTTCGCACGCGATTGACTCATTCACTTGAGGTTGCCCAACTCGGGCGCTCCATTGCGAGAACGTTGGGCTTGAACGAAGACCTTGTCGAGGCTATCGCTCTTGCGCATGACCTCGGTCACACACCATTCGGGCACGCGGGGCAAGACGCGCTGAACGATTGCCTGCTTGGGGTAGATGCCCAGAGTGGCGGCTTCGAGCACAACCTGCAAAGTCTGCGCGTCGTCGATGCACTCGAGGAACGCTACCCTGATTTCAACGGGCTCAATCTCACGTTTGAAACCCGTGAAGGTATTCTCAAGCACTGCTCTCGGCGTCACGCTGAGAGGTTGGTCGCAACAGAACCCGGGGGCGTGGGGCTCCGGTTCCTGAACCGTACTCAGCCCGGCCTGGAAGCTCAGTTGTGCAATCTGGCCGACGAGATTGCCTACAACGCGCACGACGTGGACGATGGCGTGCGTTCAGGCCTGCTCAGCATGGAGCAACTGGAAGAGGTGCCATTGTTCGATCAATTTCGGCGGCAGGCCTTGGCCCAGCACCCAACGCTCATCGGCCGTAAGCTCCTCTTCGAAAGCATTCGGCGAATGCTTTCCGCTCAGGTCTATGACGTGCTCGAGGCCACTGAAGCTGCTGTGCGGCAAGAGGCGCCGACGAGCGTGGATGGCGTGCGCGCATCGCCTCCATTGGTGAGCTTCAGCGCAGGCATGGCCGCCGAGAGCGCTGAATTGAAGCGATTCCTGCGCACCAATCTCTATCGGCACCCCCAAGTGGCTGCCACCACCGACCGCGCCAAGGAAGTCATCCGCGAGCTCTTCGCGGCCTATCGAGCCGACCCCGCGGAATGGGCAACTGCCGGTGCAACCGCGAGCTTGCGCGATACCGCCGACTACATCGCTGGCATGACCGATCGCTTCGCCTTGCGCGAGCATGAGCGCCTCACCGGGCGCCGCCTCTTCGATTGACGCGCCCATGGCTCGCCTGCCCCGCTTGTGCATCCCTGGTTGGCCTCATCTCCTGGTGCAGCTAGGGCACAACCACCAGCCGGTATTTCGCGATGACGTTGACCGGAAATTTTTCCTGGCGTTGCTGCATGCAGCAACAACCCAACATGGCGTGGCGCTCCATGCGTACGGGCTGCGGGACAACGAGGTAAGGCTTTTGGCCACGCCGACTGCGCAGGACAGCCTGAGCCTCGTGATGCAGGCGGTCGGGCGTCGCTATGGCAGCAATTTCAACCGCCGCCACGGCCACTCGGGAAGCGTCTGGGAAGGGCGTTTCAGGGCCACCGTTATCGAGCCGGAACGCCACTTGCTTAGGTGCATGCGTTACGCAGAACAACCAGCCACCGAAGGAGAGAGTGGAGCGGGGCCGTGGGAAAACATGTGGTCAAGCTCATCGCACCATTTGGGGGCTCGCACCGACGCTTTGATCAGCGACCCGCTTCAGTACTGGGCTCTCGGAAATACGCCATTCGAGCGTGAAGTCGCATATAGGGAAATCTGGCAGCAGGCGCTCACATCTCAAGAGATCTCTGCTTTTGCCGAGGCGGCCAAAGGAGGTTGGCCTCTCGGCTCTCCGGAATTTCTGGCGACACTGGCGAGTAATACTCAGCGGAGGATATCGCCGTTGGCCCGCGGCAGGCCGCGTAAGGTGGTGTTGGAGTAGATCTGCCCCCAATAAATTAACCTTGTGAAATATGCTTTCATAATCTGTTTCTGACCCTAATTAATTTCATTGAAGGCGCTGCTGCGCTGCAGTATTCTTCGCCTCATCCACAGCTTTGAGACGGAGTGCGCCATGAACCAGGCCGCCCAAGGGTTTGCTGCCCCTGAAGAAATGCACGACGCGGCCGAATTCGGCCTCTACAACCCGTCTAACGAGCACGACGCTTGCGGCGTCGGATTTGTCGCCCACATAAAGGGCCACAAGGCGCACAGCATCGTCGAGCAAGGTCTGAAGATCCTGGAAAACCTCGACCATCGTGGTGCAGTGGGGGCTGACAAGCTGATGGGCGACGGCGCCGGCATCCTGATCCAGATCCCGGACGAGTTCTATCGTGCCGAGATGGCGCTGCAAGGTGTCGAGCTGCCTCCGCCCGGTGAATACGGCGTGGGCATCATCTTCTTGCCCAAGGAGCACGCGTCGCGCCTGGCATGCGAACAGGCGCTCGAGCGCGCAGTCAAGACTGAAGGTCAGGTGCTGCTGGGCTGGCGCGATGTGCCGGTCGATGCCGAGATGCCTATGTCGCCCACGGTGCGCCAGAAGGAGCCGATCATTCGGCAGATCTTCATAGGCCGCGGCCCCGACGTGATCGTGCCCGATGCGCTGGAGCGCAAGCTCTACGTGATCCGCAAGACGGCTTCCAGCGCCGTCCAGCGCTTGAAGCTCACTCACAGCCACGAGTACTACGTGCCCAGCATGAGCTGCCGCACCATCATCTACAAGGGCCTTTTGCTCGCCAACCAGGTGGGCAAGTACTACAAAGACCTGCAAGACCCGCGCGTCACCTCGGCCATGGCCCTGGTGCACCAACGCTTCTCCACCAACACCTTCCCCGAATGGCCGCTGGCCCACCCATACCGCATGGTGGCGCACAACGGTGAGATCAACACCGTTAAGGGCAACTTCAACTGGATGCGTGCCCGCGAAGGCGTGATGAAGTCTCCGGTGCTGGGTGATGACTTGCAAAAGCTCTACCCCATCAGCTTCGAAGGTCAGTCCGACACCGCCACCTTCGACAATGCACTTGAGCTGCTCACCATGAGCGGCTACTCGCTCGCGCACGCCGCGATGATGATGATTCCCGAGGCCTGGGAGCAGCACACCACGATGGACGAGCGCCGCCGCGCCTTCTACGAGTACCACGCTGCGATGCTTGAGCCGTGGGACGGCCCTGCATCGATGGTGTTCACCGACGGCCGCCAGATCGGCGCCACGCTGGACCGCAATGGCCTGCGCCCCTCGCGCTACATCGTCACCGACGACGACCTGGTGGTGATGGCCTCTGAATCCGGCGTGCTGCCGATGATCCCCGAGAACAAGATCGTCAAGAAGTGGCGCCTGCAGCCGGGCAAGATGTTCCTGATTGACTTCGACCAGGGCCGCATCATTGACGACGAAGAACTGAAAAACCAGTTCGCGCTCGCCAAGCCTTACCGCCAGTGGATCGAAAACGTGCGGGTGCGTCTCGACTCGATCGAGGCCACCGGTAGCGCCAGTGAGTTCAGCGAGTCGCTGCTCGATCGCCAGCAGGCCTTCGGTTACACGCAAGAAGACATCAAGTTCCTGCTGAGCCCGATGGCGCAGGCCGGTGAAGAAGGTACAGGCTCCATGGGCAACGACTCGCCGCTCGCGGTGCTGTCGGACAAAAACAAGCCGCTCTACAACTACTTCAAGCAGCTCTTTGCGCAGGTCACCAACCCGCCGATCGACCCGATCCGCGAAGCGGTGGTGATGTCGCTCGTCTCCTTCATTGGCCCCAAGCCTAACCTGCTCGACATCAACGCAGTCAACCCACCGATGCGGCTCGAAGTCTCGCAGCCGGTGCTCGACTTCGCCGACATGGGTCGCCTGCGCGAGATCGAGAAGTACACCTACGGCAAGTTCCGCAGCCACGAGCTCAACGTTAGCTACCCGCTGGCCTGGGGCGATGAAGGCGTGGAGGCAAAGCTCGCGTCGCTGTGCGCCGAGAGCGTCGACGCGATCAAGAGCGGCCACAACATTCTCATCATCAGCGACCGCCACATGGACCGCGACCACATCGCCATCCCAGCGGTGCTGGCGTTGTCGGCCGTGCACCAGCACTTGGTGCGCGAGGGCCTGCGCACCACGGCGGGCCTGGTGGTCGAGACCGGCTCTGCGCGCGAGGTGCATCACTTCGCGGTGCTTGCGGGCTACGGTGCCGAAGCTGTGCACCCCTACCTGGCGATGGAAACGCTGGCCTCCATGCACAAGGAGTTGCCGGGGGATCTGTCGGCCGAGAAGGCCATTTACAACTACGTGAAGGCCATCGGCAAGGGCCTGTCGAAGATCATGTCCAAGATGGGCGTGTCGACATACATGTCGTACTGCGGCTCGCAGCTCTTCGAGGCCATCGGCCTGGAGAAGACACTCATAGAGAAGTACTTCCGCGGCACGGCCAGCCAGGTGGGCGGCATCGATGTGTTCGACGTGGCCGAAGAAGCCATTCGCATGCACAAGGCGGCCTTCAGCGACGACCCGGTACTCGCCAGCATGCTCGATGCAGGCGGCGAGTACGCCTGGCGTGTGCGCGGCGAAGAACACATGTGGACGCCTGACGTCATTGCCAAGCTGCAGCACAGCACGCGTGCAAACAAGTTCGACACCTACAAGGAATACGCACAGCTGGTGAACGACCAGTCGCGCCGCCACATGACCTTGCGTGGCCTGTTCGAGTTCAAGTTCGATCCCGCCAAGGCGATACCGGTCGACGAAGTCGAGTCAGCCAAAGAGATCGTCAAGCGCTTCGCCACCGGTGCGATGTCGCTGGGCTCGATTTCGACCGAAGCGCACGCCACGCTGGCGGTCGCCATGAACCGAATCGGCGGCAAGTCCAACACCGGTGAAGGCGGTGAAGACCCGGCGCGCTACCGCAACGAGTTGAAGGGCATCCAGATCGTTGACGGCACCAAGCTGTCCGACGTGGTCGGCAGCAAGGTCGTCGAAGCTGACTACGAGCTCAAGGCCGGTGACTCGCTGCGCTCGAAGATCAAGCAAGTGGCTTCGGGCCGCTTCGGTGTGACCACAGAGTACCTGGTGTCGGCCGATCAGATTCAGATCAAGATGGCGCAAGGTGCCAAGCCAGGCGAGGGCGGTCAGTTGCCCGGCGGCAAGGTCAGCGAGTACATCGGCATGCTGCGTTACTCGGTGCCTGGTGTGGGGCTGATCTCGCCGCCGCCGCACCATGACATCTATTCCATTGAAGACCTGGCGCAGCTCATACACGACCTGAAAAACGCCAACTCGCGCGCCGACATCAGCGTGAAGCTGGTGTCTGAAGTGGGTGTGGGCACGATCGCCACCGGCGTGACCAAGGCCAAGGCCGATCACCTGGTGATTGCAGGGCACGATGGCGGCACAGGTGCATCGCCGTGGAGCTCCATCAAGCACGCAGGCACGCCGTGGGAGCTGGGCCTGGCCGAGACCCAGCAAACGCTGGTGCTCAACCGCTTGCGCGGCCGCATTCGCGTGCAGGCCGACGGCCAGATGAAGACCGGGCGTGACGTGATCATTGGCGCCTTGCTCGGTGCCGACGAGTTCGGCTTCGCCACCGCGCCGCTGGTGGTCGAGGGCTGCATCATGATGCGCAAGTGCCACCTCAACACCTGCCCGGTGGGCGTGGCCACGCAAGACCCGGTGCTGCGCGCCAAGTTCCAAGGGCGCCCTGAGCACGTGGTGAACTTCTTCTTCTTCATCGCTGAAGAAGCTCGCCAGATCATGGCCCAGCTGGGTATTCGCAAGTTCGACGACCTCGTCGGTCGCTCTGACCTGCTCGACACCAAAAAGGGCATTGCGCACTGGAAGGCCAAAGGCCTCGACTTCAGCCGCATCTTCCATCAGCCGAGCGCGCCTGCCGACGTGGCACGCCGCCACGTTGAAACACAAGACCACGGACTCGCCCGTGCGCTCGACGTGAAGCTGATCGAAAAGTGTCGACCTGCTATCGAACGCGGCGAGAAGGTGCAAATCATCGAGCAGACGCGCAACGTCAACCGCACGGTGGGCGCCATGTTGTCGGGTGAGCTGGTGCGCCATCACCCTGAGGGTTTGCCCGACGAGACCATCTTCATGCAAATGGAAGGCACAGGCGGCCAGAGCTTCGGCGCTTTCCTCGCCAAGGGCATCACGCTTTACCTGATCGGCGATGCCAACGACTACACAGGCAAGGGCTTGTCGGGTGGCCGCGTGGTGGTGCGCCCGAGCATTGACTTCCGCGGCGACGCCACGCGCAACATCATCGTCGGCAACACCGTGCTCTATGGTGCGACCAGCGGTGAAGCATTCTTCCGCGGTGTGGGCGGCGAGCGCTTTGCGGTTCGCCTGTCGGGTGCCACGGCCGTGGTCGAAGGCACAGGCGACCACGGTTGCGAGTACATGACGGGCGGCACGGTGGCGGTGCTCGGCAAGACCGGCCGCAACTTCGCCGCCGGCATGAGCGGTGGCATTGCCTACATTTACGACGAAGACGGCCAGTTCGCCAAGCGCTGCAACACCGCGATGGTGTCGCTTGAGAAGGTGCTGAGCGCGGCCGAGCAAGAGGCGGGCTCCGACAAGGCGGTGTGGCACCGCGGCGAGACTGACGAAGCCACGCTCAAGCGGCTGCTCAACGACCACCACCGTTGGACGGGCAGCCTGCGGGCGCGCGAGATCCTCGATCACTGGACCGAGGCCCGCGGAAAATTCGTCAAGGTCTTCCCCAACGAATACAAGCGCGCACTCGGTGAGATGAATGCCGCCAAGCAAGCTGGCGACACCATCGCCAAAGCTCGTGCCGCAGACCAGCCCGCCGGCAAGAGCAGCCGCGCCAAGGCTTGAACGAATCACCTCCCAAGAAACGAGACAGCATCATGGGTAAAGTCACCGGCTTCATGGAGTACGAGCGAGTGGAAGAGGGCTACGAGCCCGTCCAGAAGCGCGTTAAGAACTACAACGAATTCGTCATCGGCCTGAAGGAAGACGACGCCAAGGTCCAGAGCGCGCGCTGCATGGACTGCGGCACGCCGTTCTGCAACAACGGCTGCCCGGTCAACAACATCATTCCCGACTTCAACGACCTGGTGTACCGCGGCGATTGGAAGAACGCGATCGAGGTGCTGCACTCGACCAACAACTTCCCCGAGTTCACCGGCCGCATCTGCCCCGCACCTTGCGAGGCCGCCTGCACATTGAATGTGAATGACGATGCGGTGGGCATCAAGAGCATCGAGCACGCCATCATCGACCGCGCCTGGGCTGAGGGCTGGGTGCAGCCGCGCCCGCCGAAGGTGAAGACGGGCAAGAAGGTGGCTGTGGTCGGTTCTGGGCCCGCCGGCATGGCCGCTGCGCAGCAGCTCGCGCGTGCAGGCCACGATGTGACGGTGTTCGAGAAGAACGACCGCGTGGGCGGGCTGCTGCGCTATGGCATTCCAGACTTCAAGATGGAGAAGGTCCACATCGACCGTCGCGTGGCGCAGATGCAAAAAGAAGGCGTCACCTTTCGCACCGGTGTGATGGTCGGCAAGCTGCCCGAGGGCAGCAAGGTCACCAATTGGGCCAAGGAAACCATTTCACCCGACGAGCTCCGGGCCGACTTCGACGCTGTGATGCTGGCTGGCGGCGCCGAGCAGTCACGCGACCTGCCCGTGCCAGGTCGCGATCTTGACGGTGTGCACTTCGCGATGGAATTTTTGCCGCAGCAGAACAAGGTCAACGCGGGCGACAAGCTCAAGGATCAAATGCGCGCCGACGGCAAGCACGTGATCGTGATCGGCGGTGGTGACACCGGCAGCGATTGCGTGGGCACCAGCAACCGCCACGGCGCCAAAAGCGTGACGCAATTCGAGCTGCTGCCCATGCCTCCTGAGCAAGAGAACAAGCCGCTGGTGTGGCCTTATTGGCCCACCAAGCTGCGCACCAGCTCCAGCCACGAAGAAGGCTGCGAGCGCGAGTTCGCCATCGCCACTAAGGAGTTCATTGGTGGTGAGGGCAAAGACAAGGGCAAGGTCAAGGCACTCAGATCAGTGCGGGTGGAGTGGCAGGGCGGCAAGATGGTCGAAGTGGCAGGCTCCGAGCAAGTGCTGCCGGCTGACTTGGTGTTGCTGGCGATGGGCTTTGTGAACCCTGTGGCGAGCGTGATCGATGCGTTTGGCGTCGACAAGGATGCGCGCGGCAACGCCAAAGCTGGCACTGACTTCACGGGCGGCTATGCCACCAATGTGGAGAAGGTGTTTGCAGCGGGCGACGTGCGCCGCGGGCAGTCGCTGGTGGTGTGGGCGATTCGCGAAGGGCGCCAGGCGGCGCGGGCGGTCGATGAGTTCTTGATGGGGGCGAGCGACCTGCCGCGCTGAGTCTGCAAAGGCGGTATTTGCATCGCAAACGAAAAACGGGCCCACGCGGGCCCGTTTTGTTTTGCTGCCAGTCCTGATGAGATTCAGCGAACAGCTCGCTGAATCTCGCCTCTAGCAGCGCTCGAATCAGTCAGCCACCGGGATCTCGCGCCAGTTCATGCGGCGCAGCCCTTGCCCGGCTCCCTTTTCGAACTCGAACCTACCTTTGGCCCCACCGCTTGTATCGTAGATACCCCCGGCTCCCTCGCGACTGGTTGCAGGATCATTTGCGCCGTGAGTTTGATTCACGATCTGGGTGCTCAGCACAATACCGTCGACGCCGATGAAGGACTGTCTAACGGCGGCGCTCGCATTCGTCCCGTTCGGGTCGATGTCAAACAGCATGCTCTGTCCAGTTGAAAACCTCAGCCCGTAGATCCGGCTCCGGCCATTGGGCTGGCACACGTCCGCGTTGGTCATCAGGATGGAGGTAAAGAGCACCAAGGGGGCGTATGAAGCATTCGGCCTGGAGATGGAGCGCCAGGCCAGGGCATCCACATAGTCCTGGTTCAGGTACCACCCGATGGCGGGAACGCCGGTCGCGCCAACCAGAGGATCGGTGACCTGCGAGAGCATCGCCGGGGTGATCGGCAAGGTCACACCGGGGTCGGTACTGCGATTGAAGCGAACGTTGTTTCCGTCGCGCAGGGCATAGAACGCCTGCTTACGGGTTGAGTTGATGTCGCTGGTGTCCAGCAAGCGACCCGTGCCGATGAAGACATATCGATAGCGGCTGCCGAGATCGGTTTCGATGACGGGGCGTGAGCTCACCGGTTGCCTGTTTCCGAGCGAGTCGCTCAGGCGGGCGAACAGCTCGGGGGCCGGATAGTTTCCGGTTGCCGCGGTTACATCCAGGCGCCAGACGTTGCCCAGCAGGTCGCCAGCGTAGACGGAGTCGATCATCTGTTCACCGTAGCGCGGGACATAGCCGTTGGCATAGGCCAGGCCGGCTTGGTCGATAGCTGTGCCGACGCCGGTTGTCACCTTCTCCAGCAAGGCGCCGGTACGGGGATTGACGAAGAACAGGTAGCCTCGGCCATCGGCGTTGTTGTATCCGGACGGGAACACGAACACCCAGCCGTACTTGCGCGTCTTGGCGATGACGGGGCCGTCGTAGGTGAAGCCGAGATCTGGGTCGGTGAACTCCCACAGAACTTTGCCGGCCACTGCCGCTTCCGAGGTCATGCTGGCCGGATCCGTGACGTCGATCGCGTAGTAGCTCTTGCCACCCTTGCCCAGACCGCCGACCAGCACGGAACGCCAGTTGGTGGGGGTGCCTGTAGCCACACCGACGGTGGCTGAAAGGTCGACGTCAAACACGGTGGGCGTCGAGTTGACGTAATAGTGGTGCACATAGCCCGGATTGCCCAACGCCGCCAAACCGTCTACCGCCGGCGTGTTGTAGGGGCCGTTGAACAGGGCACTTGGCACATAGGAAAACAGCTCAGTTCCGTCGACCGCATTAAGGGCATGCAGCATGCCATCGTTGGCTCCCACGTAGACCACGGTCGGGCGGTTTTGCCAGGCGGTCTTGAAGGTGGTGTAGCCCGGGTTGAATTCCTCTTTGTACGGGAACGAGGGCTTGCCAATCGGTACCAACTTGGAGTCCACGATGTCGCCAAGCAGGCTGGTGCGCGTACGGTAAGCCCGGCTGCTGCTGGGGGCCGTGGACGCTTGCTCGTGGAGGCGTTCGCCGCGCAGGTAGTTCAAGAAGTCGGCGCTGTCGTTACTGGCCCGGTAGGTGGTATCGAGCGCAGCGACCTGGCTCGCAGAGAGACTCGCAATTCGAAAGGGGACACCCGCGCCCGCTGGCCCTGAACTGGGGTTCCAGGTCACGACGCGTCGGCCGGTATTCCAACCGGAGTTGCCGAACTGGGTGGCGGCGCTGCTCGGGAACGACCACTGAATTACCGTTGTCGGGCTACCTGTGTCTGGGAGGGTCAGTGCGTCGCGACGGACCTCGCTGGTCCAGGTCGAGGCGTCGTAGAGCGAAGAGAAGCTCATGTTGTCCACCGCGGTGACCTGCGGCGAGGGTAGTGCGACTCCAGTAGAGGTTTGGGTCAGGCGGCTGGCGATGTCGCTGAACGCAGTGGTGAGTCCGGCCACCATTTTGTCTGGGGCCCCGGCCAGAAAGTAGTTGTCAGGGCGGGGCTGCGTCGCCGGTGTACCGCCATTTGTGGTGTTCAGCACGTCACCTGACGTTGACCACCATGCCTGGGGCAACGCGGTGGCTTGTGTGTAGGGGTTAAAACCAACCGGCACCGTGAACCCACCATATTTTGCTGCCAGCATGAACTGGTTGTTGGCTCGAAGTTCCTGGTATTCCTGGACATCGAGCCAGTAGGTATCGATGGTTTGCTTCCCAATGGTCTTCGGTTGCCCCGCCACATCCGGGCGGATGTCCATGGTGTGGGAGTCGTAGGCCAAGCCTGCCATCAGGGCAGTGTTGTTGTTGCTCCCGGCGCCCCAAGGCCGCGCTGTGCCCAGGTTGGCGATGCCCTGGATGATGCCAACGCGGTCGGTTGCGGTCACTGCATTCACCGAGGTGTCGCTGCTCACTGCGCTCGGCATGGGGGGCTCGCTGCCGCCTGCGGGGGTGTCCGTTCGCGGAACGTTGGCGTCCGCATGCGAGTGGGTGTCACCGATGCCCAGAATGAAGTTGCGTTGGCAGGAGTACAGGATGGGATCATCCCAAGTCCTGATCACCGGGAACCGGTCGGCCCAGGTTGCTTTTGTGGCCGCACTTGCCGCGCCGACTGCCGTCCACTCAGGCACGTTGCCCAAATTCTTGAAGTAGCGCACCGCCGCGTAGTAGAGCTCGCCGACCGGATCGTATGTCTTGTAGCTGCCCGACAGGCCAAACTTATTGAGGTAGTTCATCACGCCACTGTTCGGGATCGGGCCGAAGATGGTGGCCGTGTCGGCCGCATCGGCGGGATCGGGGTTCACGACGAAAACACCCGTGTTCGAGTCCCATTCGCTGCCGGCATTTGTCACGGCAGTCGAGCCCGGCACTGGCGAGGTCGGCCCGACGAACTTTTGGCGGGCGCGGAGCGCAGCGCCATCTCTGCTGAGACTTCCATCGTTCAGGTAGCCAAAAGCGCTGTAGCGGATCTTGTTGGCGTACTTCTGGATCAAGCCTTCTGGCTTGTAGTTCGAGCCGTAGCGGGTGCAATTGGTTTCGAGCCCACCGGCAGCGCCTGCAGGGTCGCAGACCTTGGCGCGTACGAACACTTCGTACACGGTGTTGTTATTGAGCGCTGCGGCTCCGTAGTGAGCGGGCGTGCCCGTCACGCCGCTGCGATAGAAGCGCAGCTTGTTGCCGCGCTGCCAGATCTCCATCGTCAGGTTGCTCCACCCCAGCGGGGTTGCACCAGTTAGCGTCGCTGAAGTGCTGATCGATCTGGTGGGAAAGTTGGAGTTGGCACCCTGTGCTGAGCCCCATGCTTTTTCAAGCACGGTCAGGCTGGCGGTGTCGATCACACGATAGCCACCCGTCAGTGCCCAGCGGAACGGGTCGATGGTTTGCATCGTGGCCCAGTTCAGGAAGTTGCCACTCCATTTTGAGGTGCAGGTGTGCGCGGCCGTGGCAGCACCATCGGGGTAGAAGTAGCTGTCCGGTGCGATAGTGTTGGGTGTCACCGTCGAATCGGACAAGCTGGAGCGGTAGGAATAGCACTTCGCCGGGTCGAAGTAGCCCAGGTAAGTATTCGCCGCTGTATACGTGCTGCTGATGTGGGCGACGCTGATGGCGGTCGGGAACTCGACTGACAACGCCAGCGCGAGGTTGCCGGGAATCTCATTGGCGGTGAGCAGCGGTTGGTTGGCCAGCGGTACCTGCGCCAGAGCAGCGCCAGCGGCCAAGCTGAGGCTCAGGATGGCAGCCACCCTGGACAGGGAACCGCAGCACCACGCTTGTGGCTTCACGCTGACATGGGAGGAGGCTTCGAAGGTTTTCATGATGACTTGCCCTGCTTGCTACAACGCGAATGTTGATTGGAAGTACGCCTGCGTATTGCGCGGCCCGTTTGCGCGAATGCTCAGTCGGTAGACGATCTGGTTCTGCTGCGGCATGGCGTGACCAGTTCCTGAGCCCGTCGGTATGTCCGCACTGCCGTCGTCTTTGGCGGCGCCGCTGGCTACAACGCATGCACTGGCACCGAGCAAGGTCTCGTCGCCAGCGCTGGAGCACAGCCGGTCGATCACATAGCGGATTTGAACGTTCTGGTCTGGGAGGTCGATGTCGTTGGCGATGTTGCCCACGACACCGAAGGCGGTAGTCGTCAGCAGGGCGAGCGGGATGCCCTTTTCGTTGCTAACGAGCATTTGGGCGCTGTAGTTCTGCGCCTGAAGGTTTTGGGCCCGAACGGCGGGTGTCGAGAGTGCTCCGCTGGTGCCGAGAGCGGTCAAGACCTGCGTGGCCGCGCGTTCGCTTTGGTTCTGTAGATCCTTCTTGAACGCGATGTTCCCGGTGTTGAACAGGGTCGTGTTGAACGATCTCACGAGCGCGACAGCGCCGATCATGAGCACCAGCAGCGCGATCAAGGCAAACAAAAGGACGACGCCGCGTTGTGCTCGATTGGATCGGGTCATGATGGTGTGCCGGTTGATGTTCTTCATGGCTGCTCGTACAGCATGTTGCGAAGGGGTATGGTCATTTCGACCGTGCGATAGCGGTAATGCATTTCTTCCGCCGTGAACGTGCGGGTTCGCTCACCTGGCAGGCCACTGAACATCGTCACGCTGCCGGGCTGGTCGATCGGGTCTCGCTCGCGCAGTGAAGAGCGCAGGATCACGGCGACTCGCACGGCGACGACGCGCCTCAGGTTGATCAACGCAGCGGCAGAGCCGGTGTTCAGCTCTGCGGCGGTGAAGGGTGGTGCACCTGGATCGGCCCAGTCATCGCGTGTGCGGTTGGGGTTGGTAGTGAGGGTGGTGCCGTAAATAGCCCGCATCTCGATCACGCCGTCAGCCAGGGGGACGACCCCGTCATCACGCAGCAGGTCGAAGCTCTGCAGCCTCGCGCTGGCATCAGCGGCGAACATTTGAAACTGTGGCGGGTTGCCCGTGGCGTTGCCAAGCTGGATAGCCAACGTGTCATTGCCAGCACCGAAACTGCTCGGGCTGACCGTTTGCCCCGCCGCTGTGTAGTAAGAGCCTGCACTCGGGGCTCCGCTGAAGGGCAACTGGGTGGTGGCCGATCCCGCAAAGCCGTTGCGAACCTGCTCGATCAGGCAACCGGCCGGCACGGTGTTGTCGGCCAGCAGAAGCATGTCGCCGCCTCGCCAGCCCAATGTATTGCCCAGCTGCAGGCCGGCGACTGTCACACTCGCGGCGGCTACGGCCTGCGGCCACTCCCCCATTCCGGAAGTGCCGGCGATCACGGTCACAACGTCGCCACCGGCGCCCGCGGCTCCCTGCTCGATCAGCACCGGGATCAACCGGCGCGCCCTGGTTGCCGCTGGAATGCCGTCGAATGGTGCGGGATAGTTGCCGGCGTGAGGCAAGAGAACCGTACCGTTCTCCGAGGCGTTGATCAGGCAGCCAAAGGCCTCGTCCGAGCGCTGCGCAAAGCCGCTGCCGGCATTGCGGATGTAGCGATCCATCACGAAACCGGAATAGATAGCGCTCTGGTTGGCGTCGTTCAATGCGGTGCCAGTGCGCCTGCCATTTCCGAAATTCACCATCACGCTGGTGATGGCAACGGTGACGATGAGGCCGATGGCCATCGCCACCAGCAGCTCGATCAGCGAGAAGCCGGCGTTGCGCTCGTGCCTGAGTGGGTGCATCTTCATGGCTAGAGGCTCAGCTGGGTCACGTATTGGTTTTGCGTACCACTGGTACCAGGGGCCCGCCACTGGATCGTGACGGTGGCCACATTGCCGGCTACCGACACGGTTCCTTGGCCGCCCGGCAGGCCGCCGGCAGACGGTGTTACCACACGCAATTGCCACGCGTCGGTGACGGTTGTCGGCAGGTTCAGGGTTTTGAGGGTGTACATCTCGGTGGTGATCTCGTTCGCGAGCAAGATCGCGCGGCCGCTGTCTTCTGCACTGACCGAATATTGCATCGCGCGCGCTTGAAGCCCCACGATGCCCAGCAGCCCGAACGAGCAGATCAGCAGGGCAACCAGCACTTCAATCAGAGTGAAACCTGTTTGAGCGCGTTGAAGCCGACGGACGGAGAAAGGTTGTGGCATGTCAGCACCCATCAGGTGAAGTGGCGAGGGAGCGCAAGGGGTCACACATGCGGACCTGGCCGCCCAAGCCCACAGTCACTCTTAAAGCGCGCGCATCGGCGTACGCAGGCAGCGTCAGATCGAAGGGGGGGACATTGGCCGCGTCGCAAACGGCATTGGTGACACCGGTTCCGGTGGGCCCGCTGTCATTCGGGTTCGAAATCAGTCGTCCATTGGAGTTGAAGCACAAAGCGATGGGGCCTGTGACGGTGACCCCCGACGCGACATCGGCCAGCGCGCCACCCTGGATGAACTCGGGTTGGGTGTCGTCAAACCGCGCGACGGTTTGTACGGACCAGTTTCGCCCATTCGCTGCCGCACTAATGCCCATGACGGGTTGCGCATTCGTCAAGAAGAACACTACTTGCCGATTGCGCCGTAGCGCCTCTGTTTGTGCGGTACGCACACCGTTCTGCAGCGCGTCGGCTGCTGTCCGTACGCGTGCGTTGCGTACCCATTCACCGAATACCGGCACGGCCAGGCCGAACAGGACGGCCATCAGCGCGATGGTCACCAGCAGTTCGATCAGCGTGAAGCCGTGCGGTCTATGCAAAGCGGACGAACGTGTCAGTTGCATGCCTGCCCCCGCCTGAGAATCCAGCATGGGGAGTTGTTGGCGCCCCATCCCGTCACACCGACAGTTCGCGTGATTCGTACGTCAGCCTGATCCACCGTAAAGACAAAGCCGCTGGTGGGCAAACTGCCAGTGGCCATCAGCAGGTAGGCCGCGGCGGTAGGTGCGCCGTCGCAAGTGATCACAAAGGTGCCGAAGGTGCGCGGCCTCGGGTCGACCGAGGCGCACGGTGGAAGAAGCGCACCCACGGCCGCGTAGGTGCGGTTGTCCTGGTAGTACCGCTCCATGTTGGCGCGCAGTGCCGAGAGCCCATTCGAAGCTTCAACCAACTGGCCGCGCAACACATAGTCGCGATACTGCGGGAGCGCAATGGCCGCCAGGATGGCAATGATCGCCACCACGATCATGATCTCGATGAGCGTAAAGCCTCGCCCCGACATGGGTGAGCCACGGCTGATGGTGCGGTTGGGGGTCGTTGTCATGCGATTTGCCTGATGGGAAGAAGGCCGGTAAGGCGGGCTGATCCTGGGGACGGGACTTGACATGGATGCAGACTATCAGCGCGAAACCTGGTTGCGGCACCCCGTGCGACGAACGGACGAGCGAACCAGATCGACGGCGCAGAACGTGAAATGCATCACCGTCTTGTTGTCGAGTTGCAACCACACGCTTCGCCTATCATCCGGCGACCCGCAAGACGACCTGACCGTCCCGAGGCTCATGACCGCCCTCAACAAAACCGGCCCCGACACGCCCCTGATCGAACTCCGCGATGTGACCTGCGGATACGACGAGCGCGTCATTCTCGAAAGCGTCAACCTCAGCGTGCCACGCGGCAAGGTGCTCGCGTTGATGGGCACTTCCGGTGGCGGCAAGACCACCGTGCTGCGCCTCATCGGCCGCCAGCTCGAGCCCCTGACGGGCCAGGTACTGCTCGACGGCGTCGACATGGCCACCCTGGACGAACAAGGCCTCTACGCCGCCCGTCGCCGCATGGGCATGCTGTTTCAGTTCGGCGCCTTGTTCACCGACCTGTCTGTCTTCGAGAACGTTGCATTCCCGTTGCGCGAGCACACCAACCTGGCGGAGGCGATGATCCGTGACCTGGTGCTGATGAAACTCAACGCGGTGGGCCTGCGTGGTGCGCGTGACCTGTTGCCGTCGCAGGTCTCCGGTGGCATGGCCCGACGAGTCGCGCTGGCGCGCGCGATTGCGCTCGACCCCGATCTCATCATGTACGACGAGCCGTTTGCCGGCCTCGACCCTATCTCCATGAGCGTGGCCGCCACGCTCATCAAAGACCTCAACCACGCCTTGGGCGTGACCAGCATCGTGGTGTCGCACGACGTGGACGAAACCTTTCTCATCGCCGACCACGTGGTGTTCCTGGCCAATGGCCGCATCGCGGCACAGGGCACGCCAGCCGAAATGCGGGCCAGCGAAGACCCCTTGGTCAAGCAGTTCGTCGGCGGTTTGGCCGACGGGCCGGTTCGTTTTCATTACCCCGCCGTGCCGGTGGCTGAAGACTTCGGGGTGGGCGCGCGATGAACTGGCTCAACCCTGCCGAAGTGGGCTTTTCGGTGCGCAGCAGGCTGGCCGATGTGGGCGAAGGCGCGCGTCTGTTCACGCGTCTGGTGGCCTTGGTCGGCCCCACCTTTGGCCGCCTGCGCCTGGTGGTCGACCAGCTTTTCTTCCTGGGTAACCGGTCGCTGTCGATCATCACCGTGTCAGGCTTGTTCGTTGGATTCGTGCTGGCGCTTCAGGGTTACTACACGCTGCAGCGCTACGGCTCGGCCGAGGCAGTGGGCTTGCTGGTGGCGCTGTCGCTGGTGCGTGAGCTTGGCCCCGTGGTCACCGCCTTGCTGTTTGCCGGCCGGGCCGGTACATCGCTCACTGCTGAGATCGGCTTGATGAAAGCCGGCGAGCAATTGGCGGCGATGGAGATGATGGCCGTCGACCCGGTCAAGCGCGTGCTCGCGCCGCGTTTCTGGGCCGGCGTGCTGGCCATGCCGCTGCTGGCCGCGGTGTTCAGCGCCGTGGGCGTGCTCGGGGGCTGGGTGGTGGCGGTGCCGCTGATCGGCATCGACCCGGGCAGCTTCTGGTCGCAGATGCAAGGCGGCGTCTCAGTGTGGGCCGACGTGGGCAATGGTGTGGTGAAGAGCATCGTGTTTGGCTTCACGGTAACCTTCATCGCGCTGCTGCAAGGCTACAGTTGTCGGCCCACCCCTGAGGGCGTGTCCGCGGCCACGACGCGCACCGTGGTGATGGCATCGCTGGCAGTGCTGGCGCTTGATTTCGTCTTGACGGCGATGATGTTTTCGATTTGATGGGAGCGACGGCGATGCAAAAATCTCGTCACGATGTATGGGTCGGTTTGTTTGTGTTGATCGGCTCGGCGGCGGTGCTTTTCCTGGCCCTCAAGGCGGGCAATTTGTTAACGCTCAACTTCGATGAAACCTACGCGGTCGCCGCGAAATTCGACAACATCGGTGGCTTAAAGCCGCACGCTGCGGTCAAAAGCGCTGGTGTGGTGGTGGGGCGGGTCGAATCGATCAGCTTCGACGACAAGAGCTACCAGGCTCGCGTGATGCTGCAGCTGGAAAAGAAGTTTGTCTTCCCCAAGGACAGCTCGGCCAAGATCCTCACCGCGGGGCTGCTGGGTGAGCAGTACCTGGGCCTGGAGCCCGGCGCCGCCGAGAAGAACCTGGTCGCGGGTGACACCATCACGCAGACCCAGTCGGCCGTGGTGCTGGAAAACCTCATCAGCCAGTTTCTCTTCAACAAGGCGGCTGACGCTGGCGCTTCGACCGCTGCACCTGGCGGAGCCAAGAAGTGATGCGAGGGCTGAGCGCGTCGTTGTTGATCGCGCTACTGGTGTTGCTGACCGGCTGTGCCACCACGGCGCCAGGCGCCTCCCTTACGCGATCGCAGCAAATCGACCCCTGGGAGAGGTGGAACCGCAAGGTCTACGCGTTCAACGATTCGCTTGATCGCACCGTGCTCAAACCTGCGGCCACGACCTACACGAAGGTGGTACCTCAGCCGATCAGGCGCGGGGTGAACAACTTCTTCGGCAACATTTCCGACGTGTGGTCGGCGCTCAACAACTTCCTTCAAGGCAAGCTCGCCAACGGACTGCAAGACGTGATACGTGTCGGCACCAACACCCTGTTCGGCCTTGGGGGGTTTCTCGACGTGGCCAGCGAGTTCGGTGCTGACCGGCAGGGCGAAGACCTGGGGCAGACGCTGGGCTATTGGGGCATGGCGCCGGGGCCGTACGTGATCTGGCCGGTGCTCGGGTCTTCCACGTTCCGCGATTCATTGGCCTTGCCGCTCGACGCCCAGGTGTCGCCTGCGCTTGCGGTCACCGCAGAGGCCGGTAAGTACGCCATCACCAGCCTGCAGGTGGTCAACACGCGTGCCAACCTTCTCGGCGCCAGCGGCCTGCTGGACGACATTGCGCTCGACAAATATGTGTTCGTGCGAGATGCGTACTTGCAGCGACGCCGAAGCCTGGTGTTCGACGGCGACCCGCCCGAAGAAAAGTATGAAGAGGAAGATGCCCCCCCGCTGCGAGCGCCTGCGCCGGCAGCATCCGCGGCCTCGCAGCCCAAGCCCTGAGGCGGGTGTTCCATTGTTGCTGCCATGTAATGCTGCCAACCGCGGGCCTGCCTGGCGCGTTATGAGTTGAACTCATCGATTCGAGTGACCTCCAATGCCTGGTGGTGACCCCCCGGGCTCGCGAACTGAAAGGAAAACAGAATGCTTCGCCAACGTTTCATGTCATGGTTTTCAGCTGCTGCTGTGTTGATGGCGGCGGTGGGTGTGGCCCAGGCCCAGCAGGCACCCGATGCCCTGGTCAAGCAGGTGTCGTCTGAGGTGCTCGATTCGGCCAAGGCCGACAAGTCTATTCAGGCCGGCGACGTCAACAAGGTGATGCTGCTGGTCGAGGCCAAGGTCATGCCGCATGTGAACTTCCAGCGCATGACCTCGTCGGCGGTGGGGCGCTATTGGCGCCAGGCCACGCCCGACCAGCAAAAGCGTCTGCAAGACGAGTTCAAGACCCTGCTGGTGCGCACCTATTCGGGCGCCCTCGCCCAGGTACGTGACCAGACTGTGCAGCTGAAGCCCATGCGTGCCGCCGCAGCCGACACCGAGGTCGTCGTGAGAACCGAGATCCGCGGCAAGGGTGACCCCATCCAGCTCGATTACCGCCTCGAGAAGGGCGACAGCGGATGGAAGATCTACGACGTGAACGTGCTGGGCGTGTGGTTGGTGGAAAACTACCGCAACAGCTTTGCGCAAGAGATCAGCTCCGGCGGCATCGACGGCCTGATCGCCAAGCTGGCCGAGCGTAACAAGGCAGCGGCAGGCAAGAGCTAATCATGCTGGTGCTGCCCGCTACCGTCACCACACAGGAAGCCCGCGACACGCAGCGCATGCTGTCGCAGGCCCTGCAGCAAGAGATCAAGACGCAGAACGACCCCCTTGTCACGGTTGATGCGTCGGGCTTGCAGCAGTTTGACTCCGCGGCCTTGGCTGTGCTGCTGGAGTGCCAGCGTCTCGCTCAGGCGTGGGGCAAGGGGTTTGCGGTGCGCAGTGCGCCGCCGAAACTCGCAGAACTGGCGCGCCTGTATGGCGTCGATGCTTTGCTGATGCCGGCCGAGCCGGTGGCTTGAGCCTTAGGGCTATTCCTGCGGCGTGTAGCGCTTGCTGCGCAAGTTGCGCTTGATGTCTTGCAGCGTGGCGCGCAGCTCTTTGCCTAGGCGCAGTGCCACGCCGGTGGTCAGGATGTCGATCACCACCAGGTGCAGTAAGCGAGACACCATCGGGCTGTAGCGGTCGAAGTCTTCCGGGTGGTCGACGGGCAGCAAGATCTGCTGCGTGCCGCTTTGCCCCATCTGTGCCAGTGGTGAGCCGCTCGCCGTGATGAAGATGGAGGTAGCCCCCTTCTTGCGAGCGATTTCGGCCACGTCGATCAGGTCTCGGCTTCGGCCTGAGTTCGAGATGATGACGATGCAGTCACCCGGTTGCAGCATGGTCGCGCTCATCACCTGCACATGGCTGTCGCTGATGGCAGCCGCGTTGACGCCGAGGCGAAAGAACTTGTGCTGCGCGTCTTGCGCGACGATGCCCGAGTTGCCCACGCCATAGAACTCGATGCGACGGCCGGCCTTGCCCGCCGTGGCCAGCGCCGTCAGCGCGCGCTCGAAGGCGTGGCCGGCGGCGTCGTTGCGGTACTTGAGAAACGCGCTCACTGCGTTGTCGATCACCTTCACGACGATGTCGTTGGGCTTGTCATCTTCATCGACTGCGCGGTGCACGAAGGGCACGCCCTCGTTTACGCTGCCTGCCAGCTTGCGTTTGAAATCTGTCAGGCCGTCATAGCCCACGCTGCGGCAAAACCGCACGACGGTGGGCTTGCTCACCTGGGCGCGTACCGCCAGCTCGACCACCGGGAGAGCGGTGAAGCTGCGGGGGTCTGCCAGCACGAGCTTGGCGACGCGTTGCTCGGCGGGAGGCAGGGCGGGAATGGAGGCCCGTATGCGGTCGAGCATTACAGGGCCGCGGCGCGGTGCCGCCCCAAAGCAAGGCCCACGCTCCTTGGGGGAGCGGCCCATGTACCCATGGGATGAGGGGTGGTCATCACTGTTCTTCGGACCATGCGTAGCCGTCGCGTGCAACGAGCGCGCTCGCAGCCGCAGGCCCCCAGGTACCCGCGGCATAGGGGCGAGGGCCCGACGTGTCCTTGCTCCACGCATGCAACACCGGCTCTACCCAGCGCCATGCCTGCTCCTGCTCGTCACTGCGCACAAAGAGGTTGAGCCGCCCAGCAATCGCATCGAGCAGCAAGCGCTCATAGGCGCCCACGCGGTTCTCTGCGAAGGCCTTGTCGAAGTCGAGGTCGAGCGACACCGGCGATAGCATCTCTTGTTGCCCCGCGCCCGTGGCGGCGAGCAAGTGCAGCTCCAGCCCGTCTTCCGGTTGCAGCTTGATGACGAGCTTGTTCGGCTGGTTGTGCCCTGGGAAGATGCTGTGCGGCATGGGCCGGAAGTTCACCACGATCTGCGCGTCGCGCGCGGCCAGCCGCTTTCCGGTGCGCAGGTAGAAAGGCACGCCGGCCCAGCGCCAGTTTTGCACTTCGGTGCGCAAGGCCACGAAGGTCTCGCAATGGCTGTTGGCCGGCACTTTTTCTTCCTGCAGATAGCCCACGGCCGGTTTGCCGGCGGCGTTGCCAGCCCGGTACTGACCGCGCACCACGTCGCGGGTCACGCTCTCGTTGGTGAAGGGCTTCAACGAGCGCAGCACCTTGAGCTTCTCGTCGCGGATGGCGTCAGCGTCGTAGCTCGACGGTGGCTCCATCGCCACCATGGTGAGCAGCTGCAGTGCATGGTTCTGGATCATGTCTCGCAGCGCGCCGGTGCGGTTGTAGAAGTCGCCGCGCGTGCCCACGCCCAGGCCTTCGGCCAACGTGATCTGGATGTTGGCAATGCTCTCGCGCCGCCACAGCGGCTCGAACAGTGCGTTGCCAAAACGCAGCGCCATCAGGTTCTGTACCGAAGGCTTGCCCAGGTAGTGGTCGATGCGGAAGGCTTGGGTTTCGCTGAACACCGAGCGCACCACGCGGTTGATCTCTTGCGCACTGGCGAGGTCATGGCCCAGCGGTTTCTCAAGCACCACGCGAATGCTCGGGCCATTGAGCCCGGCGGCGCCCAGCTGCTCGCAGATCTGAGGAAACAGGTGGGGGCTGGTCGCGAGGTACAGCACCGCGGTGTCGGCATCGCGCTCTTCGAGCCACGACTTGAGCTTGCCGTAATCAGCCGGCTGCGACAGGTCCATGCGCTTGTAGTGCAGCAGCTCGGCGAAGCGGGCGAACTCTTCATCGCTAGGCCGCTTGGGGCCCTCGACTTCCTGGAAGCGTTCTTTCAGCCAGCCGCGGTACTTGTCGTCGGTCTGCTCGTCACGTGCCACCGACAAGATGCGCCCGCCGGCCGGCAGCTTGCCGTGGCGAAAGGCCTGAAACAGCGCGGGCATGAGCTTGCGCCAGGTGAGGTCGCCGGTGCCGCCAAAAAAGACCAGATCGAAAGACATGCAGGGCCGTGAATGTAATTTAGTTTCATCAGAATGATGCCGAAGTTTCTTGGTTGCGTCAAACCGTTTCCGCGTGACCCAACGGGGCATGCGCTCGGGTTCTAATGGCGCATCGCTGCTGCATGCGCCCTCACCATGAACCAACTCGAGCAACTCAAACAGTTCACCACCGTGGTGGCGGACACAGGCAACTTCAAGCAGCTTGGTGCCTTCGCGCCGCGCGACGCCACTACCAACCCTTCTCTCATCTTGAAAGCGGTACAACAGCCCGAGTACGCACCCTTGCTCGCTGAAACCGTGGCGGCGCACCGCGGTCGCCCGCCTGAAGAAGTGGTCGACGAAGTGCTGGTGCGCTTCGGCCGCGAGATCCTCAAGGTGGTGCCGGGTCGCGTGTCTACCGAGGTCGATGCGCGCCTGAGTTTCGACACCGCCTGCACGGTGCAGCGCGCGCGCCGCATCATGGCCTTGTATGAGGCGGCGGGCATAGGCCGCGAGCGCGTGCTGATCAAGATTGCCGCCACCTGGGAAGGCATGCAGGCGGCGCGTATCCTGGAACGCGAGGGCATTCATTGCAACCTCACGCTGCTGTTTTCGTTCTGCCAGGCCGTGGTCTGCGGTGATGCGGGCGTGCGGCTCATCTCGCCTTTCGTGGGTCGCATCTACGACTGGTACAAGAAGTCTGCAGGCCCTGCGTGGGACGAGGCTGCAAGCGCCGGGATCAACGACCCCGGGGTCAAGTCGGTGGCGCAGATCTATACCTACTACAAGAAGTTCGACATCGACACCGAGGTGATGGGCGCGAGCTTTCGCAACACCGGACAGATCGTGGCGCTTGCGGGTTGCGACCTGCTCACCATCAGCCCCGAGCTGCTCGCGCAGCTGCAAGCCAGCGAGGCCCCGATGGCCCGCGCGCTTGACCCCAGCGCTGCGCACGATGCGCCTGTGCACGCGATCACCTACAACGAGGCAAGCTTTCGCTACGCACTCAACGAAGACGCGATGGCCACCGAGAAGCTGGCCGAAGGCATACGCGCCTTCGCGGTCGACGCGGCCAAGCTCGACAAGATCATCGTGGGCCTGAAGTGAGCGCGCAGCGTTGTGACCGCACTGCAGCCTGGGCGGCGCTGCGGGGCCACTACGAAGCGCACGGCAGGGGCTTCGATCTGCGAGAGGCGTTTGCCCGCGACGCTGGGCGCTTCGAAGCTTTTGGGGTGCAAGCGCCCGAAGTATTCGCCGACTTGTCGAAGAACCTGATCGACGTCGCCACACGGCGTTTCTTGCTTGACCTGGCAGCGGAGTGCCAGGTCGAGGCGCATCGCGATGCGATGCTGCGCGGCGACGTGGCCAACATCACCGAAGGCCGCGCCGTGCTGCACACCGCGCTGCGTGCGCCGCGAGGCGAGGGCTTGTTCAGCACCGAAGTGCATGAGGTTCTTGACCGCATGTTGGCCTACGCCGAGACGGTGCGCGACACCGCCAAGAGCGGTATCCGCCACATTGTCAACATCGGCATCGGCGGCAGCGACCTGGGGCCGCAGATGGTGGTGCCGGCGCTTGATGCTTTTTCGCATCGCGGCCTCACCTTCCACTTCGTCTCCAATGTCGATGGTCACGACATCACGCCTGTGCTGCGCGGCTTGAACCCGGCCGACACTTTGTTCGTGATCGCGAGCAAAACGTTCACCACGCAAGAAACACTGGCCAACGCGCAGGCGGCGAAAGCCTGGTTTCTGGCCCACGGCGGCACCGACACGCACAAGCATTTTGTCGCCACGACCACCAACGTGGCGGCCGCGGCCGAGTTTGGCATCGGCACCACCTTTGGTTTTTGGGACTGGGTGGGCGGCCGCTACTCGCTGTGGTCGGCCATCGGCTTGCCGATTGCGCTGGCCATAGGCGCAGAGAACTTCCGCGCGATGCTCGGCGGCGCCCACGAGATGGATCAGCACTTCGCGCAGGCGCCGCTCGCGCAAAACCTGCCGGTGCTGCTGGGCCTGTTGGATGTCTGGTACCGCAACTTTCACGGTTTTCCCAGCCGCAGCGTGGCGCCCTATCACCAGGGCTTGAAACGCTTGCCGGCTTATCTGCAGCAGCTGGAAATGGAAAGCAATGGAAAGCGCGTCGACCTCGCCGGCGAGGCGCTGCCGTTCGCGACCAGCCCGGTCGTTTGGGGCGAGCCGGGCACCAATGGCCAGCATGCCTATTTCCAAATGCTGCACCAGGGCACCGACGTGATCCCGGTCGAGTTCATCCTCGTCAAGCGGCCCACGCATCAGTTGCACGACCTGCACACCAAGTTGCTCGCAAACGGCTTGGCCCAGAGCCAGGCGTTGATGCTGGGCAAAAGCACCGCGCAGGCGGCGGCCGAGAAAGCGCCTACCGCGTCTGCTGCGCTCGATGCGCAAACGCTAGCGCGCCACCGCACCTTCCCCGGCAACCGGCCCAGCACCACCTTGCTGCTGGACCAGCTCACGCCACGCAGCCTGGGCGCATTGATCGCCTTGTATGAGCACCGCGTGTTCGTCAGCGGTGCGGTTTGGGGTATCAACAGTTTCGACCAATGGGGTGTGGAGCTCGGCAAAGCCTTGTGCAACGACCTGTTGCCGCGTCTTTCGTCTGGTGATACAGGCGGGCTCGATGCTTCCACCGCAGGCTTGATCGAAAGGCTACGCGCGTGAAGAAGCACATCGTGTTCGACTTCGGCGGCGTGGTGTTCCAGTGGCGCCCGGCCGAGCTGCTGCGACGTACCTTGCCCCAGCGTGCGGTAGACGAAGCGGCGGCCGAGCAGCTGGTGCTCGACTTCTTTCAGAACTACGAAGGCGACTGGGGCCGCTTCGACCGCGGCACGATTGAAATCCCAGAGCTGGCCCCGTTGATTGCACAGCGCCTGGGCTTCGAGCTGGGCGAGGTGCAGGCGGTGATCGAGGCCGTGCCGGGCGAGCTGGCGGCGCAGAAGGCCACGGTTGATCTGCTGCACCGATTGCACGACCGCGGCCACCGCCTGTACTTCTTGTCCAACATGCCTGAGCCCTACGCCGTGCATCTGGAGAACACCCACGCCTTCTTTTCGCGTTTCACCGACGGTGTTTTTTCTTCGCGCGTGAAGCTCATCAAGCCCGAGCCGGCGATTTTCGAGCTGGCCATCAGGCGCTTCGGCATCGAACCGTCACAGACGGTGTTCATCGACGATGTGGCCAGGAATGTCGAGATGGCGCGTGCAAAGGGCTGGCACGCTATTCAGTTCATAGACGCAGAGCAGGTCGAGGCAGACCTGGCGGCTCTGTCTTAGCCAGGCTAGACCCTCAAGCGGCTGTGGCGGGGCACGCTGGCCAGAAGGAATTCCATCTGGTCAGCCAAGATGCGGCGCCCGCGCAGGATCATGTCTTCGTGCAGGCTGGGCACATAGGGCAAGTACATCAGCGACATGTTCGCCTCTTCAGGCATGCGGTTGCCCTTGTGGCCGTTGCAGGCGCGGCAGGCGGTGATGCAGTTCATCCAGGTGTCGTGGCCGCCGCGTGACGTGGGCATGATGTGCTCGCGCGTCAAGTCGTCTACATGGAAGCGCCCGCCGCAATAGGCGCACACGAGCCGGTCGCGGTTGAAAAGTTTGGGGTTGGAGAGCGCTGGCGTTTGCCGCCAGGCGCGGCTGGGAACCGCGCCACGCACCGCGATGATGGGGTGCACCTCGATGCGCGACTGCAGGCCGGTGCGGCGCTGCATGCCGCCGCGCAGCACGTAGAACGCGTCGCCGAGCGTCCAGGCTACGCCATCACTGGCGTAGAGGATCGCCGCTTCTTTGGCCGAGATCCACGATTGAGGGCGGCCGGATACATCGAGCTGCAGCACTTCCACGGAACATTCTCCTGAGGCAGAGAGTAATCCATTCCGGCGCTTTAGCTCAACAGTGGCGCGCCAGGCAGCGGCGATTGCGCCACATTGTCATCAAACGATCATCAGCCCAGTGGATAGAGGCCGCGGCTTCGCGCCATCAAGCGCGTGAGGCCGAGCACGGTGTCGATATGCGGCGTGGGAAGGCCAAGCTTCAAACCGATTTCGTGCACGGCGCCGACCAGCGCGTCGATCTCCAGCGAGCGGCCGGCCTCGCTGTCTTGCAGCATCGAGGTCTTGAACGCGCCGAGCTGGCGCGTGACGACGAGCCGCTCTTCGCCCGATTGGCTGATGGGGCAACCCAGCTGCTCGCCGATGGCTGCGGCTTCGGCCATGGCCCGCAGCATGAAGCTGCGCACCAGCGGGTCGTCGAGGATGCGATCGGCAGTGGCGCTGGTGAGGGCCGACACCGGGTTGGTCGTCATGTTGCCCCACAGCTTGAACCAGATGTCGCGCCGGATGTCGGCACTGGGCTCGCCCCGGAAACCCGCGTCGGTGAACACTTGCGCCAGCTGCGTTACCCGCGTACTCAGTGCGCCTTGAGGCTCGCCGATGATCAGGCGCTCACCGAAACCATGCACCACCAAGCCCGGCTCAGCTTGTGAGCAGGTGAGGTGCACCACGCAGCCCAGCACCTGCGTCGGCGGCAGGGCCGCGTCGAGCGTGCCCTGTGGGTCGACGCTCTTCAGCGTGGGGTTCAGCCGTTCGCTCAACGCCTGCGTACGCAAGAACCACCAGGGCACGCCATTCATCGCCGGCAGCACCAGAGTTTTGGGCTGAAGGAGTGGCGTCAATTGCTGCGCCACTTCGGGCAAAGCCTGGCCTTTGAGTGCGATGACGATCAGCTCTTGCGGGCCCAGCGCCTGTGCATCGTCACTGGTCGCGATGCGCACCGCCTGCTCATTGCCACCCATGCGCAAACGCAGGCCCTGAGCGCGCACCGCTTGCAGCGTGGCGCCACGCGCCAAGGCACTCACCTCATGGCCGGCCAGCGCCAAGCGCGCGGCAATCAACCCACCCACGGCCCCAAGGCCCACGACGGCAATCTTCATGCGGTGATCCTAGCGGTCGAAAATTGAGGGTTAACCCTTGCGTGAATGAACCCTTCTCCCCGCCTAGGCAGCCACGCCTAGAAAAAAGGTGACAAAGGCAGCTGAAAACACGTTCCACGGCTCTGGAAACTGAGTAAGAATAGAACGATCGTTCGTTTTATTTGCCACCAGCAAAGCCATCGCATGAGTGTTGTCCACAAGCCTGTACGCGAAAGCCCCAAGCAGATGCAAAAGGGCCAGCAAACACGCGCAGCCATTCTTGAAGCGGCTTTGGGCCTGGCTTCGCACATGGGGCTGGAAGGCTTGTCGATCGGTGCCCTGGCCGACCTGATGCACATGAGCAAGTCGGGCGTTTTCGCCCACTTCGGCTCGCGCGAAGAGCTGCAGATTTCGGTCATCCGCGAATACCACACCAAGTTCGAAGAAGAAGTCTTCTTTCCTGCGCTGCGCGAAGAGCGTGGCCTGCCGCGCTTGCGCGCACTCTTCGAGCGCTGGATCAAACGCGTGTCGATCGAGGTCGATTCGGGCTGCATTTACATCAGTGGTGCGGTCGAGTTCGACGACCGGCCTGGCCCCGTGCGCGACGCTCTGGTCGACATGGTGCGCTCATGGCACTTGGCGCTGGAGCGCGCGATCCGCATGTCGATCACCGAAGGCCAATTGCGCGAAGACAGCGACCCGCTGCAGATGCTGTTCGAGATTCACGGCCACATTCTGGCGGTGCACCACGACGCACGCTTCCTGCGTTTGCCCGGCGTGCTCGACCGGGCGCGCAATGGCTTTGAGCGCGTCGTTGCTTACTACGCCGAGCCCGGCCATGCGGCCCCGCCCGCACCCCGTCAAGCTTCGCGTGCCACGCGCCGATAACCCGTTATCTGTCTTTCCATTTCCATATTCAAGGAGTTCACCATGGCCCAGTACACCCCCCCGTTGCGCGACATGCAGTTTCTCTTGCATGAAGTGCTCAACGTGCCGGAAGAACTGAAGGCTCTGCCCAAGCATGCCGACGTCGATGCCGACACCATCAATGCCGTGCTCGAAGAAGGCGGCAAGTTCGCCTCGCAGGTGATCTTCCCGCTCAACCAGAGCGGCGACGAAGAGGGCTGCACGCTGAACAAGGCCACGCATGAAGTGACGGCGCCCAAGGGCTTCAAGGAAGCGTACAAGCAGTACGTCGAAGGTGGCTGGGCTGCGTTGAGCTGCGACCCGGCTTATGGCGGCCAGGGCTTGCCCATCACCGTGAACCAGTGCATCTACGAAATGCTCAACTCGGCCAACCAGGCCTGGACGATGTACCCCGGCCTGTCGCACGGCGCCTACGAGGCCTTGCACGCCCACGGCACCGACGAGCAAAAGAAGACCTTCCTGCCCAAGCTCACCAGCGGCGAATGGACCGGCACCATGTGCCTGACCGAGTCGCATTGCGGCACTGACCTGGGCCTTTTGCGCACCAAGGCCGAACCGCAAGGCGACGGCAGCTACAAGATCACCGGCTCCAAGATCTTCATCTCGGCCGGCGAGCACGACCTCGCTGAAAACATCATTCACCTGGTGCTGGCCCGTCTGCCTGACGCTCCAGCCGGCTCCAAGGGCATCTCGCTGTTCGCGGTGCCCAAGTTCTTGGTCAACGCCGACGGCAGCCTGGGTGCGCGCAACCCGATTTTCTGTACGGGCCTGGAGCACAAGATGGGCATTCACGGCAACGCCACGGCGCAGCTCGCGCTCGACGGCGCCGCGGGCACCCTGGTGGGCAAACCCAACAAGGGCCTGGCCGCCATGTTCGTGATGATGAACGCTGCCCGCCTGGGCGTGGGCAACCAGTCCCTGGGCCTGACCGAAGTGGCCTACCAGAACGCCGTGGTCTACGCGAAAGACCGCCTGCAGATGCGTGCCCTGAGCGGCCCCAAGGCCCCCGAAAAGGCAGCCGACCCCATCATCGTGCACCCCGACGTGCGCAAGATGCTGCTCACCGCCCGCGCCTATGCCGAAGGCGGCCGTGCGATGTCGATGTACACCGCGCTGCAGCTCGACAAAGAGCTGTCGTCCGACGACGAAGACACGCGCAAGGAATGCGGCGACCTGGTGGCCCTGCTCACGCCCATCATCAAGGCCTTCCTGACCGACAACGCCTGGATCGCCACTTCGCATTGCATGCAGGTCTATGGCGGCCACGGCTTCATCAAGGAATGGGGCATGGAGCAGTACGTGCGCGATGCCCGCATCAACATGATTTACGAAGGCACCAACACCATCCAGTCGCTCGACTTGCTGGGCCGCAAGGTGCTGGGCGACAACGGCGCCAAGCTGAAGAAGTTCGGCAAGATCGTGCAGGCTTTCGTGGAAGACCAAGGCACCAATGAAGCCATGCAAGAGTTCATCAACCCGCTGGCCGACCTGGGCGACAAGCTCACCAAGCTCACCACCGAGCTGGGCATGAAGGCCTTCGGCAACCAAGACGAAGTGGGCGCCGCCGCGGTTGACTACTTGCGCGTGGCCGGCCACCTGGTGTTTGCCTACTTCTGGGCCCGCATGGCCAAGGTGGCGCTCGAGAAGCAAGGCTCGGGTGACCCGTTCTACAAGGCCAAGCTCGCCACTGCGCGCTTCTACTTCGCCAAGCTGCTGCCCGAAACCGCGTCGCTGATCCGCACTGCGCGCGCGGGCTTGGCGCCGCTGATGGAGATGGAAGAGGCTTTGTTCTAAGCTGCCCTTTCTTGCCCATTTCCCTTCCCCATAACGAGACTGCCAGGAGAGATGATGAAGCGTGTACTGATGGCGCTGAGCGCTACGTTTTTGATGTCCTCCGCCATGGCGCAGGCCAGCCCTGCGGGCTTGTGGAAGACGATCGATGATGAGACCAAGGCCGAGAAGTCGCAGGTGCGCATCACCGAGAGCGGCGGCGTGCTCGCCGGCCGCATCGAGAAGTTGCTTGGCCCCGACGCGAAGCCCGATGCCGTGTGCGATGAATGCAGTGGTGACGCCAAGGGCAAGCCCATCATTGGCATGACCATCATCCGCGGGATCACGAAGAACGCCGAGACCGATGGCCTCTGGGATGGCGGCACCATCCTCGACCCCGGCAACGGCAAGACCTACAAGCTGCGCCTGAAGCCAAGCGTTGACGGCAAGAAGCTGGAGGTGCGTGGCTACATCGGGGCTCCGATGTTTGGCCGTTCGCAGACCTGGCACCGCGCTGAATAACTCTCAGTTTCAGATCAAAAAATTTCCCCAGGAGAAGAAGCAATGAGCCGATTCAATGTTCGCAAGGTCGCCGTGCTCGGCGCCGGCGTGATGGGTGCGCAGATCGCCGCGCACCTGGTCAATGTGAAAGTCCCCGTGATCCTGTTCGACCTGCCTGCCAAAGAAGGCCCCAAGAACGGCATCGTGACCAAGGCCGTCGAAGGCCTGAAGAAGCTGAGCCCGGCCCCGCTGGGCGTGCCCGAAGACGCCGCCCTCATCCAGCAGGCCAACTACGAAGAGCACAGCGAGCTGCTGCGCGACTGCGACCTCATCATCGAGGCCATCGCCGAGCGCATGGACTGGAAGCAAGACCTCTACGCCAAGATCGCGCCCTTCATTGCGCCACACGCCATCGTGGCGAGCAACACCTCGGGTCTGTCGATCACCAAGCTGTCTGACGTGCTGCCTGAAGAGATCCGCCATCGCTTCTGCGGCATCCACTTTTTCAACCCGCCGCGCTACATGTATTTGGTGGAGCTGATCCCCACCCCGGCCACCGAGCCGCAGATTCTTGACCAGCTTGAGACCTTCGTCACCACCGCGCTCGGCAAGGGCGTGGTGCGCGCGAAAGACACGCCCAACTTCATCGCCAACCGTGTGGGCATTGCCAACATGCTGTCGACGATGAAAGAGGCTGAGACCTACAACCTGAGCTACGACGTGGTCGACGACCTCACCGGCAAGAAGCTCGGCCGCGCCTCCAGCGGCACCTTCCGCACTGCCGACGTGGTGGGCCTGGACACCATGGCCCACGTGGTCAAGACCATGCAAGACAACCTGCAGGACGACCCGTTCTACAGCGCCTATGCCACGCCAGCTGCGCTGGGCGGTTTGATGGCCCAGGGCGCGCTGGGCCAGAAGACCGGCGCTGGTTTCTACAAGAAGGTCGGCAAAGACATCTTGCGCCTCGACCCGGCCAAGGGTGAGTACGTTGCGGGTGGTGGCAAGGCCGATGAGATCGTCGCCCGCATGCTCAAGAAGGCACCGGCCGAGCGCCTGAAGCTGCTGCGCGAGTCGACCAACCCGCAAGCGCAATTCCTTTGGGCCATTTTGCGCAACGGCTTCCACTACGCCGCCGTGCACCTGGCCGACGTGGCTGACTCGGCGCGCGAGATCGACCAAGCGCTGCGCTGGGGCTTCGGCATGAACCAGGGCCCGTTCGAGCTGTGGCAACAAGCCGGCTGGAAGCAAGTGGCCGAGTGGGTCAAGGCCGACATCGACGCCGGCAAGGCGCTGAGCAAGGCACCCCTGCCCGCCTGGGTCTTTGATGGCCGCGATGGGGTTCACACTGCTGAAGGCTCGTGGAGCGCTTCGCAGAACAAGTACCTGCCCAAGAGCATGCTGCCGGTCTACGAGCGTCAATATTTCCCTGAAGCCTTGTTCGGTTCCGGCGCGGCTGACCCGCTCAAGTCGGGCACGCAAGAGTTCAAGAACGACGAAGTGCGCGTGTGGACGCTAGACGGTGAAGTGCTCATCGCCAGCATCACCGCCAAGCTGCACCTCATCAGCCCGCTGGTGATCGAAGGCTTGCTCAAGGCCGTCGAGATTGCAGAGGCCAAGTACAAGGGCCTGGTGATCTGGTCACCGGATGACGTGTTTTCGGCCGGTGCCAACCTTGAAGCGCTGATGCCCGTTTTCATGAAGAGCGGCGCCAAGGGCATCGCCCCCGAAGAGAAGAAGCTGCAAGACGCGATGCTGCGCATACGCTACGCCAGCGTGCCGGTGGTCTCGGCCATACGCGGCATTGCGCTGGGCGGTGGCTGCGAGCTGGCCGTGTTCTCGGCCAAGCGCGTTGCCGCGATGGAAAGCTACATGGGCCTGGTCGAAGTGGGCGTGGGCCTGGTGCCTGGCGGCGGTGGCCTGACCTACATCGCGCGCCGTGCGGCCGAGATGGCCACGGCGGCGAATGCCAATGCCGACATCATGAAATTTCTGACCGACGGCTTCACCGCCGCGGCCACGGCCAAGGTGGGCACCAGCGCCATCGACAGCCGCAAGAATGGCTTCCTCTTGTGGAGCGACGTGATCGTGCCCAACAAGGACGAGCTGCTCTACGTCGCCACGCAACAAGCGAAAGCGATGTTTGAAAGCGGTTACCGCGCACCGGCGAAGTCGCTGTTCCCGGTGGCGGGCCGCAACGCCATCGCCACCATCAAGGCACAGCTCGTCAACATGCGTGACGGCGGCTTCATCAGCCCTCATGACTTCTACATCGGCGCGCTGATTGCCGATGTGGTGTGTGGCGGTGACGTCGATGCCGGCTCGCTGGTCAACGAGGAGTACCTGATGGCGTTGGAGCGTAAGCACTTCTGCGGCTTGCTTGAGCACCCCAAAACACAAGAGCGTGTCATGGGCATGTTGTCCACCGGCAAGCCCGTCCGCAACTGATCGGAGCCCAGAACATGAGCAAACAAGTTCAAGACGCTTACATCGTCGCCGCCACCCGCACGCCCATCGGCCGCTCGGGCCGTGGCTTCTTCAAGAACACCCGTCCCGACGACCTGCTGGTCGCCGCCATCAAGAGCGTGATGACGCAGGTGCCGGGCCTGGACCCGAAGGCGATTGAAGACGCCATCATCGGCTGCTCCTTCCCCGAAGGTGAGCAGGGCATGAACATGGCGCGCATCGCCGTGGGCCTGGCCTTCAACCACCCGGTGGGTGGCGTGACGGTGAACCGCTTTTGCGCTTCGGGCATCACGGCCATTCAGATGGCGGCCGATCGCATTCGCGTCGGTGAGGCCGACGTGCTGATCGCCGGTGGCGCCGAGTCGATGAGCCTGGTGCCCATGGGCGGCAACAAGCCGTCGTTCAACCCCGAGGTGTTTGCACGCGACGAAAACGTGGGCATTGCCTACGGCATGGGCCTCACCGCCGAGAAGGTTGCTGCGCAGTGGAAGGTGAGCCGAGAGGCGCAAGACGCCTTCGCGCTTGAATCGCACTTGCGCGCACTCAAGGCGCAGAAGGCGGGTGACTTCAGCGCCGAGATCACGCCGATTGACGTGGTCGACCGCTTTCCTAACCTCGCGAACAACGGACAAGCGGGCGAGCAAGGCACCAAGGTGCGCACCGTCAGCCTCGATGAAGGCCCGCGTGCCGACACCTCGCTCGAAGGCCTGGCCAAGCTGCGCGCGGTGTTCGCCGCCAAGGGCAGCGTGACGGCCGGTAACAGCTCGCAGACGAGCGATGGCGCCGGTGCGCTCATCCTCGCCAGCGAAAAAGCGGTGAAGCAGTTTGACCTCAAGCCGCTGGCGCGCTTCGTGAGCTTTGCCGCTCGCGGCGTGCCGCCCGAGATCATGGGCATAGGCCCGATCGAGGCCATCCCGGCGGCGCTCAAGTACGCCGGTCTCACGCACGACCAGATCGACTGGATCGAGTTGAACGAAGCCTTCGCGGCGCAATCGCTCGCCGTCATCAACAGCCTGGGTCTGGACCCTGCCAAGGTGAACCCGATGGGCGGCGCGATTGCACTCGGCCACCCGCTGGGCGCCACCGGTGCCATTCGTGCGGCGACCGTGGTGCATGCGCTGCACCGCCACAACCTGAAGTACGGCATGGTCACGATGTGCGTGGGCACCGGCCAGGGCGCAGCGGGCATTTTCGAACGCGTCTGATTCATCGGGTGCGCAGAGGAGCGAGCACGGCCGCAGAGATCGAGGGAGGAGTTGAGATGCAATCTTTCGAATTCCACGCGGCCGATGGTTTCGGCCTGCAAGGCCGGCTGTACGGCGACCCGGCGCAATGCCACTCGGCGTTGCTGATCGTGCCGGCCATGGGCGTGCCTCAGCGCTTCTATGCCGACTTTGCCCAGTGGCTGGTGAGCCAGGGCCATGCGGTGATGAGCTTCGACTACCGCGGCATGGGCGAGTCGCGCCCTGCGCAGATGAAGGGCTCGCTGCGCGGCCTCAAGACCGACATCAACACCTGGGCCGAGCAAGACACGGCAGCGGCGCTGGCCTGGCTAGACACACAGGTCGTTAAGCAAACACCCATTCATTGGCTGGGCCACAGCCTGGGCGGCCAGATCTTCGGCATGGTGCCCAACCGCTCGCGGGTGTCACGCGTCGTCACCATCGGTGTGGGCACGGGCTACTGGCTGCGCCAGGCATTCAAGGTGCGAGCCTATGTGTGGTGGCTGTGGTTTGTCATCTGCCCGCTGGTGATGCCGCTGTACGGCTACTTCCCCGGCAAGCGCCTGCGCAAGGTGGGCGACCTGCCGCTGGGCGTGATGCGGCAATGGCGGCGCGCCTGTCTTGACCGTGACTATCTGGTGGGGGTGGGTGGCGCCAAGATGCGTGCTGACTATGCCGCCATCCGCACGCCCATCTTGTCGCTCTCGTTCACCGACGACGAGTACATGTCGGCCCGCAACACCGCCGACATGCATGCCTTCTACGCCGGCGCGCCGCGCGAGATGCGCCGCATCGCGCCGCAAGACGTGGGTGAGAAGCGCATTGGCCATTTCGGCTTCTTCCGCCAGCGCTTTGCGCCCACGCTGTGGCCGCAGGTGTCGCAGTGGCTCGCATTGCATACTGCCAATTGACAAGTAACCCAGACCAGACAGGAGACACCATGGCCATCAAGACCGCGCTGCTCAACGGCGTGTACACCATCGAGATCGCGCGCCCCGAGAAGAAGAACGCCCTCACCGGCGACATGTACAAGGCCATGGCCGATGGCTTGAACGCCGCCACTGCCGATGGCAAGGTGCGCAGCGTGCTCATCACCGGCCAGCCCGGCATCTTCACGTCGGGCAACGACCTCGAAGACTTCATGAAGCGCTCGGGCGGTGTCTCTGAATCGCCTGCCCGCATCTTCATGAACGCGCTCATCGCTTGCGACAAGCCGGTGATCGCCGCCGTGACAGGCGCAGCGATAGGCATCGGCACCACCATGCTGCTGCACTGCGACTTCGTCTATGTGTCTGATGAAGCGCGCCTGGTGATGCCCTTTGTCGCGCTGGGTCTGGTGCCAGAGTTCGCGTCCAGCCAGTTGATCCCTCAGCTGATGGGCCAGCGCAAGGCGGCCGAGAAGCTGCTGCTGGGCGACCCCTTCACCGGCGCCGACGCGGTGGAGTGCGGCATCGCCAACGCCGTGCTGCCAGCCGCCGAAGTGGCGCCGCACGCACGCCGCATCGCCGAGCGCTTCAACACGCTGGCACCCGGCGCCGTGCGCGCCAGCAAGCGGCTGATGCGCGGCCCGCTGACCGAGCAGCTGTTCAAGACCATCGACGGCGAGAACGCCGTCTTCGGCGAGCGCCTCACCAGCCCCGAGGCCAAAGAAGCGTTCAGCGCCTTTTTCCAGAAGCGCCAGCCGGACTTCACGCAATTCACTTGAGCCCCTGGCTCTTCACCGTTCTGAAAATCGCGCTCTTGCCGCTCTTGCTGTGGCAGGGCCGGCAGGTGCGGCGCAATGCATTGCGCCTGCCAGAGGCCGAGGGGCCGCGTGAAGGCGTGGCCGGTACCGGCAAGGTGTGTCTCAGGGTGTTGATCGTCGGTGACTCGTCGGCGGCGGGTGTGGGTGCCAAGAACCAGACCCAGGCGCTGGCGGGGCGGCTCAGTGAAGCCTTGTCTCAACGCGTGGGCGGTGCGGTGGTGTGGCAACTCATTGCCCGCACGGGTGACACCACGCAGGCCTCACTGGCCGCCGTGCGCAACCTGTCGCTTTACCCGGCCGATGTCATGGTCACGGCGCTGGGCCTGAACGACGTGATCGCGCAGGTACCCATCAAGTTGTGGCTTACGCGACTGGACAAGCTTGACCGCGCCGCCGGCAAGCGCGCCGGCGTGAAGCACATCGTGCACAGCGGCATACCGCCTATCCATTCCTTTCCGCTGCTGCCCAACCCCTTGCGCTGGGTGCTGGGCACCGATGCGCAGGCTTACAACCGCGCACTCAGCGTGTGGGTGGGGCGCTGGCCTGAGCGCTGGTGGCTGCCGCTGCCGTTCGTGAACGACCAGCCCTCAGACAGCGTGGTGAGCAGCGTGTTGATGGCAGAAGACGGCTTTCACCCCGGCCCACCGGTCTATGCACTGTGGGCCGAGCAGCTCGCCGGCATGATCGCCAACGAGATCGTGCCGCGCCTGCCCGAGACCACGCCTACGCGGCAGCGCCGGGCCTGAAGGCCAGCTGCTGCGGCCGTGCCACTGAACCGGCTATTGCCCCGGCAGCGCGCGCGGCCGGCCTTGCGCGTCGATCGCCACATAGGTGAGGTTGGCTTCGGTCACCTTCACCACCTGCAGATCAGACGGGTTGCGTTCGGCATAGACCTCCACCCGCACCGTGACCGAGGTACGGCCGATGCGCTCCACGTGGGCATAGAAGCTGAGCAAGTCGCCCATAGACACCGGTTGCTTGAAGATGAACTGGTTCACCGCCACGGTGGCGATGCGGCCCTTGGCAATGCGGTTGGGCAGCACCGAGCCGGCCAGGTCTACCTGCGCCATGATCCAGCCGCCGAAGATGTCGCCATTGCCGTTGGCGTCAGACGGCATGGGCATCACGCGCATGACCAGGTCGCCGTCTGTGGGCAAGGTGACGACGGGGGTGGGCTCGTTGGCAGTGGGTTTTGTCATGGCGCTGCGCCTGTTCGGTCGTGATGTGGCATTGTCGGCCACGCTCCCGCCCCTGCTCACGCGCGCACACTCGGCACCCGCCTTGAAAACCGCGCCCAGATGCTCACTTTCACTCAACACCGGTCTTCGCCTCTCGATGCGCCCTGCTGCCTACTCTGCTCCCCTGCCTGACGCCCCTGCCGCGCCAGGTGCCCCCGTGGCACCCCGCTCCGATTGGCTGACCCTGCGCAAGCTGCTGCCCTACCTGTGGCAGTACCGCTGGCGCGTGGGCCTGGCACTGGCCTTCATGGTGGGCGCCAAGATGGCCAATGTGGGCGTGCCGCTGTTGCTCAAGACCTTGGTCGACAACCTCTCGCTCAAGCCCGGTGATGCGCGCGCGCTGATGGTGGTGCCTTTCGGCCTGCTGCTGGCCTACGGTGGTTTGCGATTGAGCACCTCGCTCTTCACGGAGCTGCGCGAGTTGATCTTCGCCAAGGCCACCGAAGGCACGGCGCGCAGCATCTCGCTCAGCGTGTTTCGCCACCTGCATGCGCTGAGCCTGCGCTTTCACCTGGAACGCCAGACCGGCGGCATGACGCGCGACATCGAGCGCGGCACGCGCGCCGTGCACTCGCTCATCTCGTATTCGCTCTACAGCATCGTGCCCACGCTGATCGAAGTGACGATGGTGCTCACGCTGCTGGCGGTGAAGTTCGATGCCTGGTTTGCCTGGATCACCATCGCGGCGCTGTCGGTCTACATCACCTTCACCATCACGGTCACCAATTGGCGCACGCAATTTCGCAAGCAGATGAACGAGCTCGACTCGGTGAGCCACAGCCGAGCCATCGACTCGTTGCTCAACTACGAGACCGTCAAGTACTTCAACAACGAAGGCTTCGAGACGCGCCGCTACGACGAGAGCCTGGAGCGGTTGCGCAAAGCTTCACTCAAGGCGCAAACCACACTGTCGATTCTCAACTCCGGGCAGCAGCTCATCATCGCCACCGGCCTCGTGGCCATGCTGTGGCGCGCCACCACCGGTGTGGTCGACGGGCGCATGACGCTGGGTGACCTGGTGATGGTCAACGCTTTCATGATCCAGCTCTACATCCCGCTCAACTTCCTGGGCGTGCTGTACCGCGAGATCAAGCAAAACCTGCTCGACCTCGACAAAATGTTTGGCCTGCTCGAGCGCGAGCGCGAAGTGGCTGATGCGCCCGACGCCCAGCCTTTGCAGGTGGCGCATGGCAACGTGAAGTTTGACCACGTGAGCTTTGCCTACGAGCCGGCGCGGCCCATCCTGCACGACCTGAGCTTCGAGATACCGGCGGGCAAGACGGTGGCGGTGGTGGGCCCCTCGGGCTCGGGCAAGAGCACGCTGGCGCGGCTGCTGTTTCGCTTCTATGACGTGGGTGCCGGCAGCATCAGCATCGACGGGCAAGACATACGCCGCGTGACGCAGGCCAGCCTGCGCCAGGCCATCGGCATCGTGCCGCAAGACACGGTGCTCTTCAACGACACCGTGGCCTACAACATTGCCTACGGCCGCGCAGGCGCCAGCCAGGCTGAAGTGGAAGTGGCTGCCAAGGCAGCGCGCATCCACGAGTTCATTGTGTCCACGCCCAAGGGCTACGACACCGCCGTGGGCGAGCGCGGCCTGAAGCTGAGCGGCGGCGAGAAGCAACGCGTGGCCATCGCCCGCACGCTGCTCAAAGACCCGCCGCTGATGATCTTCGACGAAGCGACTTCGGCGCTCGACTCGGCCAACGAGCGGGCGATCCAGGCCGAACTGCAGGGCGTGGCCCGCAACAAGACGGCGCTGGTGATCGCGCACCGGCTCTCCACCGTGGTCGATGCGCACCAGATTCTGGTAATGGAGCTGGGGCGCATTCTGGAGCGCGGCACGCATGCCGAGCTGCTGATGCTGGATGGGCGCTATGCCGAAATGTGGCGCCTGCAGCAGAGCGGTGCCGAAGACGAGGCGGTGGCGGTTTGAGCATGGTCGTCACTGTCTCAACAGGCCTCAGGAAGCCTCAGCGGATCACGTACAGCGTGATGCTCTGCGCCGGCACCGTGTCGGCGAGCCGGCTGCCGCTGTAGGCCAGGCCGCCGAGCGCCTGGATGGTGTTGGCGCTGGTGAGCTGCCAGCGTTGCACGTTGCCGCTGCCGCCGCCGAAGTGGCTGAAGCGCAGGTCGAGTGCGTGGCTGGCGGCTTCCTTGTTGACGACCATCACCGTCAGCGCGCCGTCTGAGCTGCGCAACGCCGCGAAGGCCGAGACCGCATCGGGGTTGGGCACACTGGCGCGCACCGACTGGTTGCCAAAGGTCGACTTCGCACCGTCGTAGTTGCGGTACATCTGCATCGCCTTGAAGGTGGGCTGCGATGGCGCAGGCGCCGTCCAGCGCGTCGCGATGTCCACCCCTTCGCGGCCGAAGATGCCCAGGGCGTCGGCTTGCGCCGTGGCGCCGTTGATGTGGGCGTCTGCGCCCCAGCTGTATTCGGTGATGGCGATCTGGGTGCCCGGGTAGTACTGGTTCACCCAGGCTTTCATGCGCGGGATCAGCTTGACCTTGTCGTTGATCCAGGTGGTGTCGACGTAGTTGGCATCCCACAGCGAGCGGGTCGAGCGGTTGCGCGTGCCTTGCATCGCGGCGCTGGTGTCGTTGCTGTATTCGCCGCCTTGTGGGTAATAGTGCAGCGAGAACACATCGAGCAGGCGCTTGCCTGTTTGCGTCTCGTGCTGCTTGAGCGCTTGCAGCAGCCAGGGCATGGCGTCCATGCCGCCGTGGGCCGCGCGGTCAGGGCCGTTCCAATACGCACCGGCCTGCGTGTCCTTGCCGGAGGACAAGTAGTTGGTCCAGCCCCACTCCTCGGGTGCCACCACCAGCGCGCCGGGGTCGGCTGTCTTCACCATGCCGGCGTGCGCCACGATGGTGTTGAAGAGTTCATCGAGGCTCGCGCCCTGCGGGTGCACGTTGCGGTGCGTGCCGTGCCAGATACCCGGCTCGTTGTCCATCACGTAATACTTCACGCCGCCGGCAGTTGCGGCCCCGTGGCGTTGCTTCAGCAGGTCGACGAAGCCACGCTGGAAGTTGGCGTCTGACGGTGTGGCGGCATCGTTGGGGTCGTGGCCGGTGATGGGCGCGCCGTTGGGGCGGTTGCCGTTGCCAGCGTCGGCAAACCACTGCCAGTCGCGGTCTTGCTGCTCACCGTACTTGGCAATCGAGAAGCCCGCCAGCTTGCCGCGGTTGGGCCCGAGCTTGGCCACCCAGCCCAGCGTGGGGATGGTGACCATGCTGTCAGCGCTGGCCTGCTTGTTGGCGCTCACCAGATCGAGCACCGCCTGACCGGGGTTGGGCGACGCTTCAGCGATGCTTTGGTAGTACCAGTCTTGCGCGTGGTTCGAGGCGTTGAGCTGCCAGTTGTATTGCGTGGTCGAGTTGCCGCCGTGGCGGTTGACGGGGCTGTTAAGCGCACCCAGCACACTCGCGACGTTGTCGAACGCGGCGACGCCGTAGATGAGCGGCGAGATGGCGTGCACGTCGGCCGTGGCATCGATGCCGATGGTGATCGCGCCGGGTGCAGGTGCAGGTGCAGGTGCAGGTGCAGGTGCAGGTGCAGGTGCAGGTGCAGGTGCAGGTGCAGGTGCAGGTGCAGGTGCAGGTGCAG
>NZ_JBKJOQ010000127.1:0-9881 GCF_046595475.1 Rhizobacter sp.
TCACGCTCACGCTGGCGCTGGTGTCGGGCATGATCCGCCTCGGCCAGGGTTTCCTGCCGGCGCGCTACTTCCTGGCGGCCTTCTTCGCGCTGCTGCTGCCAGCCGTCTTGATATTGCCGGCCAACTTCGGCCTGGTGCCCAGCGTGATGCGCAACATCGAGCTCTTCACCCTGCTCGGCGCCACCACCGACGCCGTGCTGCTCGCTTTTGCACTCGCCGACAAAATCCGCCTGCTGGGCCGCGAGAAAGACGACTACCTGCAGCAGCTCAACAACGCGCTGACCCAGGCCAGTACCGACTCGCTCACTGGCATCGGCAACCGCCACGCCTTCGATCGCGCGCTGGCCACCATGACGACCCATGCTGTCGATGCCGACGCGCCGGGGCGAACCATGCTGGTCATGATTGACCTCGATGGCCTGAAGCGCGTCAACGACGTGCACGGCCATGCCCACGGCGACGCCCTGCTGCGTGAATTCGCCCAGCAACTGAGCGTGCTCAAAAGCGACGGCATGAGCGTCTTCCGCCTGGGCGGCGACGAGTTTGCGGTGCTCGGCGAGCGCAGCCAGGAAGAGCACACACGGCTCACCCTGCTGCAAGTAGAACGCAAGCTGCACGAGGCCGGCTTCGTCGACTGCGGCATCAGCTACGGCATTGCTTTTGGCTCCGAGATCAACTCGGGCTCGCAGCTGCTGATGCATGCTGATGCACGCATGTATTTGCACAAAACCACCAAGCGTACTCAGCCGGCGTGAGGCTCAAGCCTCACCCCGCTTCATCTTGACGCGCTGCGCTCCCGCTCGCCCGCGTGCCTTCCATTCCGACGTGAGCCGCTGCCGCTCGAGCACGCTCATCGTGTCACGCCGCACCTCGCGCAGCAGCTTCTGGTAGTTGCGCAGGCGATCGGGCGGCACCCCTTCGCGCACTGCGCAGCCCGGCTCATCGCCATGGTTGCAATCGCGAAACCGGCATTGCAAGGCCAGCGAGACGATGTCTTCGAAGCTCGCCGCCAGCGTGCTTTCGTCCGCATCGGGCCGCAAGGTGCGCAAGCCCGGCGTGTCGATCACGCACGCCCCACCCGGCAGGCGGTGCAGCGAGCGCGAGGTGGTGGTGTGCTTGCCACGGCTGTCGTGCTCGCGCACGGCACCGGTGTCTTGCAGCGACGCACCGGCGAGCGCATTGGTGAGCGTCGATTTGCCTGCGCCTGAAGAGCCCAACAACACCACCGTCTGCCCCGGCGCGAGGTAGGCGTCGAGCACGCGCGTGGTGTGCGGCGCCATGCCGTTGACGGCCACCACGTCGACCTGCGCCGAGATGCGCGCGCGCAGCGTGGCGATGGCGTCGTGTACGGCATCGGGTGACACCGTGTCGGACTTGGTCAGCACCACCACCGGCGTCACGCCCTGGCCTTGCACCAGCGTGAGAAAGCGCTCCAGCCGGCGCGGGTTGAAGTCGTCGTCCAGGCCCATCACGAGCAGGGCGGTGTCGACGTTGCTCACCACCGGGTGGCGCCGGCCGTCGGCGTCGCGCCGGGCGATGTGCGAGAGCGGGGCAATGCGCTCATGCACCCAGGGTTGGCCGTGCGCGTCATGCAGCACCACCACCCAGTCGCCGACGGCCACCGCCGTGTCTTGCTCGGCCAGCCTGCGCATCAGCCGAGGCAGCACGCGGGCGCTGGCTTCTTGCAGGCCGTCATGCACCTGCAGTGTCTCGCGGTGTACCTCAATCACGCGCACCAGTCGGCGTGGCGATGTGCCGGCCTCGTCGTCATCGTCGGATGGGGGAACGGGTTGTGAACAGATGGCCACCAGGGCCATCGCGGGGGTCAAACCAATCGAGCGCAGGGGCTCGAGATTCATGTCGATCATGGTGAGATCTGTCTTCCATCGTCAGGAATGCATGCGAGTGCCTGACGCGGGGCAAGCCCGCGCTGGGCAGCGAATGGGACGGATGGGTCAACCGCGGCGCCATCGGCGCCACAGCGAAAAGCTCAGATCTCGGGCAGAGAAGTCTCTTGGAGAAGAGAGATGCCGGTGCGGCTCAGAGGGAGCTGGCGGCGACCCACGGGAGGGCAATGTCAGCGTGCGTCATTGAGTGGTCTCCTTGAGGTGGGTGTAAGAGAAGGCGCGAAGTGTGGCATGCGTCAAGCGCACCGTCAACGCCGGTTTCATTTCAAATGTTGTGGCGTGTCAGGCACTTCACGCGCCTCGATGTCAACCACCTCGCCACGCGGCCTGGGCTGCGGCCGCATGCCGGCAAAGGGAGAGCGAGGGTCGACGCGGAAACGCACCACGCGCGGTTGGCGCCCGCGCAGCAGGCTCCACACCAACAGCAGCAACGTGAGCGTGAGCCCGGCCACCAGCAAGAAGGCGGCGAACACCAGGCCCATGCAAACCAGCAACAAGCGCAGCAGGGTGGAAACGATTCGTTGAATCACAGTCAGCACGCAATGCCTCTGAAGTAGGAATTTTGCAGCGATTATCGGCCGCGTCACAATGCCCCTTCACCGCTTCATGGGGCTCACTGAATGAAGAAACTCGCACTCGCCTCGGCCATCGTACTCACGGCCTGCACCACCCCCACGACGCCCACCGCCGTGCTTGCGCCGAATGCCAACCTGGTAGTTCAGGGCATACCGCCGGTGCCCGCCAGCCTGGTCGACCAGGTGGCCAAATACACCGACTTTCGCGGCCACAGCTTTGCCGACTGGCACCCGCGCAAGCGCGAGATGGTGGTGGCGCACCGCAAGGCCGGCGCCAACACGGCGCAGCTCTTTCGTGTGACGCAGCCGACCGGCGACTTGGAGGCCCTGACCGATTCGCCCGACCCCGTCACCACCGCCAGCTACGAGCCGCGCGAGGGCCACTACCTCGTGTTCGAGCGCAGCAGCGGCGGCAGCGAAGCCGACCAGCTCTACCGCCTCGACTTCGCGACCAAACAGACCACGCTGCTCACCGACCCCGCCGAGCGCCACAACCTGCAAGGCTGGTTGCACCACGGCAGCCAGTTGCTCACCGCCTCATTGCCGCTCGACAAAACTGCGCAAGGCGGCACCCGTGCCAAGGTGGTCACCACCTTCCGGCTGATGGACCCGCTCAACCCGCAAACCGCGCGCAAAGTGGCCGAGCTGGAGGGCGGCGGCTGGTACGCGGGCGGTGTGTCGCCAGACGACAAGCAGGTGGCGCTCACGCGCTACATCTCAGCCACAGAGGCACAGGTGTGGCTGCTCGATCTCGCCTCGGGCCAGACCACACAGGTCTTGCCCGCACCCGGCAGCACCCAACGCGCTGCCTACTTTGCCGGCGAGTTCTTGCCTGGCAACACGGGTTTGCTGGTCACCAGCGACCACGCGAGCGAGTTCCGCGAGCTGATGGCCTACCGCTTCGCAGACCACCAGCTCACGCGCATGAGCTCGCACATTCCGTGGGACGTGAGCAGCATGGCGGCCACAGAAAACGGCAGCACCGTGGCCGCGCAGTTGAACGTCGATGGCCGCGACGAGCTGCACCTCTTTGACGGCAACACGCTGCAAGAGCTGCCCCTGCCGCGCATGCCCCCGGGCAGCGTGGGCAGCACTGCCTTCCACCGAAGCACCGGCGAGCTCTCCTTCTCGGTCAACAGCGCGCAAGGCCCGAGCCAGCTTTACACGCGCCAGGCCGACGGGCAGCTGACCTCGTGGACGCGCCCCTATGCGCCGCCCGGTGTCGACATGTCGACCTTCCGCGACCAGAGCATCGTGCGCTGGAAGAGCTTTGACGGCCGCGAAATCTCGGGCCTGATGAACCTGCCGCCCGCGCGTTTCACCGGCAAGCGACCCGTGATGATCGTGATTCACGGCGGGCCTGAGGGCCAGGCCACGGTGGGTTTCATGGGCCGCTACAACTACTTCATCAGCAAGCTGGGCATGGCGGTGATTCAACCCAATGCGCGCGGCTCCAGCGGTTTCGGCAAAAGCTTCATCTCGCTCGACGACGGCATGAAGCGCGAAGACTCTGTAAAAGACATCGGCGCCCTGCTCGACTGGGTGAAGACGCAGCCGCAGCTCGACGCGTCGAAGGTCATCGTGACCGGCGGCAGCTATGGAGGCTACATGAGCCTGGCGGTGAGCACCCATTACGCCGACCGCATCGCCGGCGCGATCGACGTGGTGGGCATCTCGAACTTCGTCACCTTTCTGCAAAACACCGAGAGCTACCGGCGTGACCTGCGACGCGTGGAATACGGCGACGAGCGCGACCCCGCGATGAAGGCGTTTCTCGAAAAGATCTCACCGTTGACCAACGCGAGCCGCATCAGCAAGCCGCTCTTCGTGGTGCAGGGCAAAAACGACCCGCGCGTGCCCTACACCGAAGCCGAGCAGATCGTGGCCAAGGCGCGCGCCAACAACACGCCGGTGTGGTACTTGCGCGCCGAAAACGAAGGCCATGGCTTCGCGCGCAAGGAAAATGCCGACTATCAGTTTTACGCCACCATCCTGTTCCTGCAGAGCACCTTAGGAAAGTAAAGGTCTCGCCGTGCGTGAGTAGCTCAGCACGCGCCCTTTGTAGACGGTGGCACTGTCGGGCAGGTGGGTGATTCGGATTTCTTCACGGGCAAAACCGAGCTCGTCCATGCGTCGATTGAAACCTGCGCGGTTTCCGCGGTCGGGGTCGACGATCACCACTTCCATCGCCGCCTGCGAATGCCGCTCGATGAAGGCGGCCAACAAGCCGGGCTGGTCGCGCTCGTAGAGCACGTCGCTGCCGATGATGAGATCGAAGAGGCCCAGGCTCGGGTCGACGGTTGCCCAGTCGCCCCGCTGAAAAGGCAGTGGCGGCAGGCCATTCAGCAGCACGTTCTCTTTCAGAAAGGCACCCGCCAGCGGATGGTGGTCACTCGCGGTCACGTCGCCGTGGCGGCGGTGCAGCGAGAGGCTGGCCAGCGCCAGGCCGCAGCCCAGCTCAAGTATTCGGCGCTGCCCCAGCACCACATGCTGCATGTGGGCCGCCAGCACCAGGGCCGATGGCCACACCAGCCCGAAGAGCGGCCAGGTGGCAGATGAAATGCCAGAACGCTCGGCTTCACCGTCGGGGTCATGGAACTGCTGCCGGTCGAGCAGCGAGCGCACCTGCATGGCCAAGCCCGCAACGGGCATGCTTTCAAGCTTGATCTGGTAGCCGGGCATGAATCAGTCTACGCCGGCCCCTGGAAGCCTTTTGCACGGTAGGTGATGACCAGGGTGTCGCGATGCCCGCCATCGGTGAGGGGCTGGATGGGGGTGCTCTCGTGGATCACGCGCTCGTCGTCGAGCATCAGCGTGGTCCACGGCTCGGTCATGGTGAAACGTATGCCAGTCGGCCCTGCAGCTTCGAACACGCGCGTCTCGCCGCCTTTTACGCCCACACGGTTGACCAAGATCACCGCGACGAAGTCGACCCCGTCGCGGTGCGCGCCCTCCGGCGTGGGCCGACCGATGCCATCGGTGGTGTCGATGCGGAACTGGTGCGCCTCCACGTACCACGGCTGCGCCCCCTTGATGGCCGAGCAACTGCGGCTGAGCGCCAGCAGCAGCGAGCGCCACACCGGCTGGGCCACGACGTCAGACGCGATGGGCTCGAACCAGCGCGCAAGCCCACCGTGCAGGGCGTTGTATTCCACCGGCTGCCAGTGCGCGCGGTGCGGCGCCTGCACGAGCGTGTCGCCATCGGCCACGAAACAGGCATGGCGCCGCCGGCGATAGTGGCCGCCATCGCGCAGGTAGGCATCGGGCGGCAGGTCGTCCCAGCTGGCTTGCAGGGCCTGCAGGGCGCGGGGCTCACAAGGCAGCACGGCGCACAAACCAGTGGGGCTCAGGGCCGCCTGGCCCGAAGCGCGCAGCGAAGATGTCAGCTCCGCGGGCGCAATAAAGGGTGGCATGAGGTGAGCAGTCATGGCCAGAATGATGCCAGTCGCGCCGCCCATTCCAGACGGGGCTGACACAATCGCGTCACGCCAGTCACGGAGTCTGTCTGTCATGTACCCCGGAGAACGTTTCAACAGCTTCACCCACCTCGCCGGCCTGATGCTGGCCGCGGCGGGCGGTGCCGTGCTGATCACCCAATCTGCGCTGCACGGCGATGCCTGGCAGGTCGTCAGTTCCAGCATCTTTGCCGCGACCATGATCGTGCTGTATGGCGCCTCGACGCTGTATCACAGCGTGCGCGGCGCGGCCAAGAAGGTGCTGGTCAAGTTCGACCATTGCGCCATCTACCTGCTGATCGCCGGCACCTACACGCCCTTCACCCTGGTCACGCTGCGTGGGCCCTGGGGCTGGGCCTTGTTCGGCACGGTATGGGGCCTGGCCGTGATCGGCATCGTGAAAGAGCTGTGGTTTGGCCGCGACCGCGTGCCTTCGGTTCCGCTGTACGTGGCCATGGGCTGGCTCGGCGTGATTGCTGCCGTGCCCCTGATGCAAGAGCTGCCCGGTGCAGGCCTGGCGTGGCTGGTGGCGGGTGGTCTGCTGTACACCGCCGGCATCATCTTCTACGCCAACGACGAGCGTTGGCGACATGCCCATGGCGTGTGGCACCTGTTCGTGCTGGCGGGCACAGCCTGCCACTACCTCACCGTGCTGCTGTACGTGAACTGAGTTGGCCCGCCTTTTCACGTCTTGCCGATACGCCACACATGACCACATCGCAGGCCCGCAACCCGCTGCACGGCATCACGCTGGAGCAGATGCTCAACGCACTCGTCGCCCACTTCAGCTGGCCCGGCCTCAGCGAGCAGATCAACATCCGGTGCTTCACCAGCGACCCGAGCGTGGCGTCTAGCCTCAAGTTCTTGCGCAAGACGCCCTGGGCGCGCGAAAAGGTTGAAAGCCTTTACCTCTTCATGCTGCGCGAACAGGCGCGTGCCGCCAAGCCGAAAAGGCCCTAGCACCCAGTAGGGGCACTGTCGGGGCTGTCCTACACACCAAGGCAGTGCACACCGACGTGCATCGGCTGCTTACGCCGATAAGTTCTTTTCGTCGTCTCGCCGACCATCTCGCTGCCGGTGCCATGGGGCTGCCGACTAGATGACTTTGAAAGGAATCAAATGAAATTCAAAACTCAAGCTCTGGCTGCGTGCGTCGCCGCTCTGTGTGCTGTCTCCGCCCAAGCTCAGGTGAGTGGCAGTGGTCTGTACATCGGCGGCAACGTCGGTCAATCGAAGTGGAAGGGCGGGGACTTCCCGGGCCTGGACGCCAACAGGGTCGGCGGCAAGGTTTACCTTGGCTACGATTTCTCGCCGAACTTCGCACTGGAATCGGGCTACACCCGATTCGGCACCTTCGATTTCACCGGCGATTCGCTGAAGGCCAATGGCTACTTCGTCGACGCTGTGGGCAAGATCCCGTTCACGCCGCAATGGTCGGGCCTGGTGCGCCTGGGCGCATTCCAGGGCAAGCTGGAGACGGGAACCGCCAGCGACAGCGGTAGCTCGTGGAAGGCCGGCGCAGGCGTTGAGTACAAACTCACACCCAACGCTGCGGTGCGTGCCGAGTACGAACGCTATCGCTTCAATGCGCTGGGCGGCAACCCCAAGGCCGACATGCTGACGGCAGGCTTTACCTACCGGTTCTGACCTAACGCTGAGTGGGCCGACCCCTTGGGCTTTCATCCGGCTCATGGGGTTTTTCTTCGGCGCCTTCCAGGGGCGCTGGCATCGTGGGCGCATGTATGCGTATACGCGCACCTGTCACGCTCACCACCTGCCCCGCGCGCACCTTGCAGGTCTTGCGCAGCTCCTGCTGCCCGTCGATCTCGACCCGGCCCTCCGCCACCATGGTCTTGCCTGCACCCCCGCTGCTCGCCAAACCCGTTACCTTGAGCAGGGTGTCCAGCGTGATGTAGTCGCCTCGCAACTCAAACTCTATCGTCCTCATGAGGCCCTCACCTTGTGTAGAAATTTTCAGCGAGTTTGCGTCAAACCGAATTCACGCGCCAGCAGCGCGTAAGAGTGGCGACGCACCGCCGGGTTGTGCGCCCAGCTGTTGATGACCAGTTCGTCGAGCTCTAACTCGGCCGCCAACCTGCGCAGCTTGTCGCTCACCTGTGCCGCGCTGCCCACGAATGCGCGCTGGCGCATCGGCTCAATAGTGCGCATGTCTTCGACCGTGAAGCCGCGCGCTGCAATGACGTCGGGCGACTGCAGCGGGCCCAGCACGCCCAGCCCGCGGTCCACACGCCACCGATCACGGCTCAGCGCATGGTGCAACGCCTCTTCTTCGGTGTCGGCCGCCAGGGCCCACACGCACACCGTGGCGTGGGGCTGCGGGTGGCGCTCGCTCGGCTGGTACAGCCGCCGATAAAGGTCGAGGGCTTGCTCCACGCCCTGCCCGTCGACGAAGAAATAGGCGTAGGCATAAGGCAAGCCGAAATGCGCAGCCAGCTGCGCGCCGTAGTCGGAGCTGCCCAGAATCCAGATCTCGGGCGGCAGCGGCCCGCGCGGGTGTGCGGTGATGCCGCGGTGAAGCTCTCCTTTCGTCCACGCTTGCAGGTCGCGCACCTGCTCAGGAAAGTGTTCCGCCGAGCCGTAGGTGTGCGGGTTTAGCGCTTGGGCGGTGCGCATATCTCCACCCGGCGCGCGGCCCACACCAAGGTCGATGCGTCCCGGCGCCAAGGCCTCGAGCACGCGAAACTGCTCGGCCACCTTGAGCGCCGAGTAATGCGGCAACATCACTCCCGCGCTGCCAATGCGGATGCGCTGCGTGCGGGCTGCAATCGCGGCCATCAGTATCTCGGGCGCACTGCCCACGATGGTGGGCAGGCTGTGGTGCTCGCTGAGCCAGAAGCGGTGGTAGCCGAGGGCATCGGCGTGCTCGGCGAGCGCGAGGGTGTCGCGTATCGCGGCGTCTTCGGTGCTCCCGCTGAGTGAGACAGATTGATCGAGTACCGAGAGTTTCATCTTGAGGGCTTCAATGTCTGGGGTATATTTAGCCTACAGGTATACGCAAGACAGTGGTTGTGAGTGATCTTTTCGAATACGGGCTTGGTTCCAAGGCCGTTCCGTTAGAACCCCCGAATAACGTTTCTTGAGTGTCTCTGCATGCGGAGCATGTGCTGCGCATTACTTTGCTAAAAAGATAGGACTCGTCCATGACGACTCAAACCGGTACCGTGAAGTGGTTCAACGAGAGCAAGGGCTACGGCTTCATCGCTCAAGATGCGGGCGGCGCTGATCTGTTCGCTCACTTCCGTGACATCCAAGGCGATGGCTTCAAGACTCTGATGGAAAACCAGAAGGTCGAATTTGAAGTGAAGCAAGGCCAAAAGGGTCTGCAAGCCTCGAACATTCGAGTGCTGTAAACACCTGGCGCAAGCCAAATCAAAACGCGGCTCAGGCCGCGTTTTTTTATGCTCGTCTCGAACATCATGCTGACAACTGGGAGACAAGCACAACGCGAGCGCAGCGCTACGATGCGCCGACACAGCAGCAGGAGACACCATGACCACCCTCACCGCCACCACCAACAAGCAAGTACGCCTCGCCGAACGCCCAGTCGGCCTGCCCACGCGAGCCAACTGGAGCTTCACCGCCGAGGCCGTTCAAGAACCTGCCGCCGGTGGCGTGCTGGTCAAAACACTCGCCCTGTCGCTCGACCCCGCCATGCGCGGCTGGATGAACGAAGGCAAGAGCTACATCCCTCCCGTGGGCATCGGCGAGGTGATGCGCGCAGGTGGTGTGGGCGTGGTCGTGGCGTCTAAGAACGCGGCCTTCGCTCTGGGCGACCACGTGAGCATCGGCTCGGGCGTGCAAGAGTACTGCCTCGTTCCAGAGGCCGAAATCAAGCGTCACGGCCTGGCCAAGATCGACAGCCAGGCAGGCTCGCTGACGCAATGGCTCAATGTGCTGGGCATGCCCGGCATGACGGCCTACTT
>NZ_JBKJOQ010000130.1:0-96711 GCF_046595475.1 Rhizobacter sp.
ATGAGCTGGGCAACACCGCGCCCCGCCACCATCAGGATCAGCGTGGCGATGATGGGCTGCATGCCCACCTTGGCCACGAGCACACCGTTCCACAGGCCACACAGCAGCGCCACGCCGAGGGCGGCGGCAATGGCTACAGGCATCGGGAAGCGGCTGGTGTGGGTGGCCACGCCGTCGGTCATCACCAGCGCGCCGCCGATCATCCAGGCCGCGATGGCCGCCGTGATGGCCACGGTGGCCCCCACCGAGATGTCGATGCCGCGGGTGGCGATCACGAGCGTCATGCCGAGCGACACCAGCACCAGCGGCGCTGCGCGGTTGAGGATGTCGATCAGGCTGCCGTAGAGGTGGCCGTCGCGCACCTCCAGGCGCAGGAAACTCGAATTGAAGCTGGCGTTGAGGATCAGCAGCAACAGCAGCGTGACGATGGGCCAGGCGAGGCGGTGTTTGAAGAGGGTGTTCATGCGTCTGCCGCAATCAGGTGATAGACCGCCTGCTCGCTGCTGCCAGCGGGCAACTCGCCCACCTTGCGGCGGTCGCGCAGCACGGCGATGCGGTGCGACACGCGCACCACTTCGCTCATCTCCGACGAAATGAAGAGCACTGACATGCCCCCCTCGGCCAGGCGCAAGATTTCGTCCATGATTTCCTGCTTGGCCCCCACGTCGATGCCGCGTGTGGGCTCGTCAAGTATCAACAGGCGCGGCTCGGTGGCCAGCCAGCGTGCGAGCATGGCCTTTTGCTGGTTGCCGCCCGAAAGCAGGCCGATGGGGGTGTCGATGCTGGCCGTCTTGATGCCCAGCGCCTTGACGAAACGCTCGGCCAGAGCGGCCTGCTGGTCGCGCGACAGGAAACGCGCCAACCCATGCCGTGCCTGCAGCGCCAGCGCAATGTTCTCGCGCACCGACAGCTCGGCCACGATGCCATCGGTCTTGCGCTCTTCGGGGCACAGGCCCAGGCCGTGGTGCACGGCATCGACCGGCGACTTCAGGGTGACGGTCTTGCCATCGATCTGCAGCTCGCCCTGGTCGGCACTCGCCAGGCCGAAGAGCAAGCGCGCCAGCTCGGTGCGGCCCGAGCCCAGCAAGCCGCCCAGGCCCACCACTTCGCCGGCATACAGGCTCAGGTCTAGTGGCTGCACCTGTCCACGCTGGCCCAGGCCCTTGGCCTGCAGCAGGGGCTGCACATCAGCAGCCCGGGCCGGCGCCGCAGCGGCGCTGCCCTGGCGCTCCAGCTCGCGGCCAATCATGGCGGCGATGAGCATCGCGGGGCTCAGTGACTTGGCCAGGTACTCGCCCACCAACTCGCCATTTCGCAGCACGGTGATGCGGTCAGAGATGGCGTACACCTGCTCCAGGAAGTGCGTGACGAAGAGAATGGCCATGCCCTCTTCTCGCAGCCGCCTGAGCACCTCGAACAAGCGTGCCACCTCGTCTTCATCAAGGCTGGAGGTGGGCTCGTCGAGGATCAGCACCTTGGCCTGCACGCTCAAGGCGCGTGCGATGGCCACCATCTGCTGCACCGCCACGGCGTAGCTGTCGAGGCGGCGTGTCACGTCGATGCGCAGGTTGAGTTTGGCCAACCACTCTTCGGTCTGCACATTCATTTGTGCCCAGTCGATGCGCCATGCACCCGCCGCGCCCTTGCGCGGGTAGCGGCCGGCAAAGATGTTCTCGGCCACCGTGAGGTTGGGGCAGAGGTTCACCTCCTGGTACACGGTGCTGATACCCAGGGCCTGCGCGTCTTGCGGCGAAGCGGGCGCGACGGCCTCGCCGGCAAGGCTCATTTCGCCGGCATCGGCCGGGTAGACACCGGTCAGCACCTTGATCAGGGTCGACTTTCCCGCGCCGTTCTGCCCCATCAGCGCATGCACTTCACCCGGGAAGAGACGCAGGCCCACATCGCTCAGTGCGGCCACGCCCGAGAAGCGCTTGGACACGCCCGAGAGCTGCAGCACAGGTCGTGGGGAGCCGGGGTGGGTGCACTGGCGGTAAATCATGGTGAGTCGCTCAGCTTTTGTTCTTGTTGTACACGTCGATGAACACCGCTGCCAACAGCACAAGTCCCTTGATGACCTGCTGGTAGTCGATGCCTATGCCCATGATGGACATGCCGTTGTTCATCACACCCATGATGAAAGCGCCGATTACCGCGCCCAGCACCTTGCCCACGCCGCCCGAAGCCGAGGCCCCGCCGATGAAGCAGGCGGCGATCACGTCGAGCTCGAAGCCCAGGCCGGCCTTGGGCGTGGCGGTGTTCAGCCTAGCCGCAAACACCAGGCCGGCCAGCGCGGCCAGCACGCCCATGTTGATGAAGGTGTAGAGCGTCAGGCGCTCGGTCTTGATGCCCGACAAGCGCGCCGCTTTTTCGTTGCCGCCCAGTGCGTAGATGCGCCGGCCGACCGTGCTGCGGTGGGTGATGAAGTCGTAGGCCAGCATCAGCGCGACCATCACGACCAGCACATTGGGCAGGCCCTTGTATGAGGCCAGCAAATAGCTGAAGACGATGATGACGGCCGAGAAGGCGAGGGTCTTGACCAAGAAGAACGGGTAGGGCTCGTCTTCCATGCCGTGCTTACTCTGCTGCATGCGCGAGCGCAGCTTGGCATAGAGCAGCGCCACCGCCACCAGCACGCCCACCAGCAGCGAGGTGAGGCGCAGGTCAACGCCACCGAACACGTCGGGGATGAAGCCCGAGCTCAGGCGCTGAAAGCTCACCGGAAATGGCCCCACCGACATGCCGCCCAGCAGCGCCAGCGTGAGGCCCTTGAACACCAGCATGCCCGCCAGGGTGACGATGAACGACGGGATGCGCGTGTAGGCCACGAAGTAGCCCTGCGCCGCACCAATCAGCCCGCCGGCCCCCAGGCAAACCAGCGCAGTGGGCACCGGGTGCCAACCGTGCTGCACCATCAGCACCGCTGCGAGCCCGCCGATGAAACCGCATACCGAACCCACTGACAAGTCGATGTGGCCGGCCACGATCACGAGCAGCATGCCCAGCGCCATGATGACGATGTAGCTGTTCTGCAGCACCAGATTGGTCAGGTTCAGCGGCTTGAGCAGCGTGCCGTCGGTGAGCACCTGGAACAACGCCATGATGGCCACGAGCGACAGCAGCATGCCGTACTCACGCATGTTGCTCTTGATGAAGCCGCTGTACTGCTTGGCAGCCGCGGCCGGCTTGCGGGTGACGACTTCACTCATGTACGGCTGCTTCCGGTTCGTGGATCGCGCTGCCCGCTTTCACGATGGCGCGCATGATCTTTTCTTGTGAGGCTTCGGCCGCCGAAAACTCGGCCACGAAGCTGCCTTCGTTCATGACGTAGATGCGATCACACATGCCCAGCAGCTCGGGCATCTCTGACGAGATCATCAAGATGCTCTTGCCCTGTGCTGCCAATGTGTTCATGAGGCTGTAGATCTCGAACTTGGCGCCCACGTCTATGCCGCGCGTGGGCTCGTCGAGTATCAGCAGCTCGGGTTGCGAGAACAACCACTTGCTCAGCACCACCTTCTGCTGGTTGCCGCCTGAGAGGTTGACCACCGGCTGAAACACGCCCGAGCAGCGAATGTTGAGCTGTCGCCGGTAGTCGGCTGCCACGGTGTACTCGCGCGCTTCGTCGATCACCATGCGCCGGGCCACCGCGTCTAGGTTGGCGAGCGAGATGTTGTGCTTGATGTCGTCGCCCAGCACCAGGCCCAAGGCCTTGCGATCTTCGGTCACGTAGGCGATGCCGTGCCGAATCGCCCGCTCGACGCTGCTCACGTCGATGGGTTGCCCGTGCTTGAGCACCTGGCCGCTGATGCGCTGCCCATAGGCGCGGCCGAAGAGGCTCATGGCCAGCTCGGTGCGCCCTGCCCCCATCAGCCCGGCGATGCCGACGATCTCGCCGCGCTTGACTTGCAGGCTCACGCCCTTGACCACCTGGCGCTCGGGGTGGATCGGGTGGTGCACCCGCCAGTCGCGCAGCTCGAACACGGTGTCGCCGATGTCTGGCGTGCGTTTGGGGTAGCGGTCGGCCATCTCGCGACCCACCATCAGGCGGATGACACGGTCTTCGCTCACGGGGGCACTGCGGCAGTCGATGGTCTCCACGGTGCTCCCGTCGCGCAGCACGGTGATCGAGTCGGCCACCTTGGCGATCTCGTTGAGCTTGTGGGAAATGAGAATGGAGGTAATGCCCTGCACCTTCAGCTCACGCAGCAGCTCCAGCAGTGCGTCGCTGTCGCTCTCATTCAGGCTGGCCGTGGGCTCATCGAGGATCAAGAGCTGCACTTCCTTCGACAAGGCCTTGGCAATCTCGATCATCTGCTGCTTGCCCACGCCCAGGTGGGTGACCAGCGTGGCAGGCGATTCGTTCAGGCCCACCTTCTTCAGGAGCGCGCGGGTCTTGGCATGGGCCGCGCTCCAGTCGATAACGCCGAAACGCGAGGGCTCGTTGCCGAGAAAGATGTTCTCGGCGATCGACAGCAAGGGCACCAGCGCCAGCTCCTGGTGAATGATGATGATGCCTATCTCTTCGCTGTCGGCAATGCCCTTGAAGCGGCGCAGCTCGCCCTGGTAGTGGATCTCGCCGCTGTACGAATCGCAGGGGTAGACGCCGCTCAACACCTTCATCAGCGTCGACTTGCCCGCGCCGTTTTCGCCCACGATGGCGTGGATCTCGCCGCGCTTGACGGCCAGGTTCACATTGCTCAGCGCGTTGACCCCGGGGAAGGTCTTGGTGATGCCGCGCATTTCGAGGATGGCGTTCATGTCGTGGCGTTCGATCCGTTCGTGCTTGTGCGTTGGTGCTTTTGCGTTCGTGCTTGTGCGTTCGGGCTGAGCCTGTCGAAGCCTGCGCCGTGCCATGCGCACCCTTCGACAGGCTCAGGGCGAATGGGAATCACCTGAAAAAAAGCCTGCGCTGGGGGACGCAGGCCATCCAAGCCGCTCGCTTGAAAAAAACCTATTTGATCTGCGCTTCGGTGTAGTACCCGCTGCCGATCAGCACTGGCTTCCAGTTGGAGGCATCCACGCTCACCGGCTTGAGCAGGAATGCAGGCACGACCTTCACGCCGTTGTTGTAGGTCTTGGTGTCGTTGATGACAGGCTGCTTGCCGGCCAGCACCGCATCGACGAGGTCGACCGTGACCTTGGCCAGCTCACGCGTGTCTTTGAACACGGTGGAGTACTGCTCGCCCGCCAGCATCGACTTGACCGATTGCACTTCGGCATCTTGCCCGCTCACCACCGGGATGGGCTGCTTGGGCGTGCCATAGCCCACGCCCTTCAGCGACGACAGGATGCCGATCGACAGACCGTCGTACGGGCTCAGCACCGCATCAACGCGATGGCCGCTGTAGTAAGCCGACAGCAGGTTGTCCATGCGCGCTTGGGCCACGGCGCCGTCCCAGCGCAGGGTGCCGACCTTGTCCATGCCCATCTGTTTGCTGCGCACCACGAGCTTGCCGCTCTTGATGTACGGGTCGAGTACCGACATGGCGCCGTTGTAGAAGAAGAAAGCGTTGTTGTCGTCCGGCGAGCCGCCGAAGAGCTCGATGTTGAACGGCCCCTTGCCGGCCTTCAAACCGAGTTTGTCGGTGATGGAGGTGGCCTGCAACACGCCGACCTGGAAGTTGTCGAAGGTGGTGTAGTAGTCAACATTCTTCGAGCCACGGATCAGGCGGTCGTAAGAGATGACCTTGATGCCCTTGTCAGCAGCTTTTTGCAGCGCATCAGACAGCGTGGTGCCGTCGATGGCGGCGATCACCAGCACCTTGGAGCCCTTGGTGATCATGTTTTCGATCTGGGCCAGCTGGTTGGGGATGTCGTCATCCGCATATTGCAGGTCGGTCTTGTAGCCCTTGGCCTGGAAGTACTTGACCATGCTGGCACCGTCGCCGATCCAGCGGGCCGACGATTTGGTGGGCATCGAAATGGCAATGGTGCCTTTGTCCTGGGCGTAAGCCAAAGGCAAGAGGCCGGTCGCGCCCACGATCAAGGCGGCCAACAGGGATTGAATCTTCTTCACGTGTTTCTCCATGGGGGGAAGGTGGCATCGCCAGAGTTTGCGGCTGGCATTTCCTGGCGATGCCGTGGCGGCCTTTTGGGCCAACATCAATACTTGCGATTGGGGAACTCTTTGGCGGCCACTTCGGCAGGGAACACGCCTTCGTCGGTCTTGATCCAGCGTGGCAGCGTCTTGCCTGCAGCAGCGTCTCGCGCCGCTGCCATCAGCTGCGGGCCCAACAAGGGGCTGCACTCCACCGTCACATTCATCTTGCCGGCGATCATGGCTTCAAAGGCGCCCTTCACGGCGTCGACGCCGATCACGAGGATGTCTTTGCCTGGCTTCAAGCCCGCTTCCTCGATGGCCTGGACCGCGCCGATGGCCATGTCGTCGTTGTGCGCGTAAAGCACATTGATCTTCTTGCCGTCGGCCTTCAAGAAGGCTTCCATCACCTCCTTGCCTTTGGCCCGGGTGAAGTCACCGGTTTGCGAGCGGATGATCTTGTAGCGCGCGTTGCCTTTGATGCCTTCTTCAAAGCCCTTCTTGCGGTCGTTGGCCGGGTCGGAGCCCACCGTGCCTTGCAGCTCGACGATGTTGACGTCGCCGGTGCCGCTCTTGGTGTTGTCCAGCAGCCACTTGGCCGCGCGTCGGCCTTCTTCGACGAAGTCAGAGCCGACGAACGTGGTCCAGGTGGAGGTGTCTTTGACCTCTACATTGCGGCTTTCCAGAATCACCGGGATCTTGGCCTTCTTGGCCTCCATCAGCACCGTGTCCCACCCAGTGGTGACCAGCGGCGCCAAGATGATCACGTCGACCTTTTGCGCGATGAACGAGCGAATGGCCTTGATTTGGTTCTCCTGCTTCTGCTGGGCGTCAGAGAACTTCAGGTTCACCCCCGCCTCTTTGGCCGCGGATTTCACCGACTCGGTGTTGGCGGTTCGCCACTCACTCTCGGCACCCGTCTGCGCAAAGCCGATGGTCAGTTTCTTGTCGACCGCCGAGGCCGTGAGCGACAAGGCCCCCAAACCCACCGCAACCATGGCGCTGAGCGCCGATCTTCTACTGATTTTCATAATGTCTCCTCAGGTGTGAAGGTTCAAAAAAACACTCTCTTCTCTCTTCTATCAACCGGGGTACCACACCACGCGCGGGTCATCTTCCGCTCGTTGATGGTCCCAAGCCGAATCCGCAATCTTCTTCATGTCGTACTGCGGGCGCCAGCCCAACAGGAACTTCGCTTTCGCGTTGTCCAGCCAGGTGGAGTGGTACGGCGTGCTCACGTCCACGCTGGGCAGGCCCCGGGTCTGGTGCAGATAGGCCGCCAGTTCACCGTAGTCGACAGGCTCGTCCATGCAAATGTTGAACAGCTGCTGGTGCGCCTTGGCGTGATCGAGGGCCAGCAGGACTGCGCTGACCAGGTCATCCACGTGCACAAAGTTGCGCTTCACCGGCAAACCCTGCGGGTCGCGCATCACTGGCACGGCGCCGGCCTTGGCGTACTCGCGCGCCAGCTCGGGGCCCACCAGATCGCACCAGCGGGGCCCGCCGAACACGTCGTCGCCAAAGGAGAGCTGGTGCTTGAAGTCGTCCTTTTCCATGATCCAGGGCGCGCGCAGGCAGCATCCATTGAACTCGTACTGAATGAAGTACTGCTGCAGCATCACCTCTTCCAGCACCTTGGACAGCGCATAGCAGCCGGGGTAAGCGCTGTGAGGCTGGGCCTCGGTCACCGGCACCGGGTGCGGGTAGACGAAGTGGCCCATGCCGGCGTCACCGCCAATCAACACGAACTGCTGGAAGCTGGGGCTCGAACGGCAGGCTTCGAGCAACCAGAACATGCCTTTGACGGCCACGTCCATCACGTCGTCGGGCGTTTCCTTCGAGGTGGCGAGGTGCAGCACGTGGCTCACGCCCTGCACCGCATCGTTGACCACGCTGCGGTGCTGAATCGACCCGCGCACCACCTCCAGCCGCGCATGCGGGGCCAGCTGCCGCTTGTTGCACAGCGCGCGCACGCGAAAGGCCGCGAAGCGAGGGTCTTGCAAGAAGCGCCGGATGAAAGCCTGACCCACCTTGCCGGTGGCGCCGGTGACGAGCAGAAGTTTGTCGTTCGTCATGCGGTTCAAGCCTGCGCGTTCATGCTTGGACATACGCGGTCTTGACCGTCGTGTAGAACTCGGCGGCGTAGCGGCCCTGCTCGCGCGACCCATGGCTGGAGGCTTTGCGCCCACCGAAGGGCACGTGGTAGTCCACCCCCGCGGTCGGCAGGTTGACCATGGCCATGCCCACCTGGATATGGCGCTTGAAGTGCGTGGCGCGTTTGAGCGAGGTGGTGCAGATGCCGGCGCACAGGCCGAAAGGCGTGTCGTTGGCGAGCGCGAGTGCATGCTCGTAGTCGTCGGCGCGCAGCACGCAGGCCACGGGGCCGAAGATTTCTTCGCGGGCGATGCGGTGCTGCGGTTGTGCGAGAAAGAGAGCGGGGCTCATGTAGTGGCCGCGCGTGTCGCGCTTGATGGCGTCGCCGCCCACGATGTGCTCGGCGCCTTCGGTGCGGCCGATCTCCACGTACGAGAGGTTTTGCTCCAGCTGCGCGGCGCTGACCACCGGGCCGATCTCGGTCTCGCGCTGCAAGGCATGGCCCACGCGCAGTGCCTTCACGCGGTCACGCAAGCGGCTGACGAAAGCGTCGTGCACGCCGGCTTCCACGATGATGCGGCTCGATGCGGTGCAACGCTGGCCGGTGGAGAAGTAGGCGCCTTGCACGGCGCACTCCACGGCTTGGTCCATGTCGGCGTCGCCCAGCACGATGAGCGGGTTCTTGCCGCCCATCTCCAGCTGCACCTTGGCGCGCCGTGCGGCGGTGGCTTTCAAGATCTGCTCACCCGTGCCCACCGAGCCGGTAAAGCTGATGGCATCGACCTGCGCGCTGTCCACCATGGCTTGGCCGACCTGGCGGCCGCTGCCCATCACCAGGTTGAACACGCCGGCCGGCAAGCCCGCGCGGCTGATGATTTCGGCCAGCGCCCAGGCACAGGCCGTCACCAGCTCGGCCGGCTTGAAGACCACGCTGTTGCCGTAAGCCAGGGCCGGCGCGATCTTCCAGGCGGGGATGGCCAGCGGGAAGTTCCAGGGCGCGATGATGCCCACCACGCCCACCGGCTCACGGCTCACTTCCACATCGACACCCGGGCGCACCGAAGCCATGCGCTCGCCACCGATGCGCAGTGACTCGCCAGCAAAGAACTTGAAGATGTTGCCGGCACGCACGGTCTCGCCAATGGCCTCGGGCAGGGTCTTGCCCTCTTCGCGCGCCAGCAGCTCGCCCAGCTCATTCTTGCGGGCGATGATCTCGCTGCCGATCTGGTCGAGCGCATCGGCGCGCCGCTGTGGCGTGCTGTGGCCCCAGGCGCTGCGCGCATCGGCCGCGGCACGAATGGCGTCTTGCGTCTGGTTGATGTCGGCGCGGCTGTACTCGCCCACCACGTCAGAGAGATCGGATGGGTTTTCGCTGACACCGGTGGTCACACCGTTTTCCCAGCGGCCGTTGATGTAGTTCTTGAACTTCTGCGCCATGGTCTGCTTAAAGAGCCTTCACACCGCCATAGGCGAAGCCGCGTTCGGCCAAGGCCAACGGGTTGATGAGCGGCGCGCCGAGCGCGGGCAGGTCGATCTCGAATAGGTCACCCGGCATCACTTTGACGTCGTCTGCAAAGCTCAGCGTGGCGGTGCCGAAGAAGTGCAGGTGCACATCACCCGGTTGGCGGTGGCCGTCGTACTTGAAGTGGTGGTACTCCAGGTTGGCAATCGTGTGGCTCATGTTGGCCTCGCCGGTCTGGAAAGGCTTTGCCCACACCACCTCGCGGCCACGGAGGATGCGGCTGGTGCCGGCCAGGTGCTCGGGCAGCGCGCCGGTGCGCAGCTCGGGGCCGACGGCGCAGACGCGCAGCTTGGAGTGGGCGAGGTAAAGGTAGTTTTGCCGCTCGGTCACGTGGTCGGAAAACTCGTTGCCTATGGCAAAGCCCAGGCGGTGCGGCGTGCCGTCGGGGCTGATCAGGTAGATGCCGACCAGTTCAGGCTCTTCGCCGCCGTCGAGCGCGAAGCTGGGCATGGTGAGAGGCGCGCCGGGCGCGGCGACGATGTGCCCGTTGCCCTTGTAGAACCACTCTGGCTGAACACCAGGTGCAGTGCCGCCGGCGGGCTTGCCGCCGTCAAGGCCCCACTTGAACATGCGCATCGAATCCGACAGCGTCTCTTCACCACCGGCCAGCTTGTGGTGCATGGCGTCGCGTGCGGCCGCGCTGCCCAGATGTGTGAGGCCGGTGCCGGTGACCACGCAGTGCGCGGGGTCGGGGTGGGTGATGGGCGACAACACGCGCTGCTCGCTTTGCAGCGCGGCATAGGGCAGCGCTGCACCAGGAGACGATGCGCCATCGGCCTGTGCCTGCAGGCTCACGCCATTGGCCACCGCGGCCTGGGCCAGCGCAAAGCTGCTGCGGTACTCGCCAATGCGGCGCACCGTGTTGCCGTCGTCGCTGACGCGGCCGGCGCGCAAGGAGCTGTCGTCGTCTATGAATTGAATGAGTCGCATGGAATTCGCACGAAAGGCCGTGAGGCCTGAAAACAAAGTGCCGCATAGTACGAAGCCGTGAGATAACTTCCTAATAGATATTTACCGCTAACCGATATACGATTTCGGATCAATGAAAACCCGAATACGCTGTTTTCGTGAAGAACTGACTCCATGACCAACTACACCCACTGGTTCATACGCGCCAGGCTCAAGACGCGCCAGCTGCTGTTGATCGTGGCGCTGGCCGAAGAGGGCAACATCCACCGCGCGGCCCAGGTGCTCAACATGACGCAGCCGGCGGCCAGCAAGCTGCTGAAGGACCTGGAAGACGTGCTCGAGGTGCCGCTCTTCGAGCGACTGCCCAGAGGCATGCGGCCCACCTGGTACGGCGAAACCATGATCCGCCACGCGCGGGTGGCACTGGCCAGCCTGAACCAGGCGCATGACGAGCTCGAAGCGTTGAAGGCCGGCCGCTTCGGGCAGGTCAGCGTGGGCGCCATCACCGCGCCAGGCCTGGTGCTGCTGCCCCCCGCCGCGGCGCTGGTGAAGCAAGAGCACCCCAGCCTGCACATCTCGTTGCAGATCGAGACCAGCGACGTGCTGATGGAGCGTCTGAGTCACGGCAAGCTCGACATGCTGGTGGCCCGCCTCTTCGCCCAGCACGACAAAACCGACCTGCGCTACGAGGTGCTGGCCGAGGAGCCCGTATGCGCCATCACGCGGCCCGGCCACCCCATGCTCAACGTGGCCCACCTGGGCCTGCGCGACGTGGTCAGCGCGGGCTGGATCGTGTCGCCCACCGGCAGCGTGCTGCGGCACCGTTTCGACCTGATGTTCCAAGAGGTGAACCTGGAGCCGCCCATCAACGTGATCGAGACCTCGGCGCTGCTGTTCACCACCAAGATGCTGCAGCAGAGCGACATGATCGCCGTGGTGGCGACCGATGTGGCGCGCTACTACGCGTCACATGGCATCGTCTCCATCTTGCCCATGGAGCTGCCCTGCCACATGGACGCTTTCGGCATCATCACCCGCACCGACAAACTGCTTTCGCCTGCGGCCAAGGTGATGCTGAAGGCGCTGAAGACGACGGCGGTGACGGTGTATGGCAGCCGGTTTGATCCGGTGGCTGATGACTGATCAGCTCCAGCCCGCATCCACGGTGAACTCTTGCGCCGTGCACATGGCCGCGTCGTCCGACGCCAGGAACAGCGCCATGCGCGCCACGTCTGACGGCTGCAGCTTGTCGGGCAGGCACTGGTTGCGCTTGATGTTCTCTTCGCCTTCGGCGTTGAGCCACAGCTTGATCTGCCGCTCGGTCATCACCCAGCCTGGCGTCACGGTGTTCACGCGAATGCGGTGCGGGCCCAGCCCCGCCGCGAAGCCGCGCGTAAGCCCGTCAACCGACGACTTGGCCACCGCGTAGCAGGGGTAGTCGCTGCTCTTGGTCTGCCAGCCGATGGAGCCGAAGTTGACGATCGAGCCGAAGCCCAGCCGCTTCATGCCCGGCACCACCGCCTGTATGGCGAACAGGGCCGGCCGCTGGTTGATGGCGATGCGCTCGTCGTAGTACTCGGGCGTGATCGATTCGAGCGTGTGGCGGTCGTCGCTGGCCACGTTGTTGACCAGCACGGCGAAGTCACCTTGGGCGGTTGCCGCGTCGGCGATGGCGGTTTGCAAGGCTGCGATGTCGCGCACATCGCAGGAGCGCCACCAAGGCGCGGCATGGCCGGCGGCCGAGAGCTGCAGCGCGAGCTCACGGCTGGCGCCCTCGTTGATGTCGACAAACGCCACGCGGGCACCCTGCTCGGCAAAGGCGCTGACCATCGCCGCACCAACACCACTGCCGCCCCCGGTGATGAACACAGAACGGCCTCGCAGGCTCGGATACGTCGCAAGAGAGGTCGCAGGAGAGGTCGCTGGTTGGGGGCTTGCAGACACGGTGATTCCTTTGGTATTGCAATTTAGATATGTCACGAATTCATTTCTTTATTTTTCTATTATCAATGTGCCTTGTTACGATGCGCCGCGTCAAGAGCTCTTCGCTTTTGACTCGGAGGACGACAACGCAATGGACTCGAAGAAGAAGCCCGACGACCCCAAGTCGCGGCGCAGCCAGGCCTGGTTTGGCAAGACCGACCGCGATGGCTTCATGCACCGCAGTTGGCTGAAGAACCAGGGTTACCCGCACGACGAGCTCGACGGCCGCCCGGTGATTGGCATCTGCAACACCTGGAGCGAGCTCACGCCTTGCAATGGGCACTTTCGCGAGCTGGCCGAGTTCGTCAAACGCGGCGTCTACGAGGCGGGTGGTTTTCCGCTTGAGTTCCCGGTGATGTCGCTGGGCGAAACACAGCTGCGCCCCACCGCCATGCTGTTTCGCAACCTCGTGAGCATGGACGTGGAAGAGTCGATACGCGGCAACCCCATCGACGGCGTGGTGCTGCTGATGGGCTGTGACAAGACCACGCCCTCGCTGATGATGGGCGCGGCCAGCTGCGACCTGCCGACCATCGGCCTGTCTGGCGGGCCCATGCTGAACGGCAAGTTTCGCGGGCAAGACATAGGCTCGGGCACCGGCGTGTGGCAGATGAGCGAGATGGTGCGCGCCGGCGAGATGACGATGGACGAGTTCACCGCCGCGGAGTCGTGCATGCACCGCTCCAAGGGCAACTGCATGACCATGGGCACGGCCTCAACCATGGCCAGCATGGTCGAAGCGCTGGGCATGTCGCTGCCCGAGAACGCCGCCATCCCTGCCGCCGACACCCGGCGCAACCGGCTCGCGCAGCTCACCGGGCGGCGCATCGTCGAGATGGTGAAAGAAGACCTGCGCATGTCGCAGATCCTCACCCGCAATGCGTTTGAGAACGCGATCCGCACCAACGCCGCCATCGGCGGCTCGACCAACGCAGTGGTGCACCTGCTGGCGATTGCCGGGCGCATAGGCGTGCCGCTCACGCTTGACGACTTCGACCGCCTGGGCGCCGAGGTGCCCTGCATCCTCAACCTGCAGCCCTCAGGCAAGTACCTGATGGAAGATTTCTATTACGCGGGCGGCCTGCCGGCGGTGATGCGCGAGATCACGCCCCTGCTGCACGGTGACTCGCTCACCGCCAACGGCAAGACGATCGCGCAGAACATCGCCGATGCACCTTGCTACAACCGCGACGTCATCAAGACACCGCAAGAGCCCTTCATGCCCGACGCGGGCATCGCGGTGTTGCGTGGCAACCTGGCACCCGATGGCGCGGTGATCAAACCCTCTGCCGCCTCCGCGCACTTGCTGCAGCACCGCGGCCGCGCCGTGGTGTTCGAGAACATCGAAGACTTCCACGCACGCATTGACGACCCGGCGCTCGACGTCGACGAGCACTGCGTGATGGTGCTCAAGAATTGCGGCCCGCGTGGCTACCCCGGCATGGCCGAAGTGGGCAACATGCCGCTGCCGCCCAAGGTGCTGCAAAAAGGCATCACCGACATGGTTCGCATCTCTGATGGCCGCATGAGCGGCACCGCCTACGGCACTGTGGTGCTGCACACCTCGCCAGAGGCTGCGGCCGGCGGCACGCTGGCCCTGGTGCAAAACGGCGACATGATCGAGCTCGACGTGGCGGGGCGCCGCCTGCACCTTGAAGTGTCTGAAGAAGAACTCGCGACACGCCGCGCCAAGTGGCAGGCCCTGCCCGTGCCCAAGCGCGGTTGGTACAAGCTCTATGTGGAACACGTGCAGCAGGCTCACCTGGGCGCTGACCTCGACTTCCTGGTGGGCGGCAGCGGCGCCGAGGTGCCGCGCGAGTCGCACTGATGAAGGCCAGCTCGCCCTTCCTCACCAGTGAGCTGCGTTGCCTGTGGCCAGCCGGCGCCACGCTGGGCGAAGGCACGCTCTGGTCGAGCAGGCACCAGGCGCTGTACTGGGTCGACATCCTGGGCCGGCAGCTGCACCGCTACCACCCCGCCACGCAGGCGCGCGAGAGCTGGCCCTTCGACGAAGAGATTTCGGCCGTGGCCGAGCGCGCCAACGAGCCTGGCTTGCTGGTCACCTTGCGCAGCGGTTTCGCGCTCTTCAACCCGGGCACCGGCTCGCTGCAACGCCTGCACAACCCCGAGCCACACGAGCGCGGCAACCGCTTCAACGACGGCAAGTGCGATGCGCACGGCCGCTTCTGGGGCGGCACCATGGACTTCGGCTGCAAGCGGCCTACCGGCGCGCTCTACCGCTTCGACGCCAAACACCGCTGCGTGAAAGCCTTTGATGCGCGCTATGCCGTCACCAACGGGCCCACCTGGTCGCTCGATGGGCGCACCCTTTACTTCAACGAGACCGCCGAGCAGCGCATTCACGCCTTCGATTTCGAGCCCGAGACGGGCGAGCTGTCGAACCAGCGCCTGTGGTTGCAACTGGGCGAAGGTGACGGCTACCCCGACGGCATGACCACCGACGCGGCCGGCCGCTTGTGGGTTGCGCATTGGGGCGCTGCACGCGTGACCTGCCACGACCCCATCAACGCTGCCGAGCTGGCCCGCATCGACCTGCCCACCAGCCACGTCAGCAACTGCGCCTTCGGCGGGCTGGCCTTGCGCACGCTCTTCATCAGCAGCGCGCGTTTCGAGTTGAGCGACGAACAACTGGCGGCACAACCGCTGGCGGGCGCGCTGTTCGCCATCGACATCGACGGCCCCGGCCGCCCCGCCAACCTTTACGCTGGCTGAGCACAGTGCACGACATCGTTTGGCTCGAACACGCGAAGCAACGCCTCGGTCTCGTGCCCACGCTGGGCGGCGGCGTGGCCGCTTGGCAGATCGATCGCCAGCAAGGCCGATTCGACCTGTGGCGGCCGTGGGATGGAGCAAATGAAGACCGCTACACGCTGGCCAACTTCGCGATGCTGCCGTGGTCCAACCGCATCAGCGGCGGCGGCTTCGAGCACGCCGGTCACTTCCACCCAATAGCACCCAACCGCGCTGGCGAGCCTTACCCCATACACGGTGACGGCTGGCTGCAGGCGTGGGCCATCGAGCAGACGGCTGCCGACACGGTGGTGATGACCCTCGAATCGCACCGCTTCGACGGCAACCCTTACGACTACCGCGCCGAGCAGACTTTCAAGCTGCTCGCCGGCGGACTGGACCAGAGCGTGAGCGTCACCCACCTCGGCCCTGAGCCTTTGCCGTATGGCCTGGGCATGCACCCGTGGTTCCCACGCAGCAGCGGCACGCGCATCACGGCCCCGGTGCGCGGCACCTGGTTGAGTGGCAATGACCCCTTGCCCACCGAACACACCGAGCGCTTCCCGCCCAGTTGGGACTTGAATCTCGGCGCGCCCGCGGCCGGCACGCTCATCGACAACGGCTACACCGGCTGGTCGGGCGACGCCACCATCGACTGGCCCGAGCACGCTCTGCGCGTGGCCATGCACGTATCCGACACACGGCCCGCCGATGGCTATTGCCTGGTCTACCGCCCACCGCAGGGGCCAGCCTTCTGTTTCGAGCCCATCAGCCACCCCATCGATGCCTTTCACCTGCCCAACCGCCCCGGCCTGCAGGTGCTGAAGACGGGAGAGGCGATGGCGCTGAACGTGCAATGGCGCGTGCAGGAGTTGGCGCGCTGAGCCGCCGCTGAACCCGGCCCCGTGCTCAGGGTCTTGGTGACAGGGCTAACATGACCAGCATGTTTGAGAAGATCCTTTCCGCTGCCATTCTGGCCCTCTGCCTCGTGTTCATGGCGCGGCTACTGGTCGGCGAGCGCAGGCGCTACCGCTTCGATGCCTTCATGAAGCGCACCTGGTTGCGCACCCGCCGCGGAGCCTTATCGGTTTACCACTGGCGCAGCTCACGCAAGACCGCCGCTCAGGCGGCCGAAGAAGCGATCAACCGCGCCCGAGACGGCGGCAGCTGGGAAGGCAACGTCTACAAACCCAAGTCGTTCAAGCGGCCGCCGCGCAACAAACTGCACTGAGCCGGCCGCTCGGGTGACTCAGAAGCCGCGGCCTAGTGCCAGGTAGCCGAGCGTCTCTTTCGGGTTGTCGAGGCCGCGCGCCACACCCAGGCGCAGGTCAAAGCCCAGCGCGTACAAAAACTTCAACTCGCCCAGCAGCTCAACGCCCACGCCACGGTGGTAGTGCGTGGGTCGGTGGCCTCTGTCCCAGGCGCCGCCCACGTCATAAAACACAGCCGCTGACAGACGGTTCACGCCCACCGCAGGCACCATGAAGTGCTGGTCGATGTCGGCCAAGGGAGCACGCCACTCGATGCTCGTGACGCGCGCACTGGCACCGCGCAGGCTGGCTTCGTCACCGCGATAGCCGCGCAGCGTGATGTCGCGGTTGTTGAGCACCGGGCCCAGCTGCAGCTGGGGGTCGATGGCGCCACCCAGCTGGAAGCGCTCGGTGAGCCCGGTAGCAGAGACCTCGGTGTGGCGCAGCGCCAGCACGCTGCGGCCCAGCGGCACGAAGGCTCGCCCGTCAAAGCGCAGCACGCCGCCGTCGTAGTCGTTGCGGCCATCTCGCGCAAACGGGCGGTAGCTTTCGTACAGCAGCGTCGCGTGCTGGCCGCTGTTGCGGCCCTCCGACCACCAGTTGCCACCGCTGGTGTCGTAGTCGACAAAGGCGGCCAGCATGCGCTCGGTGCGCGGCAAGCCGGCAGTGGCGAGCTCGGGGTGCACGCGCTGCACGTGGTCGAGGGCGGCACCCACGCCGAAGGTGACGCGCCGATCCAGCCGCAACCACGGGAAGGCGCTGATCCACTGCGCCTTGGTGTTGCGGTCGTAGCTGGTGACTTCATCACCGTTGCTGCCGGGCCGGGTGGCGCGTACCGTCAGATCGCGCCGCAGCGTGATCAGGTGCTGGCTCTCGAACAGGTACTGCAGACTGCCCAGCAGCTCGTGCTGCCTGGCCTCGTATTGAACAGAGGCGGCGTACTGGTTCCAACCCAACGCGTCGGAGCCAAAGGTGCCGGCGCCTACGGCCAGCAACCCGCTCTCGCCGGTGAGCAGGGGAAACCAGCTGCGCGGGTACATCGAGCTCAAGGCACTGTAGGGCCGAGGCTCGCCCAGGAGCATGGCAGAGGTGACTTCTGAAGGGCTTGCGGGGGGCGCACTGGCGGCTGCACTCGCGGGCGCACTGGCCGGCGCTGCGACCGCGAGCGCGCTCGGGGTGCGCAGCAAGGGCGTCGCCGCAACCATGCGGCGCAGCTCGTAGCCACCCTGCGCCACCACCGACATCACCAGCGAGCCGTCGGCCTGCGTGCCGCTCTGCGCCACCACACGCGTATGGCTGTGACTAAGCTTGACCCAGGCATCACCATCGAGCCGCCACACATTGAACACGCCGTCGCGTACGGCAATGAACTCGAGGCCGCTCGGGCCATGCGTAAGGCCGTGCAGCGGCGCATCGTGGGTGAACAGCAGGCGCGGCGCAGCATCGGGCTGCGCGAGATCGAATGCCTGCACACGCCAGTCGGCGCCGCGTTTGCTGATGACACTCACCTGCTTGCCATCGGGTGAGGCCGCCAGATCGATCAGCGTGACCTCGGCCGCGGGCTCCCACAGCACGCGTTGCTGCTGGCCTTCGGCGTTGAGCAACACCAGGCGCGTGCGGCCCTCGCTCTGCTGCAGGCCCACAACTGCCTCGCCGGCCTGCACCGCATGGCGCAGCCGCGCGCAATGCGTCAGCTGGCGCAGTTCGCCGTCGGCCTGCAGGCGATAAATGTCGAATGCGTAGTAGCGCCAGTTGCAGATGTCGGGCTGGGCGATGAGCACCTCGCCTCGGGGCGACACGTCGATCTCGGCCGATGAGTGCACGTCGGCCAACTCCGTCTGCTGCCCGCTGGCTGAAACCTTCACCAGCTTCGCGTGGTGCAGGCCATCGTCGACCACGGCCAGCGCGTTGCCGTCGGGCAGCGCCGCCACCGAGCCCACCGAAAACAGCGGGCCGGCCAGGCGCTCGCCAACAGCCTCGGGCACGCTGGTCAAGGCCAGTGCCCGCTGCTGCACTTGCAGCTTCAGGTCGGCCAGAAACTCGTCCCACAGCACATCCATGGTCTTGCCGGTGGCGACGACAGGGCTGGTGTGCAGGCGTGGCCACAGCGGCGGGTTGCCGCTGTAGCGGTCCACCATCTTGTAGATCGCTTCAGGGCCGTATTGGCGCTCAAGGTATTCGTAGAAATAGGCTCCGTAGAGGTATGACTTGGCCGCGGGCAAGGCACGGCCACCCGCGTTGATCTCGCGCAACGAGAGAAAACCGCTCTTCGACTCGGCACGCAACCAGGCTTCAAAGATCGGCCCTCGCAGGCGGCCGCGCCCCGTGGTGCTGTCGCTTTCGTTGAAGACGGCCAGCCCTTCGATCATCCAGTTGGGCTCGAAGAGGTTGGGAAAGAAAAACGGCTGGCGGCCGAAGATCTTCTGCAGCACACCCGGCGCGCCACGCACCTTGTCGAGGTGCACCGTGTGCGTGAACTCGTGCGTCAACAGCAGGTCAAGCCAAACGCCGTTGTCAAGCAGCTCGCCCTTGTCGGGGGGTGCCAGAAAGACGCCGATGATGTTGTACGGCAGCGGCTGGCTGAACCCATTCGGCAGGTCGTACTGGTCGATCAGCAAGATCTCGGTGCGGCCCCTTGGCTCCCAGCCCAGCGCCTGAGTGACTTTGGGGTAGGCCCGCTCGGCCGCCTGCGCCACACGCTGCGCCTGGGCGCGCCAGGCAGAGCGGTAGTTGACCCGAAAGTGTGCAGAGTCGGCGCTCTGCCAGTCTTTTGCAGGTTCGATGCTCTGTGCGGAAGCGCTGCCTGCAAACCAGCAGCAAATGAAAAGAATCAGGGTCCGAATCAACGGCATTAGGGTCTCCACGGGGTACAGCTCAAATTACGCCGGGCGCAAGGGTACAGGACGCGAGAGCCGATTCGGCAGCAGGCCAACTTCCGTGACCCAGGCCTCGCCTGCCGATGGGCCACGCGGCTAAAGATCGCGAGCCAGCGCCGCGGCCAGCGCCTTGGCCAGCTCTTTGGCATTGGCGCCGGTGATCATCTCGTCGTGATTGCCGGGGGTGATGTTCACCTCCAGCCCGCCCAACATCACCCGGTGCCACACCGGCATGGGGTCGCTGTCGCTCGCGACGGCGGCGCGCAAGAAGATGGCACGACCCGGGTAAGGCTCTGGCCTGTAGTTGCGGAATGCGAGCAGCATCGCGCCGCGCACACGCCGCAGCGCGGGTGGGAAGTTGGCTTCGCGCACCACGTCGCCCACCAGCTCGGGCCGCTTGGGCATTGCTCCGTAAGAGGCGCGCAAGCGATCGAGCAGCACAAATGATTTCTGTCGCAGGTAGGCCCACCGACTCGCGCTGGGCAGCGCCCTCAGGGTACGCAACGTGCCCAGCATGCGCCCCACGCGGTGGTGCAGCCACTGCTTGGGCGGCAGGTAGCGACCGTGCACATGGGTGTCGATCAGGCACAACAGGTCGACGGTTTCGCCTGCATGGCGAAGCTGCTGGGCAACTTCGAATGCAATCAACCCGCCAAAGGAAAAACCGCCTATCGCATACGGGCCGGTGGCTTGCACCCGCCGCATGTGGCCGATGTATTCGCGCGCCATGTCGGCAATGCGCAGGTGCGGCTCCTGCCCGGCGCCCAGGCCGCGCGCTTGCAAGCCATATACGGGGCACCGCGTGTGCAGCGCGCGCAGCACCGCCCACAATTCCAGGAAGTTACCGGCCAGGCTGTGCATCATGAAGAAAGGCCGACCGGTGCCGGGGCGCAGCTGCACCAACGGCACGGGCAGATCCCATGCCGCCGCATCGATCACACCCGCCAGCTGCCGCACGGTCGGGGCTTTGAGCAGCGCGTCAAGCGACAGGGCCTGACCAGTGGCAATTTCGATCTCTGTCAGCATGCGCGCCGCCAGAAGAGAGTGGCCGCCGAGCTGAAAGAAGTCATCGTTCAAGCCGATCGGCGACAAGCCGAGCAAGCGCTCCCACAGCGTCTTGAGGTAGAGCTCATGGTCATGACGCGAGCGCCAGCTTGGCGCAGGCGGCGGCGGCAGCCTGATCGCAGTGTCATCGGCCACGGCGGTCACGAGCGGCGACTCTGCACGCGCCCCCGAAGGCGCGAACACAGGGGTCAAGTTGAAAGATGAAGCTGCGTCCATGCACGACGATCCCGAGGGGCTGGGTGAAGCATCTTGCAGAGGGGCTTCATGAGCAAGCAGCGCAGCGGCCTACCTGCTGTAGGTCACAGCCTACAGGATCAGAAACGGGGGCAACGGGGGCAACGGTTGGTAGATTTGGATTGCCGTCACGCGCGAGGTCGGCTTGACTGCTGGCCAAGAAAAAAGCCCTGCAAGTCGATGACTTACAGGGCTTTGGTCTTGGTGGGCGGTGCAGGGTTCGAACCTGCGACCCCTGCCGTGTGAAGGCAGTGCTCTACCACTGAGCTAACCGCCCGATGTTTCGCGGAGCCGCGGATTATGCCATAGGCCTCAGGCGGCAAGGCCGCGCCAGCCGGTCTTGCCGCCAGAAGCCTTGTCGAGCTCGACCAACACCACCTCATGTGCAGCCAATTCGGCGTCGTTGGCGGCGATCACGGTCAGCTCAAACTGGCTGAAATCGACGGCGGCCATGACCACATCACCTCGCCCCGATTCATTGGCATCAATCACCAGCGAGTCTTGGCCGCGCGTCAAGCGGATGTAGACCTCGGCCAGCAGGCCGGCGTCTAGCAAGGCGCCATGCAGCGTGCGGCTGGTGTTGTCGACCTCCAGGCGCTTGCAGAGCGCGTCGAGCGAATTCGACTTGCCCGGGAACATCTCGCGTGCCATCACCAGCGTGTCGGTGATCTGCGCCACAAAACCCGGGAACTTAGGCTTCCCCAAGCGCTTGAGCTCTTCGTTGAAGAAGCCCACGTCGAAGCTCGCGTTGTGGGCGATGACCTCGGCACCGCCCAGATACTCAAGCAGCTCTTCAGCCACCGACGCAAAGAGGGGCTTGTCAGCGAGAAATTCGTCGGTCAGCCCGTGGATCTTCACCGCGTCTTCGTGGCTCGATCGCTCGGGGTTGACATAGAAATGCAGGTTGTTGCCGGTGAGCCGTCGATTGACCATCTCCACGCACCCGATCTCGATGATGCGGTCACCCGACTCGGGGCTGAGGCCAGTGGTTTCGGTGTCGAAAAAAATCTGCCTCATGCCATCACTTTCTTGCGGGCATTTTGTGCAGCCCAGGCCCACAGGGCCGCGCCACCCAGGATCATCGGCACGCAAAGCCATTGGCCCATGCTCAAACCCAACGCCAGGTTTTCGAGACCCTTGTCAGGCTGGCGGAAATACTCGACCACGAATCGGCACAGCCCGTAGCCGAAGATGAACACCCCGGTCACCTGACCCGGCGCGCGCTCCTTGCGTGCATAGAGCCACAACAACACAAACAACAGCAGGCCTTCGAGACCGAACTCGTACAGCTGCGAGGGGTGCCGCGGCTCGGGGCCACCCGATTGTGGAAACACCATGGCCCAGGGCAGGCTGGGGTCGGCCAGCCTGCCGTACAGCTCGCCGTTGATGAAGTTGCCGATGCGACCAGAGGCCAGGCCTGTGGGCACGCAGGGAGCGATCAGATCGAAGGTCTGCAGCACGCCTCGCTTGCGCGATCGAGCGAACAAAGCCATCGCCGCACCCACGCCAAGAAACCCGCCGTGGAAAGACATGCCGCCTTTCCACACGGCAAACACCTCCAGCGGGTGCTTCAGGTAGTGGTCGAAGTTGTAGAACAGCACGAAGCCCAGGCGCCCGCCCAGCACCACACCGAGCACGCCGTAGAACAGCAGGTCTTCCACGTCGCGGCGCGTCCAGCCGGAGTCGGCGAACCATGGCTTCTTGACGCGGATCGAGGCCAGCCACAAGAAGAGGCCAAAGGCCACCAGGTAGGTCAGCCCATACCAATGAATGGCGATGGGGCCCACCTGGAGCGCGATCGGGTCGAACTGAGGGTGAACGAGCATGTGCAGGCAAGAGGGCAAAAACAGCGCGAACGATACCGCACGCGGCTTGGTCGCTCCTTATGCCGGTTCGTCCAGCGAGCGCTTCACATAGTCAACAAAGCGCGCTACCACCTGCCCCGCCTGCGCGGGCCACACCAGGCTGGTCTCGGCACGCGGCGCGGCGGACACAAGCGCCGTCGGCAGGCGGCGGTAAACCACGCCGGGCCGCTGCAAGGTCGTGACCGATTCGGGCACCCAGGCAAGCCCGAGCCCGGCCGACACCAGGTTGACGATCGTCTGCATCTGGATCGCTTCTTGCGCAATGACCAGCGAGGCGCTGTGGCGGTGATAGAAGGCCAGCACCGCGTCGTATAACGAGGGCGCAATGCCGCGCGGAAAAATGATCAGCGGCTGCGCCAATATCTGCGCCAGCGTTAACCGCCGCGAGGTGTTCAAAGGCGAAGCCTCGGGCACGGCCAGCACCATGGGCTCAATGCTCACCGACAGGCGCGACAGCGGATGCGTGCCACCCCCCTCGGGCGCCATGTTGGGCGCGTGCAGCAAGAAGCCGGCATCGGCCTCGCCTTGCTCTAGCGCGCGCAGTTGAACGTCGGTCGTGGCTTCGCGCAAGACTACCGACACCCCCGGTTCGGCTTCGCGAAAACCACGCAGCCACCCCGGCAACGGCCCGAACCCGACGGTGGAGACGAAACCCAGGCGCAGCCGCCCCACAGCCCCGTGACCCACCGATTGCGCAATGCCTGGCAAAGAGGCCGATTGCTGCAGCAACTGCCGCACCGGCTCCACCAAGGCCTGGCCCGCGGCCGTGAGCGACACCTGGCGTCGGGTGCGCTCAAAGAGCGGCACGCCCAGGCGTGCTTCAAGCTGCTGAATGGCCAGCGTGAGGGGCGGTTGGGTGATGTGCAGCTTTTGCGCCGCACGGCTGAAGTGCAGCGTTTCGGCGAGCATCAGAAACTGCCGCCACACCCGAAGCTCGATCTGCAAAGACGGATCACTCATATGCAGCACGTATCAATGGAGCGCCAAGGATATATTGGACGGGACACATAGGCAACGGGATACTTGCACCCTTCCCCCGCCCTTCCCCAGCCATTCAGCCAGGACATCGCCATGAGCATCAACCGCCGCTCCAAGAACATCACCGAGGGCGTGGCCCGCGCGCCCAACCGCTCGATGTATTACGCCTTGGGCTATGAAGAGGGCGATTTCAAGAAGCCCATGATCGGCGTGGCCAACGGGCACTCCACCATCACGCCATGCAATTCGGGTCTGCAGAAACTGGCCGACGCCGCCGTGGCTGGCATCGAAGCCGCAGGCGGCAACGCGCAGCTTTTTGGCACGCCCACCATCAGCGACGGCATGGCCATGGGCACAGAAGGCATGAAGTACAGCCTGGTGTCGCGCGAGGTGATCTCCGACTGCATAGAGACCTGCGTAGGCGGCCAGTGGATGGACGGGGTGCTGGTGGTGGGTGGCTGTGACAAAAACATGCCGGGCGGGATGATGGGCATGCTGCGTGCCAACGTGCCGGCAATCTACGTCTACGGCGGCACCATTTTGCCGGGGCGCTACAAGGGGCAAGACCTCAACATCGTGAGCGTGTTCGAGGCGGTCGGTCAGTTCAGCGCGGGCAACATGAGCGAAGAAGACTTCTGCCAGATCGAGCGCCGCGCCATCCCTGGCAGCGGCTCATGCGGCGGCATGTACACCGCCAACACCATGAGCTCATCGTTCGAGGCACTGGGCATGAGCCTGCCGTATTCGAGCACCATGGCCAATGTGGAAGGTGAGATCGTCGCGTCTACCCAAGAGGCGGCGCGCGTGTTGGTCGAGGCGGTGAAGAACGACCTGAAGCCGCGTGACATCGTCACCCGCAAGTCGATAGAGAACGCTGTGGCGGTGATCATGGCCACCGGCGGCTCGACCAACGCGGTGCTGCACTTTCTCGCCATCGCACACGCCGCCGAGGTCGACTGGAGCATCGAAGACTTCGAGCGCGTGCGCAAGAACGTGCCAGTGCTGTGCGACCTCAAGCCTTCTGGCAAGTACCTTGCGATCGACCTGCATCGCGCCGGCGGCATTCCGCAGGTGATGAAGACGCTGCTGAAGGCCGGGCTGCTGCACGGCGACTGCATCACGATCACCGGCAAAACCGTGGCCGAAAATCTGGCTGACTTGCCCGATGCCCCGGGCACCGATCAAGACGTGATCCGCGCCATCACCAACCCGATGTACGCCGAAGGGCACCTCGCCATCCTGAAGGGCAACCTCTCGCCCGAGGGCTGCGTGGCCAAGATCACCGGCCTCAAGAACCCCGTGATCACCGGGCCGGCGCGCGTGTTCGACGACGAGCAATCGGCGCTCGCGGCCATCATGGCGCGCCAGATCGTGGCGGGTGACGTGATGGTGCTGCGCTACCTGGGCCCCAAGGGCGGCCCCGGCATGCCTGAGATGCTGGCCCCCACCGGCGCACTCATCGGCCAGGGGCTCGGTGAAACCGTTGGACTGATCACCGACGGGCGCTTTTCGGGCGGCACCTGGGGCATGGTGGTGGGCCATGTGGCGCCTGAAGCCTATGCCGGAGGCAACATCGCACTGGTCAAGGAAGGCGACTCCATCACCATCGACGCGCACACGCTGACCCTGCAACTCAACGTGAGCGATGCCGAGCTGGCGCAGCGTCGCGCGGTGTGGAAGGCGCCGGCGCCGCGCTACACACGCGGCGTGCTGGCCAAGTTCATGCGCAATGCATCCAGTGCAAGCGCAGGGGCGGTGCTCGACAAGTTCGAGTAAGCCCCTTCTCGTGCAACGAAAAAGCGGCCCGGAGGCCGCTTTTTTTCTGAGGGCACTGAAACTCAACGTTTGCGCTTGTGGCGGCGGCCCTTCAGGTCCATGCCCAGATTGGCCAGGTTCTCTTCGCGTCGCTTGGCCACACGGTTGTCCATCTTGTCCATTTCGCGTCGCTTGGTATAGCCCGTGGCATCTGCCCACCACCACCACAGCACGGCTGCCAGAAAGGGCCACAGCACGGCCCACCACGACCACAGCGCCACGGGGCCGTACTCGGCCGTTTTCATCAGCAACAGCAATACGCCAAGAATGACAAAGTACATGGTGAAAAGCCTCGAAACGGGTCTGTTTTGCCATCGGGAGGTCAACCCGCCGACCTTAGAATCCGTTGTATCCGGCAGTGCTGGAAATGTAATTCACCTTCAGTCTCTGGCACGAAAGGAAACCATGAAGTCATCGCTTTCACTTATTTTTGCCGCAACCGCGCTCGTCGCAGCGCCAGCCTTTGCCGACGCCGACCTGGCCAAGAAGAAGAACTGCATGGCCTGCCATGCCATCGACAAGAAGCTTGTAGGCCCCGCTTACAAAGATGTGGCAGCCAAGTATGCCGGCCAGAAAGATGCTGTCGACAAGCTCTCGCAGAAGGTCATAAAGGGTGGTGCTGGCGTATGGGGCCCGGTGCCCATGCCAGCCAACACAACGGTGAGCGATGCCGAAGCCAGGCAACTCGTTCAGTGGATCTTGACGCTCAAGTGAGCGTCTGATCTGAAAAGGACAAGGCCCCGCCCACGCGGGGCCTTCTTCTTTGGCCTACGCACCCAACATGCCCTCCATGCGTGTCTTCGCCGTCTCTGATCTTCACGTCGACTACGAGCCCAACGCGCTGTGGGTGCAGCAGCTCTCGCTCAGCGATTACCTGAACGACGTGCTGATCGTCGCGGGCGATGTGTCTGACGTGGCCGACCGGGTGCGCCTCTGCCTGGAGACGCTGGCCCGCCGCTTCTGGCGCGTGCTGTTCATCCCGGGCAACCACGACCTTTGGGTGCGGCGTGACGAGCCGGGCCTCGATTCGATCGGCAAGTTCGAGCGCATCACGGCGCTGGCAAAGTCGGTCGGTGCCAGCATGGAGGTGTTCCATCACCACGAGCTGAGCATCGTGCCGCTGCTCGGCTGGTATGACGACTCCTTCGGTGTGCCAGGCGACGACCTGCGCGCAGCCTGGGTCGACTACCGCGCCTGCCGCTGGCCCGAAGGCCACACCTCGCAACGCATCACCGCTGACTTTCTCGCGATGAACCGGTACCGTAGACAGTCAGAGTCGGAGGTCATCGTGTCCTACTCTCACTTCCTGCCTCGCATCGACGTCATGCCCGAGCGCATCCCGATGGCCATGCGTTACATCTACCCCATCCTCGGCAGCACGGCGCTGGGCGAGCAAGTGCAGGCCCTGAAACCGAAGGTTCACGTCTACGGCCACAGCCATGTGAACCGCCGTGTGCAGCTCGACGGCATCTTGTACGTCAACAACGCCTTTGGCTACCCGCACGAGACACGCATCGCCGCCAAGGAGCTGGTCTGCGTGTACGAAGCATGAGTCCGCACGATCACCCGCTGCCCTTGGACAGCACTCAGGTGCACCTGTGGTTGGCCTTCTGCGACGACGCGCAAGACCCTGCGCTGCACGAGCGCTACCGCGCCCTGATGACGCCCGAAGAGCGGGCACGCGCAGACCGCTTCCATTTCGAGCGCGACCGCCACCGCTACCGCGTCACACGGGCGCTGGTGCGCAGCGTGCTCTCGCGCTACGCGCCGGTGGCGCCGGCTGACTGGCGCTTCGAGGCCACGTCTTATGGACGCCCACTCATCGTCAACCCCCATGCCGAGGCGCAAAGCCTGTCGTTCAACCTTACCCACACCAGCGACCTGATCGTGCTCGCCGTGACCCGCGGCCGAGCCATCGGCGTGGACACCGAAAACATCTCGCGAGGCGCCATGCTTGACGTGGCCAATCGCTTCTTCGCACCCAGCGAATGCGAGGCGCTCACCGCCCTGCCCGCCGAGGCACAGGCTACAAGGTTCTTCGAGCTCTGGACGCTGAAAGAGAGCTACATCAAGGCGCGCGGCATGGGCTTGTCGATCGGGCTCGATCGCTTTGCGTTCGACCTGCGCAGCCCTGGCTCAGTCTCACTGTCGACTGAGCCCGAGCTGCAAGACCCACCCCAGCGCTGGGCGTTGCGCCAACTCTGGGCCACGCCTGAGCACCCGGTGGCCTTGTGCGTCGAGCAGCTCGCTAATGCACAGCCCTTCGAGGTGATGACACACCGCGTGGTGCCGCTGGTCGAGGCCTCGCCTTTCAGCCTGCAGCCCCACCGCAGCAACTGAATCAGTAGGCTTGGCCCAGCTGCTCCAGGATGGCCGGGTTCTCCAAGGTGCTCGTGTCTTGTGTGACCTTCTCGCCCTTGGCCACCGAGCGCAGCAAGCGCCGCATGATCTTGCCGCTGCGCGTCTTGGGCAGGTTGTCACCGAAGCGTATGTCTTTCGGCTTGGCGATGGGGCCGATCTCTTTACCCACCCAGTCGCGCAGCTGCTTGGCAATCGCTTTCGCTTCGTCGCCTGAAGGGCGCGGCCGCTTCAGCACCACGAAGGCGCAAATGGCCTCGCCAGTCGTGTCGTCAGGCCGCCCCACCACCGCGGCTTCGGCCACGAGATCGGTGCACGAGACGAGCGCCGATTCGATCTCCATCGTGCCCATGCGGTGGCCGCTCACGTTGAGCACGTCGTCTATGCGGCCGGTGATGGTGAAGTAACCGGTCTTCTCGTCGCGTATGGCGCCGTCGCCAGCCAGGTAGTACTTGCCCTTGAAGTCTTCGGGGTAGTAGCTCTTCTTGAAGCGCTCAGGGTCGCCGTAGATGGTGCGAATCATGGCAGGCCAGGGCTTCTTGATGACCAAGATGCCGCCCTGCCCGTTGGGCACGTCCTTGCCGGTCTCGTCGACCACCGCGGCCATGATGCCCGGGAAGGGCAGCGTGCACGACCCCGGCACCAGCGGCGTGGCCCCCGGCAGCGGGGTGATCACATGGCCACCCGTTTCGGTCTGCCAGAAGGTGTCGACGATGGGGCAGCGCCCCCCGCCAATGTGCAGGTGGTACCACTCCCAGGCCGCGGGGTTGATGGGCTCACCCACCGAGCCCAGGATGCGCAGGCTGCTCAGGTCGTACTGCTTGGGGTGCACGGCCTCGTTGCTTTCCGCCGCCTTGATCAGCGAGCGAATCGCCGTGGGCGCGGTGTAGAAAATGCTGACTTTGTGCGTCTGGATCACTTTCCAGAAGCGCCCGGCATCGGGGTAAGTCGGCACACCTTCGAACACGATCTCGGTGCCGCCCAAGGCGAGCGGGCCGTAGGCAATGTAGGTATGGCCGGTGACCCAGCCGATGTCGGCGGTGCACCAGAAGATGTCGTCGGGCTTGAGGTCAAACGTCCACTTGGTGCTCAGCGCTGCGTGCAACAGATAGCCACCAGTGGAGTGCTGCACGCCCTTGGGCTTGCCGGTGGAGCCCGAGGTGTACAGCAGGAACAGCGGGTGCTCGGCTCCCACCCATTCGGGCTCACAGGTCTCGGCTGCCTTGGCCGTCAGCTCGTGCATCCAGTGGTCGCGCGCGCTCCAGCCAATCTTGCCGCCGGTGCGTTTGTAGACGATCACGCTCTTGATGCTTTCGCAGCCCCCCAGCGCTATCGCCTCATCGACGATGGCCTTCAACGGCAGCTGCTTGCCGCCCCGCATCTGCTCATCGGCCGTGATCACCATCACCGCGCCGGCATCTTGGATGCGGTCGCGCAGGCTTTGCGCCGAGAAGCCGCCGAACACCACCGAGTGCGTGGCACCGATGCGCGCGCAAGCCTGCATGGCCACCACGCCTTCGACCGACATCGACATGTAGATCACGACGCGGTCACCCTTTTTCACGCCCTGCGCCTTCAGCGCATTGGCCATGCGGCAGGTCTTGGCGAGCAGCTCGCTGTAGGTGACGCGTGCCACCTGGCCGTCATCGGCCTCGAAGATGATGGCAACCTTGTTGCCCAGGCCAGCTTCGACCTGCTTGTCGAGGCAGTTGTACGACACGTTGGGCGTGCCGTCTTCGAACCACTTGAAGAACGGCGCCTCGCTGCTGTTGAGCACCTGGGTGAAGGGCTTATTCCAGCTCACGAACTCGCGCGCCAGGCGGGCCCAATAGCCTTCGTAATCAGACTCGGCTTCGGCGACCAGCTTTTCGTAGGCCGCCATGCCGGAAACATATGCATTCTTGGCAAGGGCGGCGGGCGGCGGGTACAGCTTTGTTTCGGACATGGCGGTCTCCTGGCGAGATTTTGTGCACTGGGTGGCACCATAAGCGGGCGCTCTTACGAACGCCTTACTCTGTATCGCCATGGTGTGCCATCTAGACCAAGCAACAACCGGGCTATCCCTGCCCTGACCGCCGGCTACGCCACCAACTACTGAGTCGTGTTCAGGTGCTGCTGTCGGCGGCGGGAAGGCCCGCGCCGCTCGGAGCGCAGCAAGACCAGCGTGCCCAGCACGCCCGCAATCAGCGAGCCGCCCAACACCCCCAGCTTCACCTGGGTGTCGTAGCCAGCGCCCTGCCCATCAAAAGCCAGCCCGCCGATGAAAAGGCTCATGGTGAACCCCACGCCGCAGAGCAGGCATACGCCAAAGAACTGCCAGCGGTTGGCGCCTTCGGGCAACTCGGCGCCCGCCACGGCCGTCAGCAGCCACGACGACCCGAACACGCCGATCGCCTTGCCCAGCACCAGGCCAGCGGCGATGCCCAGGGGAACCGCCTGCGTGAGCGTCTGCAGCGTCATGCCTTGAATTGCGACCCCTGCGTTGGCAAAGGCAAACATCGGCAGCACCACGAAGGCCACCCAGGGGTGCAAGGCATGCTCCAGGCTTTCAAGCGGTGAATGCTCGTCGTCGTCTTGGCCATGCAAGGGAATGGCGAAGGCGGTGGCCACGCCGGCCAGCGTGGCATGCACACCCGACTTGAGCACGCACACCCAGATGATGGCGCCCACGAACAGGTAAGGCAGCACGCTCTTCACGCGCAGGCGGTTGAGTGCGAACAATGCCGCACACCCCAGCGCCGCCGCACCCAGCATGGGCACGGAAAGATTGGCCGTGTAGAAGAACGCGATGACGACGATGGCGCCCAGGTCGTCGATGATAGCCACCGCCGTGAGAAAAAGCTTCAGCGAGGCCGGCACGCGAGAGCCCAGCAGCATCAAGATGCCCAGTGCAAACGCGATGTCGGTGGCCGCCGGGATGGCCCAGCCGCGCAAGGCCACGGGGTCGTGCATGTTGATCAACACATAGATGCCAGCCGGCACCGCCATGCCCCCGATGGCCGCACCCACGGGCAGCAAGGCCTGGCGCGGGCTGGCCAGCTCACCCGATACCAGCTCACGCTTGATCTCCAGGCCCACCAGCAGGAAAAACACCGCCATCCAGAGGTCGTTGACCCACAGGATCAAGGGCTTGGACAGCAGCAGCCACTCATGGCCGATGCGCACCTCACCCGGGATGTTGCGAAACGCCTCGTAGCCGGCACTGAGCGGCGAATTGCTGATGGCCAGCGCCGCGATCGTCGCCAGCGCCAGCACGATGCCGCCCGCCGACTCCGCCGCGAAGAAACGACGAAACGCTGCAGTGATCACCGATCTTCCCCTTGAGTAAAATTCAGGCCTCCCGCCGTCGAGAGCCACCCATGACCATCATTCGCCACGCTGACCTCGTCGAGAGCGTCGCCGCAGCCCTGCAGTACATCAGCTACTACCACCCCGCCGACTATATTGCCCATCTCGCGCGCGCCTATGCCAGCGAGGAGAGCCCGGCGGCCAAAGACGCGATCGCGCAGATCCTCACCAACTCGAAGATGTGCGCCGAAGGCAAGCGGCCGATCTGCCAAGACACCGGCATCGTCAACGTCTTCCTGAAGATCGGCATGGACGTACGCTTCGAGGGCTTCCCCGGCAGCATCGAAGACGCCGTGAACGAAGGCGTGCGACGCGGCTACCTCCACCCCGACAACGTGCTGCGTGCCTCCATCGTGGCCGACCCACAGTTCGAGCGCAAGAACACCGGCGACAACACGCCGGCGGTGATCCACATGACGGTGATCCCCGGCAACACGCTAGACGTGCAGGTGGCGGCCAAGGGCGGCGGCAGTGAAAACAAGAGCAAGTTCGCCATGCTCAACCCGAGCGACTCGGTGGTCGACTGGATCATGAAGACCGTGCCCACCATGGGTGCGGGCTGGTGCCCGCCCGGCATGCTGGGCATAGGCATTGGCGGCACGGCCGAGAAGGCCATGTTGATGGCCAAAGAAGTGTTGATGGAGCCCATCGACATGTACGACCTGAAGGCCCGCGGCCCGCAAGACAAGACCGAAGCCCTGCGCATCGAGCTGTGCGACAAGATCAACGCACTGGGCATAGGCGCGCAAGGCCTGGGTGGCCTGACCACCGTGCTCGACGTGAAGATCGCGATGTATCCCTCGCACGCCGCCGGCAAGGCCATTGCGATGATCCCCAACTGCGCCGCCACGCGGCACGGCCACTTCGTGCTCGACGGCTCGGGCCCGGCCTACATCGACCCGCCCAGCCTCGACCAGTGGCCCGACGTGAAATGGGCGCCTGACTACAACAAAAGCAAGCGCGTCAACCTCGACACGCTGACCAAGGAAGAGGTGGCCGGCTGGAAGCCCGGCGACACGCTGCTGCTCAGCGGCAAGATGCTCACCGGCCGCGACGCCGCGCACAAGCGCATACAAGACATGCTGGCCAAGGGCGAGAAGCTCCCCGTAGATTTCACCAACCGCGTCATCTACTACGTGGGCCCGGTCGACCCGGTGCGTGACGAAGTGGTCGGCCCTGCCGGCCCCACCACCGCCACGCGCATGGACAAGTTCACCGAGATGATGCTGGCCGAGACCGGCCTCATCGGCATGATCGGCAAGAGCGAGCGCGGCCCTACAGGCATAGCAGCCATCAAGAAGCACAAGAGCGCCTACTTGATGGCCGTGGGCGGCGCGGCCTACTTGGTGTCGAAGGCGATCAAGAAGGCTCAGGTGCTGGGCTTTGCTGACCTGGGCATGGAAGCCATCTACGAGTTCGAGGTGCTAGACATGCCGGTGACGGTGGCGGTCGACTCAAATGGTGTCTCGGTGCACGAGACCGGGCCGAAGCTGTGGCAGGCCAAGATTGGCAAGATTCCGGTGGCAGTGGTTTGAACAAATGGGAATGAGGCTGCGCACCGTCATTGCCACGAAAGCGCGCTGATGCACCACGGAAAGCGGCACGCCTTCGCAGGAACATCGGTGAACTACTCGCCCCTCACGCGGCCTTCACCCCGCGGGTCGGTGCCACCGACCCAGCCTTGCGGCGTGCGCTGAACGCCGTTCAGCCCGCTGCTAAGGCGCAAGGGCCACACCTCGTGGCCGAGCGCTTTGAGAGCCTCGGCCAGAGCCTCCGTTTCGGGCGTGAATTCAATTTCCGTCGGCCCGTTGCGTGAGCCGAAATTGGGCAGGGCCATCGCCCGCTGCAGCGGCAGCTTCCAATCGAGCACCCCCACCACCACCTTGCCAACGAAGGTGATGATGAAAGGCCCCCCCGGTGAGCCCACGCTCATGACCAGCTGGCCGCTGGCGCGGTCGAACACCAGCAAGGGTGTCATCGACGAGCGCGGCCGCTTGCCACCTTCCACCCGGTTGGCCACCAACGTTCCTTCAGCGCTGGGCACAAACGAGAAATCGGTCAGCTCGTTGTTGAGCATGAAGCCATGCACCATCAGCCGCGAACCGAAGAGGTTCTCGATGGTCATGGTCATGGCGAGCGCATTGCCATGGCCATCAACCACCGACACATGCGAGGTTGAGGGCAGCTCGGGGCTGCGGTCGTCGGCCAGGCTCGCGACCATGGGCAAGGGCACACCCGGTGCGGCCCTGCCCATGCTGCGCTCGCCGATCAGCGCGCCACGCTGGGCCAAGTACATGGGGTTCAGCAGTGCCTGGGCATTGCCACCCGGCAAGGCAACGAAATCAGGGTCAGCAACGTAGCGGTCGCGGTCGGCATAGGCGAGGCGGTAGGCTTCCGTGAGCAGGTGAACCGCGCGCGGGTCGAGCGAGGCGCCCACAGGCGGCAGAGCGGCTAGGTCATGGGTCGACAGCATGCCGAGCGCCTGCGCCAAAGCCAGCGTGCCCGATGACGGTGGGCCCATGCCGCAGATGCGCCAGGCCAGGTGATCGAAGCACAGCGGGTCGCGCGCCTTGGCGCGGTAGCCCGCCACGTCGGCCTCTGTCATGACGCCTGGGTTACCGGCATGCCCCCGTACTTTGGCCACCAGGTCGTGCGCCACAACACCTTCGTACAAGGCAACCGACCCACGCTCGGCCACGTCATGCAGCAAGGCGGCCAGCGCCGGGTTGCGCAGCACCGTGCCAGCCACGCGTGGGCTGCCATCGGCCTCGTAGAAATAGGCCTTGGCTTCTGCGTCGCGCCTCAATGACTGGGCAATGCCGGGGTCACTCAGGAAGTTGGCGAGCCTCGGGCTGATGGCAAAGCCCTCTTCGGCCAGGCGAATGGCCGGCTGAAACAAGGCCCGCCAGGGCAGCTTGCCGTGCTGGCGATGCGCCAACTCCAGCGCACGCAGGGTGCCGGGCACACCCACCGAACGCCCGCCCACCACGCCCTCCATGAAGCCCATGGGCTTGCCGTCTCTCATGAACACATCGGGCGTAGCGGCAGCAGGCGCCGTTTCGCGGCCGTCAATGGTCTGCACCTGCTTGCCGTCGTGGTGCACGAGGAACAGGCCGCCGCCTATGCCGGACGACTGGGGTTCGACCAAGGTCAACACCAGCTGCACTGCAATGCCGGCGTCGATGGCGCTGCCGCCGGCCTTGAGCATTTGCAGGCCGGCATCAGCCGCCAAGGGGTGGGCCGCAGCCACCATGTGGTGCTGCGCCGCGGCTTCCGGCGGAGCGCTGGCGCAACCGGCCAGCAGTACCGTTGCCAGCAGGCACGCAGCATGAAAGGGCCAACGGGTGCGCATCAGGCCACCTCTTTCACCGGCACCACTCGCGTGTGCATCACGCGCTGCGGGAACGGAATCTCTACGCCCTCCGCGTTGAGCACATCCAGCACTGCGAGGTTGACGTCGGACTTCACCTGTCCCTGGCCGTTCTCAGGGTCGCGGATCCAGAACAGCAGCGTGAGGTCCATGCCGTCGGATGCAAACGCCGACAGCTGCACGCTGGGCGCCGGGTCAGCCAGCACGCGCTGGACGTCAATGAGGGCCGTGACCAGCTTGGGCTGCAGCGCACGCACGTCGGTGCCATAGGCCACTTGCACGGTCGTGGTGAGGAGCACGCTCGGGTCAGACAGTGAAGAGTTTTCAACTCGCTGGGTGATCAGCAATTCGTTGGGCACGATGGACTCGCGGCCATTGAGCGCACGGATCACGGTGTAGCGGGTGCGGATGTCGCTGATGCGGCCTTCGAAGTTGTCAACCTTCACCATGTCGCCGATGCGCAGCGATCGCTCGGCCAAGATGACGAAGCCGCTCACATAGTTGGCAGCGATCTTCTGCAGACCGAAGCCCACGCCCACGCCGATCGCACCGCCTAGCACGCTGAGCGCCGTGAGATCAACACCGACAGCCGACATGGCAAACAGAATGCCGATGAAAAGCAGCACCGCACGCACGATGTTCGACACCATCTTGCGCATGGACAGGTCATCACCCGTGCCGCGAATGATCTTGCGCTCGACCGCGGCTGACACCCACAGCGCCAGCATCATCACTACACCGGCGGTGATCGTGCCTTCGATCATGTTGCGCAGCGAGACCTCGGCACTGCCGATCTTCCAGCGCACGCCGTCGAGCTGCTGCAGCACGGCCGGCATCACGCCCGTCACCCACAACACCACTGCGATCCAGGCCAACCACGACACCGTGCGTTCGATGGTGCGCACCCAGGCGTTGTCGGGGAAGGCCGCCGACAGCACGCGCACCGTCAGGCGTATCAGCACCAGCGAGGTGAGGATAGGGACGGCCACCTTGAGCACCGCCACCGTCACCATGCCCTTGAGAAACTCTCGCGCCACCACGGACAGCAGCAGCGCCAGCACCGGGAACAGCACGCCGTCGACCACGTTTCGCCCGAAGAGCACGGCACCGTGAATCTTGAGCACCTTGCGCAACAGTACGCAGGCGATCCATGAGACGCCCAGGCAGCCCAGCAAGACCGCCGCCTCGATGAGGGCGCTCTGGTTGGTCAGGTTGTGGAGCAGGTCTTGAAATTCGTGCAGGTCGACTTGGGAGTTCATTCTTTTCTTAACGGCAAGCAGCGCCAGCGGCGCCTAAAGATCGGCGAGCACGCGCAGATGGGCGGCCACGCTGCGGGCCAACGCACTCAAGGCGTAGCCCCCTTCCAGGCACGACACGATGCGGCCCTGGGCGTGGCGCTCGGCCACATCTTTCACGCGACGGGTGATCCACTCGTAGTCGGCTTCGACCAGGCCGAGCTGGCCGAGATCGTCTTCGCGGTGGGCGTCGAAGCCGGCCGAGATGAACACCATCTGCGGCTTGAATGCTTCCAGCCGCGGCATCCACATGGCCTCGATCATTTCGCGTATCTCGCCACCACGGGTGTAGGGCGGCACCGGCAGGTTGACCATGTTGTCCCCCTTGGGCACACCGCCGCTGTAGGGGTACAGCGGGTGCTGGAAGAAGCTCACCATCAAGATGCGCTCGTCGCCGGCCACGATGTCTTCAGTGCCGTTGCCGTGATGCACGTCGAAGTCGACGATGGCCACGCGCTTCAAGCCGCGCACGTCGAGCGCATGGCGTGCAGCGATGGCCACGTTGTTGAAGAAGCAAAAACCCATGGTCTCGTCGCGCGTGGCATGGTGGCCGGGTGGGCGGATGGCGCAAAACGCGTTGTCGATCTCGCCGTCGATCACCGCATCGGTGGCGGCCACCGCCGCGCCAGCAGCGCGCAGTGTGGCCAACCATGTGCCGGGGTTGGCGCTGGTGTCGGGGTCGAAGGCGCGCGACTCGCCGGTGGCAACCAGCTGCTCCAAGCGATCTTTGAGCTCTGCCACGTAGCCGGCGGTGTGGGCGAGCTTCACATCGCTCAGGTCGACCAGCGGAGCCTCGCGTTGATCGAGCGCCACATCGAGGCCCGTGGCGATCAGGTGATCGTGAATCGCATCCAGCCGCTGCGGGCATTCGGGGTGGCCCTGCCCCATGTCGTGGGCGTGGCAATCGGGGTGGCTGTAGAGAGCGGTGGGCATGGGTGGCGGCGCGGGGTTTCGGGTATCGTGCGCCGCATGAACCAAGCCCTTGCGTCGCAACTCACCCGACTGATTGATCAGATTAGCACGATCATCGTGGGCAAACGACCGCAAGTGAGTGACTGCCTGGCCTGCCTTTTGGCAGGTGGCCACCTGCTGATCGAAGACGTGCCGGGTGTGCGCAAGACCACCTTGGCACACGCGCTGGCGGTGTCGCTGGGGTTGCGGTTTTCACGCACGCAATTCACCGCCGACCTGATGCCTTCCGACCTCATCGGCGTGAGCGTCTACGAGCGCAGCAAAGAGGCCTTCGTCTTCCACCCCGGCCCGGTGTTTGCACAGGTGCTGCTGGCCGATGAAATCAACCGCGCCGGCCCCAAGACACAGAGTGCGTTGCTCGAAGCCATGGAAGAGCATCAGGTGACGGTAGAGGGCGAGACGCGCGCCCTGCCCCGCCCCTTCTTCGTGATCGCCACGCAAAACCCAACCGACCAGCTCGGCACCTACCCGCTGCCCGAGTCGCAGCTCGACCGCTTCCTGATGTGCCTGACCCTAGGCTACCCCGACAAGGCCAGCGAGCGCGCCCTGCTGGCGGGCAGCGACCGGCGTGACGCCATAGGCGCACTGAGCGCTGTGATGTCGCCCGAAGAGCTGGTGCTTGCCCAGCAAGAGGTGCTGAAGGTGCATGCCTCCGACGCGCTGCTCGACTATCTGCAGTTGCTGATCGCCGCCACGCGCAGCGGCGCGTGGTTCGTCGACGGCCTCAGCCCGCGCGCCGGCATTGCCGTGCTGCGTGCCGCCAAGGCACGTGCACTGCTCGACCAGCGCGACTACGTGGCGCCCGACGACGTGCAAGCCATTCTTGTGCAGACCGTTGCGCACCGGCTGGTGCCCGTGGCCGGTGCAGGGCGCGGCCCGCGCGAGCAGGTGCGGGCCATGGTGGAGACGGTGCCGCTGGTCTGACGGGCCCAGCGGCACGCCGATTGCCCTTGAAGGGCAGGCTGGGTGTCCAGTCGACTCAAAGGAGCCCCTATGAAGAAAATCGCAACTGCTTTGCTGGCAATTTGTACCGCCTGTGCCTCTATTGCCGCCACGAACGACGTTGAAACCAGTGGCGAAACCAAGAAGCCTACGCTCCTGACGCAGGAGGGCAAAGACGCCAAAGTGCACTCCGACGCCGAGTACAAGGCCCGCAAGAAGGTGGCCGACGCCAACAAGACGCTCAACAAGGCCGATTGCGAAACCGCACTGAACGGCCGTGCCGAGCACGACTGCAAGAAGGCGGCTCGCGCCAACGCAAAGGACGAAAAGGCCGATGCCAAGACCATTCACGAAATGGAAAAGACTGACAACAAGCAAATGAACAGCAAGTAACGCCAAGCAACCCGTGGCTAGGCGCCAACGCGGCGCCAAGACATGGGCCTTTGCGTAATGGCTGTATGAGATGGCCGACGGCATGCCGCCTGCGCTTACGATGCTGGCATGCCTCTCGCCGCGCCGACCCGGCCACCCCTTGCGCTAAACCCGGCTGCCTTGATTCGCCAGCGTTTTCGCGCATGGTGGCAAAAACGGCTGCCGCGCACGGACACGCTGTTGCTCACGCAGCGCAACGTCTACATCTTGCCCACCCGCGCGGGCCTGATGTTCGGCCTGACGCTGCTAGTGCTGCTGGTGGCCTCCATCAACTACTCGCTCAGCCTGGGCTATGTGCTGACCTTTCTACTGGCCGGCAGCGGCGTGGTGTCTATGCATGTCACGCACAACACCTTGCGTGGCCTGACCCTGCACTTGCGACCGCCTGGCGCCGTATTTGCCGACACCCCTGCGCTGCTCGACATCACGCTGACCAGCACCCATCGCGCTCGCTTCGGCATCGGCTTGCGCATGGAGTCCACCCCCGCGGCCAGCCTCAGCTGGACCGACGTGCCCGAGGGCGGCCAGGCTTCGGCACAGGTGAGCTTCGTGCCCCATCGGCGCGGCCGCTACGAGGTGCCGGCCATCAGTGCCGAGACACGGTTTCCGCTGGGCTTGTTCCGCGCCTGGTCTGTATGGCGGCCTGTCTCGCAGGTGCTCGTCTATCCCAGGCTTGAGCAGCCTGCTGCGCCATTGCCGGCGGCCCACGCTGTGCCGGGTGGCCCTACATCCAGGCGCAGCAACGACGGTGGTGAGGTTGAGGGCGTACGGGGCTACCGACGCGGCGACCCGTTGAAGATGGTGTTATGGAAGAAAGCCGCGCGCAGCCTGGAAACCGGTGGTGATCTGGTGAGCCGCGACACCAACGCGTCGGTGCAACAGCAGTTGTGGCTGGACTGGCATCAGTGCCCCGGGCTTGCACCTGAAGATCGTCTGTCGCGCCTGGCCACGTGGGTGATCGCGGCAGACCGGGGCGGCGCCCATCATGGCTTGCGCCTGCCCGGTGCCGAGATCGCGCCGGGGCATGGTGATGCGCAACGCAAGCGCTGCCTGGAGGCCTTGGCGCTGTGGCAGTAAGGGACGAGCGCCGGGCCGCTCCCAAGCCGGCCCTCAACCCGGCGGGCAGTCTCCCGATGTACGCATCGGGTAGGGGGGCTCCATGACTTGGCCGGGCTGGCGCCATTTGCCGCGCGAAGCGCGCGACACGCTGTTCTTGCTCGGCGTCATCGCCTGGACGGTGCTGCCACATGTGCCGAACGTGCCGGTCTGGTGTGGTGTGCTCACCGCCGCGGTGCTGCTGTGGCGCACCCGACTGGCACTGCGCAATGCACCGCTGCCCAGCCGCTGGTGGCTGGTAGGCGTGCTGGTGCTGGCCATGGGGCTCACGCTGTGGTCGTTCAAGACCTTGCTCGGCAAGGAGCCAGGCGTCACGCTCGCGGTCGTGCTGATGGCACTCAAGACCCTGGAGCTGCGCGCCAGGCGCGACGCCTTCGTGGTGTTCTTCCTCGGCTTCTTTCTGGTGCTGACGCACTTCCTGTTCTCGCAAACCTTGCCGGTAGCCGCAGCGATGCTGGTCTCGGTATGGGGCTTGCTGACGGCCCTGGTGCTGGCTCACATGCCGGTGGGTCAGCCCAGCCTGCGGCAGGCCGGCAGCCTTGCGCTGCGCACCGCGCTGCTGGGGGCGCCCATCATGGTGCTGCTCTTCATGCTGTTCCCACGCATCGGGCCGCTGTGGGGCGTACCGCAAGACGGCGGCGGCAAGACCGGTCTGTCGAGCAGCATGAGCATGGGCACCATGGCCCAGCTTGCGCTGGACGACAGCATTGCCATGCGCATTAAATTTTTCGGGCCTCCACCGTCGCCTGAAAGTTTGTATTTCCGCGGCCCGGTGCTGGCACGTTTCGACGGCAAGACATGGAGCGCGAGCTATTCGTCATCGGCGCCTCCCCGCACCGAGCTGAGGCCCAGCAGCCCCGCCTTGCGCTACGAGGTGACGATGGAGCCGCTGCGCCTGCCGCTGCTGCCGCTGCTTGAAGTCACCACCGAGGTAGAAGGCCTGGACGGCATGCGAGCGTTCCGCCGCGAAGACCTGGTGTGGAGCACCGACGTGCCCGTGGCGGAGCGCAAGCGATTCAACGCCGTTGGCCACACCGGTTTCGCCCACGGCCCGCTGCAGCGTGCGCCCAGCCTCAAGGAATACATCAACCTGCCTGTGGGCTACAACCCGCGCACGCTCGCCTGGGCAAAGCAGCTGGGTGATGACCCACGCTACGCGCATGCCGATGCGCCCGAGCTGGCACAGGCCGTGATGCAGCACATTCGCCGCGGCGGCTACACCTACACGCTCGACCCCGGTGTGTACGGCGAGGCCCAGCCTCAAGGCGCCATCGACGAGTTTTGGCTCGACCGCAAAGAGGGCTTCTGCGAGCACTTCGCCGCCAGCTTCGTTTTCATCATGCGTGCGCTCAGCGTGCCGGCTCGCGTGGTCACCGGCTACCAAGGCACCGACCCTTTGCCCGTCGACGGCTACTACATCGTGCGCCAGAGCTATGCCCACGCCTGGGCCGAGTATTGGCAAGAAGGCAAGGGCTGGGTACGCGCCGACCCCACCGCCGCCGTCTCACCCGACCGCATCGTGCGCAGCCGCAACCTGGCGCCCACGCCCGGCTTCATGGCGGGGGCCATTGGCAGCGTCAACCCCGCGCTGTTGGCGCAGATGCGCGAGGCCTGGGAGTCGCTCAACAACCGCTGGAACCAGTGGGTGCTCAACTATTCACGCGGTCAGCAGCTCGACCTGATGAAGAAGCTCGGCTTCCAGTCGCCGAGCTGGCAAGACGTGGCCTTGCTGCTGATCGGCATTCTGAGCGGCCTGGCCCTGTTGGGTGCCGCCTGGGCCTGGTGGGACCGCCATCGCCAAGACCCGTGGGAGCGCCAGGCGCAGGCGCTGCGCCGCGCACTGCGCCCACTCGGGTTGGCCGCGCGCCTGCACGAGCCGCCGCGCGCCCTCGCCGTGCAAGTGGCACAGCGCTTCGGCCCGCAAGGGCAGGCACTGTCAGGTTTGCTGATGACGCTGGAGCAGCAGCGCTACGGCCGCACGCCGATCAAGCGCCCTTCTGCCGAATGGCTGCGTTCGCTGCGGGGCGAAGCGCGCAGCTTGCGCCGTGGGTTGAAAGCAAGCGCTCGATAATGCGGCCCATGCCTCGTTTCACTTTTCTTCTTCCCGCCTTCGCCATTGCCGTGCTCATCACCACAGCACAAGCCAAGCCCCCCAAAGACGACAACGCCCCCGACAGCATCACCTATGGCCAGCGCGAAGACGTGATGCGCTTCGGCGCCGAGCTGGCCCAGCGGCGCGGCTTCGACCCGGCCTGGGTGCAGGCCCAGCTCGCCGAGTCACGGTACGTGCCCAACGTGGCGAAGTTCATCATGCCGCCGCCCACAGGCACGGCCAAAAACTGGGCGGCCTACCGCTCGCGTTTCGTCGAGCCCTTGCGCATCAAGACCGGCCTCGCCTTCTGGCGCGACAACGAGAAGTGGCTGCAGCGCGCCGAAGAAATGTACGGCGTGCCAGCCGAGATCATCGTCGGCGTGGTCGGGGTCGAGAGCATCTATGGCCGGCAGATGGGCAACTTTCGAGTGATCGACGCGCTGGCCACCTTGTCGTTTGATTTCCCCGTGGGCCGAAAAGACCGCAGCGCCTTTTTCCGCGACGAGCTGGAGCAATTGTTCGTGCTCTGCCACAGCCAAGGCACCGACCCGCTCATGCTCAAGGGCAGCTATGCCGGCGCCATGGGCATGGGGCAGTTCATGCCCAGCAGCTGGAACAAGTACGCCGTTGATTTCGATGGCGATGGCCGCGTTGACCTGCACGGCAGCCCAGCCGACGTGATCGGCAGCGTGGCGCACTACTTTGCCGAGTTTGGTTGGCAGCGCGGTGTGCCCACGCGCTTCGACGTGGCGGTGCCGGTAGAAGCCGCCGATCGTGCGGCCTTGCTAGAACCCGATATCTTGCCGACCTTCACGCCGCGGCAATTTGCAGAAAGAGGGGCAGGGTTGCCGGCTGCAGGGCGCGAGTTCGCCGGGCCACTGGCGCTGATCGAGCTGCAAAACGGTGATGACCCACCCAGCTACGTGGCGGGTACCGCCAACTTCTATGCCATCACACGCTACAACTGGTCGAGCTACTACGCCATGGCGGTGATCGATCTCGGCGAGACGATCGCCTTGGTGCGCAAGCACGTGGGGCCGTGAACTCAGACCAGGGCAGTGGGCGGTGTCAGCTCGACGCCTTGCGGCCAGGCATCGCTGGGCAGGTCTTCCACCACATCGAGCCCGTTGAGCAGCTCCCAGCTTGAATCGTTCCAGCCGCTGCCAGACCACTCGGCCTGAGCGGCGCGGCGGTGGTGCACTTCGAAACCATCTGTCGTCTTCATCTGAAAACTCATTGCAGCCATTGTTCGCTCCCTTGTTTGACTTGGCACTCAGTGTGCTCAAGCGGGTTGCGCGAAACCATCCCACCTAGGGGTTGAACAATGGCGACGGGGCACACCCAAAGGAATCCCGCAGCTCGAGGGCCTGCTTTCAGGGGGTGCCTCGACGTCTATGCGGGCATCACGCTCACAGACACGTCCATGTCCTGCGAGCCCCCACCCAGGATCACGCCACGCAGCGGCACCACGTCGGCGAAGTCAGCGCCCCAGGCGAGCGTGATGTAACGCCGGTCGGCGAGCTGGTCGTTGGTGGGGTCTAGTTCTACCCAACCGCAGCCCGGCGAATACGCCGCCACCCAGGCATGCGATGCATCCACACCCATCAAGCGAGCCTGCCCCTCGGGCGGGTCGGTGAGCAGGTAGCCCGACACGTAGCGCGCCGGCAGGCCATGGCCGCGCAGACAGGCCAGCATCAGATGAGCGAAGTCTTGGCAAACGCCGCGGCGCTGGTACAGCACTTCGTCGACCGAGGTGCTGACGGTGGTGGCATCGGGGTCGAACTCGAAGTCGGTGTGAATGCGCTGCATCAGGTCGGTCACAGCCTCCAGCCAATCGCGGCCGGGCGTGAGCGACTCCAGCGCATAGACGCGCGCGCCTTCGGACAAAGGCACAAGCAGGGTCGGCTCGCACATGCGCGACGGGGTCAGGTCATCGAGCTCGGGTTGCTGGCGCACGGTGTCGCGCACGCTTTCCCACGCCACCAAGGGCGTGCTCTCGGCCACAGGGCGGTCGGCCACCTCGACGCTGCACTGCATGCGCACGCGCAGCATGCGGTGTGCGCCGTGCAGGCCGAAATGGGTGATGCTGTTGCCAAAGCTGTCGGGCGCATCGTGCCGCTCGTCGGGTGGTGGGTCGATCTGGATCGCGCAGGACAGCAGTCGCTGCCATGGCAAGTTGCGCGGGGTCAGTCGTGCGAGCTGCCATGACTGAGACACCGGCGCCGTGTACACGTAGCGTGTTTCGTGCTCCACCGTGTAGCGTTGGCCACTCATCGCTTCAGGCCACAAGTGACAACACGCTGCGCGAATCCGCGTGCGAGAAAAACTTGAGCGTGAGCTCGTCAGACACAGCGTGCGCCGCACGCAGCAGCTGCTCCAGCAAATCGGCCAACACCTCGCTCTCAGGGTGCAGATCGCCCGACTGCAAAGACATCAGCGCCGCATGCACCGGCGCCAGCACGTCGCCCGCAAAGCGGCCATGCAAGCGCTCCAGCTTGTCGATGTACTCCACCAGGCCTTTTACCTGGAAGGCCACCGAGCGCGGGTTGGTGTCGTCGCGCATCAGAAGGTCAAGCACCGGCAACCACTCAGGCGCCACCAGGTAGCGCGAGCGGTAGGTGACGGTGGAGTCGGCCAGCTCCAGCAGCCACTCCAGGCCGCCCCCGCGCCCCTCTTGGGTGGCCACCTGCAAGGCGTTGCACAAGCTCGACAAACGCTCGATGCGCCGCCCGATGGAAAGAAAGCGCCAGCCGGTGCCCCGCGTCATGCCATCGAGCACGTAGCCCGAGAGCGTCATCATGGTCGTGACCGCGCGGTCCAGCCAACCCAGCGCCAGCGGCAGCGAGCTGCCGCGCTGGAACACCGGGTCGCCTATCAGGCGGTTGAGCGTGCGCCAGTTGTCGGCCGACATGCGGTCGCGCAGGTTGAAGGCCACGCGCGACAACTGGCGCAGCCGCAGGCTCAAGCCTTCTTCGGGGTGCGTGGCGGCGCGCAGCAGCTCGGTGCCGGGGTTGTCATTGGTGTCGATGAGCCCCATGCGTGTCGCCAGCGCCAGCACCGGCACCAGGCCTTCCGACATGTCATCGGCGTTGACGTCGCCATGCCCGAGCACAGTGGCAATGGCCACGCGCAGCAGGCGCGCAGAGGCATCGCAGCGCTCGCCATAGCGGCCGAACCAGAACAGGTTTTCGGCCGCGCGCGAGGGCACGTTGCCGCGAGAGGTGACCAGATCGTCGGCCGTGACCGTGCTCGACAACAGTGAGAACGACGCGTTCACCGGCCCATCAGACAGCACCCAGGTGTCTTTGGAGCTACCGCCGCGCTGCATCGCGATCACACGCGAGTCGCCATCACCGGCCACGCGCGTCAGGCCACCGGGCATCACGCGGTAGCCGTTGGGCGTGGCGACGGCGAACACACGCAGGCCCACGGTGCGTGCACTGAGGTGGTCGCCTTTCAGCGCCGGCCCGCGCTCCAGCACCGGTGCCTGCGACACATGCACCCACTCTTGTGCCACATAGCGCTGCGGCCGCGAGGCCACGCGCGCCTTGAGCAGCACGCGTTCGTCGGCCGACAGATCAGCGCCAAACACCGCCGGCTCACGCTCGGAGCGGTCTAGCGGCTTGATGATGATCTTGTCGAGCCGCTTCCAGGCGTCTTCGAATGCCGCCGGCTCACCCAGCCACCAAGTGGCGACCGACGGCAGCAACAGCTTCTCGCCCAGCAGCTGCTGGCTGAGCTTGGGCAGGTAGCCGAGCAAGGCACCCGACTCCAGCACGCCAGAGCCCAGCGCGTTGGCCAGCATCACGGTACCGCGGCGTGCGCAATCGGTGAGGCCGGCCACGCCCAAGGCCGAGTTGGAGCGCAGCTCGAGCGGGTCACAGTAGTCGTCGTCTTGCCGGCGCAGGATGGCGTGCACGCGCTTGAGGCCTTCGACCGTTTTCATCCACACCCGGCCGTCGCGCACCGTGAGGTCGCTGCCCTCGACCAGCGCAAAGCCCAGGTAGCGCGCCAGCAACGCGTGCTCGAAATAGGTCTCGTTGTACGGCCCCGGCGTGAGCAGCGCGATCAGCGGTGGGCCGTCGCCCTTGGGGGCCCAGCGCAGCAACGACTCGCGCAGGTGAGAGAAGAACGAGGCCAGGTGCTGCACGTGCAGCTCGCGAAACAGCTGCGGGAACACGCGCGACACCACCAGCCGGTTTTCCAGCGCGTAGCCTGCCCCCGAAGGTGCCTGCGTGCGGTCGTTCACCACCCACCAGCGCCCATCGGGCGAGCGGGCCAAGTCGGCGGCGTAGTTGAAGAGGTGCACGCCGCTGGGCGGGCGTATGCCTTGCACCTGGTGCAGAAAGCCGCTGTGGCCAAAGATCACCGACGGCGGGATGGCACCGCTCTTGAGCAGCGTCTGCGCGCCGTAGATGTCAGCCAGCACACGGTTGAGCAGCTCGGCACGCTGGGCGATGCCGGCTTCGATTTCTTCCCACTCACGCGCCGACAGCAAGAGCGGCAGCGGGTCGACTTCCCAGGGGCGGTCAGCTCCTTTGGGGTCGGCGTAGACGTTGTAGGTGATGCCGTTCTCGCGAATCTGCCGTTCCATCAGCGACAGGCTGTCGCCTACGCCGGGGCCTTCGCGCTCGGCCAGCGAGCGCAGGAAGGCGTCCCAGTGCGGCCGCGGCTCGCCTGGCGCTGCGAGCAGCTCGTCATAGCGGTCTTCAAGGGCGGCGTAGCCGGAGAGCAACTTTCTCAGCATGAACGGGGGCAAATGCACAGGTGACCGCCGATTCTCGTAGATTGGAGGCATGCACCTCGGTGGGCGAACCCCAAGCGTGTCGTGCAAAAACAATACCCGTCCCCCAGGGGCGCCCACTTGTCACAACGCCAGGGTCTGCCGCGTCTTGCTGCCATGAGCACCGATCTGTCGCAATTCCAGACCCACCGCCGCCGCATCTTTGCCGTCGCCTACCGCATGTTAGGCACCCGTGCCGAAGCCGAAGACGTGGTGCAAGACACCTGGCTGCGCTGGCGCGAGACCAACGCAAGCCAGCTGCAAAGCGCCGAGGCCTGGCTGGTCACCGTGGCCACGCGGCTGAGCATCGACCGACTGCGCAACGCCAAGGTAGAGCGCGAGGCTTACACGGGCATGTGGCTGCCCGAACCGCTGGTAGCACCCCTGGTCGACTCGCCCGAAGACGCAGCCGAGCGCGCGGGTGAGGTGTCGATGGCCTTGATGGTGGTGCTGGAGCGGCTGGCACCTGAAGAGCGCGCCGCCTTCTTGCTCAAGCAGGTGTTCGACTGCGACTACGACGAAATCGCCCAGGCCCTCGGCAAGAGCGAGGCCGCGTGCCGCCAACTGGTGCACCGTGCACGTGATCGCGTGCAACGCGAGCAGCCTCGCTTCAGTGTCAGTGAGGCGGCACACCGCAAGCATCTGGAAAATTTCATCCGGGCAGCGCAGAGCGGCGAGCACGCCCAGCTGATGGCCTTGATGGACGATGACGTGCAACTGATGAGTGACGGCGGCGGCAAGGCCAGCTCGGTGCTCACCACGCTACACGGTGCCGACCGCGTGGCCCGCCTCTTTCACGTGGTCGCGCGGCACGCAGCGGTATTGAGCTACCGACTGGCGATGGTCAACGGCGAGCTGGGTGTGTTGCGCTACGCCGCCGGCAGGCTCGACTCGGTGATGTCGATCGTGAGCAATGAGCGCGGCATCGTTGCGATCTACGCCGTGCGCAACCCCGACAAGCTGGGCCAGGTGAAAGAGCTGTCACAAGACGGCGAGTAGGCGCGTCTTGCTTCTGTGTTCTGCGTTTCATCAACCCACAGGAGAAAGCAATGACTGCTGCCCGACTTCCCTATGCCAACCTCGCCCCTCAAGCCGTTGCCTCACTGGCCGGCGTTCACCAGGCGGTGAACCAATCAACGCTGGAGCCCGTGCTCGTCGACCTGGTCTACCTGCGCGTCTCGCAGCTCAATGGCTGCGCCTTTTGCGTCGACATGCACTGGCGCGATCTGCTCAGGCTGGGCGACGACCCGCAGCGGCTGAACAACCTCTGCACTTGGCGCGAAGTCAGCTTCTTCAGCCCACGCGAGCAAGCGGCCATGGCCTGGGCCGAGTCTCTGACCCTCTTGCACAAGAGCCATGACAGCGACGCCGATTTCGACGCACTGCGCCCGCACTTCAACGACAGCGAGATCGCGCACCTGAACCTGGCGATTGCGTCGATCAACGCGTGGAACCGCATCGGCGTCGGCATGCGCATGCAAGTTGAGAAGAAGGCTATTTCGTTGTAGCCACCGACCCAGCCACCGCAAGCGCACGCGCGATGCGGTGGCGTTGCACCTTGGTCTTGGGCACGGGGAAGTCGAACCACTGGCGCACGTCTTCTTCGAGCCCTATGCCGTGCATGAAGTTGTAGAGCGCCTTCTTCAGCCCGATGCCCAAGGCATCGTGGTCGGTGCCCGTGGGGTCGACGAAGCCAATGTCGTTCTTGGCAAACGAGACCGGCGGCAGTGGCTGCAAGGTGACCCCGTACTCTTCTGGGTGCTTGCCGACCGGCGAATGCACCGTGCAGGCGAAGCGGTGAAAAAAGCCCGACTGGATGCAGCCCTGCTCAAACAACTGGCGCACGTACTCCAGCGCGTCTACGGTGTCTTGCACCGTTTGCGTCGGAAAACCGTACATCAGGTAGGCATGCACCAGGATGCCCGCGTCCGAGAAGGCTTTCGTCACCCTCGCCACCTGCTCGACCGACACACCCTTCTTCATCAAGTCGAGCAGGCGGTCTGAGGCCACTTCGAGCCCTCCCGAAATGGCAATGCAACCACTGTCGGCCATCTGCTGGCACAGCTCGGAGTTGAACGATTTCTCGAAGCGGATGTTGCCCCACCACGAAACTGACAGCTGGCGTTTGATCAGCTCGGCCGACAGCGTCTTCAGCGCCTTGGGCGGCGCCGCTTCGTCGACGAAGTGAAAGCCGGTCTGCCCGGTTTCTTTGACGATGGCCTCGATGCGGTCGACCAGTGTGGCGGCCGACGCGCCCTCGTAGCGCGAGATGTAGTCGAGGCTCACGTCGCAGAAGCTGCACTTCTTCCAGTAGCAGCCATGCGCCACGGTGAGCTTGTTCCAGCGCCCGTCGCTCCACAGGCGGTGCATGGGGTTGAGCATGTCCAGCAGTGAAAGGTAGCTGTTCAGCGGCAGGCCGTCCCACGTGGGCGTGCCCACCTCGGCGAAGGCCACGTCTTGCTCTATCCAGTTGATGTAGCGCACGGCGCCGCCCTCGCGCACAAAAGTGCGCACCAGGCGCTGCTGCGAGCGTTTGCCTTGCATGTGCTCCAGCAGCGCCAGCAGCGGCCGCTCGCCGGCATCCAGCGTGATGTGGTCGAAATAGTCGAACACGCGTGGCTCGGTGAGCTCGCGCAGCTCGGTATTGACGAAGCCACCGCCCAGGCAGGTGACGATGGCAGCGTCATGCGCCTTGATGGCCTGGGCGATGCGAAAGGCCGCGTAGACCGAGCCGGGGAATGGCACCGAGACCAGCACCACGCTGGGCTGGTGCCGTTTGATCGCGGCCAGCGTCAGCTCTACCAGCGTGCGGTCGACGAGGTTGAGCGGCTCCGCCAAGGCGTCAGCCAAGGGATCAAAGGTGGGCTGGCTTTGCGCAAGCGACTCGGCGTAGCGCACGAACTCGAAACGCGGGTCGACGGCGTCGCGCAGTACATCGGCCAGGTCGTTGAGGTACAGCGTGGCGAGGTGGCGCGCGCGGTCTTGCATGCCCAGTGCACCGAAGGCCCAGGCGAGCGGGTCGCCACCGTCTTCATCGATGTAGACATCGAGCGAGTCGAAGCGCGGGCCTTCGGGCAGGAAACCGCGGCCCGCGATGCGGTGGCCGAGCGTCGGGTCGCGCCCTTGCAAAAAGGCGATGGTCGGGTCGATGGTGGCCAGGTAGCGGTCGAACTGCTCTAGAAAATCACCGACCAGCGGCGTGCGCCCGGCCGCCGGCTGAGTCTCGATGTGCTTACGCACCTGCAAGAGCCCGTCTGCACACAGGAGCTGCAGCACCAGCGCCAGCGCAAGATCCTCTTGCACCGCGTCGACGCCACGTGAGCGCAGAAAGCCGGTCAGGTAAGCGGTGGACGGATAGGGCGTGTTGAGCTGCGTCATCGGCGGGATGACCGACAGCACGCGCAAGGGAGAACTGAGCATGCCGGGAGTCTGCCACGCCCCTACGCGAGCGATCGCCTGAGAAACCTCAGAAGGCAGTGACCGCTGCTCGCAATGCCCTCAACGATCCTGCTTGGGACGATGAATGGCGCAGAGCTTGTGGCCGTCGGGGTCCCGGACATAGGCCAAATAAATCGACCCCAGCGCACCCTCTCGAAGCCCAGGTGGGTCTTCAATGGAGACGCCGCCATGCGCAACGCCTGCGTCATGGAAAGCCCGCACCAGCTCAGGTGAGTTGCACTTGAAGCCAATGGTGCCGCCATTGGCAAACGTTGCCGTTTCGCCGTCGATGGGCTCGCTCACGCAAAAGACGTTGCCTTCGTGTCGGTAGAAGAGTCGGGTATGGCCTGTGGTCGCCGTATTGCGCACAGGCTCGCCCGCCCCGAGTGTGGCGAGCACTGCGTCATAAAAGCGCTTTGATCGTTCGATGTCGTTTGAACCGATCATGATGTGATTGAACATTGCTTCCTTTTCTGGCGTAAGCCTGGATCGACCTTGGGTGATCAATGCTACTTGCGAAAGAGCTGCCCGCCGACGCCCTCGATAGACGCCCACCAACTACCATCAAATCAGCAATCAAAGGCTTGGCATGAGCGATGACACCCACTACTACGAACCGCGTCTAGGCCACGGCCTGCCGCACGACCCGTTCAACGCCATCGTGGGGCCGCGGCCCATAGGCTGGATCTCATCTCGCTCGGCGCAAGGCGGGTTGAACCTTGCGCCCTACAGCTTCTTCAACGCCTTCAACTACACGCCGCCCATCGTGGGGTTTTCCAGCATCGGCCACAAAGACACCGTGCGCAACGTGCAAGAGACCGGCGAGTTCGTCTGGAACCTCGCCACACGGCCGCTGGCCGAAGCCATGAACGCCAGCTGCGCGAGCGTGCCGCCAGAGGTCAACGAGTTTGAGCTGGCAGGGCTCACGCCGCTGGCCTCGCGTGTGATCTCGGCGCCACGCGTGGCCGAGAGCCCGGTGTCGTTCGAGTGCCGCGTGACGCAGATCCTTCAGCTGCAAGGTGTTGACGGCATTGCGGTGCCGACCTGGCTCACGCTGGGCGAGGTGGTGGCGGTACACATCTCGAAGGCTCTGCTGAAAGGCGGTGTGTATGACACCGCCGCCGCACAGCCCATACTGCGCGGCGGCGGCCCGGCCGACTACTTCAGCATCGGGCCGGAGCAACTGTTTCGCATGCACCGCCCGCGTTGACCGCCTCCCGCGACACTCAGAGCTGAACGGCCCTGCGCAAATCGAGCGTGAACGGAAAATTCGGGTTGCGCTCTTCTGTCGGCACCCGCATGTCACCCGGCGTGTGGCCGACGCGGAAGAAGCGCGACAGGCGGCGCGCTTCGGCCTCGTAGGCGTTGACCGGCGCGCTGTCGTAGCTCAGCCCGCCCGGGTGGGCAACGTGGTACTGGCAGCCGCCCATCGAGCGGCTCATCCAGGTGTCGACCAGGTCGAAGGTGAGCGGTGCGTGCGACGGGATGCTAGGGTGCAGCGCCGAGGGCGGTGCCCAGGCCTTGTAGCGCACTGCCGCTACAAATTCGCCCACCTTGCCGGTGGATTGCAGCGGCACCACACGCCCATTGCAGGTGAGCACATGGCGGTCACTCACAAGCCCCGTGGCCTTGACCTGTATGCGCTCGACCGATGAATCGACAAAGCGCACCGCGCCGCCAGCACCTCCCTCTTCACCCATCACATGCCAGGGCTCCAACGCGAGCCGGAAGTCGAGCTCAACCCCCATGGTGGCGAAGTCGCCCAGCCGCGGGAAGCGGAAGTTGAGGTGCGGCGCGAACCACTCGGGCTTGATGGCGTATCCCACCTGGTTCAGCTCTTCGATCACGTCGCTGAGGTCTTGCCACACGAAGTGCGGCAGCATGAAGCGGTCGTGCAGCTCGGTGCCCCAGCGCTTGAGGCGCGGCGGCTGATAAGGCTTCTGCCAGAAGCGCGAGACCAGCGCACGCATCAAGAGCTGCTGGGTAAGGCTCATGCGCGCATGCGGCGGCATCTCGAAGGCGCGCATTTCCAGCAGGCCCAGGCGGCCGGTGGGGCCGTCGGGTGAGTACATCTTGTCGATGCAAAACTCGGCGCGGTGGGTGTTGCCCGTCACGTCGATCAGCAGGTTGCGCAGCAGCCGGTCGATCAGCCACGGCGGGCAGGCATTGGGGCCTTCGGCGGTCTTGCGCTGCAGTTCTGCGAAGGCGATCTCGATCTCGTAGACCGAGTCGTTGCGTGCTTCATCGACACGCGGTGCCTGGCTGGTGGGCCCGACAAACATGCCCGAAAACAGATAGCTCAGCGCCGGGTGGTTGTGCCAGTAGCCCACCATGCTGGTCAGCAGGTCGGGCCGTCGCAGGAAGGGGGAGTCGGCCACGGTGGCGCCGCCAAGCACGAAGTGGTTGCCGCCGCCGGTGCCGATGTGGCGGCCATCGACCATGAATTTCTCGGTCGACAGGCGCGTCTCGTGGGCGACCTGGTAAAGGTGGGTCGTTTGCTCCACCAGTTCTTTCCAGCTGTGCGCGGGGTGGATGTTGACCTCGATCACACCGGGGTCGGGCGTGACGCGCAGCGTCTGCAGGCGCGGGTCTTTCGGCGGCTCGTAACCTTCCAGGATCACCGGCAGCTTCATCTCGGCGGCCGTGTCTTCGACCGCGGCCACCAGCTCCAGGTAGTCCTCCAGCGCCGTCATCGGCGGCATGAAGACATAAAGTCTGCCGTTGCGTGGCTCCACGCTCATGGCGGTGCGCGTGACCCAGCCCGCCGACTCGAAAGGCGCGGGCGTCTTGGTCAGCACTGCCGACACGCTCGGTGCAGCCGCGGGGCCAGGGTTGAGTGCCGCGCGGGACCGATCGGCAAAGCTCGCCGTCGCATCCGCCTGCGGTGAGCCGCCGGCTTCCTGGCCGCCCTCGGCATAGCGCATGCGCCGGTACGGCGGCAAGGGTGCAAACGGTTGCGTCTGGTCGGGCGGGTGTACCCAAGGCAGGTCGCTCGCCTTGGCCCAGGGCTGCGAATCGAGCGGCAGGCGGTAGCCCAAGGCAGAGTCACCCGGGACCAGGTAGCAGCGCTCGCCGCGCAGGAACCATGGGCCGGTTTGCCAGCGCCGGGCCGGGCCGGCATTGCGCGGGTCGTAGCGCGCCACAGGCAACACATGGCCGACCACCTTCTCCAGCCCCTGCGTGAAGACCTTGCGCAGCCGATCGCGCTCCATCTCGTCAGACAGCTTGGCCTCGAAGGGGTCGACGTTGGTGGGCAGCTTGCGCTCGCGCCACAGGTAGTACCAGACGTCTTCATAAGCCGGGAACACGTACTTCGGGTCCAGGCTCAAGCGCTTCGCCACGCCGCTCAGGAACTTGTGGGCCTCAATGTCGGTGACCTTGTAGTCCTTGTGTTCGCTGGCAAACAGATCGGGGTTGCCCCATACGGGCTCCTTGTCTTTGCGCCAGAAGAGGTTGAGCGACCAGCGCGGCAACTGCTCGCCCGGGTACCACTTGCCCTGGCCGTAGTGCAGCAAGCCGCCATCGCCGTACTTGGCGCGCAGCTTGTCCATCAGGTCGGCGCTGAGCAGGCGCTTGGTGGGGCCCATGGCCTCGGTGTTCCATTCGTCGCCGTCGCGGTCGTCGACGGATACGAAGGTGGGCTCGCCGCCTTGCGTGAGGCGCACGTCGTTCTTGCGCAGGTCACCGTCCACCTGGTGGCCCAGGGCTTCGATGCTGCTCCATTGCTCGTCGGTGTAGGGCAGCGTGACGCGCGGGGATTCCCACACGCGCGTCACGCGCATGTGATGCTCGAACTCTGTCTCGCAGTCGTCGAGCGCGCCACTCACCGGCGCCGCCGAAGACGGCTCGGGCGAGCACGCCAGGGGAATGTGCCCTTCGCCCGCCAGCAGGCCCGACGTGGGGTCGAAGCCTATCCAGCCGGCCCCCGGCAGGTAGGCCTCGCACCAAGCGTGCAGGTCGGTGAAATCAACCTCGGTGCCACTCGGTCCGTCAAGTGATTTGACGTCGCTCTTGAGCTGGATCAGGTAGCCCGACACGAAGCGAGCGGCAAAGCCCAGGTGGCGCAGCAGCTGCACCAGCAGCCAACCTGTGTCGCGGCACGAGCCCGAGCCGCTCACCAGCGTTTCCTCGGGCGTTTGCACACCGGGCTCCATGCGGATCAGGTAGCTGATGTCCTTCTGCAATCGCTGGTTCAGCGCGACCAGAAAGTTCGTCGTCTGCATCGTCTCGCGCGAGATGCTGGCCAGGTATTTCTCGAAAGCCGGCGTCAGCGGTGCCTTGCGCCGATAAGCCTCCAGCTCGGTGGCCAGCGACTTGTCGTATTCGAAGGGAAAGTTGTCGGCCTCGGGCTCAAGAAAAAAATCGAAAGGGTTGAGAACCGACATCTCGGCCACGAGGTCGATCTCGATGCGAAACGAGGTGGTCTTGTCGGGGAACACCAGTCGCGCGAGGTAGTTGGCTTGCGGGTCTTGCTGCCAGTTGATGAAGTGAGTGGCAGGCGTAACCCGCATCGAGTAGCTGAGGATGCGGGTGCGCGAGTGCGGCGCGGGGCGCAGGCGAACCACTTGCGGCCCGAGGTTGATCGGCCGGTCGTACCGGTAGTGGGTCACGTGGTTGAGCGCAACGTGGATGGACATCTGGGAACTCCGAAGCTTAGGTTTCTAGACCGTTCGCCCTGAGCGTGTCGAAGGGCTTCGACAGGCCCAGCCCGAACGGAAAGGGATCAAGGTATTTGGGCTGTCCGTGCTTCTCTAATGTCAATGCGTACCCGCATGGATTCGTCTCCACCACCTTCGCGCACGCCGCGTATGGGCGAGCAGGCGCGGTAGTCGAGCCCGACGGCCAGGCGCACATGCCGCTCGTCCATCAGGCAGCCGTGGGTGATGTCGACGCTGAGCCAGCGGTAAGTACAGGGCTCCACGCAAACGTCAGCCCACGCATGGCTGGCGAGGTGCGGCGCATCGGGTGCATAGAAATAACCGCTCACATAGCGGGCGGGCACGCCGTTGGCGCGGCAGGCAGCGATGAACACGTGGGCGTGGTCCTGGCACACGCCGCCACCGAGTTCCCAGGCCTGCATGGCCGTGGTCAGCACGGTGGTGGCGCCGGTCTTGTAGCGCACACGCTTGAGCACGGCCAGAGCCAGCGCCAAGGCGCCGGCTTCGCTGACGCCGTCGGCGAAGTGCACGCGGCCCAAACCGCGCAGCCGGTCATCGGCCACGGTGAGCGGCGTGACGCGCAGGTAGAGCTGCGGTGGCACTGTGCCGTCCACCAGCCAAGGCGAGGCATGGGTCTCGACGGTGCCACTCGCCCGCACGGCGCTGCCAAAGGTGCGCTGCGAGAGGCTCCAGGTGTGGGCCATGTTGCCGAAGCCATCGCGTTGGGCAAACAGCGGGGCGGGTGCGCTCAGCGTCCAGTCGTGCACGGTCTGGTGAGCGCTGCCTTGCGGGGTCAGGCACAGCGACTGCAGGGCGTACTGCACCGGAGCGCTGTAGTCGTAGTGCGTCACGTGTTGGATGGTGAGTTTCATCCCATGACGCGCTCGTCTTATGCCGCAACAGGAACGAGGAAGTCACGGCTGATGCCCACGCCCAGCGTGCCCACGCGTTCAAGAAACTGCGTGAGAAAGGCATGCAGGCCGGTGGCCAAGATCTCGTCGATGCGGCCGAAGCGCAAATCGGCCTGCAGGCGCCCGGCGCGGCGCAGCGTGTCGTTCGACTGCTCGTTGGCCACGCGTTTCAGGTTGGAGACAACTTCATCCATGCAGGCGGCCAGCGAGCGCGGCATGTCGGCACGCAAGATCAGCAGCTCGGCCACTTTCTCGGGGCGAATCACGTTGCGATAGGCCTTGCGGTAGACCTCGAAGCCCGAGACCGAGCGCAGGATGGCCGACCAGTGATAGAAGTCGTACTCCTGGTCGCGCGCGGCACCGTTGCCGTTGCCTGCACCGTAAAACTCGCTTTCGACCGCATGGAATTTCACGTCGAGCATGCGCGCGGTGTTGTCCGCGCGCTCCAGGAAGCTGCCGATGCGCAAGAAGTGGAAGGCCTCGTCTTGCAGCATCGTGCCCACTGTCACGCCACGCGACAGGTGCGAGCGAAACTTCACCCACTCGAAGGCATCGCCCGGGTCTTTCTCGAAGGCATTGGCGCGCAGCATGCGCTGGAATTCGAGCCAGGTCTGGTTCTGCGTTTCCCACACCTCGGTGGTGAGGGTGCCGCGCACGGCGCGGGCGTTTTCACGCGCGGCCATCAGGCAGCTGTAGATGCTCGACGGGTTGCGCTCGTCGCTCACCATGTAGTCCATCACCCGGCGCGGCTCTACATCGCCGTAGCGCTCGGCGTAATCCTGCGTCAGCTCTGAGATGCTGAGCAAACCACGCCAACCGTTCTCGGCGGCATCAGCCGACTGCGGCAGCAGCGAGGTCTGGTAGTTGACGTCGAGCATGCGCGCGGTGTTTTCAGCCCGCTCCATGTAGCGGGCCATCCAGAAGAGGTGGTCGGCGGTTCTAGACAGCATCGCAAACTCCTTCAGGTTTCATTCCCGCGAAAGCGGGAATGATGAAGCTGTGTCGGGATCGATTCATCACGCCTCCAGCACCCAGGTGTCTTTTGTGCCGCCACCCTGGGACGAGTTGACGACCAGCGAGCCTTCCTTCAAGGCCACGCGGGTCAGCCCGCCCGGCACCATCTGAACATCCTTGCCCGACAGCACAAACGGCCGTAAATCGATGTGGCGCGGCGCAATGCCACTCTCGACGAACGTCGGGCACGTCGACAAGCTCAACGTGGGCTGCGCGATGTAGCCCGACGGGTTGGCCTCCAGCGCCTTGCGGAAGTCTGCGATCTCGGCCTTGGTAGACGCCGGGCCGACCAACATGCCGTAGCCACCGGCGCCATGCACCTCTTTCACCACCAGCTCGCCCAGGTGGTCGAGCACGTACTTGAAATCATCGGCCTCGCGGCACTGGTAAGTGGGCACGTTGTTGAGGATGGGCTTCTCGCCCAGGTAGAACTCGATCATCTTGGGCACGTAGGGGTAGACCGACTTGTCGTCGGCCACCCCGGTGCCGATGGCATTGGACAGCGTCACGTTGCCAGCGCGGTACACGCTCAAGAGGCCTGCGCAGCCGAGCGTCGAGTCGGGCCGGAAGGCAAGCGGGTCGAGGAAGTCGTCATCCACACGGCGGTAAATGACATCCACGCGCTTCGGGCCCTGCGTGGTGCGCATGTAGCAGAAGTTGTCTTTGACGAAGAGGTCTTGCCCCTCGACCAGCTCGACACCCATCTGCTGCGCGAGAAACGCATGCTCGAAGTAGGCGCTGTTGTGCATGCCGGGCGTGAGCACCACCACCGTCGGCTCGTTTACGGCAGCGGGGGCCACGCCGCGCAGGGTTTCGAGCAGCAAGTCGGGGTAGTGCGCGACGGGCGCCACGCGGTGCTGGTTGAAGAGCTCAGGGAAGAGCCGCATCATCATCTTGCGGTTCTCTAACATGTAGCTCACACCGCTGGGCACGCGCAGGTTGTCTTCGAGCACGTAGTAGCTGCCGCTGCCATCGGGGTTGCCGGCACGCACGATGTCGATGCCGCTGATGTGCGAATACACGCCGCCCGGCACGTCGACCCCCATCATCTCGGGTCGAAACTGCGCGTTCTTGAAAATCTGCTCAGCAGGCACGATGCCGGCGCGGATGATCTCTTGCTCGTGATAAACGTCGTGTATGAAGCGGTTGAGCGCTGTCACGCGCTGGATCAGGCCCTTTTCCATCTCGGCCCACTCGGCCGCCGGGATCACGCGCGGAATCAGGTCGAAGGGGATCAGGCGCTCGGTGCCCGAGCCGTCTTCATCCTTGGCGCCGTAGACGGCGAAGGTGATGCCCACGCGGCGGAAAATCATCTCCGCCTCTTCGCGGCGCGAATGCATGACGTCGCTGGGCTGTTGGGCTAGCCACCGGTCATATACGCGGTAGTGTTCGCGCACGCTGGTGCCGGTGGCCTGCATCTCGTCGAAGCTGTTCTTCATCGGCACCTCATCTGCAAGTCTCCTGCCGGTCAGGGTAGCAAATTCCAGGCCACTTGCGCACCAACGCGGGGCGAAGAACGCGCTATTCAACGATCAGGTGTTGCCAGTAGCGCCGCGCGATCTCGCGCTCGCACTGGCCCTGGTCGGCACGAGCGCCGGCAGGCCAGTGCCATGCCCCGCAGGCCGGGCTGGTGTGTATGGCGGCGCGCTCAGCCTGCAGCCGCCCCAGCACCTCGGGCACCGGGTGGCCGAAGCGATTTCTGTAGCCCGACTGGATGACGGCCACGCTCGGCTTCACCGCGTCGATGAATGCGGCTGTCGACGAGGTGCGGCTGCCGTGGTGGGGCACCAACAGCAAGTCGCTGTGCAGCGCCTCGCGCTGAGTGCCCAGCAGGTCAGCCTCCTGCTGGCGCTCGATGTCGCCCGTCAGCAAAGCCGTGCCTTGCGGGGCGGTCACCTTGACCACGCAAGACATGCCGTTGGGCTTGCGCGCCTCGTCGTAGGCTTCTGGTGGAGGGTGCAGCACGTCGAAGCGCACGCCGTCCCACTGCCATGACTGGCCGGCTTCGCAACGCCGAGGCGGCGTGCCCATGGCCCGCAGCGGGTGGCCATCTTCCAGCGAGCTCAGCAGCTCGGTGACCGGCAGGCTCTTGAGCAATACCGCTGCACCGCCCACGTGGTCGAGGTCGCGGTGGCTCAGCACCATGCGGTCGATGCGGGCTTCGCCTCGCGCGCGCAGCAGCGGCAGCAAGACACGCTGGCCGGCGTCGCTGTCGCGCGAATACTGTGGGCCGGTGTCGTAGACCAGCAGGTGCTCGCGGGTGCGCACGATCACCGCCGTGCCCTGCCCCACGTCCACCGCCAGCAAATCGAACTGGCCTTCGCCGGGCGCCGGGCGCACCGGCAGCAGCAAGGGCATGACGAGCGGGATGGCCAACAGGCGCATGCGCCACGGCAAGGGCATCACCATCAGCGCCGCAGCGCACAGGCCGGTAGCCTGCGCCCACAGCGGCGCCACCGGCACCACCCACACCGCACCAGGCATTTGGCCCAGCACGTTCAGGCCGGCCGACAGCAACTCTTGCACCCATGCCCCCAGGCGCCACAACGGCGAGAAGACCACGCCCAGCAGCGCCATGGGCGTAATGACCAGCGTGACCAAAGGGATCGCCACCATGTTGGCCAAGAAGCCCACCAGCGACACCTGCTGGAAGAACACCAGAGTCAAAGGCGTGAGCCCCAGCGTGGCTATGACCTGGGTGCGCAACCCGCCCTTCAAGCTCGCCGCCACGCGCCGCCATCGGCTTAGATCGACCACCGGCTCTCGATGGCCCAGCACCGGCTCGGACGACATCAGCAAGCCCACCGCCATGAACGACAGCCAGAACCCCGGTTGCAACAGCGCCCAGGGGTCGAGCGCGCTCACCACCACGCCGGCGGCCAGCAGCACCAGCGTCCAGGGCCAACGCCGCCCGAGCAGTTGCAGCAGCGTCACCGTGGCCAGCATCCAGACCGTGCGCTGCGCCGGCACGCCCCAGCCCGAGAAGAGCGCGTAGCCCATGGCTGCCAGCAGCCCGCCGTAGCGCCCGGCCAGCTGGGCAGGCATCAGACGCATAGCATGCGCGCTGCGACGCCACAGCGCCGTGATGGCCAGGCCGGCCAACCAGGCAAACATGGTGACGTGCAGGCCACTGATGCTCATCAGGTGCGCCACACCGGTGCTGCGAAAGAGCTGCCAGTCGTCGCGGTCGATGGCCGATTGATCGCCCACTGCCAGTGCGGCCAGCACGCCAGCAGAGCGCGGCTCACTCACCGTGGCGTAGATGGCGTCTCGCACATGCTGTCGCAAGCGGTCGATGGCGTGGCCGGCGTGCGGCTCCAGCAGCTCGGGGGCCGAACGGTCGTTGGCCCGCACCGCCCCGGTGGCGCGCAGGCCTTGTTCGAACAGGGTCAACTCATAGTCGAAACCATGGGGGTTCAGATTGCCGTGCGGTTGGCGCATGCGCACGGTGAAGCGCCAGCGCTGGCCAGCGCGCAAAGACAGCTGCGGCGCGCTGAGCTCGGCGTCTTCGTGCCAGCCGGCGTACCACCCCATCGCCACCAGGGGTGGCACCGCCACAGGCTGGCCTTGCAGGCGGGCCTCTTCAATCTCGAAGTGAAAGCGCAAGCCTGTGGGCGACTGCTGCGGCAGGCTGGCCACCACGCCTGTGACTTGCAGGTCTTGCCCTTCCAGCGCAAGCGGCAGCTGGTCGGCCAGACCCAGGCTGGCGCGCCAGCCCGAGGTGCCCAGCCCACATGCCAGCGCAGCCACCAGCAAAAGCGCCCACAGGCGAGGCCAACGGCAGGCCATGGCGGCGCAGGCCAAGCCGACGGCCAAGCAAACCAGGTAGGCCCACAGCGGCGCAAGCGAGCGCTCCTGCAAGTGCAGCGCGACGCCAATCAGCCAGGCGAGGCCCATGCCGGCCAGGCGCCAGCCGTGACTCTTCTCTCCCATGCGGGCAGTGTAGGAGGCGCGCCCGGATGGCCGATTTCTTCAAGCCCGGCGCACGCCCGATTCCTACGATTCAGCTCCTACCTCTTTCAACCCAGGAAAACTACCATGCCCTCACCCACTGCCAGCCTGGCCGGCCTCGTGCTCTATTCACCTGCACCCCAAGCTCTCGCGGCGTTCTATGCCCGCGCATTCAGCTTCACGCTGGACGCCGCGCACCACGGCCATGCCGGGCAGCACCACGAAGGTTTGCTCAACGGCATCCACATCGCGATCTGGGACCAGCAAAAGGGCCATGCCGCGGCGACGCTGGTGCCGACGTTCAAGGTGGCTCGTCTCAGCGAGGCCGAGCCCGCCCTGCTTGCCGCAGGTGCGAGCGTCGCGCACCGGCCCATCGAGCTCGGTGAAGGCAAACGGGTGGCGGGCTACCTCGATCCCGACCAGCGGCACTTCCGCCTGATCGAATTCGCATAACCTGCCGACGATGGACACGGGCTCGCCATTACTCCCCACCGGGGCGCTACCCAGCCGCGGCCCCCAGCTGGATCGCTGCCCGCCAGGCCTTGCGCTGCGCGAACACGTGGCGGCCTACTTCAGCCTGCGCGTGCAAGCAGGCGAGCCACCCGCCACGGTGCGGGCGGTGCCCGATGGCTGCTGCGACCTCATGTTCGACCTGCAACAGCCGGCGACCGCCCGGCTGCGAGGCCCGCGCCTCTCGGCCACGCGCTATGAGCATCACGCGGGCTGGCTGGTCGGGGCTCAGCTGTTGCCCGGTGCGGCCCACGCCCTCACGCGTCAGAGCACACACCTGCTGGTGGGGCGGGCTGAAGACCTGGCTCACCTGTTCCCCGGGGCCGTACCGCCACTGGCCGACGCATTGCGACAGGCTGGCTCGCTGCCGGCGCAGGCCCGCCTGCTCGACGGCTTTTTGCTCGAAGGCCTGGCGGGCCGCAAGATCGACCAGCGCATCTCACAGGCCTACGCCTTCATGAAATCGGGCTCGGATCGCATCGACAGGGTCGCATTGGCTTCGGCCTGCGCCACCAGCGAGCGCAACCTCTCCAGGCTGTTCAAGCAGTGGACCGGGCTCAGCCCCAAACACCTGCAGCGGGTGCTGCGATTCCAGCGCATCCTCGACGCGCTTGAACGTTGCGAGCGACCCGCCTGGGCCCTGCTGGCGCACGACCTGGGCTACAGCGACCAGTCGCATCTGGTACGCGAATTTGCAGCCTTCGCGGGCCTCCCGCCCGAGTCGATTTCGAAGCTCTCGCTGGTGTAGCGCCACGCCGCCATCGCGGGCAACCCTGCGTCACCAAAGGCACTGAAGCCACGTGTACGATGACCGTCCCCACTTCACACCACGCGTCGCCATGTCTGTCTACGACCGTTTGAAATCCCTCGGCATCGAGCTGCCGCCCGTCGCCATACCCGCCGCTGCTTACGTGCCTTTCGTGCGCACCGGCAAGCTGGTGTTCATTTCGGGCCACATCGCCAAGCGCGATGGCAAACCCTGGGTCGGCCAGTTGGGCCGCGACACCGACACCGCCACCGGCAAACAAGCGGCACGCGCCATCGCCATCGACCTGCTGGGCACGCTGCATGCCGCAGTGGGTGACCTGAACAAGGTCGAGCGCATCGTCAAGGTGATGAGCCTGGTCAACAGCACATCCGAGTTCACCGAGCAGCACCTGGTGACCAACGGCTGCTCTGAGTTGATTGGCGAAGTGTTCGGGCCCAAGGGAGCGCATGCGCGCAGTGCCTTCGGCGTGGCGCAGATCCCGATGGGGGCTTGCGTCGAGATCGAGCTGATCGCCGAAGTGCAATGACGGCGCTACTGAAGCGGCCGGCGCTGCTACTGTCCGGCGCCGCGGCGCTGAGCGTGGCCGCTGTGGGCGCGGCGCTGGTGTCGCAGCACGTGTACGGCATGGAGCCTTGCCCGTGGTGCATCTTGCAGCGGGTGATCTTCCTCGCGATAGCGTTGGCCTGTCTGCTCGGCCTGGCATCGCGGCGGCTGGCCGGCGCGATGATATTGCTGCTGTCGCTGTGCGGGGTGGCTGCCGCTCTGTGGCAGCACTTCAAGGCCGCGGCCTCGTCGTCATGCGTCATGACCGTGGCCGACAAGATCGTGAGCGCCATGAAGCTCGACAGCCTTTGGCCCGAGGTGTTTCTGGCGCGCGCAAGCTGCGCCGATGCTGCCGTTTCGCTCTGGGGCGTGCCATACGACTTCTGGAGCCTGTCGCTGTTTCTGGTGCTGGCCGTGATCGGTGTCTTGAATGCCCTTGATCGCCACTGAATCTCTGGTTTTTGCGCAGTCCACGCAGTAAGCTTCATCGCTCTGGCAGCAAGGAGCGATCATGATGTGGCACTGGAATTCGCTGTGGGCACCGGCACCTGGAGGCCCCCCTGCCGTAGACGCCCCGGTGCTGTGGCAGTCACCCTGGAGCGCAGAGCAGGCGATCGCCTTGCAGGCACGCAGCTGGGAAGCGATGCTCAGCTCGGCCCACTCCTGGTGGTCCATGATGCTGTCGACCTGGCCCACCCCCACCTGGCCGCTGCCGGGCTGGGTAGCGCCACAGCTTGACCCGGTGGCTGTTGCCGGCATCGAGCCTCTGGTGGCCAAGCCTTCAGAGCCACGCAAGCCAGCCAGCCCGCGCAAGCGCAGCACGGCCACACAAGGGCGCCACGCCATCCAAGCCCGAAAGCGCTAAGGCCTGTACACCCTGGGAATATCACCCCTCCTGGGCGCGTATACGCGCTGAGGTTGCCGAGCGGGTTCTGCGCATGCCTCGCCGCCCGAGCCGGTCGCTCGGCTCTACCCGGGAGACAGGCGATGGCCATCACACGCAGTGAGTTTTGTAGCGCTTTGGTGAGCGCAAGTGCACTGCTGATACTGCAAGGCTGCGGCGGTGGCAGCGACTACAGCAGCAGCCCAGCCCCGGCACCCGGCCCCGCGCCAGGGCCAGGCCCGGCACCTGCACCGCAATGCGGCGCGAGCGGTGCCGCCATTGCAGGCAACCACGGGCACGTGCTCGCCATCCCGCGCGCCGACCTCGACTCGGCCATGCCCATTGCGTACCACATCCAGGCGACCGCCGGGCACGACCACATCGTCGCACTGTCGAGCACTCAACTGCAGATGCTGAAGGCAGGCGACACCCTCACCGTCACCTCGTCATTCAATGGCCATGACCATGTGGTGACAGTCAACTGCCCCTGAGCAACATCAGTCCATCGGTTCGGCAATGCAGCGCGTAAGGCGCGGGGGCTCGATGCCGATGTGCAACTCGAGGCGGCGGTGGCGCAAGGCCACGTCGTAGGCCGTCACCCGGTCGAAGCGGCGCAGGTGGTCTAGCCAGGTTTCGTCGAGCATTGACTCGACATAGCGGCCCGGTACCGACGGGTCGCGAAACAGCTCGCACGATAACGCGCCTTGCCGCACACGGCTGCTGCGCGTTTCGCGCATCACGCGCAAAAAATCATCGGCGCGCGCAGGGTCGATCAGGTACTCGATGGTGGTGAGCACGGGGCCGTCGCGGGGGCTTACCGAGGCGGGCAACTCAGGCGCTTTCCAGGCCTGCGAGGGTGTGAGGTCTTCATGGTCGGCGGCTCCACGCGGGCTTCGCTTCAGCACCGCCGCCATCAGCACCGCACCGCCCAGCGAGGCCACGATCAGGCTGGTGCGAACATCGGTGAACGTGGCCACCTGGCCCCAGATCGCAGCACCAATGCCACCACCCCCCATCAGCGCCATCTGGTAGACCGACATGCCACGCGCGCGCACCCAATTGGGCAAGGCCATCTGTGCCGACACCGCCAGCGAATTGGCCACCGAGATCACGGCCATGCCATTGAGCACCAGCGCGGGCGCAGCCACCCAGATGTTGGGTGCAAAGGCCACCACCAGCATGGTGGCGGATTGCAGCAAGCCGCCGTTGCGCACCAGCCGGTCACCGTCCATCCATGCGCGGATGCGTGACATCGACAGCGCGGCCACCACGGCACCGCAGCCCATCGCCGCCAGAAGCAGAGTGAACGTGCCCGCCCCGCCCCCCGGCAGCTGCTTGGCGATCAGCGGCAGCAGCGAGGTGAGCGCGATGGCCTGCAAGAAGAACGCCGAGATGCGCAGCAAGATGGCGCGCATGGGCGCCGACTCGCGCACGTGGCGCAGCCCCACGCGTATGGCACCAAAGAAGCGCTCGGCCGGCAGCGCGCTGACCCGGGGCTCGGTGTGCCAGCGCATGACGACGAAGCCGCAGATCACCGACAGCACCGCGTTGAGTGCAAACACATAGGCGCTGCCCAGACTGGCGATCAAGGCGCCCGCCAGAATGGGGCCGAAGATGCGTGAGGTGTTCATCGCGATGCCATTGAGCGCGAGTGCGGCTGGCAACTGTGATTTGGGAATGAGCCCGGGAATCACGGCCGAAAACACCGGCCAGCGCATGGCCAGGCCAACGCCGTTGGCAAATGTGAGCAAGAGCAGCAGCGGCGCGACCATGTGGCCGCTTAGCGTGACGAGGCACATCAGCACGCCCACCGCGGCTACCCAGAACTGGGTGACGATGAAGTACTTGCGCCTGTCCAAGATGTCAGCCAGCGCACCACTGGGCACGCCGAGAAAGAACACCGGCAGCGTGGAGGCCGACTGCACCAGCGCCACCATCACCGGCGAGGTGGTCAGCGAGGTCATCATCCAAGCCGCCGCCACATCGTTCATCCACATGCAGATGTTTGCGGTGAGCCACACGCTCCAGAGCATGCGAAACACCGGCTGGCGCAGGGGTGCCCAGGGGGATTCGAGTGCCGTCTGAGTCACGCTTGGTCTCCTGCTTCGATGGTAGGCAACACACCCCCGCTCGCCTTGCGCCTGTCGAAGTGTGCGCCGTGCACAGCGCTGGCTTCGACAAGCTCAGCCCGAACGGACATCAAATGACTCTCAGCCTCGCGCCCTCTCAGCCTCTCAGCCCACGCTCAGCACGCGATGCGGCTTCATCCCGGCATCGAGTAGCTTGCCTTTGCGAGCGCGTTTGCCGGCGTACACGGCCAGCGATGCACCCTTGATGTCTTCTTCCTTCGCCTTGCCGCCACGCCCTGTGCCCAATGCCTTGATGGCGTTGGCGCAGGTTGCAACAGACACCAGCGGGTCCTTCGCATCCACGTCCATCAAGGTCAGCCCACGGCCGCCCTTGGGCTGCAACTTCAGCTCATCCAACTTGAACACCAGCAAGCGCCCGCTCATCGAAAGGCAGGCCACCTGGCTGTGGGTGGGCGCGATGGGCACCGGCGGCAACACTTTTTCGGAGTCTTCCAGGGTGAGAAAGCTCTTGCCGCCCTTTTGCCGGCTGATCAAGTCACCCACCTGCGCCAGCAGGCCGAAACCGCCGGTGTTGGCGAGCAGCAAGGGCGTGGCGGCCGCCGCAGCAAAGTAGTGCAGCGGCTGCGTACCCGTCTCCAGCTCGACGAGGGTGGTGATGGGCTGGCCGTCGCCACGCCCCCCCGGCAGCTGCGCCACAGCTGTGGAGTACACGCGCCCATTGCTGCCGAACACCAGCAAAGGGTCAACCGTGCGGCACGGGAACACGCCGTACAACTCGTCACCCGCCTTGAAGGCCAGCGTAGACGCGTCGATCTCATGGCCCTTGAGTGCACGCACCCAGCCCTTCAGGCTGACCACCACCGTGACGGGCTCGTCGATCACCTTGACTTCGGCCACCGACTTCTTCTCAGCCTGGATCAGGGTGCGACGATCGTCGCCGTGCTGCTTGGCATCGGCCTCGATCTCTTTGATCACCGTGCGCTTGAGCGATGTTGGGCTGTTCAAGATGTCTTCGAGCTTGGCCTGATCAACGCGCAACTCTTTCAGGTCTTGCTCAATCTTGATGCCTTCCAGCCGCGCCAATTGGCGCAGGCGGATTTCAAGAATGTCTTCGGCCTGGATTTGACTCAGCTTGAAGCGGTCGATCAGCGCCTGCTTGGGCTCATCCGAATGACGAATGATGCGGATCACCTCGTCGATGTTGAGCAGCACCAGCTGCCGCCCTTCGAGGATGTGGATGCGCGCCAGTATCTTGTCAAGCCGGAACTGCGAGCGCCGCTGCACCGTTTCGGCGCGGAAGGCCACCCACTCGGTGAGCATCTGGCGCAGGCTCTTTTGCGTGGGCCGGCCATCGCTGCCGATCATGGTCAGGTTGATCGGCGCTGAGCTTTCCAGGCTGGTGTGCGCCAGCAGCGTGGTGATCAGCTCCTGCTGTTCGATGCGGCTGGTCTTGGGCTCAAACACCAGGCGCACGGCGGCGTCTTTGCTCGACTCGTCTCGCACCGCGTCGAGCACCGACAACAGCGTGGTCTTGAGCTGCACTTGATCGGCGCTGAGTGCCTTCTTGCCAGCCTTGATCTTCGGGTTGGTCAGCTCCTCAATCTCTTCGAGCACACGCTGCGAGCTGGCGCCCGGCGGCAGCTCGTTCACCACCAGCTGCCATTGGCCGCGCGCCAGCTCTTCAATCTTCCAGCGGGCGCGCACCTTCAGGCTGCCGCGGCCGCTGGCGTAGGCCGCGCGTATGTCTTCGGTGCTGCTGATGATCTGGCCGCCGCCGGCGTAGTCGGGGCCGGGGATCAGCGTGGCGAGCTCGTCGTCGCTCAGCTTGTCGTTGCGGATCAGCGCCACTGCGGCGGCGGCCACTTCGCGCAAGTTGTGCGAAGGCACTTCGGTCGCCAGGCCGACCGCAATGCCACTTGCGCCATTGAGCAGCACAAAGGGCAGGCGCGCCGGCAAGAGCTTGGGCTCGTCGGTCGAGCCGTCGTAGTTGGCGGCGAAGTCGACCGTGCCTTCGTCTAGCTCGTCGAGCAGCAGCCGCGAGATGGGGGCCAGGCGCGCCTCGGTGTAGCGCATGGCGGCCGCGCCGTCGCCGTCGCGCGAGCCGAAGTTGCCCTGCCCGTCGATCAACGGGTAGCGCTGCGAGAAGTCTTGCGCCATGCGCACCAGCGCGTCGTACACCGACTGGTCGCCGTGCGGGTGGTACTTGCCGAGCACGTCGCCCACCATGCGGGCGCTCTTCATGGGCTTGGCGCCCGAGGTGCCGCTGAAGCTCAGGCCCAGCCGCTCCATCGCAAACAAGATGCGCCGCTGCACCGGCTTCTGGCCGTCGCACACGTCGGGCAAGGCGCGGCCTTTCACCACGCTCAGCGCGTATTCAAGGTAGGCACGCTCGGCGTAGTGGGCCAGCGTGATGGCGTCACCGCCGTCGGTCGTCTCAGGAGTCATCGTCATCGGAATGCATTCAATCAGTTGGGGGCCGATGCGATCACGGCCCCATGCAATTGCAGTTCTTTGGCACTGCGGGGCATGTTGTTCTGCAACAGGGCCCAATAGAGTTCAAGTACCAGGTGCACATGCGCCTGGGTCTCGGCGATCGGTGGCATGCCGCCGCCATATTTCATCACCGTGCCCACGCCTGCGTTCCATGCGGCCAGTGCCACGTCGGCACGGCCGAAGCGGCGTATCAGCTGCGACATCAGGCGCGCACCGGCGAGCACGTTGTAGCGCGGGTCGAGCAGGCGCTTGGCCTCAGCGGCACGGGCTTCACGCGTGGCGCCGGTGGGCATGATCTGCATCAGGCCCACGGCCCCGCGCGGCGACACCGCATCGGCGTTGAAGCCCGACTCGACAGCGATGATGGCCTTGAGCAACTCAATGTCCACCGCATGCGCCTTGGCCGCTTCACGCAAGATGGCCTGCAACGACTTCACTTCGGGCGCAAATTCCAGCCAGGTGAGCAGGCGGCCCGCCTTGTCCGCCTTGCCGGGCACGGTCGTGTCGCCACCCGCGGCATTTCCCAGCACCAAGTGGTAACGCTGGTCTACCTGTGTGATTGAGACATGGGCCACGCCTTCACCATCGACATAGCCCCACAGCTCGGCCTGGGCGCACAGCGGCGCAAGCAGCAGCAGGGGCAACCAAGCCTTCACGCCGCGCCTGCCTCGCGTTGGTCACACAGGGTTTCGTACTCGCTCTTGAGCATGGACATCACGATCAGCGAGTCGTAGCCGCCGTCGAAAGTTTTCACGCTCTCGCGCAAGCGCCCTTCTTCGACAAAGCCTTCACTGCGGTACAGCGCTTGCGCACGGGTGTTGAGCGATTTCACGTCTAGCCAGAAGCGGTGCGCGCCCAAGTCGCGGAAGGCCATCTGCACCAACAAGCGCACGCAAGCGCGGCCCAGGCCCTGGCCCTGGCCTTGGGTCTGCAACACGATGCGCTTCAGCTCCACCGAGTGATGCGGGTTGCGGCAGCCCTGCAAGATCACGAACCCCGCCGATTGATAGTCGACCCCGGCTTCGACGATGAAGTGGCGGAAGTCAGGAAAGCGCACCGCGCCTTCATGCTGAATGCGCTCCCAGGGTGTGATGAAGGGCAGGTTCTGCCCGTCGAGCTCGACCGAGCTGACGAAGTCGAGGTCGCTCAACATCGTGGGGCGCAGGCGCACGCCGGTGGCCAGAGCGTTCACCGTGTGAACCACCACAACGCCCCGGCAAACGCCACTTGCAACCCGGCAACGATCAAGAACCCTGACCAGCTCGGCTCAAACTGTTCACGCATCTGCTGCACAGCCCAGTCCTTCAGCACCGCTTCACGTACCTGCCCGTCAACCACAGCACCTGCCGGCAACATACCGTTGCCCGAAATGCGCGCATCAAACTTGCCCACGTAGTAGGTGCCCAGCCGGCGCAGAGGCCGCGGGATGACGGAGCCGTCGTTGCGCAGAAATTCCTTGAACGACGCGGTCACTTTGCCAGGCACCGCCAGCATGCCGGCCAAGGCACCGGGCTTGCGCGCTTCGCTCATCTGCACAAAGCGGCCCAAGGTCTGGTCGAACAGCAGGCCGCCATGCGAATGCGCCAGGTTGCTCAGCATGCGGAATATGCCGCGCTGGTGGCCCGCCAATCCATAAAGGACCGAGAAGAACACGAAGCCCATGAACGCGAGCGCAGCCGGGCCCGCGCGCGAAGGCAGCACGGCCATCAGCACCAGCAGCACGGTGCCGCTGAGAAACAAGCCGGCAAGGCTGCACTTGGCCACCTCTTTCACGTACTGCATGCCGTTGTTCAGCAGTGGCTTGATCGCATCCATGTTCATTCTTGTGGCCTCACTTGTGTCTTGTGGTCAAACGTCGACTTCAACGTCGTCGCCATGCAGCTCCATCAGGTCGCGCCGCGCCTGCGCCTCGCCTTTGCCCATCAGCTTGGTGAGCGACTCGGTGGTGGCAGTGAAATCGAGCGCACCAAAAGCGACTTGCAGCAGGCGGCGCGTGTCGGGGTTGAGCGTGGTGTCCCACAGCTGCTCAGCGTTCATCTCGCCCAGGCCCTTGAAGCGGCCGATGCTCCAACTGCCTTCACGTGCACCTTCCTTGCGCAGCTTGTCGAGCGTGGCCGTGAGCTCACCTTCGTCGAGCGCGTAGATCTTGGCGGCGGGCTTTTTGCCGCGCGCGGGTGCGTCGACCCGAAACAGCGGCGGCTTGGCGATGTAGATGTTGCCGCTCTCCACCAGCTTGGGAAAGTGGCGGAAGAAGAGCGTGAGCAGCAGCACCTGAATGTGCGAGCCGTCAACGTCAGCGTCGCTCAGGATGCAGATCTTTCCGTAGCGCAAGCCACTGAGATCGGGCGTGTCGGCGTGGCCGTGCGGGTCAACGCCTATGGCCACCGAGATGTCGTGAATCTCGTTGTTGGCGAACAGGCGGTCGCGCTCAACCTCCCACGCATTCAGCACCTTGCCGCGCAGCGGCAGAATCGCCTGCGTTTCCTTGTTGCGGCCCATCTTGGCGCTGCCGCCGGCCGAGTCGCCCTCCACCAGAAACAGCTCATTCAGTGTGAGGTCACGGCTCTCACAATCGGTGAGCTTGCCCGGCAGCACGGCCACACCCGAGCCCTTGCGCTTCTCGACCTTCTGGCTCGCGCGCTGGCGCGTTTGCGCTTGCTTGATGACGAGGTCGGCCAGCTTCTTGCCAAGATCTACATGCTGGTTGAGCCACAGCTCCAGCGCGGGCTTCACGTAGGTGGAGACCAGGCGCAGCGCATCGCGGCTGTTGAGCCGTTCCTTGATCTGGCCCTGAAACTGCGGGTCGAGCACCTTGGCTGAAAGTACAAAGCTGGCACGCGAAAACACGTCTTCGGGCATCAGCTTCACGCCCTTGGGCAGCAGGCTGTGCAGATCGATGAACCCCTTCACCGCGCCGAACAAGCCGTCTTTCAAGCCCGACTCGTGCGTGCCACCGTTGACGGTGGGGATCAGGTTGACGTAGCTCTCGCGCATGGGCGAGCCGTCTTCGGTGAAGGCCACGCACCAGGCGGCGCCCTCGCCTTCGGCGAAGTTCTCGGTCTCGCCTTTGTCGGCGTAATGCTCGCCTTCAAAAAGCGGAATCACCGGGTCGGCGTTGAGCGTCTGCATCAGGTAGTCGCGCAGGCCACCCTTGTAGACCCAGCTCAAGACCTCGCCGGTCTTCTCGGTGGTGAGCGTGACGTTTGCACCCGGCATCAGCACCGCCTTGCTGCGAAGCAAGTGCGTCAGGTCGCCCTTGGGGAAGTCGGCGCTCTCAAAATACTTGGCGTCGGGCCAGGCGCGCACCGAGGTGCCCGACTTGCGGTCGGCGTTGGTGATACGGCGCAGCTTCAGCGGCTCGATCACGTCACCGCCCGAAAACACGATGCTGGCCACCTGGCCTTCGCGCCACACGCTCACTTCAAGCCGCTTGGACAGGGCGTTGGTGACGCTCACGCCCACGCCGTGCAGGCCGCCCGAGAAGCTGTAGGCGCCGCCCGAGCCTTTGTCGAACTTGCCGCCGGCATGAAGCCGCGTGTACACGATCTCAAGGACCGAGACCTTTTCTTCAGGGTGCAGGCCGAAGGGAATGCCACGGCCATCGTCCAGTACGCTCACCGAGCCGTCGGTGTGCAGCGTCACGTCGATGCGCTTGCCATGACCAGCCAAAGCCTCATCGGCGGCGTTGTCGATCACTTCCTGGATGATGTGCAGCGGGTTGTCGGTTCGGGTATACATGCCCGGCCGCTGCTTCACGGGCTCAAGGCCCTTGAGCACGCGAATCGAAGACTCGCCGTAGGAGTTGCTGGGTTTGGTTGCCATGGGCGGGAATTCTAGGCACATCAACTCGGGTGACATCTGTCACACCTCACCGGAGACATAACACATGAGTGCACAAGTCAACCTGCGCCCCTTGGGCCGATCCACTCTGCAGGTCTCGCCGCTGACGCTGGGCGGCAATGTGTTCGGCTGGACGGCAGATGAGCGCACCTCGTTTCAGCTGCTCGACGCCTGGGTCGATGCCGGCATGAATTTCATCGACACGGCTGACGTGTATTCGCGCTGGATTCCCGGCCACACCGGCGGCGAGTCAGAAACCACCCTCGGCAAGTGGTTGAAGCACAGCGGCAAGCGCAGCAAGGTGCTGATCGCCACCAAGGTGGGCAAAGACATGGGCGACGGCAAGATCGGTTTGTCGCGCGCCTACATCCGCCAAGCGGTTGAAGCCTCGCTGCAGCGCCTGCAGACCGACCACATCGACCTCTACCAATCGCACGACGACGACGCCAACACGCCGCTGGAAGAAACGCTGCAAACCTATGGCGAGCTGATTCAGGAAGGCAAGGTGCGTTGCATCGGCGCCTCAAACTACAGCGCCGCACGGCTCGCGCTCGCACTCGACCTGAGCACCACCCACAGACTGCCGCGCTATGAGAGCCTGCAGCCGTTGTACAACCTGTACGACCGCGCTGCGTATGAAGACGAGCTGCAGGCGCTGTGCGTTGAGCAGCAGGTGGGTGTCATCAATTTCTACGGGCTGGCAAGCGGCTTTCTCACCGGCAAGTACCGCAGCGAGGCCGACAAATCCAAGAGCCTGCGCGGCGGTAGCGTGGTCAAGAAGTACCTGAACGAGCGCGGCCTGCGCATTCTGGCTGCGCTCGACCAAGTGGCCCAGCAAACCGGCCACACCGTGGCGCAGGTGGCGCTGGCCTGGCAGATGGCGCAGCCGGGTATCACGGCGCCGATTGCCAGCGCCACCTCGATCACGCAGCTTGATGAGATGTTGGGTGCAACTTCACTGCAGTTGAGCCTGGAGGCGCTGAATGCGCTCAGCGCGGCGAGCGCCTGATGAGCCCCGGCGACAGCGCGGGCAGCGTGAAACCGCTACATTGATTTCATGACCTCCGCCACAGCACCCGCCAAGCTCTCCATGAAACAGGTGCTGCTGTGCGGCGCCATGATCGTCACGCTCTCGATGGGCATACGCCATGGCTTCGGCCTGTGGCTGCAGCCCATCACCATGGACAGAGGCTGGACGCGCGAGACCTTCGCTTTCGCGCTTGCGATTCAAAACCTCTCATGGGGCATTGCCGGGCCTTTCGCCGGCATGCTGGCCGACCGCTATGGCGCGTTTCGCGTGCTCATCGTCGGCAGCCTCTTCTATGCCGCGGGCCTGGTGCTGATGGCGCTGGCCACCTCGGGCCTGGCCTTCACCGGCAGCGCAGGCCTGGCGCTCGGGCTGGCGCAATCGGGCACCACCTACGCAGTGATCTACGGCGTGATCGGCCGCAACGTGGCTGCAGACAAACGCAGCTGGGCGATGGGCGTGGCCGCCGCGGCGGGCTCGTTTGGCCAGTTCCTGATGGTGCCGGTGGAAAACTGGCTGATCGGCAGCTTTGGTTGGCAAAACGCGCTCTTCCTGCTGGGCTGTTTTGCGCTGGCCATCGTGCCGCTGGCCTTCGGCTTGAAAGAGCCGGCCGCCATCAAGCCCACCGGCGTGCAGCAAAGCATAGGCAGCGCGGTGCGCGAGGCCTTCAGCTACACGAGCTTCCAATTGTTGATGGCCGGCTATTTCGTCTGCGGCTTTCAGGTGGTGTTCATCGGCGTGCACATGCCGAGCTACCTGAGGGACCACGGGCTCACGCCCAACGTGGCCACCACCGCGCTCGCGCTGATCGGGCTGTTCAATGTGTTTGGCACCTACGCTGCCGGTTCACTGGGGCAGCGCATGCCCAAGAAGTACATCCTGTCCACCATCTACGCGCTGCGATCGGTGACCATCGTGGTCTTCTTGAGCGTGCCGCTCACGCCATGGAGCGTGTACATCTTCTCTGCGGTGATGGGTGTGCTGTGGCTGTCGACGGTGCCGCCCACCAACGCCGTGATCGCGCAGATCTTCGGTGTGCAGTACATGTCGATGCTGGGCGGCTTTGTGTTTCTGAGCCACCAGATGGGCTCCTTCCTCGGCGTATGGCTGGGCGGCAAGCTGTACGACGCCACAGGCAGCTACGACGTGGTGTGGTGGATTGCCGTGGGCCTGGGCGTGTTCGCCGCCCTCATCAACCTGCCGGTGCGAGAAGCGGCCATCACGCGCCCGGCCGCAGCAACGACATGACGCTGCGCCGCGCTGCAGCATGGTCCGCGGTGGTGGTGGCGCTGCTGTTGGTGTTTGCCGCCTATTTGCAGCCTGAGCTCGCTTTTACACTCGCCAACCAGCTCTGGAACTGCTTTTGACATGAACGTGATTCTGATCACCGGCGCCTCGGAGGGCATAGGCGCGGAGATGGCGCGCCAGTGGGCCCGACGCGGCAAGGCGGACACCGCGCTGGTGTTGGCAGCACGCAATCTGGCCAAGCTCGAAGCCGTCGCCCAGGAGTGCCGCCTCTTCGGCAGCCAGGTGCTGGTGCAACGCTGCGATGTCGGCGTGCAGGCCGAATGCGTGGCGCTGGTGCATGCCGCGGTACAAGCCTTCGGGCGCATTGACACGCTGGTCAACAACGCCGGCATGTCGGCTCAGGCCCTGTTCAGCGAGGTCACCGACCTGGGCTGGTACGAGACGCTGATGCGCATCAACCATTGGGGCAGCGTGTGGTGCACCCATGCGGCCCTGCCTCACCTCAAAGCAGCGCGCGGCCGCATCGTGGGCGTCTCAAGCCTGGCAGGGCTGGTGGGGGTGCCGGGGCGCACGGCCTACTGCGGTACCAAGTTCGCGATGACAGGCTTCTTTGAAGCGCTGCGCGTGGAGCTGGCCTCGGCCAGTGTCAGCGTCACGCTGGCCTACCCCGGTGTGGTGGCCACCGAGATACGCTACCGCGGCTTCAACGCCAAGGGCGAAGCTGCCGGCAAGAGCGGGCTCGACGAATCGGGTGCGATGAGCGTGGAGACCTGCGCACGGCTGATCGTCGACGGCACCGAAGCCCGCGAACGCGACATCGTCATGACCGCGCAAGGCAAGCTCGGCCGCTGGATGAAGCTGCTCGCGCCCAGCCTCGTCGACAAGCTCGCGCTGAAAACACTGAACCAGCACGCCCGCCCGCGATGAGCGCAGAGCCCTCGCCTTGGGTTTGCCGCTGGTCGCACCTGGTCGCCCGCGGAGCCAGCGTGCTCGACGTGGCCTGCGGCTCGGGCCGGCACGTGCGTTGGTTTGCCCAAGCCGGATGCCGCGTGACCGGCGTCGACCGTGATGCCGCGGCGGTCGAACCGCTGCGAGGCTTGGCCGAGGTGCTGGTGGTCGACCTTGAGGGCGGCCCGTGGCCGCTCACCGGCCGCCGCTTCGACGCCGTGATCGTGACAAACTACCTCTGGCGACCCCTCTTGCCCACGCTGGTCGACAGCGTGGCCGAAAGCGGCGTGCTGATCTACGAGACCTTTGCCGAAGGCAACCAGGCGGTGGGCAAACCCTCGAATCCCGATTTCCTGCTCAGCCCCGGGGAACTGCTGCAGGCCGCGCAGAGTCTTGAGATCGTGGCCTACGAAGCCGGGTTTCTCGACCACCCGGCCCGCTTCGTGCAGCGCCTGGTGGCCGCGAAACACCACCCCGGGGCAGCCTCACGATCTCGCCATGCGCTGGCCCCAAAGGCCGCAACCCCGGGGCAGCTAAAATCTTTGGATTCCGAGGAACCCGCATGAAACCCATTGTTGGCAGCATCGTCGCGCTGATCACGCCGATGCACGAAGACGGCAGCGTCGACTATGACGCGCTGCGCCGCCTGATCGATTGGCACATTGCCGAAGGCACCGATTGCATCGGCGTCGTGGGCACCACCGGTGAGTCGCCCACGGTGTCGGTCGAAGAGCATTGCGAAATCATCCGCGTGGCGGTGGAGCAAGCGCGTGGCCGTGTGCCGGTGATGGCGGGCACCGGCGGCAATTCCACCCGCGAAGCGATTGAGCTGTCTCGCTACGCGAAGAAGGTGGGCGCCGATTGCACGCTGTCGGTCGTGCCCTACTACAACAAGCCTTCGCAGGAAGGCATCTACGCGCACTTCAAAGCCATCGCTGAAGCGGTCGACGTGCCGATGGTGCTGTACAACGTGCCCGGTCGCACCGTGGCCGACATGCTGCCCGAGACCACGCTGCGCCTGGCGCAGGTGCCCGGGGTCATAGGCATCAAAGAAGCCACTGGCAACATCGAACGCGCTTGCACATTGATCAAGCAGGCACCCAAGGGTTTCTCGATCTACTCGGGTGACGACCCCACCGCCGTCGCACTGATGCTGCTGGGCGGTCATGGCAACGTGAGCGTGACCGCCAACGTGGCACCGCGCGCCATGCACCAGCTGTGCAAGGCGGCCATCGCTGGCCAGGCCAAGGAGGCGGCGCAAATCCACCTGCAACTGCTGCCCCTGCACAAGAACCTGTTCGTCGAGTCGAGCCCCACACCCACCAAGTGGGCGCTGTCTCGTCTGGGCTTGTGTGGCGTCACCGTGCGCCTGCCGATTCTTCCCCTCACCCCCGCCGGCCAGTCGGCGGTGGAACAAGCGCTGCGTGAGTCGGGTCTGCTCTGAGTTGATGCCGCTGCTTCTTCTGTAAGTGCGGTGCTTCCAACTTCCCTTCACCTGGCTCGCAAGGCAGCCCGTACCGGTCTGCTCCATTCGGAGATGTTCAACGTGATTCGCCTTCCCTTTCGATATCCTCTCGGTTGCATTTCCGCGGCCCTGGCGCTGGTCTGCTCTCTGACTGCTTGCTCATCCCTCGACAGCGTCGTGTCCGGCGACAAGATCGACTACCGCAGCAAGGCCGCGTCGAAGCCGACGCCGCTCGATGTACCACCCGACCTCACCCAGCTCGCCGTAGACCCGCGCTACGCACCGCAGGCCGGCGTGATCAGCGCGGCCGCCTTGCAAGCGCCCGGTGCAGCGGCATCGGCGCCCGTCACGAACCTGGTGGCCCCCGCGTCACTGGGCGAAGTGCGCCTGGAGCGCCAGGGCAACCTGCGTTACCTGAGCACGCCCATTCAGCCCGACCAACTGTGGCCACAGCTTGAGGCCTTCTGGAAAGAGCGTGGCCTCAACCTGGTGGTCGACCAGGCCGATGTAGGCGTGATGGAAACCGAATGGGCCGAGAACCGCGTCAAGCTGTCTGACGACATCGTCCGCCGCACACTGGGCAAGGTGTTCGACTCACTGTTTTCCACCGGCGAGCGCGACAAGTACCGCACGCGCGTCGAGCGCAGCCCCAGGGGCACCGACATCTACATCGCGCACCGTGGCCTGGAAGAGGTCTACGTCAACCAGCAGAAAGACACCACCACTTGGAAGCCGCGCCCGAGCGACCCCTTGCTCGAAGGCGAGATGCTGTCGCGCCTGATGATCAAGCTGGGCGCCAAGGATGAAGCCGCGAAAGCTGCCGTGGCGCAAAACGGTACGCCCGCAGCTGCCGCGCCGGCACGCGCTCGCGTGCTCGATGGCCGGCCGGCCTCTACGCTGCAAATGGACGAGACCTTCGACCGTGCCTGGCGCCGTGTGGGCCTGGCCCTGGACCGCAGCGGCTTCACCGTCGAAGACCGCGACCGGGCGCAAGGCCTGTACTTCGTGCGCTACGTCGACCCTGCCCAGGCCGGCAAAGAAGAGCCCGGCTTCTTCAGCAAGCTCTTCAAAGGCGACGCCGACAAGCTCAGCGGCCCAATCCGTTACCGCGTAAACGTCAAGGCCGAGGGTGATGTCAGCACCGTCTCGGTGTACGACGCAAAGGGCGGGCCGGAGAACGGCGACGCGGGCCAGCGCATCGTCAAGCTGCTGGTCGACGAACTGAAGTGAGTGGGCAGCGCATCGAACCATGATGCGCTTTTGCAGCCTGGGCAGCGGCAGCACCGGCAACGCCACGCTGGTCGAAGCCCGCAGCGGCGCCACGGTCAGCCGGGTGCTAATCGACTGCGGCTTTTCGCTGCGCGAGCTGGAGCGACGGCTGGCCCGCGCAGGCCTGGTGTCGACCGACATCGACGCGGTGTTCGTTACCCATGAGCATGGTGACCATGTCGGCTGCGCCCTGACCCTGGCGCGCCACCACAGCGTTCCCCTGTGGACCAGCCGCGGCACCTGGCGCGCCATCGGTGAGCCCGATCTGCCCGACGGGCTGCTGCATTTCGCCCGCGACCTGGAGCCGATCACGATCGGCGACCTGACGCTGGCGCCCTATACCGTGCCCCACGATGCAAACGAGCCCCTGCAGCTGTGCCTAGGCGATGGCGCCGCACGATTGGGCGTGCTCACCGATGCCGGGTCGATCACGCCACACCTGCTGGCGCGACTTCAAGGTTGCGACGCGCTGCTGCTGGAGTGCAATCACGATCGCGCAATGCTGGCGAACTCGGCCTACCCGCCCTCACTGAAAGCGCGCATCGGGGGCCGGCTCGGCCATCTAGCCAACGACACCGCTGCAGAAATCTTGGCCGGCTGTATGCATGCCGGCCTGAAGCGCCTGGTCGCCGCCCATCTGAGCGAGCGCAACAACCAACCCGCCCTCGCACAAGCCGCGCTGGCCGCCGTGTTCGGGGGGCAGCCTTCGGACGTGCTGGTTGCCCACCCGCTTCACGGTTTCGACTGGCTCGACGTGCGTTGAGCGTCGTCGCGCGCGCAAATGGCGCGCACAAAAAAGCCGCCCGGAGGCGGCTTTCTTGAATCGGTGGAAACCGATTACTTGCTGGCAGCCATCGAGGGAGCCATTGCCGACGAGGCAGCGTCAGCGGCGCTCGAAGCAGCAGCCATGGCCGACGAAGCGGCAGACATGGCGGAAGAAGCGGCGGCATCAGCCATCGGTGCCGGGGTAACGACGACGGGGGCAACAACGACAGGAGCTGCCTCTTCGGGCTTCTTGCCGCAAGCGGCCAGAGCAACAGCAGCAACCAGGGTAGCCAACAGAAGCGACTTTTTCATATTTATCCTCAGTGAAAGGTTCAGACAATTACCGGTAATTGTGGGAACCCTCCATCCTGGCAGATCCCCAACGAGTCAGGCGCAGAAAGCTCGAGCATCCCATGCACCTAGCCCATGATTATACCCAGCCCTAGGGACTTCCCTAGAGACCCAAAGTGGTCACAGGAAAAGCCTCCTCGGATCGTTGCAAAAGCGCATCAATCCCGTCGCGCGCCCGAATGGCGTCAGCCACATCGAGCGACAGGCTGGCGCGGTAGTGGTCTGCGTCGAGCACACGCAGGGTCAACAGGCCGGGTGCCAGGAACAAGCCGCTCAACTTGCCCGCGTCGTCTTCTGCCAGCGAACGACAGTCGACCACATGGGCCCACTGCCGGCGCCACTCGACCCAGCGCGTGTGGCGGCGCGCAAACGCGTCAAAGCTCTGCGCCAAGACGGTGAGCTTGCGGTGCGCATACGCCCAACGCGTGAGGCTTTCGATCACCGCGCGGTCACCCAGCGGCCAATCGGCAAAGCTAGCATCGGCGATAAAGACTTCGCGACAGCCCTGATCGGCCATCAGCGCAAACGACTCGCGCAAGGCATCGTGAAACTCGCCGCGCGAGGTGATGATCCGTAGTGGCGTTGGCGGCTCGTCGCTCATGTCGTTCCCCTATGCGTTGAAAGAGTGCAGCCAACCGGCCTGCGCCCACTGGGCGAGCAATTCTCGGGCGTCGCCGCTGAGCTTGGCAAGCTGTGGCGCGGCAAGGCTTCTGGTGTCAGCCAGGCTGCGCATCACGCGCGCGTCGCGGCCCGCGGCCTGGTACGACTCGCCATTGATGAACACATGCCGGTCGTCGTAGAGCATGCGGGTGCGCCGGTCGAGCTTCACACCCTGCCCCATCACCACCGGCAGACCCGCGTCGAACCATACCTGCGGTTTGGGCTCGCTCAACACCTCACCCAGCGCACAGGCCAACGCCTGCGGCTCGGCCAGCCAGCGCGCCACTTCCTTCGCCACGAACTCATTCAGTGCCGTCGGGATACGACCGGGTTCATCGCTCGCGGGCTGCCCCGGGTCGCGGTAAAGCGGGTCGGGGTCGGGTGCGTCGCTTGCATCCAGCATGCGCTGCAAGACTTCAGTGCGCAGCTCGGCCTTGCCTGCGGCACGAAAGCCGATCGACGCCGTCATGCACTCACCTTCGGCCACTCCGTCGTGAGCCCAACCCGGCGGCAGGTAGAGCATGTCGCCGGGCGCCAGCAGCCACTCTTGCTCGGGCTTGAAATGGCGCAGGATCTTCAGCGGCGCTTCGGGTTGCAGCTCGGCATTGCCGGGTGGTGCGATGCGCCAGCGGCGAGAGCCTTGCAGTTGCAGCAAAAACACGTCGTACGAATCCACGTGGGGGCCGACGCCGCCGCCATCGCTGGCCCACGACACCATGAGGTCGTCGAGCCGGGCATCGGGCACGAAGCGAAAGCGCGTGAGCAGCTCATGCGCCGCATCGAGATGCGTGTCCAGCCCTTGCACGAGCAGCGTCCATTCGCGCTGGGCGACTGGTGGCAGCGCCCGCCTTGGCATCGGCCCGGAGCGCAAGGTCCAGCCGCTTGCCTGGTGCACGATCAACCGCGACTCCACGTCGTCGCGCGATGCCAGCGCAAACAGCTCGGCCCGGCTCGCAAGCGGGGTCGCGTCGGGTATCGCTTGGCGAATCAGAAGAGGCCGCTTTTGCCAATGGCGGCGCATGAAAAGCTGGGGCGACAAACCGCCCAGCAAGGGCGTCGGCAAAGAGATCGTCATGAGGTGATTGTGCGATCATCTTGCGATGTTGATTTCATCCCCCTGCGTCGTCAGCCTAACCTGGCGACTTGAAGATGCCCAAGGCGTATTGATCGATGAGCTGGAAGCGCCCGTCGAGTTTTTCTACGGTGGAGATGACCTGCTCCCAAAGGTAGAAGAAGCGCTGAGCGGCCACGAAACTGGCTTCGAAACCAATCTGCATCTTGAGCCTGAGCATGCCTTCGGCGAGTACAACCCCGACCTGGTCTTTTTCGAAGCACGCTCGCTGTTCGCTGAGCAGGTGGAGCCGGGCATGCAGTTCGATGGCCCGCCCGATGGCGCCGCCACACCCGGCCTGCCCGCAGATGCCATCTACACCGTGACCGAGGTCTACCCCGAGCATGTGGTGCTCGACGGCAACCACCCGCTCGCCGGCATTGCGCTGCGGCTCGACCTCAAAGTGCTTGACGTGCGTGAGGCCACAGAGGCTGAGATAGAAGCCGGTAGCGTGGGCGACACCGGCATCAGCGTGATGAGCACCGCGCCAGGCAGCTCACAGCTTCACTGAGCCGCCTTCCCTTCGTCAACCGAGAGCGCAGCCTCAGGCGCCGTCACCGGCCCCTTGCCGCTGAAGCGGTCGAGATAGAGGTAGATCACCGGTGTGATGTAGAGCGTGATGGCCTGCGAGAAAACCAAGCCACCCACCACCGCCAGGCCCAACGGCTGGCGCAACTCGGCGCCCGTGCCCAGACCCAGCGCGATCGGCAAAGCACCCATCAGCGCAGCCAGCGTGGTCATCATGATCGGGCGAAAGCGCAGCACGCAGGCCTCGCGTATCGCGTCTGCAGGTGCGGCGTTGTGCGTGCGCTGCGCGTCGAGCGCGAAGTCGATCATGAGAATCGCGTTCTTCTTCACGATGCCGATCAAGAGCAGGATGCCGATGGTGGCGATCAACGTCAGGTCTTGATTGAAGAGCCTGAGCATCAGCAAGGCACCCACCGCGGCCGAGGGCAGGCCGGCCAAGATGGTGATCGGGTGGATGTAGCTCTCGTACAGCACCCCCAGCAGCACGTAGATCACGAGCAGCGCCCCGATGATCAGAATCGCCTGGCTGCCCTGCGAACTCTTGAACACCGCGGCGTCACCGCCATAGGTGGTGATGACCGAAGCCGGTAAGCGGATCTCCTCGCGTACCTGTTCGATGCGCGCCGTGGCGTCGCCCAGCGCAGCGCCCGGCGCGAGGTTGAACGACACCGTCACGGCTTGCAGCTGGCCCACGTGGTTGATCGCGGTCGGCCCCATGCTGCGCTCGACCGTGGCAAAGCTGCTCAAGGGCACCAGCGCGCCGGTGCTTGATCGCACGTAGACGCTGGCGAAGGCGCGCTCATCGCGCTTGGCCTCGGGCGCCACTTCCATGATCACCTGGTAGCTGTCGACCGGCGTGTAGATGGTCGACACCTGTCGCTCGCCGAATGCACTGAACAGCGCGCTGCGCACTGCTTCGATCGACACGCCGAGCGTGTTGGCGCGGTCGCGGTCGATCTTGAGGCTGGCTTGCAAGCCGCGCAGCTGTGAGTCGCTGGTGACGTCGCGGAACAGCGGGTCGTTGCGCAAGCGCTCTTGCATTTTGGCGGCCCAGTCGCTCAGCTCGTCGGCCTTTACGCTTTGCAGGATGTACTGGTACTGGCTCTTGCTAGACCGCCCACCGAGCTGCAGGTTCTGAATGGGCCGCAAGAAAACCGTGATGCCCGGCACTTCGCGCAGCTTCTTGCGCAGCCCCTCTACCACCTGCTTCATGGGCTCGCGCTGGCCGCGCGGCTTCAAGTTGATGAACATGCGGCCTGTATTTTGCGCGCCGTCACCGCCACTGAAAGACGCCACTGTGTCGACATTCGGGTCAGCCCGCACGATGGCAGCAACCCGATCCTGCAGCTCCACCATGGTGGGAAATGAAGTGTCTTCGGCCGCCTCTGTGGTCACCCTCAGCTGGCCTATGTCTTCTTCGGGAAAGAAGCCTTTGGGGATGGTCACAAACAGCACCGCCGTTGCCACGAAGGTGGCCAGCGCCACCATCAACACCCAGAAGCGATGGCGCAAGGCCACGTCGAGCGAGCGCGTGTAGCCTCGCAGCAGAGCGTTGAAGCCGCGCTCGAACGAGCGCACCAACGCGCCGGGGGGCTTCTTGTGCGCTTCGTCAGTGAGGAAGCGGCTGGCCAGCATGGGCACAAGCGTGAGCGACACGAAAGCCGACACCACGATGGCCAGCGACACGATCACCGCAAACTCATGGAACAAGAGCCCGATCACGCCCGGCATGAAGAAGATCGGAATGAACACCGCCACCAGCGAAGTGGAGATCGAGATGATGGTGAAGCCCACCTCGCGCGAGCCGCGCAGCGCGGCCTGGAAGGGTGGTACGCCGTCTTCCACGTGACGCATGATGTTTTCCAGCATCACGATCGCGTCGTCCACCACCAGCCCCACCGCCAGCGTGAGGCCCAGCAGCGACACGTTGTCGATGGTGTAGCCGAAGGCCCATAGCAGGGCCACAGCACCCACCAGAGAGACCGGCAGCGACAAGGTCGGGATGACGGTGGCGACAAAGCGGCGCAAGAACAGAAAGATCACCATCACCACCAACGTGATGGTGCCCAGGAGCGTGAGGTTGACGTCATGCAAGGCAGCGCGTATTGACGCCGAGCGGTCGTTGAGCAATGACACCCGCACCGACTGCGGCAGCTGTGACTGAAAGCCCGGCAAGGCGCGCCGCACCGCGTCGACCACCTTCACGGTGTTGGCGTCGGGCTGGCGCAGCACGGCCAGGGTGATCGAGCTTTCACCGTTGAAGGTGGCCCAGGTCTTGACGGTCTCGAAGCTGTCTTCCACTTGCGCCACATCGCGCAAGCGCACCGGGTTACCGCCTCTGTTGCTGACGATGATGTCGGCAAACTCGGCGGCGTTGCGCAACTGGCGATTGGCCTGCAGCGTGAGCGTCTGGCGCTCGCCTTCCAGCGTGCCCACGGGGGTGTTGGCATTGGCAGCGCGCAGTGCGCTGGTCAGCTCGTCGAGCGCGATGTTGCGGGCGGCCAGCGCATCGGGCAGCACGCGCACGCGCACGGCGTAGCGCTTCTGCCCATAGATGTTGACCTGTGCCACGCCCTCCAGCGTAGACAGGCTGGGCGAGATCAAATGCTCAGCGAAGTCGTTCAGGTCTGACAGGCCCAGCGATGGCGAGGTCAACGACAGCAGCAGCACGGGCGCATCGGCAGGGTTGACCTTGCGGTACGACGGCGGCGCGGTCATGTCTTGCGGCAGCGCACGTGCAGCACGCAGCAAGGCGGCTTGTACGTCCACCGCAGCCGCATCGATGTTGCGACCTTCATCGAACTCGAGCGTGAGCGAGGTGCCGCCCAGCGTGCTGCTGGAGCTGATGACGTTGAGCCCCGGAATGGTGGAGAACTGTTTCTCCAGCGGCAGCGCCACCGAAGTGGCCATGGTCTCGGGGCTGGCCCCCGGCAATGCCGCCGACACGTTGATGACCGGCGTGTTGTAGCTGGGCAGCGCCGCCACCGGTATGCGGCTGTAGGCAATCACCCCCGCCACCACGATGGCCGCATTGAGCAGCACGGTCATCACCGGGCGGCGGATGAAGAGCTCCGACAGGTTCATTGAGACGCCGCCTGAGAAGCTGCGCTGGCCACTGCACCGGCCGCCCCACCACGCTCACCACGCCGCGGTGCCGAAGCACCGTCGGCGCTGCGCTCAACCACGCGGCCCCCCGGGCGCACGTTTTGTCGACCATCGAGCACCACGCGCTCGCCGCCGCGCAAGCCCTTGACCACGGCGTCGTCGCCAACGGATTCCAAAACTTCCACCGGCCTCAGCGTGACCTTGCGGTCTTCGCCGACCACATACACGGCCTTGCCCCGCGCGCCCTGGATGATGACGGCCTGTGGCACCGTGATCGCTTCTTTCAGCGTGCTCACCACCAGCCGCACCGTCGCATAAGCACCGGGCCAGAGCTTTTCTTCGCGGTTGCCAAACACCGCTTTAACCTTCACCGTGCCCGAGCTGGCGTCGACCAGGTTGTCGACAAACTGCAGCTTGCCGGTGAGCGTGCCTTTCCCTTCGGGCAACACCGCCGTGACAGTGCCACCACCCGAGCGCAGCGTTTGCAGTGCGTCAGCCAGATTGCGTTGCGGCAGGCTGAAGCTCACGGCGATAGGGTCGATCTGGGTGATGGTGACCAGCGGCGCGCCGCCCGGCTGCACGTAGCTGCCGGCAAACACATTGATGGCGCCGGCGCGGCCCGCCGCTGTAGCGACGATGCGGCTGTAGCCCAGGCTCACCTGTGCAGCGTCGATGGCCGCGCGGTCTGACGCGACCACTGCACTGGCCGAGTCGACCATCGTCTGGGTAGTGTCGACGGCCACTTGCGACACGAAGTTTTGCGCAAGCAGCTCACGGCTGCGCACCAGCTGGCGTTGTGCATCGGCGAGAGCCGCCATATCCTTGGCCAGCTGTGCGCGCGCCTTGGTGACGTTGACCTCATCGACGCGCGCATCGAGCGTGAACAGCGGCGCGCCCGCCCTCACAAACTGGCCTTCGCGGATGTGCACTTTGGCGATGGTGCTGCTCACCTGCGGCCGCACCTCCACGCTGTTGAGCGCACTCACGGTGCCAGTGGCTTCGAGCGAGATGGCCACATCGCGCTGGGTGGCGCGCACGATGCTCACGCTGACGGGTGGGCCGCCTGCACCAGAAGCCGATGCGGCCGCGGCCCCATCACCTTGCGGCGCACCCTTTCCACACCCGCCTAGGGCGGCCACGGCCACGGCGGCAGCGGCAACCCAACACACTGACTTCATGTTCATCCAATTCTCATTCACGGCATAGCCCGAGAGCATGCCACTGGAGCACTGGTGAACACGTGCGGGAAGGCGCTGCACAGCCACCCTTCACGCTTCTTTACTCAGTGCTTTCCAGTCGAACCAAAGCCGCCAGCGCCGCGATCCGACGCGCCGAATTCATCGACCAGCCTGAACTGCGCCTGCACCACCGGCACGATCACGAGCTGCGCAATGCGCTCCATCGGCTGCACCGTGAAACTCGTATGCCCGCGGTTCCAGCAGCTCACCATCAGCTGGCCTTGGTAGTCGGAGTCGATCAACCCAACCAGGTTCCCGAGCACGATGCCGTGCTTGTGGCCCAGACCTGAGCGCGGCAGGATGATCGCGGCCAAGCCGGGGTCGGCCACGTGGATGGCCAGGCCGGTGGGGATGAGCTGGGTCTGGCCCGGCTCTAGCACCAGGGGCGCGTCGAGACAGGCGCGCAGGTCGAGGCCGGCACTGCCAGGCGTGGCGTAAGCGGGCAGCTGCTCGGCCATGCGGGCATCGAGCACTTTCAAATCAATGGGGGTCATGTTGGCAAAGAAGAGAGGCGTTGGGCAATATCGCTCACCAGCGCGCGTGCGAGGGTGAGCTTGTCGGCTTGAGCGATGTCGCGGTGGCCGTGGGCGTCGACCAGCACCAGCGCGTTGTCGTCACGGCCGAAGGTGGCCGGGCCCAGGTTGCCCACGATCAGCGGAACGTTCTTACGGGTGAGCTTTTCGCGTGCGTGTTTGAGCAGATCGTGGCTCTCAGCGGCGAAGCCTACGCAATACGGACGCTTGGGCAATTGAGCTACGGCGGCCAGGATGTCCGCGTTCTCAGCGAGCTCGAAGGTCGGCGCCACCTTGCTGCCGTCCTTCTTGATCTTCTGCTCCGACAGGCTGGCGGGCCGCCAGTCGGCCACGGCTGCGGTGGCGACGAAGATGGTGTGCTGCGCTGCGACAGGCAGCACCGCGTCAAACATCTGCTGAGCGGTCTGCACGTTGATGCGCTTCACACCGCGTGGCGTGGGCAGGTGCACAGGGCCGGCCACCAGGGTGACCTCGGCGCCGGCTTCGTGCGCCGCACGTGCGATGGCGAAGCCCATCTTGCCGCTGCTCAGGTTGGTGATGCCCCGCACCGGGTCTATGGGTTCGAAGGTCGGGCCCGCGGTGATCAGCAATCGTTGGCCCGCCAGCACCTTGGGCGACAGCGCCGCCACCAGCTCTTGCACCAGCTCATCCGCCTCCAGCATGCGGCCGTCGCCGATCTCACCGCAGGCCTGGTCGCCACTGCCCGGGCCGAGGATGGTGGTGCCGTCGGCACGCAGCTGTGCCGCATTGCGCTGCGTCGCCGGGTGAGCCCACATCTCGCGGTTCATGGCGGGGGCCAACAGCAGCGGGCAGCGCTCGATCGGGCGGGCCAGGCACATCAGGCTCAGCAAGTCGTCGGCGCGGCCCTGCGCCAGCTTGGCCATGAAGTCGGCACTGGCCGGCGCGACCAGCACGGCATCGGCTTCACGCGTGAGATTGATGTGGGCCATGGCGTTGGGCTCGCGCGCATCCCACTGGCTGGTGTAGACGCTGCGGTTAGACAGCGCCTGCATCGTCACCGCCGTGATGAACTGCTCGGCCGCTTCGCTCATCACCACCTGCACGGTGGCGCCGGCCTTGATGAGCCCGCGCGCCAGCTCGGCAGCTTTGTAGCAGGCGATGCCGCCGCTCAGCCCCAGCACGATGTGCTTGCCTTGCAAATCCATTCTTTCAGTCATAGAGGGCTCAAAGCGCAGACCAGCTGCGCGACAAATCAGAGAAGTTGATGAGCACGCGCACCGCCTTGCCGTAAACCTGCGCATGCGGCAGAAAGCCCCACACGCGCGAGTCTTCGGAGTTGTCGCGGTTGTCACCGAGCATCAGGTATTGGCCTGGTGGCACGGTGCATTGCCAAGTGGTCGGGTCTTCAGCTCGGCAGTGCTCAGCCAGGCCGGGTTGCTGCAGGTGGAGCGACGAGCGGCCTTGTACAAAGGGGTTGATCTTGACGACACGCTCGCGCTGTTGCACGGTCTCGCGCATCAGCCAATGGCCGCGGTCTTCGTTGCGTGGGCTGCCGTCGCTCACCATCTCGGCGGCAGGAGCCTCGCCGTTGACGCTGACCAAGCCGTTTTGCATGCGCACCACGTCGCCGGGCATTCCCACCAGGCGCTTCACGTAGAAGGTCGACACATCGAGCGGGTAGCGAAACACCACCACATCACCGCGCTGCGGCTGCCCGATTTCGATCGCGGTGTTGGTGAAGGGCAGGCGCGGACCATAGGCCAGGTGGTTCACCAGCAAATAGTCGCCGACGCGCAGCGTGGGCTCCATCGAGCTCGACGGCACACGGGGCCAGTCGGCCACGGCCACGCGGCAGGTGAACATCAGCGCGATCACCACGAAAAGCTCGGCGCCCAGGCTGACCCAGAACGGCTTGCGCTCGGGCGCAGGCTCACGCCGCTGGCGGCGCCGCCAGACCAGCCAACACGCGCCGCTGGCGAGGGTCAGCAAGCAAAGAATTTCGTTGACGGAAAAGCCGATCTGCATGGGGGTACTGCCCGGGAGCAAGCCAGGCCGCGATTATGGCGGGGTGGATGAGCCCCCCAGTCGCTTCTCTCCGGCCCCCACGGGGCGCGATCCGGCTTGGGGCGACCCGGCGCCGGATCACCTGCCCTCAGCAGGCGGTCTACAGATTTCCCGAGTTTTCAGTATTTACTGAAAATACGAGACAATGCCGCCATGACACCCCTCTCCCCCCTGGTCAAGAGTTTCGTCAGCCACTTCGGTGAAATGGGCAGCCGCTGGGGCATCAACCGCACGGTGGGCCAAATCTACGCGCTGATCTTCGTCTCGCGCGAAGCTCTGAATGCCGACGAGATCGCCGAAGCGCTGGAGTTTTCGCGCTCCAACGTGAGCATGGGGCTCAAGGAGCTGCAGGCCTGGCGCTTGGTGAGCTTGCGCCACCAGGCCGGCGACCGGCGCGAGTACTTCGACGCCCCCGCCGACGCCTGGGAGATCTTTCGCACCCTGGCCGAAGAGCGCCGCCGCCGAGAAATCGAGCCCACGCTGTCGATGCTGCGCAACGCTCTGCTCGAGCAGCCCACCACTGAGGAAGACCGCATCGCCCAAGAGCGCATGAAGGGCATGCACGACCTGATCGAGCTGATGACAACTTGGTTCGACGACGTGCAGCGCATGGACCAGAAGACACTTTCGCAGCTGATGAAAATGGGCTCGAAGGTGCAGCGCTTGCTGGAGTTCACCGGCAAGGTCAAAGTCATCAAAGGCGGAAAGGAATAACGATGGACGCGCTCATCCTCGCCCGCATGCAGTTTGCGGCCAACATCACCTTCCACATCCTCTTCCCCACCATCAGCATTTCGCTGGGCTGGGTGCTGCTGTTCTTCCGCTCGCGCTGGCTGGCCACGCATGACCCCGCCTGGCTCATCGCCTACCGCTTCTGGACCAAAGTGTTTGCGCTGACCTTTGCGCTGGGCGTGGTGAGCGGCATCACCATGAGCTTCCAGTTCGGCACCAACTGGCCGGGCTACATGGAGAAGGCCGGCAACATCGCCGGCCCACTGCTGGGCTATGAGGTGCTCACCGCCTTCTTTCTTGAAGCGAGCTTCCTCGGCATCATGCTGTTCGGCCACGGCCGGGTGAGCGAGAAGACGCACCTCACCGCCACCTTTCTGGTGGCCTTCGGTACCACGCTCAGCGCCTTCTGGATCTTGAGCCTCAACTCGTGGATGCAAACGCCCGCCGGCTACGAGATCGTCAACGGCGAGTTCTTCGTCAAGAGCTGGCTCGACGTGGTGTTCAACCCTTCGCTACCTTACCGGCTCACCCACAAGCTGCTGGCCTCGGGGTTGACGGTCTCATTTCTGCTGGCTGGCATCAGCGCGTGGCAGTTGATCAAGGGCAAGGCCAACGGCTCTACGCCCAAGGTGCTGCGCACAGGGCTCACGCTGGCAGCGGTGCTGATACCGCTGCAAATATTGGCGGGCGATGCACACGGCCTGAACACGCTCGAATACCAGCCCCAGAAGATCGCTGCGATTGAAGGGGTGTGGGACACCGAGAAAGGCGCCCCCTTGCTGCTGTTCGCCTGGCCGAATGAGAAGACGCGCAGCAACGCCTTTGCCATCGGCATACCCAAAGGCGCCAGCTTGATCTTGCGGCACGACCCTGAAGCCGAGATCAAGGGCTTGAACGACTTCAAGGGTGCACACCCTCCGGTGGCGCCGCTGTTCTTCGGCTTTCGCATCATGGTTGGCGTGGGCCTGCTGATGCTGGCCGTGAGCTGGGTAGGCCTGTGGCTTTACAAGCGCCGCGGCTGGGTTGCGCAAAAGCTGCCCCGCCCCTTGCTGTGGGCCCTGACGGCCATGACCTTCTCGGGCTGGGTGGCCACGGTAGCCGGCTGGTACGTGACCGAGATCGGCCGCCAGCCTTTCATCGTCTACGGCCTGCTGCGCACAGCCGATGTGGCCTCGAAGGTGCCACCGTCGATGATTGCGCTGACCCTCACGCTGTACGTCACGCTCTACATCGGCTTGATCATTGCCTACATCGCCGTGCTCAAGTACATGGCTGAGAAGCCTGAAGAAGTGCTGGCCAAGGAAGCCGAGGAACGTGCCCACACCCCCGTGGGCGCACAAACCGGGAGCCCGACATGAGCTTTGATGAAATGCTGCCCGTGATCTTCATGGCGCTGATGGGCATCGCCATGCTCACCTACGTGGTGCTCGACGGCTACGACCTGGGTGTGGGCATGCTGCTGCCGCGTGCCACCGATGAGCAGAAAGACACGATGGTCGCGTCCATCGGCCCTTTCTGGGACGCCAATGAAACCTGGCTGGTGCTGGGCGCCGGCATTTTGCTCATCGCCTTCCCCAAGGCGCATGGCGTGGTGCTGGGCGCGCTCTACCTGCCGGTGGCGGCAATGCTGATCGGCCTCACGCTGCGCGGTGTGGCCTTCGACTTTCGCGTGAAGGCGCGCGACCACCACAAGCCGCTGTGGAACAAGGCTTTCTTCGCAGGCTCGGGCCTGGCGTCGATGGCGCAAGGCTGGATGCTCGGCCACTACATCACGGGCTTGAACTCGGGCTGGCAGTACCAGGTGTTTGCAGCCACGATCGCCCTCGCCCTGCCCGCGGCTTACGTGCTCCTTGGAGCCGGCTGGCTCATCATGAAAACCGACGGCGATCTGCAGGCCCACGCCGTGAAGTGGGCCAAGATTGCCTGGCTGCCGGTGGTGATCGGCATGGGGCTCATCTCGATCGCCACGCCCTGGGTCAGCGCCACCGTGCGAGAGCGCTGGTTCAGCATGCCGGCCTTCATTGCGCTGCTGCCCATCCCGCTGATCTCGGTTGCCGCGCTGGGCTTGCTGCGCGTGTCGCTCAACTGGAAGCGCGTGCTGGGGCCCCAGTGCTGGCTGCCTTTCGTGCTGATGGTGATCGTGTTTTTGCTCGGCTTCTTCGGCCTGGCCTACAGCCTGTACCCGTTTGTGGTGATGGACAAGCTCACGCTGTGGCAGGCCGCCAGCGCGCCGGGTTCACTGAAGGTCATCTTGGTAGGCACGGTGATCACGGTGCCGGCCATCGCGGGCTACACCGTGTTTGCTTACCGCGTCTTCTGGGGTAAGGCCGGCGAGCTCAAGTACGCCTGAAGAAACTTCTGCATCCGCTCGCGCGAGCGGCTCCAGGCCTCGGCGTTGCCGCCCACGTGCACACCTTGCCCAGGGTTCACGCCGTTGGGCACGTCCTTGCGCAGGCGCACCGGAGCCGATGAGTCGAAGCCGTGGTACGCGCCAGGGTAGGTTTCGATCTCGGGCCGCGCGCCCAGCGCGGCCGCGGCCAATTGGCGGCAGGCTTCGGCCGGCGTCCAGTCATCGGCTTCACCGATCAGGATGAGCAGTGGTGCCGTGGGTGTGTAGCCGCGTTGCAGGTCGGTCTCGCAACCCGGGTAATAGGCCACCGCGAACGCCGGCGTGAGGCCGAAGGCGAGCACGTCTTGGTGGCGCGCGTTGGTGGCCGACAGCACCGTGCTGCCACCATTCGACCAGCCCATCACGCCGATGCGTTGCACGTCGACCTCGGGCCGCCGCGCCAGCCATTGCAAAGAGGCCAGCGCATCAAGGCGGCGATTGGCTTGCGTGATCTTGCGCTGGCCTACGCGCTGGGTGCAGATCTCGCGCTCGCCACGGGGCGTGAGCGAATCCACCGTCAACACATGAAAGCCCTGTTGGTTGAGCAGCGACGCGTACTCACGCATGCGCTCGCTGACCAGCCCTTGGCGGTCGTACATGCCGCCGCAGCCATGAAACAGGGCCACGGCGCCGGCTTTCGGCGCGGAGACGGGGTACCAATAAGCCTTAAGCTGAACCGCCTGGCCTTGCGGTGCATCGAGGCTTGAGAACTCGACCGTCGATTGGCCGAGCGCCGAGCCGGCGCACGATGCCAGCACTGCAATGAGCACGACGAAGCGCTTCATCGCGTTGGCAAACCATCGGGGGCGAATGCCGGCGCGGCCGGCATGGGCGCGGCATGCAGCGCCTGCGTGCCGGGGTTGTCAGACAAAGTGGTGATGGCGCCCAGGCCCAGATCGACGCTGGCGCCCGCAGCGCGGTAGCGCCACTGCATCTGGTTGCGCCACGCCCCGGCTCGCTCGAAGTTGCGGTCGACCTGCAGTTGCAGCTTGGCACCTTTGGCGGTGAGCGAGCCCATCGCTTCGGCTACCGCGCTGCGAAGCGCCAGGCCCGACATCTGGTCGGCCCACACCGTGCATTGGCGCCCCACGGCTGCCGCCAGCAGCACGCGGCCGCGCGTACCAGGCGCCGCCAACACGCTGCCGAGCTGGCCAGACAGCAAACCGTCGACGTTGCCGCGCAATGCGTCGGCCGGCTCGAAACCCTGAGACAAGGCCCAATCCACCGCAGCCGCTTCTTCACTGCCGGTCAGCACGCACGCCTGCTGAAAAGTGCGCGCCACACCTTGCGGCGTGGCCCACACCGACAGAGGCGGTTCTGCAGTCAATGGTGAGGGCGTGATTTGGGCCCACACGCTGCCGCAGGCCAAGAACGCCCCTATGCCTAGACTGAGCGTGATGCGTCTTGTCATGGTGTGCCAACAGCCTCTTCAGGGCGCCGCGACGCGCGGTGCGTTTGGCAAGCATAACGAGGAGTTCATCAGCCCAGCCCAATCCGGGCATTCGGCCGCCAGACTTCCTGGGCGGGGCACGACCTGAATCAGCAGGCGGCCGCTCAGCCCTTGGGTTTGCCGTCCTCGGGGCGGAAATAGTACGTGGTGCGCTTGCGCGGCGACAGGTAGTCGAAGATGTTGGACGGCAGGTCCTGCGGCTTGAGCGTCTTGCTCACGCTCACATCGGGCTCTTGCTCGAGGTCAACGACGATGGCTTCGCTCTTGGGCACGGCGGGGTCATAGACCAGCACCGTCGGCTTGAGCGGGCGGCTGATGTTGACCGACACCACCATGGCCAGCACGCCATTCGACAACGCCACGACGGTGCCGGGCGGATACACGCCCATGCAGCGCACGAAGGTTGCCATCGCCTGTGGGTCAAAGCGGGCGCGCTGCTGCGCATACATCGTCGACAGGGCTTCGTGCGGCGTGAGTGCCTTGCTGAGGTTCACTGGGTTGCACAGCTCGTCATACACATTGACGATGGCCACAATGCGCGAGAGCAGCGACATCTGCGCCCCCTGCAAGCCCTTGGGGTAGCCGGAGCCGTCGACATGCTCATGGTGCTGAAGCACTACAGACTGCGCCTCAGCGGGCAAGCCGAGTTTCTTGGCAATGTCGACACCGTAGACGCAATGCTGCTGAAGAAGCGCCGCTTCGGCACGAGTCAGTGGGTCGGTCTTGCGCACGATGCGCTCGGGGATCTCGACTTCACCCGCGTCATGAAACATCGCCGCCAACCCCAGCAGCTGAATCGCCTCGCGCGGCGCCTTCAACTCCTTGGCCAACATCATGGACAACAAGGTCACGTTGAGCGAGTGATAGTAGACGTCTTCATTGCCGATCTTGTCGGCCATCAGCTGGATGGCGATGTCCACGTCCATCATCATCGAATCGGCCATCGACCTCACCAGCTCGTCTGCTTGCTGGCGCACCTGGGCCGGCTGGGAAAACATGTTCTGGTTGATCGACTTGATGACCTTCGTGCTGGAGAGAAAAGCCTTTTCGCAGGCCGCTGACTTCTCGCGCTGCGCGTCAAGGCGCTCCAGACGTGCCCGCTTGGCCTGGTAGAGCGCGTCGGCTTCGGGGTTTGCATTTACCGACGGCACCGGCTGCGCCGCAGCGGCGCTGGGTTCGGCCAGCGGCTCGCCATCACTTTTGTTTGGCGAGTAGCGAATTCGTTGCAACTTGAGCGACTGGATGGTCGCTATCTGCTCCAAGGTCTTGATCTTGAAGCTTGAAAAAGTGAAGGGGTGATGGACCCACGACAGGTCGAGGTGCACGTGCAAGCCAATGCACAGCTGGCCGGGCATGACATAGAACTCGTCATTCTTCAGAGACTCAACCATGGTGCGGCGCCGGGAGATAGAACAACCTGATTGGCGACGAACCTCAGCCGCTCCATTTGGCTCCGTTCGCCCTGAGCAACCAAAGAGCAGCGCAGTGCACCGGCGCACCCTTCGATACCTCAGGGCGAACGGATCTTTGGCTGAGGCATTTCGCCAACCAGGTAGAACAAAGGAAACGAGGTCAATTTCGTTTCTTCACTATCGACCGCTTACCCAAAACCTTGAGCCGACTAGTTCACGCCAGAGCCCGGCGGCTTACACCCGCTCGCTCACCCAGCCCTGCACCGAGGCCAAAGCCGCAGCGAGGTTTGACGGGTCGGTGCCACCCGCCATCGCCATGTCGGGCTTGCCGCCGCCCTTGCCACCCACTTGCTGGGCCACGAAGTTGACCAGCTCGCCCGCCTTTACCTTGCCAACGCTGTCGCTGGTCACCCCAGCGGCGAGTTGCACCTTGCCACCCTCCACTGCCGCCAACACGATGGCGGCGGTCTTGAGCTTGTCTTTGAGCTTGTCTAGCGTTTCGCGCAGACCCTTGGCATCGGCGCCGTGGAGCACGGCGGCCAACACTTTCAAGCCCTTCACGTCGACGGCTTGCGCCAGCAGCTCGTCACCTTGCGACGAGGCCAGTTTGCCCTTCACAGCGGCGAGCTCTTTCTCCAGCGCCCTCACCTGCTCCAGCACCTGGCTCAGGCGCCCCGGCACTTCGGCAGGCGCAGCCTTCAGGGTGCTGGCGAGTTGCTGCATGGTGTGCTCGAGCGACTGCAGATAGCCGAGCGCGTTGTCGCCCGTCACTGCTTCGACACGGCGCACACCGGCCTGAATACCTGATTCCGCCACGATCTTGAAGAGGCCGATGTCACCCGTGCGCGACACGTGCGTGCCACCGCACAGCTCGCGGCTGCTGCCGATGTCGAGCACGCGCACTTCATCGCCGTACTTCTCACCGAACAGCATCACGGCGCCGGTCTTCTGCGCCTCTTCGATGGGCAGCACGCGTGCCTGCGTGGCGGCATTGGCCAGAATCTCGGCGTTGACCAGGGCTTCGACTTTGCCGATCTCGGCATCGGTCATCGGCAGGTTGTGCGCAAAGTCGAAGCGCGTGCGCTCGGCGTTCACCAGCGAGCCTTTTTGCTGCACATGTCCCCCCAGCACTTCACGCAAGGCCTTGTGCATCAGGTGCGTGGCGGAGTGGTTGCGGATGGTCTTGGCGCGGCGCTCGGCATCGACGCGGGCATTGAGCACATCGCCAACCCTGACCTCGCCTTCGACGACGCGACCGTGGTGGCCGAACACGGCAGCCTGCACTTTGATCGTGTCTTCCACCAAGAAGCGTGAGGTCGCGTTGCGCAGCTCGCCGGTGTCGCCGATCTGGCCGCCGCTCTCGGCGTAGAACGGCGTCTGGTCGAGCACGACCACCGCGTCATCGCCCGAGTTCGCGCTTTGCACGGGCGAGCCGTCGACATAGATCGCCGTGACCTTGGCGCCTTCGTGTACGAGGTGCTCGTAGCCGTGGAAGGTGGTGTTGGCGCCGATGTATTCCAGGCCTTGCGCCATCTTGAATTTGCCGGCGGCGCGGGCTTGATCGCGTTGACGGGTCATGGCGGCGTTGAAGGCCGCTTCGTCAACCGTCACGCCGCGCTCGCGGCACACGTCGGCCGTGAGGTCTAGGGGGAAGCCGTAGGTGTCGTGCAGCTTGAAGGCCAGGTCGCCGTCGATGGTGTTGGCGCCCGCTTTTTCCATGGAAGCCAGAGCCGACTCAAGAATTTCCATGCCGTTGGCGATGGTGCGGAAGAACCCTTCTTCTTCCTGCTTCAGCACCTCGGTGGCACGCTGCTGGCTCTTGCGCAGCTCGGGGTAGGCATCGCCCATCTCGGCGGCGAGCGCATCAACCAGCGTGTAGAAGAATGGCTTGCGTGCGCCCAGCTTGTAGCCGTGGCGAATGGCGCGGCGCGCAATGCGGCGCAGCACGTAGCCGCGGCCGGCGTTGCTCGGGATCACGCCATCGACGATGGTGAAAGTGCAGGCGCGAATGTGGTCGGCGATCACCTTGAGCGAAGGCGCCTCCGGGTCGACCTCTCCACCACCGGCCGCTTCGACAGCCTTCTTCGCGGCAGCCAGCAGGTTGACGAAGGTATCGATTTCATAGTTGCTGTGCACGTGTTGAAGCACGGCGCACAAACGCTCCAGGCCCATGCCGGTGTCCACGCTCGGCTTCGGCAGCTTGTGCATCACGCCCGCTTCGTCGCGGTTGAACTGCATGAACACGTTGTTCCAGATCTCGATGTAGCGGTCGCCGTCCTCGCCTGCCGAGCCCGGTAGGCCACCCGCAATGTCGGCGCCGTGGTCGTAGAAGATTTCGGTGCAAGGACCGCAAGGGCCGGTCTCTCCCATCATCCAGAAGTTGTCAGAGGCGTAGCGCGCACCCTTGTTGTCGCCGATGCGAATGACGCGGCTCGTCTCCAAGCCGATCACCTTCGTCCAGATGTCGAAAGCCTCGTCGTCTTCGGCGTAGACGGTCACGTACAGCTTGTCTTTCGGCAGCTTGTAGACCTCGGTCAGCAACTCCCATGCATAGCGAATCGCATCCTGCTTGAAGTAGTCGCCAAAGCTGAAGTTGCCCAACATCTCGAAGAACGTGTGATGGCGCGCGGTGTAGCCGACATTCTCCAGGTCGTTGTGCTTGCCACCGGCGCGCACGCAGCGCTGCGCGGTGACCGCGCGCTTGTAGGGCCGTTGCTCGGTTCCGAGGAAGACGTCCTTGAACTGCACCATGCCGGCATTGGTGAAGAGCAGCGTCGGGTCGTTGCCGGGGACGAGCGGGCTAGACGCCACGGGGGTGTGGTCCTTCGACGCGAAGTAGTCGAGGAATTTTTGGCGAATTTCTTTGGTATTCATGGTTTTGCGGTCTGCTTGATACGCCCGTCGCGGGCCGCGCGGGCAAACCGTAAGGATACCAAAGCCCGGCGCTCAGCCCTTCATGTATCGGGCCCATTCCGCGGCGGGGACGGTGTTCGCGAGGTAGTCGAACGTGCCCCTTTCCTGCACTTCCGCCGCCGCATCGCGCAGGCCGTTCATGGCGGCCTTGTACAGCGAGGTGGCCAGGCTGATGCGGCGCACGCCCGCATCCCGCAGCTGCGCAACGGTGAAGGATTTCCCCGGAATACCCACCATGAAATTAACCGGCCGGGAAAGCGCCGCGCACACCTCGCGCACGGCCTCGAGCGTGGGCAACCCTGGTGCGAAAAGCACATCCGCCCCGGCCGCCTCGAAGGCCTGCAGGCGGCCGATG